>DXFW01000021.1 GCA_019114225.1 Candidatus Allofournierella pullicola | reverse complement strand
GTTTACGGGCGGCAAGTAACAGAACCTTCGCGGCTGGCAGACCGTACTTGCGTGACGTGACGCGCACGCTAGTATTCTAGGGCTATGCCCGCATATGAAAAACCCCCGGCTTTGCCGGGGGATATTTATTCACAACAAAGGTGCTTGACATCATCTCTTTGTTGCTTTATTATGTTATCATACTAAAGCAACGGCGTCCGCCCGGCGGGCGCGGGGGGAGGGGAGCCAGGAATGGACAACGGCCTTTTGCTGAAAAACGAGGAGACGGCTTTCCGGCTGAGGGGCCTCTACCGCAGCTACGGCTACCAGCCTTACAAGATGAGCAAGTTCGAGGAATACGACCTCTATGTGCGCAACAAGAGCTTTCTGCTCAGCGAGAACATCCTCACCTTTACCGATTTGGACGGCAAGCTGATGGCTCTGAAGCCCGACGTGACCCTCTCCATTTTAAAGAACGGCCGGGGCGGCGCGGGGCTGCAGAAGGTGTACTACAGCGAGAATGTCTACCGGCCCTCCGCCACCGCCGGCGGCTACCGGGAGATCCCCCAGACCGGCCTGGAGTGCATTGGCCGGCTGGACGCCGCCGCCGAGGGCGAGGTGCTCATGCTTGCGGCAAAAAGCCTTGGGGTCATCAGCGGCGGGTATCTTCTGGACGTGAGCCATCAGGGGTTTGTGGCGGGCTTGCTGGAAGGGCTGGACCTGCCCGAAGGCACCCGCCGCCGGGTGCTGGAGGCCATGGGGGCGAAGAACGTCCCCGCGCTGGAGCGGTTGGCCGCGGAGGGATTGCTGCCCGAAAAGGCGGCGGAGGGTCTGGGCCGGCTGGCCCTGCTCTATGAGCGGCCCGCCCCGGCGCTGACGGCGCTGGAGCCGCTGGTGCAAAACGAGAGGATGGCCGCCGCCCTGGCGGAACTGCGGCAACTGTGCGCCCTGATGGAACAGAGGGGCCTTGCCGAACACCTGCGGCTGGATTTTTCCATTGCCAACGACATGAACTATTACAGCGGCGTGATGTTCCGGGGCTTTGTGCCGGGCCTTGCCGCCGGGGTGCTGGCGGGCGGGCGCTACGACCATCTGCTCCACCGCATGGGCCGGGAAGGGGGAGCCATCGGCTTCGCTGTCTATCTGGACCAGCTGGAGCGGTTCGGCGCGCCCGCCCAGGACGAGGTGGACGTGCTGGTACTCTACGATGATTCGGTCAGCCCGGCCCGCGTGGCCGCCGAGACCGACGCGCTGGTGGCCGCGGGGCACACCGTCCGGGCCGAGCGGTGCGCTCCGCCGGACCTGGGCTTCCGGCGTCTGCTGGATCTGCGAAAGGAGGGCGGCGGAACATGACCATGGTGAACATCGCGCTGCCCAAGGGACGGCTGGGCGAAACGGTCTACCGCAGCTTCAAGGCGGCGGGCTACGCCTGCCCCTCCATCGAGGAGGAAAACCGCAGGCTGGTGTTTGAAAATCCGGAGGCGGGGGTGCGCTACTTCTGGGTCAAACCCTCGGACGTGTCCATCTATGTGGAGCGGGGCGCGGCCGACGTGGGGGTGGCGGGCAAGGACATCCTGCTGGAGTATCTGCCGGACGTGTACGAACTGGCGGACCTTGGGGTGGGCAAATGCCGCATGTGCGTGGCGGCAAAGGAGGACTTCCACGACGACGGCGCCCGCACCCTGCGGGTGGCCACCAAGTTCCCCCGCATTGCCCGGGGCTACTACGCTTCCTTGAGCCGGGACATCGACGTGATCAAGCTCAACGGCTCCATCGAGCTGGCCCCGCTGCTGGGCCTTTCGGACGTTATCGTGGACATCGTGGAAACAGGGCGCACCCTGGCGGAAAACGGCCTTGCGGTGAAATCTGAGATCGTGCCGGTGAGCGCCCGCCTCATCGCCAACAAGGTGAGCTGGAAATTCAAGAACGACGCCATCCGGCGCATGGCCCGGCTGCTGGCCCAAAACGCCGCGGCCCCAAAGGAGGAACAGGCATGATAAAGCTCTATGATTTCGACAAACTCTCCCCCCGGGAGATTTTTGCCCGCGCCGACGATTCCGCCGACGTGGCCGGGGCGGTGCGGGACATCATTGACGCGGTGAGACAGGAGGGGGACGCGGCTCTGTTCCGCTTCGCCAAACAGTTCGACCGCGCCGACCTCTCCGCCCTGGAAGTCACCGCAGAGGAGCTGGACGCGGCGGTGGCAGGCCTGGAACCGGGCCTGGCCGGCCTTTTGCAGGAGGCCGCCGGCCGCATTGCCGCCTTTCACCGCCGCCAGCTGACCAACAGCTTTGTGGTCAGCGAGGAGGAGGGTGTGGTGCTGGGCCAGAAGGTCCTGCCCATCGAAAAAGTGGGTCTCTATGTGCCGGGCGGCACGGCGGCCTACCCCTCCAGCGTGCTGATGAACTGCATTCCCGCAAAAATCGCCGGCTGCCGCGAGATCGTGATGGTCTCGCCTCCCACAGGGGGCGACATCTCGCCCGTCATCCTGGCCGCCGCCCGCATTGCCGGGGTGGACCGGGTGTTCCGCACCGGCGGGGCCCAGGCGGTGGCGGCCCTGGCATACGGCACCGAAACGGTGCCCCGTGTGGACAAGATCGTGGGCCCCGGCAACGCCTGGGTGGCCGAGGCCAAGCGCCAGGTGTTCGGGCGGGTGGCCATCGACATGATCGCCGGCCCCAGCGAGATCCTGGTGGTGGCGGACGGCGCGTCCGACGCCCGCCAGGTGGCCGCCGACCTGCTGAGCCAGGCGGAGCACGACACGCGGGCCGCCGCCGTGCTGGTGACCGACAGCGAAGAACTGGCCAGGGCGGTGCAGGCGGAGCTGGAGCGTCAGATCCCCCTGCTGCCCCGGGCGGACATCGCCCGTGCCTCCATCGACGACAATGGCAAAATCATTCTCACCCGCGACCTGCGGGCGGCCATCGAGGTGGCCAACGAAATTGCCCCCGAGCACCTGGAACTCTGCGTGGACGACCCCTTCGCTTATCTGGACGCGGTGCGCAACGCCGGGTCGGTGTTCCTGGGCCGCAACTGCCCGGAAGCCCTGGGCGATTACTTCGCCGGGCCCAACCACACCCTGCCCACCATGGGCACCGCCCGGTTTATGAGCCCTCTGTCGGTGGACGATTTTGTCAAGCGCACCCAGTTCACCTACTACACCGCCGCCGCGCTGGAAAAGGTGCAGGCCAAGGTGGCCCGCTTTGCCCGGCAGGAAGGGCTGGAAGCCCACGCCCGCAGCGTGCTCAGCCGCTTCGACAACACCCTTTGAAACAGAAAGGCAGACCATGAGCAGATTTTTAGCCCCCCGCCTTGCGTCTCTTGAAGCCTATGTCCCCGGCGAACAGCCCCGGGAAATGCAGTATGTGAAGCTGAACACCAACGAGTCTCCCTATCCGCCCTGCCCGGCGGTGGAGCGGGCGGTGAGCACCGCCGCGGTGCGGCGGCTCAATCTTTATCCCGACCCGGCGGGCAGCGAACTGCGCCGTGCCCTGGCCGCCCGCTACGGCCTCGCGGCGGAAAACGTGCTGCTGGGCAACGGGTCGGATGAAATTTTGAATTTTGCCTTCACCGCCTTCGCCTCGCCGGAAAAAGGAGCCGCCTGCCCGGACATCAGCTACGGCTTCTATCCGGTGTTCGCCGCACTCCACGGCCTGCCGCTGCTGGAAGTGCCGCTGAAGGAGGACTTCACCCTCTGCCCCGGGGACTATTACGGGCTGGACCGGCTCATCGTGTTCGCCAACCCCAACGCCCCCACCGGCCTTTCCATCCGCCCGGAACAGGTGGAGGACATCCTGCGCCATAATCCGGACAGCGTGGTGGTGGTGGACGAGGCCTATGTGGATTTCGGGGCCGAAAGCTGCGCAAAGCTGGTGAAGCAATACGACAATCTGGTGGTGTGCATGACCTTCTCCAAATCCCGTTCCATGGCGGGGGCGCGGCTGGGTTTCGCCCTGGCGCAGCCGGCGCTCATCGCGGATCTGGAGACCATCCGCTGTTCCACCAACCCCTACAACATCAACAGCCTCACCCTGGCCGCCGGGGCGGCCGCCATCGGGCAGGACGAATACTATATGGAAAACTGCCGCCGCGTCGCGCAGACGCGGGCCTACACCAAAGAGCAGCTGGACCGGCGGGGCTTCGTCACCCTGCCCTCGCTGGCAAACTTTTTGTTCACCTCCTGCCCGGGGCTGGACGGGGGCGAACTCTACCGTGCCCTCAAGGCCCGGGGCGTGCTGGTGCGCTGGTGGGACAAACCCCGCCTGCGCCCCTTCGTGCGGGTCACCATCGGCACCCCCGAGCAGATGAACGTATTCCTGGCCGCGTTGGACGGCATTCGAGAGGAGAGATGAACCATGCGCACCGCTGAACTGCGCCGCACCACCGGAGAGACCGATGTGACCGTTGTGCTGGACCTGGACGGGACCGGCAAAAGTGACATCTCCACCGGCTGCGGTTTTCTGGACCACATGCTCACCCTGTTTGCCCGCCACGGGCGCTTTGATTTGACGGTGCAGGCCAGGGGCGACACCTGGGTGGACGACCACCACACGGTGGAGGATGTGGGCATTGTCCTGGGCGGCGCCTTTGCCCAGGCTCTGGGCGAAAAGCGGGGCGTCACCCGCTACGGCAGCACCCTTCTGCCCATGGATGAGGCCCTTATCCTCACGGCGGTGGACCTTTCCGGCCGGGGGCTTTTGTGCTATGGGCTGGCCATCCCCACCGAGAAGGTGGGCACCTTCGACACCCAGCTCACCGAGGAGTTTCTGAACGCCTTCGCCCGCCAGGCGGGCCTGACCCTGCACGTGAAACAGCTGGCGGGGACCAACAGCCACCACATCATCGAGGGCGCCTTCAAAAGCCTGGCCCGCAGCCTGCGCGCCGCTGTGGCCATCGACCCCGCCGCCGCGGGGGAGGTGCCCTCCACCAAGGGGGTCCTGTGATGGTCGCCATTGTGGATTACGGGGTGGGCAACCTCTTTTCCCTGCGTTCCTCCTTCGCCGCCATCGGCCGGGAAGTACAAGTCACCGGCGACCCGGATGTTCTGGCCAAAGCCGGCCGCCTGGTGCTGCCGGGGGTGGGTGCCTTCGGTGACGCGGCGGCGGCCCTGCGCAAAAGCGGGCTGGACAAAGCCGTGCTGGCCGCGGCCGAAGCGGGCAAGCCCCTTTTGGGGATATGCCTCGGCATGCAGCTTTTGCTGGAAAAGAGCTTTGAATACGGCGAGCACAAAGGCCTGGGCCTTATTCCCGGCGAGGTGCGCCCCATCCGGGAGGTCATCCCCCCAGGGCTCAAGGCGCCTCATATCGGATGGAACGCCCTTGCGCTCACGCAGGAGGGCCGGGCCTGCGGCCTGTTCAAGAACACAAAGGAAGGGGACTGCGTCTACTTCGTCCACTCCTACTGGGCGGCCAGCCCCGCGCCCTGTGTGCTGGCCACGGCGGAGTACGGCGCGCCCCTCACCGCCGCGGTGGGCCGGGGCAATGTGCTGGGAGTGCAGTTCCACCCGGAAAAGAGCGGCAGCGCGGGCCTTGCCATCCTGCGGGCCTTTTGTGAAATGGAGGTGGGCGGATGAACCTTTTCCCCGCCATTGATCTGAAAGACGGCCGGGTGGTGCGCCTTGTGAAGGGCGAGTTTTCCACCGCCCATCAGGTGGCCGGCGACGCGGTGGAGACCGCCCGCGCCTTCAGGGCCGCCGGGGCCGGCTGGGTGCACATGGTGGACCTGGACGGCGCCCGCAGCGGCAAGAGGCAGAACGGGGCCATCGTGGCCGCCGTGGCTGCCTCCGGCCTTTCGGTGCAGCTGGGGGGCGGCATTCGCTCCATGGCCGGCCTGGAAGCGGCGTTCAGCTTGGGGGTGCGGCGGGCGGTCATCGGCTCCGCGGCCGTGGCCGACCCGGGTTTTGTGAAGCAGGCGGTGGAGCGCTTTGGCCCGGAACGTATCGCCGTGGGGCTGGACGTGCGGGGCCGGAGCGTGCGCACCGCGGGCTGGGAGGCGGACAGCGGCCTCGACTGGCTGGACTTTGCCCGCAAAATGGAATCCCTGGGCGCGGCCACCCTTATTTTTACCGATATCGACACCGACGGCACCCTTTCCGGCCCGCCCTTTGAAAAGCTGGCCCTGCTGCAAAAAACGGTGAAATGCGACATCATCGCCTCGGGGGGCGTTTCCTCCAACGAAGATCTTGCAAACCTTGCAAAAATGGGCCTTTACGGGGCCATCGTGGGCAAGGCGTATTACGCCGGCAGGGTGGATCTGGCCCGGGCGGTGCGGGAGGTGCAGACATGATCACCAAGCGGATCATTCCCTGCCTGGACGTGAAGAACGGCCGGGTGGTGAAAGGGGTCAACTTCAAAGGGCTGGCGGATGTGTCCGACCCGGTGGAGCTGGCCGCCTTCTACAGCGCCTCGGGGGCGGACGAACTGGTGTTCTACGACATCACCGCCTCCGCCGAGGGACGCGCCCTTTTCACCGACGTACTCACACGGGTGGCGGCCACCGTGTTCATCCCCCTCACCGTGGGCGGCGGGATCAACACGGTGGAGGACTTCGACCGGGTGCTCAAGTGCGGCGCGGATAAGGTGAGCGTCAACTCCGGCGCCATCCGGGACCCCGGCCTCATCGCCGCTGCCGCCCGGCGCTACGGCGATCAGTGCGTGGTGCTGAGCGTGGACGCAAAGCGGGTGAACGGGAGCTATCATGTGTTCGCCAAAGGCGGCCGGGAGGACACCGGCCTCGACGCGATCGAATGGGTGCGCCGGGGCGTGGCCGACGGCGCGGGCGAAATCGTTCTGAACAGCATTGACACCGACGGCGTCAAACAGGGCTTTGATCTGGAAATGCTCTGTGCCGTCTGCGACGCGGTGGACGTGCCGGTCATCGCCTCCGGCGGCGCGGGGAGCGTGCAGGATTTTGTCTCTCTCTTCAAAGCCCTGCCAAAGGTGGACGCGGGCCTCGCCGCCTCCATTTTCCACTTCGGTGAGGTGGCCATCCCCGATCTGAAACAGGCCCTGGCCGCCGCGGGCGTGCCCATGCGCCTTATTTGACAAAGCAAGGAGAACATGCGATGATTTCCATGGATGAACTCAAATTCGACTCAAACGGCCTCATCCCCGCCATCGTCACCGACGCGGCGGACGGCAAAGTGCTCACCCTGGCCTACATGAACCGGGAGAGCCTTGCCATCAGCATGGCCGAAGGGCGCACCTGCTTTTGGTCCCGGTCCCGCCGGTGCCTGTGGCGCAAGGGAGAAAGCTCCGGCAACGTGCAGCACATCCGCTCCATCACCGCCGACTGCGACCGGGACGCGCTGGTGGTGGTGGTGGACAAGGACGGCCCCGCCTGCCACACCGGGGCCGAGAGCTGCTTTTTTGAGCCGATGTACATCGGCGAGGCGGGGGAGCCCTTCACCGTGAAGGGCCTTTACAAGCTGCTGGAAGGTCGCAAAGAGACCCTGCCGGAAGGCTCCTACACCACCTATCTCTTTCAGAAGGGCCTGGACAAAATTCTGAAAAAGGTGGGCGAGGAATCCACCGAGGTCATCGTCGCCGCCAAAGGGGGCGACAAGGCCGAGACCATCTATGAAATTGCCGATTTGATGTATCATGTGATGGTGCTGATGGTGGAGGCGGGCATTTCGGTGGAGGATGTATACAAGGAGCTTGCCTCCCGCCACATCATCGACCACAAAGTGAAACAGGAGAAGATGACCCCATGAAGCCCCAGAACCTGCACACCCACACCACCTTCTGCGACGGAAAAAACACCCCTGCCGAGATGGCCGCCGCGGCCTTTGCGGCGGGCCTTGGCGCCATCGGCTTTTCCGGCCATTCCCCGCTGGACGGGGAAGAGTGGTGCATGGCCCCGGCGGACCTGCCCGCCTACCGGGCGGCGGTGGAAGAGGAAAAAAAGAGGTACGCCGGGCGCATGCAGGTGTTTTTGGGCTTGGAACAGGACTTTTTCAGCCCCCCGCCCGAAGGAACTTTCGATTACCTCATCGGCTCGGTCCATGGCCTTATGCTGGACGGGCAGCTTTTCGCAGTGGACGAGAGCCCGGAGGCATTCGCCCGCCTGGCAGACCGCTGCGGCGGGATGGAAGGGCTGCTGCGCCAATACTACAGCCTGCTGGCCCAAACGCCGCAGCGCACCGGCTGTGACATCCTGGGCCACTTTGACCTGGTGACCAAATTCAACGAGGGCAACCGCTTCTTTGACCCGGAGACTCCCCGCCTGCGCGGCTTTGCCCTGGAGGCGCTGGAGGCGCTGGCCGCTCAGGACGTGATCTTTGAGGTCAACACCGGGGCGATTTCCAGGGGCTGGCGCACCGCGCCTTACCCGGCGGTTTTCTTATTAAAGGAAATGCGCCGCAGAAATGCCCGGGTGTGTATCACCGGCGACAGCCACGCCGCCGGCGCGCTGCTCACCGGTTTCGGGCAGGCAAAAGCCCTGCTGGAGCAGTGCGGCTTTTCCTCCTGCTGGTACCTTGCGCGGCAGGGCTTTCAGGAGGGGCCTCTGCCCGACCTTCGCTGAATCGAACGGGCCGCCGCTGGCGGCCCGTTTTTCTGTTTTTTGGGCGTTTGAATGTGCAAGTTGCACATAGCAAAAGACGCTGATTTGGACAAAAAGCACAAGCAAGAAGTGGGTCAAAAAATGACAAAATGGTTAAAATCGAGGCATAAATCGAAGCAATCAAGAGTAAATCGAAGCCTTGCGGCGGGATAGAGAGCATGACGTGAGCACTTTTTTCAAAACGCCGAAACACGGCCAATTTGAGCCAAAACCGCCCGCCGAGGCAGTTTGACGCGGCGGCGGGCATTTGCTACAATGCCTCAAGTGCCCGGTGTGCCGCACAGCAGCGGCGGCAGGCGGGCACACTGCAAGGAAGGGCGCGGCCGTGCCCCATGTTTCGGCCGCAGAGACTGCCCTACAACATGGAACGTTAGGAGTGTTTATGACAAAATTCACAGAACATCTGCGGCGGCGGGTTTTGGCCATCCCGGCTAAATTCTACGTCATCCTGCTCACCCTGTGCTGCCTGTCACTGACCCTGTTTGCGCTTTTTTCCACACTGAATATCGTTTATGTGTCCGATTCCCACGGCGCCAGCCGCATGCTGATCACCCGGGCGGAGGACCCCCAGGAGCTGATGGACCTTTCCGGCATTGTGGCCGCGGAGGAAGACAGCGTCTACTTCACCGCCTTCAACGGCAACCTTGCCAGCCTGAGCATTCAGCGGGCGGTGCCCATCACCGTCTATGCCGACGGGGCCGAGCATGTGACCAAGCTGGCGGGCGGCACGGTGGCCGAGGCATTGGCCGCCTGCGGCATTGAGCTGGGCGAGCACGACTACACCGAGCCCAGCCTGCACACCGTCGTCAGCGAGGACGACCCCATCACGGTGCACCGGGTGGAATACCAGGACACCGTGACCTACGAGAGCATTCCCTATGAGACCGAATATGTCTACACCAGCCTGTTCTACCGCAACAAGAGCCGCACCATGACGGTGCAGCAGGGCAGGGAAGGCACCAACGAGATCACCCACCGCCTGCGTATCGTGGACGGCGAGGTGGAATCCAGCCAGGTGGTGAGCGTGGTGATGACCGAGGCCCCCGTGAACACCATCATCAAGGCCTACAAGGCCGGCGCGCCGGTGAGCGATCTGTCCGGCCCCGAAGTGGTGAACGGCGTGCCTTCCAGCTACACCGCTGTCTACACCGGCCGGGCCACCGGCTATTCCGCCAGCCGCGGCCGGGGCGCTTCCGGGCTGGGCCTTGGCTACGGCACCGTGGCCGTGAACCCCAACCTCATCCCCTATGGCACCAAGCTCTACATCACCAGCACCGACGGCCGCTTTGTCTACGGCTACGCCATCGCCACCGACACCGGCACCGCGCTGATGAACGGCAGCTGCCTCGTGGACCTGTTCTACGAGACCTACAGCGAGGCGCTGATGAACGGCGTGCAGCAGGTGAACGTCTACGTTGTGGGCTGAGCCTGACGCGCCCCTTTTGCAAACAGAATCACAGGTGTTTCGCCCCTGTCCGGCTGCGGCCGGGCGGGGGCGTTTTTTTACAAGGTTTTTTCGCCTGATACGCTTGACAAACCCCCGGGGCAGGTCATACACTTAGAGAGGGCGTGACCGCCCCGATTTTTGTGAGCAAGGAGATGAAAGGCATGGACGGCGACCCCGGTAGTCGAATGTGTAAGGCCTTCATATGTGGCGCTTCTGCCTTTCTGTTCCCCGTGCGCTGACACCTGCGCGGGGCGGGCTTTGTGCGCCGCCAGAAAGAAAGCAGGTGTAAAATATGATCACGATTTATCTCAGCGACGGTGGCCGCATGCTGGAGCAGGATCAGATCTGCCCCGGCGCGTGGATCCATCTGTGCGACCCCAACGAGAAGGAGATCGGGCGTGTGTGCGCCAAGCTCCATGTGGACCCTGACCTCATCCGCGCCGCCCTCGACGAAGAGGAGCGAAGCCGCATTGAGGTGGAGGACGAGGGCGAGACCACCAGCACCATGATTTTGGTGGACACCCCCCTGGTGCAGACCGAGGGCCACACCTTCGTTTATTCCACCATCCCCTTCGGCATCGTGCTCACCCCCCAGAACGTCATCACCGTCTGCCTGCGGGAGACGGCGCTGCCCCGGGCCTTCATGGAGGGCCTGGTGAAGGGCTGCAGCACCAAGAAGTTCAAGCGCCTTGCGCTGCAAATGCTCTACCGCAACGCCAGCCTGTTTTTGTTCTACCTGCGCCAGGTGGACAAGGCCAGCACCCGCGTGGAGAACGAGCTGCACATCAGCATGAAGAACAAGGAGCTCATCCAAATGCTGGGCCTGGAAAAGAGCCTGGTCTACTTCTCCACCTCCCTCAAGAGCAACGAGCTGGTGCTGGAAAAGCTGCTGCGCATGGACTTTGTGAAGGACTACCCCGAAGACACCGACCTGCTGGAGGACGTCATCGTGGAAAACAAGCAGGCCATGGAGATGAGCGGTATCTACCGGGACATCTTGTCCGGCACCATGGACGCCTTTGCTTCGGTGATCTCCAACAACCTGAACATCGTGATGAAGCTGCTGGCCTCGGTCACCATCATTCTCACGGTGCCCACCATCGTCTCCAGCCTCTGGGGCATGAACGTGCCCGTCCCCTTCGAGGGCAGCCCCTTCGGCTTCTGGATCGTGCTGGGCGTGGCGGGTCTGGCCACCCTGGGGGCCATTCTGCTGGCGAAATACAAGCGCTGGCTGTGAAAAATTGCGCCAAGCGGCGGGCTTTTGCCCGCCGCGCTTTTTATTTGCGGCAAAAAGTGTGTGTGTTTTCCCCGCCCCGTGTTGCGTCCCGGGCGTTTTTTGGGTATAATGATTGAAAATGAACAAGCTGCGCCCCGGCGGGCCCAAACCCCGCCCCGGTGCGTTAAAAGGAGCGTGCAGTATGCAGATCTACAATACGCTGACCCGCAAAAAAGAGGAGTTCGTTCCTCAGAAGGAAGGGGAGTACCGCATTTACGTCTGCGGCCCCACCGTCTACAACTACATCCACATCGGCAACGCCCGGCCCGTGGTGGTGTTCGACACCCTGCGTCGCTACCTTGAGTACCGGGGCAACAAGGTGCTGTTTGTCTCCAACATCACCGACATCGACGACAAGCTCATCAAAAAGGCCCAGGAGCAGGGCTGCAGCATGAAGGAAGTGGCCGAGAAGTTTGAGGCCGAGTTCATCAAGGACAGCGACGGCCTGAACGCCAAGACCCCCACCGTGCGCCCCCGCGCCACCGAGCACATCGAGGAGATCCTGGACATCGTCAAGGACATCCTGGACAAGGGCTACGGCTATGTGGCC
This sequence comes from Candidatus Allofournierella pullicola, assembly GCA_019114225.1. Lineage (GTDB taxonomy): Bacteria > Bacillota > Clostridia > Oscillospirales > Ruminococcaceae > Allofournierella_A > Allofournierella_A pullicola. Next base: position 8,154 of record DXFW01000021.1, on the reverse strand, counting down.
AAGAACGGCGACGTCTACTTCCGCACCCGCGCCTTCAAGGAGTACGGCAAGCTGAGCCACCTGAACCTGGAAGAGCTGGAGAGCGGCAACCGCGAACTGCGCAGCCAGATGGACGACGATCTGAAGGAAGACCCCGCCGACTTCGCCGTCTGGAAGGCCGCCAAGCCCGGCGAGCCCGCCTGGCCCAGCCCCTATGGCCCCGGCCGTCCCGGCTGGCACATCGAGTGCAGCGCCATGGCCCGCAAGCACCTGGGCAACACCATCGACCTGCACTGCGGCGGCCAGGACCTGATCTTCCCCCACCATGAGAACGAGATCGCCCAGTCTGAGTGCGCCAACGGCTGCACCTTCAGCCGCTACTGGATGCACAACGGCTTCTTGAACATCGACAACCACAAGATGAGCAAGAGCGCCAACAACTTCTTTACCGTGCGTGAGATCGCCGAAGTGTTTGGCTACGAGCCCATCCGCTACTTCCTGCTCACCGCGGGCTACCGCATGCCCCTGAACTACACCGTGGAGCTGCTGAACAGCTGCAAGGCCAGCCTGGAGCGCCTGTACACCTGCCGCGACAACCTGGACTTCCTCATCAAAAACGCCAAAGGCGAGAGCAACCTGCTGGCGGAGAAGGCCGCCGCCGCGAAGGTGAAGTTCAACACCGCCATGGACGACGACCTGAACACCCCCGACGCTCTGGCCGCCGTGTTCGAACTGGTGAAGGACATCAACACCCTGGGCGCCGACGCCAGCGCCGACGCGCTGAAGACCGCCGCCACCACCTTCGACGAGCTCACCGGCGTGCTGGGCCTGCTCTACAACCGCAAGACCGACGAGATCCCCGCTGAGGTGATGGACCTGGTGAACAAGCGCGCCGAGGCCAAAAAGGCCAAGGACTGGCCCACCGCCGACGCTCTGCGCGCCCAGATCACCGAGATGGGCTATGTGGTGGAGGACACTCCCCAGGGCCCCAAGGTGACCCGCGCCTGAGCCCCGCACATCCTTTTTGACCGGCACGGGCCGCGAGGAACGCTGTTTTTAGCCGACAGCCCCCCGCGGCCCGTTTGATTTTGTTTTTTGTGAGGACCTGCTATGTCCAGACCTTCTGCTTTTTCTCCGGCACGCCGCGCCCGGTGGCTGCCGCTGGCGGCGGTGCTGCTGGCGGCGCTGGCGGTGCGCTGCGCCCTGGCCCTTGTGAGCGAGGGCTATTCCAGCGATGTGGCCTGTTTTTCCGCCTGGGCGCTCCGCCTGGCCGAAAACGGCCCCGGCGCTTTTTACGCCCCGGATTATTTCGCCGACTATCCCCCCGGCTATATGCTTTTGCTTTGGCCTGTGGGCCTCATCGCCCGGGCGCTGCAGCTGGAAGCGGGCGGCAAAGCCATGAGCTTTTTGATTTGCCTGTGGCCCATCCTCTGCGACCTGGGCCTTTCGGCGCTCATCTGGTCCATTGCCCGGCGGCGTTTCGGTGAGCAGCGGGCGCTGCGCTTCGCTGCCTTTGCCGCCTTCTGCCCGGCCCTCTTGTACGACACCGCCGTCTGGAAACAGGTGGACGGCGTGTTCTGCCTTTTGCTCATCGCCGCCTTTTTGTGCCTGGAAGAAAAGAAGTGGCTGGGCGCGGCGGCGCTCTACGGCTTTGCCCTGGCGGTGAAGCCTCAGGCCCTGCTCTTCGGGCCGGTGCTGGCGGCCGCGTTTCTGGCGCCGCTGCTGGCCGCCCGTCAGCGGCGGCCGGCCCTGGCGGCCCTGGGCCGGGGCGTGGCGGGAGCCGCGCTGGCGCTGGGGGCGGTGTTTGCCTGCGCCCTGCCCTTCTGGGGCAACCAGGACGCCGGCTGGCTGTGGGAGAAATACACCTCCACCGCCTCCAGCTACCCCTACGCCAGCGTGAACGGCTTCAACCTGCTCACCCTCTTCGGGGCCAACTGGCAGCCCCAGGACGCTCCCGTTTTGGGGCCCATCACCTGGCAGATGTGGGGCTCGGCGGGCATTCTTGCCGCCACCGCCGCCCTGGTGTACCTTGCCTGGCGCAGCTGGAAGTCCGGGCGCTTTTCGCCCCTGCTGCTGGCTGCTTTTTACGGGGTGGCAGTGTTCACCCTGAGCCACCGCATGCATGAGCGCTACATCATCCCCGCCCTGCTGCTGGTGCTGGCAGCCGCCGCCCGCTGGGGCGACAAGCGGCTGCTGGGCTCTTTCGGCCTGCTCAGCCTCTCTTCTGTGGTGAACCTTGCCATGGTGCTCACCAGCAACGGCACCGAGGATCAGTTCCTTTCCAGCGACTCGGCGGTGGTGATGATCCGTATCGTCAGCGCCGTGGAGGTGGCGGGATTTGTTCTGCTGGCCTGGGCCGTGGCCGCCTTGTGCCATGGCGGGGCCGTGCGGGAGTATGTGCTCACGGCCCCCGCCGTGCCCGCCGCTCCCGCGCCCCAACTCGCCTGGAGCCGCAAAGAGGGCCTGGCCCTGGCGGCGGTCACGCTGGCCGCGACGGTGGTGAGCTTCTGGAACCTGGGCGATATGACCGCCCCCCAGCACCCGCTGGACAGCGACGGCGTTGCCACCGAGGTGCAGGTGGAGCTGGCTTCGCCCGCCTCCACCCTGTGGGTCTATCCCGGCGTCAGCTGGGGCGGCAGCCTCGCGGTGTACGACGCCTCGGGCAGCCAGCTGGCCAGCCTGGAGCTGGGCGGCGGCACGGTGTTCCAGTGGAAGGAAGTGGGCCTCTCCGCCCCCGCCGAAGGGCCGCTGACCCTCCGGGTGGAAAATGCCGAGGTGATGGAGGCCGCCTTCCGGGACGAAAGCGGCGCGCTGGTGGCCCTTTCTTCCGACAGCGCCCTCTTTGACGAGCAGGAGAAGGTGCCGGATTCCATCAGCTGCAAAAACAGCATGTACTTCGACGAAATTTACCACGGCCGCACCGCCTACGAGCACCTCCACGGCATGCCGGTCTATGAGACCACCCATCCGCCCCTGGGCAAGGTGTTCATCATGCTGGGGGTGGCTCTCTTCGGCATGACCGGCTTTGGCTGGCGGGTGGCCGGGGCCGCCTTTGGTGTGGCGCTGGTGCCGGTGCTTTATCTCTTTGTGCGCCGCCTGACACGCAAGCCCGCCTTTGCCCTCTTCGCGGCGGTGCTGGCGGCCTTCGACACCCTGCGCTTTGCCCAGAGCCGCATTGCCACCATTGACATCTACGGCACCTTCTTCATTTTGCTCTCCGCCTATTTCATGGTCTGGTACTGCCAGAGCGTGCTGGAAAAAGGGGTGGAGCAAAGCGTGTTGCCCATGGCACTGGCGGGCCTGGCCTTCGGCCTCGGCGCTGCCAGCAAGTGGACCGGCCTTTACGCCGGGGCGGGGCTGGCTGTGCTCTATTTCGGCGTTTTGTGGCAGCGGGCCAAGCAGAGACCGCCCCGCCTCAAACAAGAGGTGGCCACCGCGTTCTGCGGCGGCATAGTGTTCTTCGTGGCGCTGCCCCTCATCATCTATTTTGCCAGCTATATCCCGTATTTCTGGCGGGAGGGCGGTTTCTCCCTCTCCGAATGGTGGCAGTGCCAGGTGAGCATGTACCGCTACCACAGCGGCCTCGAGGCCACCCATCCCTATGAGTCCCGCTGGTACACCTGGCCCTTCAGCGCCCGCCCGGTGTGGTATTATCTGGCCTCCGGCCTGCCGGAAGGACTGCGGGGCACCATCGCCGCGCTGGGCAACCTGCCGGTGTGGCTGGCCGCGCTGGGCGGCCTGGGCTGGGCGTTCTGGCGGCAGCTCTCCGGCAAGGGCAGCGGCGCCACCGGCGCGCTGTCGGTGCTGTTCCTCTCCCAGTTTTTGCCCTGGGTGCTGGTGAGCCGCTGTACCTTCCTCTATCACTATTTCCCCAGCCTGTGGTTCGCGGTGGCGGCACTGGCGGTGGCGGCGGCTCACTTCCATGAGCGCCGCCCGGTGCCGGTGAAGTGGCTGTGTATCGGCCTCGCCGCTGCGGCGGGGGTGTTCTTCGTGTGTTACTATCCGGTCATCAGCGGTCTGCCGGTGGCCGAGGCTTGGGTGAACGCCCTGCGCATTCTGCCCAGCTGGATGTTCTGAATTTGAAAGGAGGCAAGCGCCGTGCGGCTGCTCCATCTCTCCGACCTGCACCTGGGCCGCCGTTTGTGCGAGGCGGACCTCTTTGACGACCAAAAGCACATCCTGGACCAGATCGTCTCCATCGCCCTCTCGGAAGGGGTGCAGGGGGTGCTGGTGGCGGGCGACGTCTACGACAAGGGCGTGCCCGGCGTGGGCGCGGTGAACCTGTGGGACCATTTCCTCACCGCCCTGTGTGAACATCAGCTGCCGGTGTGGGCCATCAGCGGCAACCACGACTCGGCGGAGCGCCTTGCCTTTGGCGGGCGGCTGCTGGAGCACAGCGGGGTGCACCTGGCCTCGGTGTTCGACGGGCGGCTCGCCCGCTTCGACGCCCACGACGAGCACGGCCCGCTGACCATCTGGGCCCTGCCCTTTGTGCGCCCGGAGGCAGTGCGGGCCTTTTTCCCCGACGAAGTCATCGAAAATTACACCGACGCGGTGGCCGCCCTGGTGCGGGCCGCCGCCCCGGACGAGAGCGGGCGGAACATCCTCATCGCCCACCAGTTCGTCACCGCCGGGGCCGATTCGCCCGAGGCCAGCGGCTCGGAACTTTTGAATCTGGGCACGCTGGACAATGTGGACGTTTCCGCCCTTGCTCCCTTTGATTATGTGGCCCTGGGCCACATCCACGGCGCCCAGCGGGTGGGCCGGGAAGAGGTGCGCTATTGCGGCTCGCCCCTGGCCTATTCCGTCAGCGAGGCGCTGGGGCAAAAGAGCGTCACGGTGGTGGACATCGGCCCCAAGGGACAGGTGAGCACAAAACAGGTGCCCCTGTCGCCCCTGCACCCGCTGCGCCGGGTGCAGGGCCCGCTGGAGGCGCTGCTGCAAAGCGCCGTGCCCAGCGAGGATTACATCCACGCCCGCCTCACCGACAAAACGCCGCCGCTGGACCCCGCCGCCCGGCTGCGCAGCGTTTACCCCAATCTGGTGCGGCTGGAGTTCGTGCTGCCCGACGCCCCCGGGACCGACGCGCCCGCTCTGCGGGAAATTGCCCTGCGCACGCCCCGGCAGCTGTTTGAAGAGTTTTATCAGAGCGTCCACGGACGGGAACCGGACGAGGAAGAGCGGGCCTTTCTGGACGAAGTGCTGGGAGAGGAGGCGGAAGGATGAGACCTTTACATCTGCGCCTCTCGGCCTTTGGCCCTTATGCCGGGGAGGAGACGCTGGAACTGGACAAGCTGGGCTCCAGCGGCCTGTTTCTCATCACCGGCGACACCGGTGCGGGCAAGACCACCTTGTTCGACGCCGTCAGCTACGCTTTGTTTGGCCAGCTCTCCGGCGGGGTGCGCAGCCTGGACACGGTGCGCAGCGACTACACCGAGCCCGACCGGGAGACCTTTGTGGAGCTGACCTTTGAGCACCGGGGCAAGGAGTACACCGTGCGCCGCACGCCCCAGTACCAGCGGCCCAAAAAGCGGGGCGAGGGCCAGGTGACCCAGCCTGCCACCGCCCTGTTTCTGGCGCCGGGCCGCCCGGCTGTGGAAAAGGTGGGGGAGGTGGACACGGCCATCCGCCAGCTGCTGGGCATGGACGGCGACCAGTTCCGCCAGATCGCCATGATCGCCCAGGGGCAGTTCACCGAATTGCTCAACGCCCCGGGCGAGCGGCGCAGCGCCGTGCTGCGGCAGATCTTCGGCACCGCCGGCTGCCGGGCCGTGCAGGAAAAACTGCGCGCCGCCGCCACCGAGGCCGCCCGTGCCGTGGAGCGGCAGGACGCAGCCCTGCGGCAGGCCTTCGCCGCCTTCAAGCTGCCGGAGGAAGAAGAGGCGGCCCGTCCCCTGGCGGAAATTCTGAAAGACGAAGCCGCTGTCTGGCGCTGCGGCGAGGTGCTGGCCCAGGCGGACGCGCTTTGCGCCGCCGACGAGGCCGCCTGCGCTGCCGCCGAAGCCCAGAGCAAGGCCCTGGACGCGGAGGCCGAGGCTGCCGCCGCAAAACTGGAGGCCGCCCGCCAGGCCGCCGCTCTCCACGCCGCGGCGGAAAAAGCTGCCCGGCAGCTGGCGGAACTGGAAGGACAGCGGGAAGAAAAGGATCGGCAGCACGCCGCCCTCAGCGAAGTGCGCGCCCTGCTGGAACAGACGGAACTCCAGGCCCGCCAGCAGGAGGCCCGGCTGCCCGCCTACCAGCGCCGGGAGGAACAGCGCGCCCTGCGCAAACAGCTGGAAGCAACGCTGAAGCGGTGCGAGGAAGAGCGCCGCACCGCCGCCGAAACACAGAAAAAACTGGAGGAGGAGAGCGCCCGCCTTGCGGAAGCGGCGAAAGGCGCCCAGGAGGCCCGCCAGCGGCAGGCCGCCGCCGAAGCCGCCCGGGACGCGCAGGACGCCCGCCTGAGCCAGGCCGCCGAGGCGCTGAACGCCGCCCGCCGCCTGCGCAGCGATCAGCAGACCGCGCTGGACGCAGCCGGCGCCTTTGCCGCCGCCCAGGGGCAATACGCCCGGGCCAAGAGCGAATATGACGCGGCCGAAGCCCTGTTCTGGCAGGGGCAGGCGGGTTTGCTGGCGGCGAATCTGACCGAAAACGCTCCCTGCCCGGTGTGCGGCAGCCTGCACCATCCCGCCCCCGCAAAACCGGCCCAGGGCGCGCCCGACCGGGCAAGCCTGCAAAAGGCAAAGAAGGAACTGGAGCAGCTGCACACAGAATATCAAAAGGCCGCCGAGGCCAGCGGCGCGGCCCAGGCTGTGGCTGAGGCGACCCGGAAGGAATTTCTGCGTCTGGCTGCCTCGGCGCTGGCCCAGTGGGGCGAACAGGCCCCCGGCACGCCCCGGGAGGCCGCTCTCGCGCTGAAAGAGGCAAAGGCCAAAGGCGAGGCCGCCCGCAGGGAAGCGGAGACCCAGGCCCAAGCCGCCCAAAAAGAAGCGGAGGCCGGGGAAAAAGCCGGGCAGGAGCTGCCCGCGTGCCAGCAGAGGCTGGAAGCCTGCCGCCAAAAGCAGGAACAGCTGGCGGAGAAAAACGCGCAGTGTTCGGCGCAGCTGGCCTCCGCCCGCACGCTGGAAGAGGAGCTGGGGACCAGCCTGCCCTTTGAAAGCGAGGCCGCGGCCCGGCAGGCGCTGAAAGAACTGCGGACGAAGGCACAGGCCCTTTCGGACGAGGTGAGAGAAGGGGAGAAGGCCTGGAGCGGCTTCAGCGAGCAGCTGGCCGCCGCCCGCACTCTGGCCCAGCAGCGCGAAGGGGACCTGGCCCGGGCCGCCGACCCTGCCGAGGAGCAGGCGCTGAGCGCCGCCCTTGCCGGCGTGAACATCCGGCGCACTGCGCTTCAGGAGCGGTGGCGCGCCCTGAATGCCCGCCTTTCCGCCAACCGGGACGCCGCCGCCCGGGTAAAAGGGCTGGCAAAGCAGGCGGACGCTGCCCGCCGCCGTGCCCGCGTGGCCGACAATCTCCACCGCACCGCCGGCGGCACCCTCACCGGGGGCCTGGGCAAGCAGCAGTTTGAACAGTATGTGCTGGTGGCCTATTTTGAAAGCGCGGTGGCCGCCGCCAACCGGCGGCTGGCCTTTATGACCGGCGGCCAGTATCAGCTTTTGTGCCACGGCGCGGCCCAGAGCCGGGGTCAGAGCGCCCTGGACCTGGACGTGCTGGACAACTACACCGGCAAGCGGCGCAGTGTGCGCTCGCTCTCCGGCGGCGAGACCTTCCAGGCGGCGCTGGCGCTGGCCTTGGGCCTCTCCGACGCCATCCAGCAGTACGCCGGCGGGGTGCAGATCGACACCCTCTTTGTGGACGAGGGCTTCGGCAGCCTGGACGCGGACAGCCTGGAAAATGCCATCGCCACCCTGCAAAGCCTGGCGGACGGCAAACGGCTGGTGGGCGTTATCAGCCACGTGGCCGAGCTGCGCCAGCGGCTGGAAAAGCAGGTGCTCATCACCAAGACCCCCCGGGGCAGCCACATGGCCCTGCGGGAGATTTAAAACGCAAAAAGGCCGCCCCGGAAAACTGAACTGCACCCCATTTGTTAGACAGTATGATATACTGGATAACAAGTGGGGTGCTTTATTATGGCAAAAGGGATACCAAACAAACGCTACACACCAGAATTCAAGAAGATGGTGATAGAGACGATGCTGG
>DXFW01000020.1 GCA_019114225.1 Candidatus Allofournierella pullicola | reverse complement strand
CGGCTTTTCCGAGGTGTGGGACGGCACCAACGCCAGCGACGACGCGGCGGACCGGCCCGGCATGCGGGCGCTGGTGGAACTGGGGGTGAAAAGCCCCCTGCGCCTGTGCGGGGTGACCAAGGCCCAGGTGCGGCGCATGAGCCGGGAATTGGGCCTCTTCACCGCCCAAAAACCCGCCTATGCCTGCCTTGCCACCCGGGTGCCCACCGGCACGGCGCTGGAGGCCGGGACCCTGCGGCGGGTGGAAGAGGCGGAAGGCGCTCTGATGGCCATGGGCTTTTCGGACCTGAGGGTGCGGGTGCTGGGGCGGCTGGGCCGTTTGCAGCTGCCCGCCGGCCAGCTGGAAGAGGCGGCACGCCGCCATGGGGAGATCACCGGGGTGCTGGCGCCCTGGTTTGACGGGGTGCTGTTGGACCTTGCACCCCGGAAGGAGGAGTGAAAGATGGAACAGCAGGAAATGCTGGAACTTCTGGAGCGGGTGAAGGCGGGCGAGACCAGCCCCCGGGACGCGCTTTTGCAGATGAAAATGCAGCCCTTTGAGGATCTGGGCTACGCCAAGGTGGACCACCATCGGGGCCTGCGCCAGGGGGCTCAGGAGGTCATTTACGGGGCGGGCAAGACCCCGGAGCAGATCGCGGGCATTCTGCAGGCCATGGCCGGGCGGGGCGCGAAGAACATCATCGTCACCCGCATGAGCGCCGAGGCCGCCGAAAAGGTGAAGGGGGAGGGCGTTCCGCTGGACTATGATCCTCTTTCCCGCTTCGGCCTTGCGGACCCGGCACCCATTGAGGACCCCAAGGGCCTCATCGCCGTGGTCAGCGGCGGCACCAGCGACATGGCCGTCTGCGAAGAAGCCGCCCGCACCGCCGAGGCCATGGGCAACCGGGTGGAGCGGGTCTACGACGTGGGCGTGGCCGGGCTGCACCGCCTGCTGGCGCGGCTGGACGTGCTGATGCAGGCCAGGGTGGTCATCGCCGTGGCGGGCATGGAAGGGGCGCTGGCCAGCGTGGTGGGCGGCCTTGTGGACTGCCCGGTGATCGCCGTGCCCACCAGCGTGGGCTACGGGGCCAACTTTGGCGGCCTTTCCGCGCTTTTGTCCATGCTCAACTCCTGCGCCAGCGGGGTGAGCGTGGTGAACATCGACAACGGCTTTGGCGCGGGGTATCTGGCCAGCATGATCAACCACATGGCGAAGGAGGGCTGACGGCATGAAAACGCTGTTTCTGGAATGCAACATGGGCGCGGCGGGGGATATGCTCACCGCGGCCCTGCTGGACCTGCTGCCCGAAGAACGGCAGCAGGAATTTTTGCGGGTGATGAATTCCATCCCCGGCGTGCAGGTGCGGGTGGACCCTGCCGAAAAATGCGGCGTGCGGGGCCTGCATGTGACGGTGCTGGCCCACGGCCAGGAAGAGCACAGCCACGATGTGGCCTGCGGCGGGCCGGAGACGGCTCATGTCCACGAACACAGCCACGAACATCCTCACGACCATGACCACGAACATGCCCATGAGCACGACCACGAGCACGAGCATGACCACGGCCATGAACATGAGCACATCCACGAACAGGAACACCTCCACGACCATGTCCATGACCACGGGCACGGCCACGCCCACCATCACGCCAGCCTTGCGGATGTGCGTGCCATCGTGGAGGGGCTGCCTGTGCCGGAGTCTGTGAAGAAAAAGACCATGGAGGTCTATGGCCTCATCGCCCAGGCCGAGGCTCACGCCCACGGCCAGCCGGTGGAGCTGGTGCACTTCCATGAGGTGGGCGCGCTGGACGCTGTGGCGGACGTGACGGCGGTGTGCCTGCTGATGGAGTGGCTCGGCGCCGACCGGGTGGTGGCCAGCCCGGTGAATCTGGGAGGCGGCCAGGTGAAGTGCGCCCACGGCGTGCTGCCGGTGCCCGCCCCTGCCACTGCCTGGCTGGTGCGGGGCATTCCCTGCTACGGCGGCAGCGTGCAGGCGGAACTGTGCACCCCTACCGGGGCGGCGCTGCTGCGCACCTTTGCCTCTTCCTTCGGGCCCATGCCCGCCATGACGGTCGGGGCCGTGGGCGTGGGCGCTGGCAACAAGGATTTCGCCGCCGCCAACGTGGTGCGGGCTTTCCTGGGAGAAAGCGGCGGGGCCGGTGAAAGCGAGCACATCGTGGAGCTGGCCTGCAACCTGGACGATATGACCGGCGAGGCGGTTGCCTATGCCGCCGGAGTGCTGCTGGCCGCCGGCGCGCTGGACGTTTACACCGAGGCCATTCAGATGAAGAAGAACCGCCCGGCGGTGAAGCTGTGCTGCCTGTGCCGCCCCGCCGACGCGGAACGGCTGACCGGCCTCATGCTGGCCCACACCACCAGCTGGGGGGTGCGCCGCTGCGCCATGGAGCGGGTGGCCCAGCCCCGGGAATGCCGCCGGGTGGACACCCCCTACGGCCCGGTGGACGTGAAGTTTGCGCCGGGAATGCCGGGCAAGGCCAAGGCGGAATTTGACCAGGCGGCGGCCGCCGCCGCGGCCGCCGGAGTGCCCCTGGAAACGGTGCTGGAGGCGGCGCGCCGCGCTTTTGAAAAACGGTGAAAGACAGCGTTTTTTAAAGCATTTTCAAGGTTTATCTTAAAAAATTCGAAAAAATGCCGGAATATAACGCCCCATTGGGATATATTCCGGCATTTTTCAAAAGAATTTGCACAAACCTATTGACATAGGGGGGCGGGACTGTATAATAACAATCGTGTGTTGCATCTAAGGCGGGAAAGTGCCCGTCAAACACATTGGCGTTGTATGTATCGCTGTAGCTGCCGTGGCAAGGAGGCTCTAACGTTTTGTAAGGCCCACAGGCGGTGTAACAAACCTTTTGCGGGGCGATATAATTGGCGCTGACCCGCGGGCTGTCCGCCCCGGGAGAGTTCCGCAAAGGGGGATGCATGAAAAATGAATGAGATCGTATCGCTGAAAAACATTGTTGTCGACTTTGACGGCGAGCCGGTGCTGACCGGCCTGTCGCTGGACATCCACGACAAGGAGTTTGTGACCTTCCTGGGGCCCTCGGGCTGCGGCAAGACCACCACGCTCCGGGTCATCGGTGGATTTGTTCAGCCGAAGTCGGGCAATGTTTTTTTTAATGGCAAGGACATCACCGCCCTGCCGCCCTACAAGCGCCAGGTGAACACGGTGTTCCAGAAGTACGCCCTGTTCCCGCACCTGAACGTGTTTGAGAACGTGGCCTTCGGCCTGCGGCTGCAGAAGCTGCCGGAGAAGGAGATCCGCTCCCGGGTGCTGGAAATGCTGGAAGTGGTGGGCCTCAAGGGCTTTGAGCGCCGCCACACCGACCGCCTTTCCGGCGGCCAGCAGCAGCGCGTGGCCATTGCCCGGGGCCTGGTGAACCATCCGAAGGTCCTTCTGCTGGACGAGCCTCTGGGCGCGCTGGACCTGAAGCTGCGCAAAGAAATGCAGCTGGAGCTGAAACGCCTGCAGCAGGCCATGGACATCACCTTCATCTATGTCACCCACGATCAGGAAGAAGCCCTGACCATGAGCGACACCGTGGTGGTGATGAACGACGGCGACATCCAGCAGATCGGCAGCCCCGAGGACATCTACAACGAGCCGAAGAACGCTTTTGTGGCGGACTTCATCGGCGAGAGCAATATTCTGGACGGCATTATGCTGAAGGACTTCCAGGTGGAGTTCGCGGGCAGCCAGTTCACCTGTGTGGACAAGGGCTTCGAGCGCAACCAGCCGGTGCAGGTGGTGGTGCGCCCCGAGGACGTGCAGGTGGTGCCCGCCATCCAGGGCCAGCTCACCGGCATTGTGAAGGACGTCATCTTCAAGGGGGTGCACTTCGAAATGCACGTGGAGCAGGCCGGCTACGAGTGGATCATCCACTCCACCCAGGCCAGCGCCCCGGGCGAACTGATCGGCATGCGCATTGGGCCGGATGAGATCCACATCATGGCCCGCATGGAGGAATGAGCCATGCTGAAAAATAAGAGCCTCGCCTTTCCGTATCTGGTTTGGATGACTGTGTTCATCGCTGTGCCGCTTTTGATCGTGGTGTACTTTGCGTTCACCACCAGAAGCGGCGCCTTTACGCTGGAGAACATCACCGCCCTGGACGACTACACCACCGTGTTCGTGCGAAGCCTTCTTTTGGCCGCCATCGCCACGGTGATCTGCCTGGTGCTGGCCTTCCCGGTGGGCTACTGGCTCAGCCGGCTGCCCGTTTCCAGCCAGCGGATGATGCAAATGCTGGTCATCCTGCCCATGTGGATGAACTTCCTGCTCCGCACCTACGCCTGGATGAGCCTTTTGGAAAACAACGGCCTCATCAACCGCTTCCTGGGCCTGTTCGGCATTGGGCCCTTTGAGATGATCAACACCCAGGGCGCCGTTGTTCTGGGCATGGTCTACAACTATCTGCCCTACATGATCCTGCCGCTCTACACCGCCATGGTCAAGATCGACGGCAGCATCATCGAGGCCGCCCAGGACCTGGGCGCCGACATCTTCCGGGTGCTGGGCCGGGTGCTCATCCCCCTGGCCATGCCCGGCATTGCCACCGGTATCACCATGGTGTTCGTGCCCAGCGTGTCCACCTTCATCATCAGCCGCATGCTGGGCGGCGGCGACACCATGCTGGTGGGCGATCTGATCGAGCTGCAGTTCCTGGGCAACAGCTACAACTATAACCTGGGCAGCGCCATGAGTCTGGTGCTGATGGTCATCGTGCTTTTGTGCATGAGCCTGACCAACACCAGCGGCAACAAAGACGGTGTGGAGGGGGTCATGTAATGAAACAGTCTCATCTTCGCGCTTTGCAGCGGGTGTATCTCGTTCTGCTGTTCTCCTTCATGTATGTGCCCATCGCCGTGATGGCGGTGTTCAGCTTCAACGAGAGCAAAAGCCGCACCATCTTTACAGGCTTCACCTTCAAGTGGTATCAGAGCCTGTTCCACAACGAAATGATCCTGAGCGCCCTGGGCCTGAGCCTTGTGGTGGCCCTCATCGCCGCGGTGGTCGCCACCGTGGTGGGCACTGCTGCGGCCATCGGAATCAACGCCATGGGCAAGCGCAGCCAGGCGGTCATCAACAACATCAGCTACATGCCCGTGGTCAACCCCGAGATCATCACCGGCGTTTCGCTCATGCTGCTGTTCGTGGTGGTCAAGGATGGCATTGCCTGGGCCAACCAGAACCTGGGCTGGGCGCTGCCGGAGAACGTGTTCGGCCTGCCCACCCTGCTGGTGGCCCACATCTCCTTCTGCCTGCCCTACGTCATCTTCAACGTGTCGCCCAAGCTGCGCCAGCTGGATGTGCGGGTCTATGAGGCGGCGCTGGACCTGGGCTGCAACCCCAAGCAGGCCTTCTTCAAGGTGGTGCTGCCGGAGCTGGCTCCGGCCATTCTCTCCGCCTTCCTCATCTGCCTGACCTATTCCATCGACGATTTTCTGATCTCCTACTTCACCAGCGGCACCACCCAGACGCTGCCCATCGTGATCTACAGCATGACCCGCAAGAAGGTCAGCCCGGAGATCAATGCCCTTTCCACGGTGATGTTCCTGGTGATCCTGGCCATCATCCTTGTCTACAATTATCTGGACGGACGCCGCGAGCGGCGGAAGGCCTGATAATATAAAAAATGCCCGAGGGGCGGCTTTGTGGGGCCGCGGGGCAAATCATAAGTGGCCCAAAGAGGCCGCGAACGGAGGAAATCAATGAAAAAACTGTTCTGCACCCTGCTCGCTGCACTGCTGTGCGCGGGCGCCATGGCCATGCCCGCCGCTGCGGCGGACGAAGAGATGATCGTGGTCAACGATGACATTTCCGTCAGCGCCGACTACGACTGGACCCGTCTTGCCGATCAGGACATCACCCTGAACGTCTACAACTGGGGCCTGTATATCTCCGACGGCAGCGACGAGAGCGTGGATATTCTGTCGGCATTCACCGAGCTCACCGGCATCGAGGTGAACTACACCACCTACGACACCAACGAGAGCCTGTATGCCAAGCTCAAGAGCGGCGGCGCGGATTATGACGTGATCATCCCCAGCGATTACATGATCGGCAAGATGATCAACGAGGGCATGCTGGAGAAGCTGAACTTCGACAACATCCCCAACATGGCCAAGATCGGCGAGCAGTACAAGGGCCTGGACTACGACCCCAATGACGAGTACAGCGTGCCGTACACCTGGGGCGTTGTGGGCCTTGTCTACAACACCACCATGGTGGACGAAGCGCCCACCAGCTGGGACGCCATGTGGGATGAGAAGTACGAGAATTCCATCCTGATGTTCAACAACAGCCGCGACGCCTTCGCCATTGCCGCCAAGCGTCTGGACATGAGCATGAACCCCACCACCGTGGAGGAAGTGAACACCATCGCTGAGGAGCTGAAGGCCCAGAAAAGTCTGGTGCAGGCCTACGTGATGGATGAAATCTTCGACAAGATGGAGGGCGGCGAGGCCGCTCTGGCTCCCTACTACGCCGGCGACGCCCTGGTGATGATGGACGAGAACCCCGACCTGGGCTTCGTTATCCCCGAGGAGGGCACCAACTACTTCGTGGACGCCATGTGCATTCCCGCCGGCAGCAAGAACAAGGAAGCCGCCGAGATGTTCATCAACTACATGTGCGAGACCAGCGTGGGCGTGGCCAACTGCGACTACATCGGCTACTCCACCCCCATCACCGAGGTGTGGGAGCAGCTGCCCGATGACCTGAAGTACAGCGAAGTGGCCTACCCCAGCGCGGAAGTGCTGGCCAACACCGAGGTGTTCACCGTTCTGCCTGACGAGATCAACGCCGCCATGGACAAGGCCTGGAGCGATATGAAGAGCTACAGCGAGGGCGGCAGCAACTGGCTGATCCCCGTGGGCCTGGTGGTGGCCGTGGTGGTGATCGTGCTTCTGTTCTGGAGCCGCAACCGCAAAAAGCAGCGCGAGGATTACTAAACCACAGGTTTGAACAAGACGAAAAGCGCCCCGCAGTCTTTCGACTGCGGGGCGCTTTTTGATTTGAGGCGGGCAAGGAGGTTCAGCGCCCGCCCCGTTTCAATTCTTCCAGATAGGCCGCCAGCTCGTCGATGTCCTCTTTGGAGAGGTCTTTCGTCTGGGCCATGGCGGCGATGAGGTTTTTGGCGCTGCCGCCGAACATCCGCTCCAGGGCCGAGCGGCTCTCCACCGGCAGGTAGTCCTCCCGGGCCAGGGCGGCGGCGTAGAGGTAGCCTTTGCCCTGCTTTTCCCGGGTGACGTATCCCTTGGCTTCCAGCCGGCCCAGCAGGGCCAGCAGGGTGGTGCTGGCCCAGCGACGGCGGGCGAGACGCTCCTCCAGCTGGGCCCGGGTCAAAGGCGCACCGGCAGCCCACAGCTCTTTCATAATTTCCAGTTCCGCGTCGGGCAGGCGCTTGATCTCGTTTTCGGTCATCAGTCATTCACCTCCTGGGATGTGCTGTTTGCCAGGGTGCGCTCCACCCAGATCCAGCCCTCGCCGTAGTTCTCTGTGTAGAATACCACTCGCTCGTCGCTGCTTTCCCAGGCGGTGAAGGCCGCAAAGCCGGGCTGGGCGTTGGTGAAGAGGTCCGGCTCGTATTCCGGCCCGCCCAGGCCCCAAGCGCTGCACACATGGCAGGTATCCCAGGGGGCGCCGGGCACGCTGCTCAGCACGGCGCTCAGGTCCAGCAGCTGCCAGGTGGCACCGCCGTCGGTGGTGCGCAGCAGGTTGGAACTGCCGTCTGCGCCGTAGCCGTCGCCGTGGGCACACAAAAAGCCCACTTTATCGTTCAGGAAAAGGAAGGGCCGGCAGACGGACAGGGCAAGTTCCTTGCTGGCGCCGCCCGCAAAGTCGCTGCCGTCTCCGCTGTACATCTGCTGCCAGCTCTCGCCCCCGTTCGTGGTGCGCAGCACCACAAAGTCGGCGGAACTGACGACATGGCGGTTGTGGGCGGGGCCGTAACTCCAGTCGGCGTAATAGACCAGAAAACCGGTGTTGGGGCTGACGAACTGGTAGGCGCTGGGCATTACCCGGGCAGTGCCGTTTGTCACGCCGTCCGCTTCCAGCGCGGCCCAGTCATTCTTTTGCGCTGTCTTTTCCAGCCAGGCGGAACAGTCCAGGGTGGTGGAGGTCCAGTGCTCGCCGCCGTCCGCGGTGTTCCACAGGATCAGGCTCTTTTGAGCCTCCCCCTCAAGGCCGTACTGTGCCAGGCCGGCGTACTGCAGATCAGGGGAGGCGTAGCCGAAGGGCGTGGCGGGAGGCAGTTCGCCGGCCTCTTCCGGCAGAGGCACCGGGCCAAGGCTGTTGTAGTATCCCACCGGCCAGACATCCTTGTCGGTGCCGGCCAGTTCCGCCTGGGTCTTTTGGTACGCGGTGCGGTACATCCACTGCCAGCTTTCGCCAAAGTCCCGGGTATAAAAGATGAACCGCTGGGAATCATTGTCGCCCCAGGCCACAAAGGCCGCGAATCCCGCTTCGGCGCTGGTGAACAGGTCCGGCTGGGGCAGTTCCGGGTTGGGCGGCTGCCCGGTGGAGCAGCCCAGCGCGCCGCAGACATGCCACCGGCCCAAGGGCGCGCCGGGCAGAGTGGCGGCCAAGCCGCTCAGGTCCAGCTGCTGCCAGGTCTGGCCGCCGTCGGTGGTGCGCAGCAGGTTGAATTGCTCTTCGGTGCCGTAACCTTCCCCATGGGCGCAGAGAAAGCCCACATTCTCGTTCAAAAAGGCGAAGGAGTTGAAGAGCGCAAAGGAGAGGGAGGTGCCGTTGCCGATGTCCTTGCCGTCGGTGAAGCACATCTCCTGCCAGCTTTCGCCGCCGTCCAGGGTGCGCAGCAGCACAAAGGCGCTGCTGGTGTCGGCGAAGCGCTTGTCGGCGGGGCCGTATTCATAGTGGCCGTAGAAGACCAGGAAACCCACTTCCGGGCTGACGAACTGATAATGATTGGGAATGGCCCAGGCGACGCTTTTGTTAAAGACCGACTGCTTGTGTTCTTCCCAGCGCTCCGCTTCGGCCATCCGCTCGATCCAGGCCGAGCAGTCCAGCGGGGTGCTGGTCCAGCTTTCGCCGCCGTCGGCGGAGCTCCACAGAGTTATCAGGCCGGGATGTTCCGCGTCGGCGGCGGGCACGGCAAGACCGAGATACTGCTGATCGGGGGAGGCGTAGCCTGACCAGCGGTTGCGGCCCACGCTTTCCAGATCCACGGGCAGCTTCACGGAGGAGAGAGCGCCGGAGGAGTCGAAAACGCCGTTGTGGGAATAATAGACCGACGGCCAGACCTCGGTGTCGGTGGAAAGGTCCGTCGCCGGTTCGGCAGAGGGCTGCGGGGCGGAAACCGGAGGCTCGCCGCCGCTCTCCCGGGGGGCGGCATTGCAGGCCACCAGCGCCCCCGCAAGGGCGGCCGTCAGGCAGAACACCGCCAGCACCGCCGCGCCCCGCCGCTTGGGCGAAGTGTCCCACAGGCGGGCAAAGCGGGCCTTCACGTCTTTTTTGGTCAGGGAAAAGCAGGTGGTCAGCGCCGGGGCGCGGCCATGACCCACCGCATGGAGCAGCGCGTCGCAATAGGCCGCCCGGTGCTCCGTTCCCAATGCGGTCAGGACCGCCTCGTCGCAGGCGGTCTCCATGTCCCGCCCGGCCCGCTTTGCCAGCAGCCAGACGGCGGGATTATACCAGTGCAGCGCCAGCACCAGGCTGAACAGCGCCTTGCGGGCCAGATCGTGCCGCTGAAGGTGGGTCAGCTCGTGGGCCAGCAGATACGCGCCATCCGTGCCGGGCTGCGCGCCTTCCGGCACCAGCAGCACCGGGCGGAAAAAGCCTGCCGCCATCGCGCCGGTCACGTCCGGGCTGGCCAGCAGCCGGGGCTGCTTTGCCAGCGGCTGGCGGGCAAGGGCTTCGCGCAGCACGGCCTGCCAGTTTTCGTCCGCGGGCAGGGCGCGGCGAAGCGCCATCCGCCGCCAGACGAAGTAGCCGAACCATTGCCAGCCGGCCACGCCCAGAGCCCCCGTCAGCCAGAGCAGGGCCAGCCAGTCCAGCGGGGCAAAGGCCGCCAGCGGCGAGGGGGATTCGATCACGCTGACCTCCCCTTGGGAAGGAGCGGCGGGAGATCCCGGCACAGTGCCGCCTGTTTCGAAAGGCGGGACCTCCTGCCCGGCGGGCTGGTCCGGGCCGGGGGCGGCGGTTTGGCCGGAGGAGACCTCCGAAACGGCGGAATGGTCCATGTCCGGGCCGGGGACCGCCGCCTGGGACACAGGCGCCTCGCCGTGCTCTTCGACCGCCAGCAGCGCCGGGGGAGGCGTCAGCGTTACCGTTGCAGGGGCGGCTTCGGGCAGAACAGCCCGCAGCGGCAGTGCCAGCAGCACCGCCAGAGCCAGCCACGCCCGGCAAAACCAGCGGGCGCTGTAACGCTTTTGCAGGAAGGGGGCGGCTGCCAGCAGCGCTAGCACCGCCAGCCCCAGCACAAGGCTCTGGGCAAAATAGTCCAGGAACAGGGTGCGCATGGGAACACCTCCAAACATTTGACAAGTGTAGTAGGTCTACTGACATTCTACATCTGTCAAAGAAAACTGTCAACCCCGTTTGTGGATTTTAAAAGAATGTGGTATAATACATTTCAAATGTTGCAATTCGCCGCCCGGCTCCGACCCGGGCGGCATTCGCTTGAAAGGGAGGCGCTGGCCCCATGGCCGAGACCGTTTTTTTCACCGAGCAGTTCCGGGTGATGGACTGCGACTGCGACATGAACCACCGGCTCACCCCGGGGGCGTTTTTGCGCATGGCGCAGCAGATCTCCACGGACCAGTGCGAGTCCATCGGCATGAACGATGACTTTTACCGCGAAAACCACGCGGTGTTCCTTCTGGCAAAGCTGGCGCTGCAGATGGACCGGGTGCCCCGGGGCGGTGAAGTGCTGACCCTCGTCACCATGCCGGAACAGTGCAAGCGGGCTGTGTTCAAGCGCGTCACCGAGGCCCGGGACGAAAAGGGCGAGCGAGTGGCCCTGCTGGACAGCCGCTGGGTGCTGGTGGACACCGGCACCCGCCGCATTCTCCGCCGCCCGCCCCAGGCCTTTGAGATCGGCTGCTTTGCGGAAGAGGTGCCTTTCACGCTGGATGTGTCCATCCAAAAGCACGAAGAGGAGGCTCCGGCGGGACAGGTGACCGCCACCTACAGCCGGTGCGACACCAACGGCCACATGAACAACACCCGCTATGCCGACGCGGCCGCCGACGCGCTGCCCCTGGAGGTGCTGGCAAACGGCGCGGTGAAGCGTCTTGTCATCAGCTATCACAACGAGCTGCCCGCAGGCCAGAGCGCGGAACTGGTGCGCGGCCGCACCGGGGACGGCAGCTGGTATGTTGCCGGCCAGCGGGAGGACGGCCGCCCCTGCTTTGAGGCGGTTCTGACCGTGGAATAAAGCCCCTGCGGATTTTGATGGAAGAGGAAAAAGGGTTCGTCTCGCCATAAATTGTAATTATTTTGAAATTTCTTTGCCGGAAAGGGTTGACAAAAGGTTTCAAAAAAGTTACAATAAGATTGCAAGAAAACAACAGCCTTTTTCATGTGTTGCGGAACGTCCGCCGTTTTTCTCCTCCTGCCGGGCCTGCCGGCCCGGTTCTCAAAACGGGTGCAACGAGCGTTCCGAAAGTCCTGTGACAAAACCCCCGCCGTCTCTCCGGCGGGGGTTTTGTTTACACATTCGCTGCGGGTAGTCGTACTTCTCGGAGGGATTTTGCCGTTATGACCAGATTGCGGCAAAGAGCGGCCCAAAGTTTGTGACAGCCGCATTTTGCATTTTGTGCGCGAATGTGGTACACTTTTAAAAATTAACCCCTCGACAGGGGAAATGAACATTATAAAAGGAGATGCGTTATGGCCTACTATTTCGATCAGCCCAGCCGTACCTTTGGCGAATATCTTCTGGTGCCCGGGTATTCCTCGTCCGAGTGTGTGCCCGACGCGGTGAGCCTTAAGACCCCGCTGGTGAAATTCCGCAAAGGCCAGGAGGATTGTCCCCTGACCATGAACATTCCCATGATCAGCGCCATCATGCAGTCGGTCTCCGGGCCGGACCTGGCCATCGCCCTGGCCAAGCAGGGCGGCGTGTCCTTCATCTACGGCTCTCAGAGCATTGAGAGCGAGGCGGAGATGGTGCGCAAGGTGAAGAGCTACAAAAAGGGCTTTGTCACCAGCGACTCCAACCTGAAACCCACCGCGACCCTGGCGGATGTGCTGGCTCTGAAGGAAAAGACCGGCCACTCCACTGTGGCCGTCACCGAGGACGGCACCGCCCACGGCAAGCTGCTGGGCATTGTTGCCAGCCGCGACTACCGTATCAGCCGCATGGCCCTCACCGAGAAGGTGGCGGACTTTATGACCCCGCTGGACAAGCTGGTCATCGCCCCCGACACCACCACTCTGAAGGAAGCCAACGACATCATCTGGGACAACAAGATCAACTCTCTGCCTCTGGTGGACGAAAACGGCTGCCTGAAGTACATGGTCTTCCGCAAGGACTACGACAGCCACAAGGAGAACGTCAACGAGCTGCTGGACGCCGGCAAGAGCTACGTTGTGGGCGCGGGTATCAACACCCGCGACTACGCCGAGCGCGTGCCCGCCCTGGTGGAGGCCGGCGTGGATGTGCTGTGCATTGACTCCTCCGAAGGCTTCACCGAGTGGCAGAGCCGCACCATCAACTGGATCCGCGCCCATTACGGCGACAAGGTGAAGGTGGGCGCCGGCAACGTGGTGGATCGGGACGGCTTCCGTTTCCTGGCGGAGGCCGGGGCCGACTTTGTGAAGATCGGCATTGGCGGCGGCTCCATCTGCATTACCCGCGAGACCAAGGGCATTGGCCGCGGCCAGGCCACCGCTGTTATCGAAGTGGCCAAGGCCCGGGACGAGTACTACAAGGAGACCGGCATTTATGTGCCCATCTGCTCCGACGGCGGCATTGTCCACGACTACCACATCACCCTGGCTCTGGCCATGGGCGCCGATTTCGTGATGTTGGGCCGCTACTTCGCCCGCTTTGACGAGAGCCCCACCAACAAGGTGCGTATCAACGGCCAGTACATGAAGGAATACTGGGGCGAGGGTTCCAACCGCGCCCGCAACTGGCAGCGCTACGACCTGGGCGGCGCCACCAAGCTGAGCTTTGAGGAAGGCGTGGACAGCTACGTTCCCTACGCCGGCAGCCTGGCCGACGGCGTGACCAGCACCCTCTACAAAGTGCGCAGCACCATGTGCAACTGCGGCGCGCTGAGCATTGAGGAGCTGCAGCAGAAGGCACGGCTCACCGTGGTTTCCTCCACCAGCATTGTGGAAGGCGGCAGCCACGACGTGGTGCTGAAGAACAACACCAACGCCTGATAAAACAAATGCGGCCCCGGGCTTTTGCCCGGGGCCTTTTTCTGTGCAAAAGCGCCCGCGCGTTCTCCAAAAGGAACGCGCGGGCGCTTTTTTGTTATTCCGTCTGGGGCCACAGCTTCCAGGCGATGGGCATGAGCGCAAAGCTCAGCGCCGCCCCGGCCGCCACGTCCCACACCGAGTGCTGCTGCAGCACCAGAGTGCCCCAGCACACCGCCAGGCATTCCAGTGTCATCAGCACCTTCACCCACGTCCGGCGGGCAAACAGCCGGCTGCGCACCGTCACGATCCCCACCGCCACCGTGCTGGACACGTGGATGGAGGGGCAGACGTTGGTGGGAGTGTCGATACTGCGCAGCAGCTCCACCGCTTTGCAGAGCAGGTTGTCCCGGGGGATGGGCTGCCGCAGCTCAAGGCCGGTGGGCAGCACCACATAGAGCGCGAGGCAGATGGTCATGCCCACGAACATGATGAAGCACAGCCGCAGATAATCGCCTTTGTCCTTCAAAAGAAAGAACACCGGCCCGCCCACCAGCAGCAGATACCAGCTGGCGTAGGGGATGATCCCCCACTCGCAGAAGGGGATAAGATCGTCCAGCGGGCTGTGGATGATGAAGCGGGGCTCGGTGATACGCTCCAGCGCGAAAAAGCTCAGCAGATAAAAAGCAAAATAACCCACGGCGATCCAGGTTTCGGGCCGGCGGTGCAAAAAGCCCGCCAGCCCGCTTTTTGTTTGGTTCATTCCTCTTCCTCCGTTTGGGCGGCGGGGGCAAAACGCAGGCCCCGCACCCGCAGATAATAGTTCAGCGCCCGGCGCACCGTCTCTTCCGGCAGCTGAAAATACTCCGCCAGCTGCCAGGGCTCGGTGCAGCCGCCCTGCACGGCTTTTTGAAGTTCTTCAAAGGGCAGATAGCGCTGAACGGCCCAGCGGTCCGCTTTGTATTCGTGGCGGCAGACCAGGTCGTAGGGGCTGCTCACCCGGTGAGTGCAGCCGGTGGCACAGTGGCCCAGTTCATGGGCGAGGGCGGCTTTGAACTGCCGCAGATCGCCCAGCTGGTCAAAGTCCACAAAAATGCCGTAGCGGCCCGCCACTTCGATGGTGGCCGCCCCGGCAAAACCGATGTTGTAAGGGTAGATACGCGCGTCCAGCTCCTGGGCGTCGCAGTACAGTGCTGACAGTTCCATGGTCTCCTTCACGCTCCGTAGCGATGAGGTCACTGGCCGTCTTTTTCCTGCTGCTGGCGGAAAAAGCGGGCCATTTCCAACAGTTTTTGCTTGTTGTCTTCGGTGAGGGTCTGGGCCTCCCGGTACAGCGCATAGGTGAAATCGTCCATCCCCATGTCGGCGGCAGGGGGAGTTTCCACACCCAGCAGCCGGTCCACGCTCACGCCAAAATAGGCGGCCACCTTGGTCAGCGTTTCTCCGCCGGGGGCGGCGCCGGTTTTTTTCCATTTGGTCACGGTGGCATTGCTCAGGCCGATCTCGGCAGCAGCGCGGCTCAGGCTGACGCCCCGCTGCTCGCACAAAGTTTTGTAGATGTCATAAAACACAAAAATTACCCCGCTGTTTTGTGCAGTCTGCCGAAATCTAAAATTAGTTAGAAAAAGTCCTTGACAATCTAACTATAGTGAGATAATATGAGGGCGAAGCCTAACCAAAGTTAGCAAATCGGCGGATATAAACCATAGAACAGTTTTATATTACCGCAAATGTTAACCAAAGTCAACGAAAAAGAAGGGAGGTCGGAAGGCTCTGCCATGTCCAGAATACCAGAACAAAAGCCCGATAAAACGGACGTCAAATGTGGGCGTGCAGCCCTGGGGCGCATGCCCGGTCTGCGGGCGGCCGCTGGGCCCCTTTGAACGGGTGACCTGGCGCTGCAGCGGCTGGCGGCGGGACCGCTTTGCGGGGTGCGGGGCATGCTTTGCGCCGCAGGCCGGGGAGGAAGTGCTGGTCTATGAGGTGTGGGAGGCGCCGGAAGTGTGGTTCTTAAAAGACTGATCCAGGCGGTGTGGGCGCTTTTTGGCCGCGCCGCGCCAAAGGAAAAAACGCAGGCGGACCCCTGCAGGGGCTGCCGCTGGCGGCGGGCAGGGGAGAAATGTGTTCTGCCCAGCTGTTTTCGGCAAAAGGAGGAGAGGGAATGGAAGAGATAAAAAAGACGGCGAGGCGGCGGAGCAAAAAGGGCGCGGAACGCACGGCCCGTTCCATCTGCCGGGCGCTGCTGGCGCGCACGCTGCCCGCCGGCGCGGCGGACTTTGGGGTGCTGCAAACGGTGGCGGAGGAGCTGGGGCGGGAACAGGGCGGCCAGCCCGACCTTTATCAGCTGATGATGTTGGTGCAGCTGCAAAAGGCCATGAACGGCGACACCCGGGCCGCCACCTTCGTGCGGGACTGCGCGGGGGACAAGCCGGAAGCGGAAGGCCCGGGGGCGGCGGGTCTGACCGACGGGGACCGTGCGCTGCTGAAAAAGCTGACGCGCCGGCTGGAGCAGGCCGATGCCGCGCGGGAAGGCTGACAGCGCCGCCCGGCTGGCGGCGCTGCGGGAAGCGGAACGGGATTACTGCCGGAAGGACCCGGTGTATTTCGTGGAGAACTACTGCCACATCGAGGACAAGGACGCCCCGGACCTCATTGCCCCGTTCACCCTTTGGCCGGGGCAGAAAAAGGCGCTGGAAGCCTTTGCGAGCCACCGCCTGTGCGTGGTGCTGAAGGCGCGGCAGCTGGGGTTCACCTGGCTGGCCCTGGCGGAGGCGGCACGGCTGCTGGTGCTGTGGCCGGGACGCACGGTGGTGGGGCTTTCCCGCTCGGAGGAGGAAGCAAAGGAGCTGGTGCGGCGGCTGGGGGTCATGCTGCGGTATATGCCGGAGTTTGCCCAGCCGGCCGCCGCCGCGCCTGCCGGCTGGCAGGGGGCGGTGTTCGAGGTCACCGCCCTGCGGATCACCCTGCGCTTTGCAAGCGGGCCGCCGGGGGTGTTCCAGGCGTTTCCCTCGGGCCCCAGCGTGGGGCGCAGTTTCACCGCGGACCTCATCGTCATTGACGAATGGGCCTTTCAGCAGTTCGCCCGGGAAATATGGGCCTCGGCCTTCCCGGTGGTGAACCGCCCGGAGGGCGGACGGGTGATCGGCCTGTCCACCATCAAGCGGGGCACGCTGTTCGAAGAGATCTTCACCGGGCGGGGCAACGGCTTTCACAAACTGTTCCTGCCCTGGTCGGCGGATCCGAGGCGGGACAAAGCCTGGTACCGCCGCACCCTGGCGGCGCTGGGGCGGGACCGCACCCTGCAGGAATACCCCGCCAGCGTGGAGGAGGCGCTCACCGTGCCGGGCGGCGCTTTCTTCCCGGAGGTGAGCGAGGCCACCCACAAAGGGGGGCCGCCGGGGGAGAACGTCCGCCGCTATGTGGCCATCGACTACGGCCTGGACATGCTCAGCGCCCACTGGGTGGCGGTGGATGAACAGGGCAGGGCGGTGGTCTACCGGGAGTTCGACGCGCCGGACCTGACCATCGGCCAGGCGGCCCGGGCGGTGCTGGAGAAAAGCGAAGGGGAGGACATCGAGCTGGTGCTGGCTCCGCCGGATCTGTGGAACCGCAGCCAGGAGAGCGGGCGCAGCCGGGCTCAGCTGTTCAGCGAGGCGGGGCTGGTGCTCACCCGCAGCAGCCGGGACTTTGCCGCCGGGTGCGCCGCCATGAAGGAGTGGCTGGCTCCGGGGCCGGGCGGCGCGCCCGCCATGACCCTGGGCGACGTGCCCCGCCTGTGGGACTGCCTTGCCCGGATCCAGAAGGACGAGCACAACCCCGACGTCTACGCCAAGACCCCGCACGACCTGACCCACGACGTGGACAGCCTGCGCTACTTCTGCGTGTGGTGGAAGAATCCCGCAGCCCCCGGCGCCAAAGAGCCCCGGGCGGTGTGGGAGCCGGACCTCTACGAGGATTATGAAAACGCCGACGAAGAGGGCAAAGCCTATCTTCTGCGGCGCTACGGCGATCCCTGGGGCTGAAGGAGAGCAACAGGAAAGGAGGTGATGTGCATGCGCTGCCCCCAGTGCGGCATCGAGATGACGGTGCAAAGCCGCACCGCAGGCCCGCAGGGCGCGGTGCTGCTGCGGCTGGCCTGCCGCAACCGCCGCTGCCCCGCCGCCGGGCGGGTGATGGCGGAAAAGCAGACAGGCGATCCCAAGCGAAAGGAGGTGAAACAATGAAGCTGGAAATTGGCAACAAGGGCGGTCAGATGGTGAAGGCCCCCAAGGTCTGCCCCGGCAAAAAGCCGGTGAAGGCCAAGGGCGGCGACCTGCGTGCCGGCGCAAGCGGCAAGGGCAAGCAGTGACGCAGAGAAGGAAAGGAGGATAAGCGCATGGAAAGCGAAGAGCGCACGGCGCCGGTGCAGGAAGCGGCCGCCGCCGAGGCGGAAAGCGCCGCGGCCCGGGAGCCGGCGCAGGAACCGCCCGCCGCGGCCGCAGGCGCGGAGAGCGCGGCCCCGGCGGAGCAGCAGGCGCTGCCCGGCACGCCGCTGGCCCAGTTTGCCCTGGAGCAGCAGCTGGCCCGGGGCAGGCGGCTTCTGGAGCAGGAAATGCGGATCATCCAGTCGGTGGACCCGGCGGTGAAGAGCCTGGCGGACCTGCGCAGTCAGCCGGAGTTCGGCCGTTTCGACCGCCTGGTGAAGAGCGGCATGGCCATCAGCGACGCTTACAAGCTGGCCTGCTTTGACCGGCTGGGTCGCCAGCAGGCGGCAGCTGCCCGGCAGGCGGCCATCAACGACGCGCGGGCCAAGGAGCACCTGGCCCCGGTGGGCGGCGGCCAGGCGGCGGAGGACGGCCTCACCGACGAGATCATCCGCAACTACCGCCAGTACAACCCCCGGTGGACCCGCGCCCAGATCGCGGCCTTCCACCGCAGCTACAAGCAAGGAGTGTGAAAGTATGTTTCGTATCTACAAACGGGCCATCGGTGACGTGGAGCCCTTTGAGTATCTGCCCGGCGCGGAGGAACTGACCCCGGGCAGCGCGGCCAAGGTGGCCTCCGGCATGCTTGCCAAGTGCGGCGCGGCGGACAAGCCCTTCTGCATTGTGGCCGGCCCCAAACGGGAGGATGGCAATTACCCC
This sequence comes from Candidatus Allofournierella pullicola, assembly GCA_019114225.1. Lineage (GTDB taxonomy): Bacteria > Bacillota > Clostridia > Oscillospirales > Ruminococcaceae > Allofournierella_A > Allofournierella_A pullicola. Next base: position 187,716 of record DXFW01000020.1, on the reverse strand, counting down.
GTCATCCGCGCGCTGCCCACCACCATCTTTGAGGCGGAGGCGTCCGGCGCTGTGGCCGCCGAGAAGATGGGCACCACGCTGCAGTTGAACGATGGGGCCGACGGCCTGACCACCACCGCGGACGGCCCCTTCACCGTGACCTGGGCCGACGGCGGCACCCTGGTGCGGGGGTACTTTGAGCCTGCGGCAGCCTCTGTGTAAGGAAAGGAGAGGGAGAGTATGAGCATTATCTTCAGCCAGGGGTCCGGCGTTGCCGACTCGGTGTTCGGCAAGAGCCAGGCCCCCATCAAAGCCATGATCGAAAGCGGCGTGGAAGCCTTCCAGCAGTTCAGCGCCGTGGACAAGGTGTTCAGCATGGACACCACCAAAAACTACGCCGAAAAGTACACCAGCGAGACCAGCCTGGGCGACTTTGCGGACGTGGGTGAGAACGGCGCCTACCCCAAGATCAGCATGCGGGAAGGCTATTCCAAGGTGATCGAACCCACCACCTGGAAGTCCAGTTTTGAGATCACCCAGGAGATGGTGGAGGACGCCAAGATCGGCAAGGTGCGCAGCCGCGCCAACATCTTCACCACCAGCTACAACCGCACCCGCGAAAAGTTTGCCGCCAGCCTCATCGCCGGGGGCCTTGCCACTTCGGTGAAGTTTGGCGGCAAGAGCTACTCCACCGCCGGCGCGGACGGTGTGTCCCTGTTCAGCACCGCCCACCCCAGCGTCACCAAAAAAAGCCTGACCCAGTCCAACCGGTTCAAGGGCGCTTTTTCCACCGAGACGCTGGACGCTGTGCAGGAGAAAATGCAGATGTTCACCGACGACGACGGCAACCTGCTGAACGTCGCCCCGGACACCATCATCATCCCCAACGTGGGCAGCCTCAAGCGCGCGGTGCTGGCCGCGGTGGGCAGCGATCTGGACCCGAACAGCGCCAACAACGCCCTCAACTTCCAGTGCGGGCTGTGGAACGTCATCGTCTGGCCCTACCTGCCTTCCACCCTGGGCGGCAAGCCTTATTTCCTGATGATGGACAGCCAGTTCAAGGACAACTACGAGTGCCTGCCCTGGCTGGACCGCGTGCCCCTGAGCGTGCGCAGTGACATCGACCCCAACACCGACGCCAACGTCATCAAGGGCCGCGCCCGTTTCGGCGCGGGCTTCAACAACTGGCGCTGCATTGCCGTTTGCGGCGAGGGCGTGGAGGGCACCGAGCTCACCGCGTAACGCGGGCCGTCCAACGGTGCGGCGGGGCGCAAAACGCGCCCCGCCGCTTGCACGGAGGTGAACGATGAAGGAGAAAGGACAAGAACGGGCCCGGCGGGCCTTCTGGCAGGCCCGGCTGGACGAAGCGCGCCGCCAGTACGCCGAAAAGCGGGAGCGGATGGATCGGCGGGAGGACTGCTACAAAGGCACCCGCCAGATCCCGGCGGCGGGAGGCGGCGCGGCCAAGGCGGCGGGCAACGTGCGCAACATCATCTACGAGCTCATCGAGAGCCAGGTGGACGCCAGTATCCCTCAGCCCCGGGTGACAGCGGTGCACCCGGAGGACCGGCAGCTGGCAAAGAAGATCGAGGCCATGCTGCTGGCGCAGTTGAGGCAGCGGAATTTCAAGGAAATGAACGACGAACAGGAGCGCACGGTGCCCATTCAGGGAGGCGGCTTCTGGCATGTGGAGTGGGACCCGGAGGGCGGCTTCCACTGCCAGATGGGGGACCTCTCGGTGGAGCTTCGCCATCCCAAGCAGGTCATTCCCCAGCCGGGGGTGTATGAGCTGGAAAAGATGGACTACCTCTTTGTGCTGGTGAGCCAGAGCCGCCGTGCGCTGGAACAGCGCTACGGCGTGCGCCTGCCCGAGGAAGGGGAGAGCGACGTTGCCGCCCGCACGTCGGCGGACGCCGACACCGTGGAGGGCCTGGTGACCCAGAACATCGCCTATTACCGCAATGCGTCGGGAGGCGTGGGCCTTTTCAGCTGGGTGGGGGACGTGACCCTGGAGGATATGGAGGATTATCAGGCACGCCGCCTGTGGGTGTGCGCCGGGTGCGGCACCCCGGTGGAACCGCCGAAGGGCGGCAGGCCCGCCCGCTGCCCGGTGTGCGGCGCCAGAAGCGTGCGCAGCGAACCGGTGCGCCAGCAGGCCCTGCCCCGGGACGTCACCCTGCCCGGCGGCGAGGTGCTGGCGGCGGTGAGCGAGGGGCCGCCCCAGCCGGTGATGAACCCGGACGGCACCCTCCAGCGGGATGAGGCCACCGGCGAGGTCATCCTTATGCCGGGCGAGGTGCGGCCCACGGTGGTGCCCGCCTACAGCCCCAAGAGCTATCCGCTGGTGCTGCGGCGCAACGTGCGCCTGTTCGGCCAGCTGCTGGGCGCCAGCGATGTGGACGCGGTGGAGGACCAGCAGGTGGCCATCAACAAATACGGCACCAAAATCCAGGAAAAGCTGCTCAAGGGCGGCAGTTATGTGACCCTGCCCCAGGGGGTGAACATAGAGACCACCGACCGGGAGCTGAAGATCATCCGCCTGAAAAACCCGGCGGACAAGGCCCTCATCAGCGTGCTGAATATCCAGCCGGACACCAGCCGCGACCAGCAAATGCTGGAGGTGAACTACAGCTGGGCCAAAAGCACCCTGGGCATTACCGACGCGTTTCAGGGCAAATATGACTCCTCTGCCACCAGCGGCGTGGCAAAGCAGTTTTCGGCCAATCAGTCGGCGGGGCGGCTGCAGTCCAAGCGGGAGATGAAGAACCAGGCGTATGCCCGGCTCTACCGGCTGATGTTCCAGTTCATGCTGGCCTATTCCGACGAGCCCTATCCCATGACCCTGCGCGGGCCGGACGGCACGGTGGAATACGCCCATTTCGACCGCTATGAGTTTTTGAAACGGGACGCGGCGGGCCAGCTCTACTGGAACGACGAGTTTCTTTTTGACGTGGACCCGGCCTCCAACCTGGCCTCAAACCGGGAGACGCTCTGGAGCATGATCGACCAGAAGTATCAGGCGGGGGCCTTTGGGCCGCTGGGCGAGACGGCCAGCCTCTACCGCCTGTGGACCCTGCTGGCCGAGACCGGCTACCCCCACGCCGAGGCCATGAAGGCCAGTGTGGGCCAGCAGATGGAGAACGGGCAGACGGGGCAGGCGGGGGACATGCCCCGGGAAGGAGGAACGCTGTGACCTGGAAGGAAGTGAAGCTGGCGACGCTGCAGAAGATGTTCAGCGCCGAGGGCCTGACCGTCAATGAAGCGGACGACAGCGTCAGCGAATACATCAACGCCATGCCTCAGGCGGCCAACGAGGGGCTGCAGCTTTTGTGCACGGCGGGCAAATACCTGCGCCGCTGCCATGAGTTCGAGGCGGGGGCCGAGGGGGAGACACGCACGGTGGACCTGGCGGTGGCCGTGCCCGACCTTTACCGGGTCGAACAGCTGGAACTCTATGCCTTCGATGAGACGGGCGCGCCGGTGCCGGTGCGGGGTGCAAAGCTGGTGGCGGGGCGGTATCTGGTCCTGACCGGCCAGCCGGGCGGGCCGCTGGCGCTCTATTACAATGCCTGGCCCCAGCCGGTGACCCACGCGACGCCCGACGATGAGGAGCTGCCTCTGGACCCGGAGGTGGCGGTGCTGCTGCCGCTTTACATGGCCAGCCAGCTCTACAAGGACGACGACATCACCCTGGCCACCATGTACCGCAACGAATTCGAGGTGGCCTTCAGCCTGCTTCAGCGGGCGGATTCCGGCGAGGTGGGGGGCGAATTCACCTGCGCCACGGGGTGGTGGTGAGATGGCCCGGTTTGCAGTGCCCGCCCAGCCGTCCCGCAGCGTTTTGTGCGTGGACCGGCTGCTGGGCGTGGATATGACCAACGACCCCGGCAACGTGGCCAAGGAGCAGAGCCCCTGCGGCGACAACATGATCCGGGACGTGCCCGGCAAGGTGCGCAAGTGCATGGGCTACCAGCGCATTGCCACCCTTTCCGGTGCGGTGCATGGCTGCCACTTTTTCAAAAATGAGGCGCTGGTGCATGCGGGCGGGTCGCTCTTTTGCACCAGCCGCGACTGGAAAGCCGAGCCCCGGAAGGTGTACGAGGGCATGGCGGACGCCGCCAGCCGCAGCTGGCTTTTGAACGGGCGGCTGTTCATTGCGGACGGCAAGGAGCTTTTGGTCTACGACGGCGAAACGGTGCAGCCCGCCGCCAATCTGGCCAAGGTGCCGCTGTTCACCATCGCGCGGCCCCCGGCGGGCGGCGGCGTGCAGTATGAGCCGCTGAACCTTCTGCAGCCCCGGTTCACCGAGCGTTTTGCGGGCACCGAGGCGGACACCGTCTACGCCTTGAGCTTTTCCGGCCTGGACGAAACCCCGGTGACCGTGCGCCTGCTGGAAAAGACCGGCGAGTGGCAGGAAATGACCGAGGGCGAGGATTTCACGGTGGACCGGGAGGCGGGGCAGATTACTTTTGAAACAGCTCCCGGCAAAAGCCCCGTCACCGGCGAGGACAACGTGGAGATCACCGCCGCCCGTACGGTGACGGGCTATGCCGACCGCGTCAACAAATGCGACGTGGGCGCGCTGTTCGGCGTGGGCGGCGCGGCGGACCGGCTGTTTCTCTCCGGCAACCCGGACCTGCCCAACTACGACTGGTTCAGCGGCCAGAACGACGCCGCCTACTGGCCGGACACCGGCTACTCGGTGCTGGGCAGCGGGGCGGGCGCGGTGATGGGCTATTCCGTCATCGACAACTACCTGGCCGCCCACAAGGACGCGGGCGAGACCGAACGCAACGTCATTCTGCGCCGGGGCGATCTGGTGGACGACGAGCCCGCCTTTCCCATCGTGAACACCCTGCAGGGGCCCGGCGCGGCGGCCAAGGGCAGCTTTGCCTATCTGGCCTCCGAACCGGTGTTTCTCACCGCGCTGGGGATCTATGCCATCACCCCCAGCGATATCAGCGGCGAGAGGTACAGCCAGAACCGAAGCTACTACCTCAACGGGGCGCTCACCCGGGAAACCGGGCTGGCAGCCGCCACTGCGGCGGTGCACCGGGACCTTTACTGGCTGTGTCTGGGGGGCAAGGCCTACATTCTGGACGGCATGCAGGATCTGGGGCTGCGCAGCGGCGAGCCCTACAGCACCCGCCAGTACGCCTGCTTTTACCGAACCGACCTGCCCGCGGTGAGCATATGGTCCGACGGCGACGAGCTGTTTTTCGGTGACGGAAAGGGCGGGGTGTTCCGCTTTTATTCCGACCCCACTTTGCCCGAAAGCTACAACGACGACGGCGCGGCCATCCGCGCCGTGTGGGAAACGCCGGACCTGGGCGGCAAACTGTTCTATAAAAACAAGAGCTTTTGCCGCTTTGCGGTGCAGCTCACGCCGGCGGCAGCCACCAGCGTGTCGGTGTGGGCCCAGAAACGGGGCAGCTGGCGGCTGGTGTGCAGGGAGGAGCGCAGAGCACGGTATCTCAGCTACCGGCGCTGGTGCTACTCCAAGTTCACCTATTCCAACGACAGCACGACCAAGACCCTTCACGGCAAGCTGCGGATCAAGCGGGTGGACAAGGCACGCTTCCGCTTTGAGAACACCGAGCTCAACGAGCCCTTCGGTCTGATGGCATGGGCGCTGGAGTTTTCTGAAAGCGGCAACTACAAGGGATAGGAAAGGAGAGGGAAAATGGCATTTGAGCGTATCACCGACGGCGATATGCGGGGCAAGGGCAACCTGGGCCGCCCCGACACCCCCGGTGTGGACACCGCCGAAATGCAGCGCATTCTGGATGAGCTGCCCCGGGAGGTGATCGTGCCGGCCTTCAACCGGCTGGCGGAACAGCTGGAGGCGGAAAATGCGGCCTCGGCCCTTGGGGCCAGCGTGCCCGGCAGCCTGCCGGAGGGTACCCCGGCCACGGTGCAGGGGGTGCTTGAGGCCGCGCTGCAAAAAAGCGAGGCGCACCACAAGCGCACCGACAACCCCCACGCCGTTACCGCGGCGCAGACCGGGGCTTATACAAAGGAAGAGACGGAGGCGGCCATCGGCCAGCGGGTGGTGGAGATCGGCGCAGGCGACATGGCCCGGGCGATCTACGACCCCGCCGGCGAAAAGCGGGATGTGTTCGCTGCCATCCGGGAGGCGGTGTCGGGCGCAGGCCACATGGAAAAAGCGGTGTATGCCGCAAAAGGCGAGGCGGGCGCGGTGGACCGGGCGCTCACCGCGGACACGGCGCTTGCCGCCGACGACGGGGTGAAGGTCTACACCCACACCAAAAGCGGTTCGGTGCACGACTTTGCAGGCACGGGCTCCAACGGCCGCGTGCGGATGACCGCGGACGTTGAGAAGGGCGACACCTTCACCGTGAACGGCGTGCCCGCGACGGCCTGGATGGGCACCGAGGAGGCGGCCCCGGTCATGGCAGGCAGCCCCTGGAACGGCAGGTGGCTGACCTTCGTCCTCGACGGCGAGACGATAAATTTTGAGGGCGGGGATGGGCTGACCGCCGGGGACAAGGAACGGCTCATCCCCGAAAACATCCGTACGGGCGTGACCATCGCAAAGGTGACCGGCAGCCTGCTGCCCAGCTGCAAGGAAAACAGTTTGGCGTGCCTGTGGCTGCGGCTCTATGACAATTCAAATGCGCCCATCCAAACAAACAATGTGACCGAGGACTCTCCCATAAGTGTCAAAGGAACGACCATCACGGTAGAGCGCGATTTTTCTGCGTTTGTGACAAAGCTGCCCTTTGCAAACAACACCGGCGGAGGGGCCTCTGGCATTCCGGAAGGTCAGGTCAGTTTTGAGCAGGGCCAAACCTACAGTGTTTCGGTGAGCGTTCCTCACGGAAACAATAACATGCGCGGCATTGTCATATTGTTTGCCATCAACGGATGATGGCATATGGAAAGGAGTGTGCTCTCATCATGCAAAAAGCACTGGACATCTCAAAACACCAGAGCACCTTTGCCCCGGCCGCTGCGCAGGCGGCCGGGATCTCCACCGTCATTCTGCGGGCGGCCTATGGCGGCACCGCGGATCCGTGCTTCGGTCGGTTTGCCGCCGACTGCCGGGCGGCGGGCCTGCGCACCGGAGCGTACATCTTTCTGACCCATCACTACTACAATAAAAACGGGGGCAGCGTGGCGACGGCCCGTTCGCTGCTGCACCGGCATATCGACGCGCTGCTGGAGAGCCTGAAGGACAAGGGCGTCACCAGCTGGGTGGCGCTGGATCAGGAACTGGAAGCGGGGCAGACCATGGCCCTGGCCCCTGGTGAGAACACAGCGCTGCTCAACGAGGCGGCCGCCCGGCTGCGGGCCGCGGGGTATGCCCCCTGTGTTTATTGTTCCGCCAGCTGGGCAAAAGGGCGGCTGGTGACGCAAGAACTGGACTGCCCGCTGTGGCTGGCCTACTACTACGCCGACCCCAATGACCCGGATTTTGACAGCTGTGCTGCCATCGAGAATGTGGACACAGCCTGGGGAAAGTACACCTGCAGCCTGGGCCGCAAACTCTGCGGCTGGCAGTTCGGGCGGATCGGCTACGGGGCCGTTTACGGCGTGGGCAGCGTCAATGTGGACCGGGACTGGATCTACTTTCAGCCCGGCGAAAAGGAGGAGGAACTGCCTGTGTTTGTATCCGACACACTGAAGATAGGCCCTGTTTCCACCGGAGACCGGGCCTCCATCCGCACGCTGGCCGAGAGCCTGTGCATTCCGACGGAGGATGAGGGAGACTATCTCATCGTGGGCCCCATGTCTGCCGCCGGCCGGGCAGCGGTCAGCAACAAGGCCCTGGCCCTGGGCTTGGGCTGCGAGGACTGCGCCGCGCCGGAAGAGGGCGGGGACGACAAAACGCCAAAACCGCCCGTCGCGGACCTTCCCGCAGTGATGGCTGCGCTGGAGCGCATTGAAAAAGCCCAGACAGCCCAGGGCGGGCAGCTGGCCGACCTGGCCGGAAAACTGAGCGCCGCGGCAGGCGTGCTGGCAGGATGAAAGGAGGAACATCCATGAACAACAGCGACAACATTTTCTTGGCGGTCAAGGCGGCCATCGTGGGCGTGTTCGGCGCCTTTGGCGCTGCGTTCGGCTGGCTGGGCTGGCTGGTGCTGGCCTGGGTGGCGTGCATGGCGGTGGATTGGCTGAGCGGCTCTTCGGCGGCCATGCAGGCTGGCCGGTGGTCCAGCGCCAGGGCCCGCAGCGGCATTTGGCACAAGGCGGGCATGATCGTGGTGGTCATTGTGGCGGCGCTGGCGGACGCGGTGCTGGGCACGGTGGCCGCCAAGGTGCCGGGGCTGCCGGTGGAATACACCGTTCTGCTGTTGCCGATGGTGCTGGTGTGGTATATCCTCACCGAGCTGGGCAGCATTCTGGAGAATGCCGCCGCCATGGGCGCGCCGGTGCCGGAGTTTTTGATCCGCATTCTGGCCAATGCCAAGGACACAGTGGAAGACGCCGCGGGCGAAGGGTGAAGAAAAGGAGGATGTGAAACATGGCATTTGTGGAAGGAACGGGCGGCCCGGTCAACGGCACCGGCTGGAAAAACCAGAACAAGACCCAGGGCTCCGCGTCCACGGGCGGTTCCGGTTCCGGCTCGGGCGCGTCCTATGACCTGTCCTGGCTGCAAAACCTTTATGCGCAGCAGCAGGCGGCTGCCGCCGCGGCGGAACAGGCCCGGCGGGCCGCCGCCCAGCAAGCCTATGAGCGCAGCATGGCGGCCCTCAACGCCGCCTACAACGGTCAGATCGAAGCGCTGAAAAACAACTACAATTCCACCCTGGGGCAGCTGCAGAGCGACTATGAACACGGTGCCGCGGGGGTGAACTTCAACGCGGACAACGCGCTGCAGCAGGCGTATATCAACCAGATGATGACCCTGAAAAGCCTGCCCCAGCAGCTGGCGGCCCAGGGGATCGGCGGCGGCGCGGCCGAGAGCACCCTGGCGGGCGTGTACAACAACTACGGCAACAGCCGCAACGAGATCGACGTGGCCCGGGGCCAGAGCCTGGGCGACCTGCTGGCACAGCTGAACGCGGGCAAAAACCAGGCCCAGCAGGCGTATAACAATCAGCTTTCCGACGCGCAGGCCACCCGCCTTGCCTACGAAATGCAGCTGGAACAGAACCTGGCCAACGCCATCGCGGATGCGGCAACCGTGAATTACGACCGCCAGTTCGAGATCAGCAGCCAGTATCTGGAGCAGATGGCCAAGCTTCAGAGCGAGATGGCCTCCGCCGCCAGAAAAGCAAGCCAGAGCACCATCAGCGCTTCCAACACCCAGCAGTCCAAGTCGGTGCAGCAGAGCGAACTGCTGGAGCAGGTGTGGCGCAGCGCCTGGCAGAACGCGAAAAATGCCGGTGGCAGCGACGCCGACGCCATGCAGGCGGCCAACGCCGCGGCGGCCCAGTATGTGGTGGAGGGCGTGGGCAACAAGCTCTTCACCAAATCGGAGGCCAACGGCTGGCTCAAGGATATCCTGCTGAACCGCACCTGACGGCTGCGGATAAAACGGCGTGCCGGACCCGCAGGCCCGGCACGCAAAGCGAAAGCCCCTTGGACCGGTTGGTCCAAGGGGCTTTCTTTGGAGCTGTTAATGCGATTCGAACGCACGACCTCATCCTTACCAAGGATGTGCTCTGCCGACTGAGCTATAACAGCAAATGGCGACCCGGATGAGGCTCGAACTCACGACCTCTAGCGTGACAGGCTAGCGTTCTAACCGACTGAACTACCGGGCCACATCGCGATTGGCGACGTGTTTTATTATATCCAACGAAGGGCTGAATGTCAACACTTTTTTTCAAAAAATGAGTAAGAAAAAAAGAAGCGCCGATTGAGCGTCAGGGGCTTGACTTTCTGCGCGTTTTTTTGTATAGTAATGAGGTGCTCAGAACATAGGGGTATAGCTCAGCTGGTAGAGCAGCGGTCTCCAAAACCGCGTGCCGAGGGTTCGAATCCTTCTGCCCCTGCCAAAGAAAAAGGTGCTGCGTGTGCAGCACCTTTTTTCTTTGGCAAACGCGAAGATTATTGACCCGAGGCACGCGGAGCGTGCCGGGCACCCGCGCCGAGCGCCGACGGTGGAGGATGCAGCGAAGGCGCGGGTGGCGCAGCGGTCAAAATTCCCGGCGGCAGTTGAGCCGCCGGGGAATTTTGGACACCGCAAGAGGGGCCGCGCGAGCGGCTGAGAATCCTTCTGCCCCTGCCAAACAAAAAGGGTGCTGCGTGTGCGCAGCACCCTTTTTTCAATCCTCTTCGCCATCCGAAAAATCGCCGGCGTATTCGTTTTCCAGCTCCTTGCGGTGTTTTGCCTCCAGTTCGTCCCGGATGAACGCTTCCCGGGCGTACTGGCTGGTGCTGCTCTCGCCCATGAAGAACGCCTCCTGCCGCGTCACGGCAGAGCCGCCCAGCGCGGCGGAAATGCCCCGTTCTGCCCAGTCCAGCTGATCGCGGTAGGCGTCCATCTCCGCCTCCAGAGCGTCCCGGGCCGCGGTGCGGCGGCGGGCCTCCTGACGCTGAAGTTCCCGCTTCTGGCGGGTGCTTTCGCGCAGAATGCGCTGATCCCGGCACCACCGCTCGTACGCGTCCATCGCGCCGGTGAGACCCGCGGCCTCCGCCGCCTGCGCCGCTTTCAGGCCGCCTTCTTCGTCTGTGCCGAACAGATCCGGGAACTGGGCCACCATATAGTAGACCAGAGAGCAGCGCCGCACAAAAAGCTGCCCGACCCAGTGGGAAAGCTCCTTGTCCCGCGTCTTGCGGAATTCCCGGTCTTCGCTCAGCAGACCGTCGTCCCTTGTGCTGCGATAAAGCTCCAACAGGTGCAGGCAGGCTTCGCAGTCGCCCTCTTGCGCTTTCTTTCGGGTGAGGGCGAGTTCGGCTCTGGCCACCAGCAGCGCTTCACGGCGGCGCTCGTCCGCGTCGGGATCGCCGCGCTTTGCCGCGCCTTGCCACTTTGCCTTCAGCTCCCGGGCCAGATGGTGCACAGCGCCGGGCTCTGCCTGGCCGGCCAGCTGCAGCAGGCCGGAGGGATCGTCGCAATGCAGGCGGGGATACCGCCAGCCGGAAACGATGGGCCAGCCGGCTGCCCGGATCTCTTCGGTCCATTCTTCGTCGCTGCGGCCTTCACCGGCCGCCTCCCAGTATTGGCTCAGGGCGCACAGACGGTACAAAGCTTCGCCGCTGCCCAGCCGGGCAGCCTCACGGTAAAGCTGCGCCGCTTTGGGGTAGTCATGCCCGTCGTGTTCCAAAGCCTGCCCGAGAACGACCCGCTTCAAAATTTCGGGGTCACATTCCGGCTCGTGCCAGCTGTCCGGGTCCTGGCCGGGCCGATAGTTGAACAGGAGGAAAGGCCGTTTGCCCGGCCACTCCAAAAAATGAATCCACGTTTTGAAATACAGCCCCACCCGGTCACGGCAGGCAAGCCACTGGCAGAAAGCGACCAGCAGTTCCTCTTCCCGGCCGGGCTGGCCTTCCAGGGCGCGCACCCGGGCGTCGGCTTCCGCCATCTTTTTCTGCAGTTCCCGCAGCCCGGCCCGCTTGGCTTCGATGACGGCTTTGTCCTGGCCGCAGGCTTGCTGCCAGGCAGCCATCCGCTCCTCGAAGGGAGGCAGATCTTCCGGGTCGCCATAGGCGATGGCGTCGTACAGTTCATCCCAAAACTCATATTGGCGCTGGGCCTCGGGGCTGGCGTCGCCTCCGATCTGTGCGGCGCGCGCCTGCATGAAAAACGCACACCGCTCGTCGCCGCGCAGGCCGCCCAGACTCACGGCATTCAGCAGTTCCTGGTCGGTGTGGGCGGCGCCCAGGCAGTTGGCGATCTGCCAGGCCGCGGCATTGCTGCCGTCCAGCGCAGCCCCGAGCAGGAAGGCGCGCATACGCTCTTTGCTCTCGCCCGCCGCCTCGAGGCCCCGGGGCTCCAGCTCATCCAGGTCCCGCAAAAATTCGTCCCGCTCGTCCTCATCGGTGAGCTTTTCCGCCAGCAGGCGCAGTCGGGCCAGGTCCCGCTGAGCGCCGCCGCCAAAGGCCAGCTCGCACAAGCCGACCCGCAGCCAGGTCTGGTCGTCCTCCGCGGCGGCCTTTTCGATCAGTTTCAGATAGAGCGCTCCGCTTTTGGCCGGGTCGGCCTCCTTTTTTGCCGCCTGGTGCAGATCGTACAGAGTGACCGGCTGCTCCGGCTTTTCTTCGCTCTTTTTTTTGCTGAAAAATCCCATGGCCTGCTCCTTTTCCCGCACTTGACGGTGGTGCGCTTTTTTTCATTATAGACCCAACAAAACACCGGAGGCAAGGGAAAAACGAGAAAGCAGACCCCAAATACAAAAGGCCCGATCAGCCTGACCGGGCCCTTGTGTTTGATGTGCTCAATTGGGCAGAGAATACTCTGCCACCCGCCAGCCGTTGTCGGAAGGCACCAGCCGCACCGGAGTGGCAAAAGCCAGGGTGGGAGTGTGCTGCACGCCTTCGCCCCAGCCCGCAAAGTTCCCGTCCAGATCGTCCAGGTTCAGCGAAAGCTGCCAGAACAGCAGGCTGCCGTCCGGCTGCAGAGCGGGCTCGGTGAACACCGCGCCGCAGAAGGTAATGCTGCCGCCCCGGTCACCCATCATGTAACGGATGGTGTCGCCCTCGCCCTGGTAGAATAGGCTGGGGGCGGGGGCTTCGCCCGCGGCAAGGGGGCCGCCCATCATTTCGCCGTAAGCCTCGGGGGTGAACACACAGCCCAGGAACTGCTCCAGTTCGCTGTAGCGGGTGTACATTGCGCCCTCGGTCACAACGTAGCTGTCGGTGGCGTTGTCGTAGTCGCTGGGTTCAAGACCGTGGTGCATTCCGTGGTGATAATAGAGGAAATAACGGGCGGCGGCCAGAGCTCCTGCCGCCTGCTCGTCCAGCGCGGCGGGCAGAGTGCCGGTGCTGGTGCTCTCCGAGGAGAGGCTCACCCAAGGCAGGTCCACGGTGACCTGCTGCACCGGGGTCTTGGGCAGGACATACCCTTCGGCGTGGATGGCCATGGCGCCTTCGGGCGGGGGATAGTCCGGATCATCCAGCTCGGAGAAAGAACCCGCGGGCAGGCCAAAGGCGGCGTCCGCTTCTTCCAGGGTGCCCTGCCAGGCCCGGACGATCAGCTCCACCTGGTCGGGCCAGAGCACATCCTCGTTCAGCGAGGGCTCCGCGCCGGCAAAGGTGAAGACGGGGGCGTTGGCAGGCATGGAGGCCCGCCAGTCCTCCAGGCTCACCTCCTGCGCCGCCGGGGCAGAGGAAGGTTCGGACGCGGGAGAGGACGATGGGGCAGAGGCGGGTACGCTGGCCGTCCCGCCGGAAGAGGGGGCGGGCGCGGAGCAGCCCGCCAGCAGAACGGCGCAGGCAAGCGCCCCCGCGAAGATGTGTTTCATGGATGTTCCTCCTTTGGCCCTGCCCGGATAAGGGACAGGACGGTTCGTTGACCTTTAAACGGCGGAGACGGCGCATTTTGTTTCATGCCGATGGGAGAAGAAAACGAGGGCGCTTTGTGCAAAACGGCACAAAGCGCCCTCGTTTTTGCTGTCACATCCCGGCCAGCAGGCCGTCCACAAACTGCCGGGCCAGACGGGCGCTGCGCCCGCCCCGCTCCAGCGCGTAGCGCTCGGCGCGGCGCTCCAGTTCATCGGCGGGCAGCTGCACCCCGCCCGCCGCGGCCAGGTGCCGCACGATGTGCAAAAAGGTGGCCTTGTCGGGCTTGGAGAAGGTGATGTGGATGCCGAACCGCTCCGAAAGGCTCACCAGCTCCTGCATGGTGTCGTTGCGGTGCACCTCGTCGCCTTCCCGGTCGCTGAATTTTTCCTTGATGATGTGCCGACGGTTGCTGGTGGCATAAATCACCACGTTGTTCGACTTGGCCGTCACCGAGCCTTCCAGCACCGCCTTGAGGGCGCTGTAGTTGTCGTCGTCCTTCAAAAAAGAGAGGTCGTCGATGAACAGCACAAATTTGAGGGGATTCGCCGCCAGCTCGTCCAGCACATGGGGGATGGCCCGCAGCTGGTCCTTGCGCACCTCGATGACGCGCAGCCCTTCGCTGAACAAAGCGTTGCCGATGGCCTTCACCGCCGAGGACTTGCCGGTGCCCGCGTCGCCGGTGAGCAGGATGTTCGCCGCCGGTTTGCCCTCCAGCAGCGCCCGGGTGTTGCGCAGGATAATGGCCCGCTGGGCTTCGTAGTCCACCAGGTCATCGAGGCTTGTGGCGTCCGGGTGGCTCACCGGGGTGATACGGCCCGCCTCGTCCAGATAGAACATCCGGTTGGCCGCCCACACGCCGTAGCCGTAGCGGTGGATGTTCTGCACCCGGTGCATGTAGCTGCCGGGCAGGTCCGTTCCGCCCGCCTCATAGCGGGGCAGGGGAACGGGGGAGCCGGGCAGGGCCGCCAGCAATGCGTCCGGGCCAAGGTCCGCCACCCGCTGCAAACAGTCCAGCTCGGCGGCCAGAGCCGCCGCCATGTGCTCCGGCGGCGTTTGGCCCGCGCCCACCGTGCGCACATAGACATTGGCGCTGTCTTCGCAAAGGCGCAGGATGTGCCGGCCCAGGCCGCCCCCGTTGGCTTCGTACAGCGCCGCCACGAAGGCGGCGTACCGCCCGGGGGCGGGCGAGCCCAGATATTCCGTCAGCGCCGCCAGCACCGGGTCGGCCAGCAGCGGCCGGAACACCGCCAGAGCCTGGAGCCCGGCGGCAAGATTCTTCAGTTCCTTCGCGTCCATCATCCGTTCAGGATCGCCCCGTAGGCGCCGCCGGAGACCAGGGCGGCGTACCGCTTGAGGTAACCCGTGACCTCCTTTTTCTTGGGAACAAAGTGTTTCATGCGCTCATCCAGCACCGCCTGGTCCACCAGCAGTTCGATGGAATGGCCGGGGATGTCGATTCGGATGAGGTCGCCTTCTTCCACCACACCGATGAGGCCGCCGGAGGCCGCCTCGGGAGTGATGTGGCCCACGCAGGCGCCCCGGGTGGCGCCGCTGAACCGGCCGTCGGTGATGAGGGCCACGCTGCTCCCCAGGCCCATGCCCATGATGGCGGAGGTGGGGTTGAGCATTTCCCGCATGCCGGGGCCGCCCTTGGGGCCTTCGTAGCGGATGACCACCACGTCGCCGGGCTTGATGAGGCCGGCGTTGATGGCCTTTTGGGCTTCTTCCTCGCCGTCAAACACCCGGGCAGGGCCCTCGTGCACCAGCATTTCGGGGGCAACGGCGCTGCGCTTGACCACGCTGCCCTCGGGGGCAAGGTTGCCCCGCAGCACCGCAATGCCGCCGGTGGCGCTGTAGGGATCCTCCACCGGGCGGATGACCGAGGTGTCCAGGTTGGGGCACTCGGCAATGCATTCGCCGATGGTGCGGCCGGAGACGGTCTTGCAATCGGTGTTCAAAAGGCCCTTTTTGTTCAGCTCGTTCATCACCGCGTACACGCCGCCCGCTTCGTCCAGCTGCTCGATGTAGGTGCGCCCGGCGGGAGCCAGATGGCACAGGTTGGGCGTTTTCTCGCTGATGGCGTTGGCCACATCCAGATTCAGTTCCACGCCGCACTCGTGGGCGATGGCCGGCAGGTGCAGCATGCTGTTGGTGGAGCAGCCCAGAGCCATGTCCACCGTGAGGGCGTTCATCAGCGCCTCCTTGGTCATGATCTGGCGGGCGGTAATGCCCTTGCGCACCATGTCCATCACTGCCATGCCCGCGTGCTTGGCCAGTTCCAGCCGGGCGGAGTAGACGGCGGGGATGGTGCCGTTGCCCCGAAGGCCCATGCCCATGGCCTCGGTGAGGCAGTTCATGGAGTTAGCGGTGTACATACCGGAACAGGAGCCGCAGGTGGGGCAGGTCTTGCACTCATATTCCCGCAGCTTGGCCTCGTCGATGGTGCCTGCGTTGAACTGGCCCACCGCCTCCGACAGGGTGGAGAAGCTGGTGCGCTGGCCGTCCACATGGCCCGCCAGCATGGGCCCGCCGCTGACAAACACGGTGGGCAGGTCCAGCCGGGCGGCGGCCATCAGCAGGCCGGGCACGTTCTTGTCGCAGTTGGGCACCATCACCAGCGCGTCAAAACCGTGGGCCAGGGTCATGGCCTCGGTGGAGTCGGCGATGAGATCCCGGGTGACCAGCGAGTATTTCATGCCGGTGTGGCCCATGGCAATGCCGTCGCACACGGCAATGGCGGGAAAGACGATGGGGGTGCCGCCGGCCATGGCCACGCCCAGCTTCACCGCGTCCACGATCTTGTCCAGATTCATGTGGCCGGGCACGATCTCGTTGTAGCTGCTCACAATGCCCACCAGCGGGCGGCTGATCTCCTCTTCGGTGAGGCCCAGCGCATGATAGAGGGCGCGGTGCGGCGCGTTCTGGGTGCCGCATTTCAAAGAATCGCTTTTCATCGGTTCGGTCTCCTTTCAAAGGGGCGCCGCTGCCTCAAAGACAGCGGCGCCCGGCACTGTACCGGCCCGCGCGGGCCGGTGCAGGCCGCGGGGGAAGGGGCGGCGCGAAGCGCGCCGTCAGTTGTTGATGAGTTTGTCCTCGTCGCTCCAGCTGTAGAGCTTGCGGATGTCGCGGCCCACCACTTCGCTGGGGTGCTCGGCCGCCAGCTTGCGCATGGCGTTGAAGTGCACCTGGCCGCCCGCGCTGGACATATCCAGCAAAAAGTCCTTGGCGAAGGTGCCGTCCTGGATGTCCTTCAAAATCTTGCGCATGGCCTTCTTGGTGTCCTCGGTGATGATCTTCGGGCCGGTGATGTAGTCGCCGTATTCGGCGGTGTTGGAGATGGAGTAGCGCATGCCCGCAAAGCCGCTCTGATAGATGAGATCCACGATGAGCTTCATCTCGTGAATGCACTCGAAATAGGCGTTGCGCTCGTCGTAGCCGGCCTCCACCAGCGTCTCGTAGCCCGCCTGCATCAGGGCGCACACGCCGCCGCACAGCACCGCCTGCTCGCCGAACAGGTCGGTCTCGGTCTCGGTGCGGAAGGTGGTCTCCAGAACGCCGGCGCGGGCGCCGCCGATCCCCAGGGCGTAGGCCAGGGCGATGTCCAGCGCGTCGCCGGTGGCGTCCTGCTCCACGGCCACGAGGCACGGCACACCCTTGCCGGCCTGGTACTCGCTGCGCACGGTGTGGCCGGGGCCCTTGGGGGCCACCATGATGACGTTCACGTTCTTCGGGGGCTTGATGCAGCCAAAGTGGATGTTGAAGCCGTGGGCGAAGGCCAGGGTCTTGCCCTCGGTCAGATAGGGCTCAATGCTCTCTTTGTAGAGGGCGGCCTGCTTTTCATCGTTGATGAGGATCATAATGAGGTCGGCGGCCTTGGCGGCTTCGGCGCTGGTCATCACCGTCATGCCCTGGGCCTCGGCCTTGGCCCAGCTCTTGGAGCCCTCGTACAAGCCCACCACAACGTTCACGCCGCTCTCTTTCAGGTTGAGCGCGTGGGCGTGGCCCTGGGAGCCGTAGCCGATGATCGCCACGGTCTTGCCCGCCAGTTTCTGAAGATCGCAGTCCTGCTGATAGAAGATCCTTGCCATGATGTCTTACCCCTTTTCTTTTTATTAAATATGGTATGAAACACATCAGAAGTTGATGGCCTGACGAATGGTGGTGCTGCCCTTGTGCAGCGAAACGCAGCCGGTGCGGCAGATTTCCAAAATGGTGTAGTCCCGCATGAAGTTGAGAAAATCGTCAATGCGGCGGGTGGTGTCCGCCAGACGGAAGATCATCGAGTCCTTGGCGTAGTCCACCGTGTCTGCCCCGAAGGCGGAGGCGGCGGCGCGGATCTCTTCGCGGGTGTCCGGCTCGTTGACCATCTTGATGAGCAGCAGCTCGCAGCTGATGGAGTCGTCGTCGGTGAACTCTTCGATGGATTCCACGTCCGGCAGCTTGTAGAGCTGGTTGACCAGCTGCTGCTTTTTGACCTCCTCACCGCTGAACACAACGGTGATACGGGAGAGCTCGTTGGATTCGGTCTCGCTCACGGTCAGCGCGCTGATGTTGAACTGACGGCGCCGGAACATGCTGGTCACCCGGTTCAGAACGCCGAACTGGTTGCGCACCAGCACCGCAATGGTGTATCGGTTCATCTGTCGTCACCCACCTTTACAATGATGTCGTCCACGCTGCCGCCCGGGGGCAGCATGGGAAGCACGAATTCGTCCCTTTCGATGGCGCAGTCGATGAGGTAGGGGCCCTCGGCGGCGAAGGCCCGGCCAAAGGCGGCCTCCAGGCCTTCCAGGGTGTCCACCGCCTCGCCCTCGGCCCCGAAGGCCTTGGCCAGCGCCACAAAATCGGTCTTGCGGCCCAGGATGGTGTTGGAGTAGCGCTTGCCGTAGAACAGCGTCTGCCACTGGCGAACCATGCCCAGCACGCCGTTGTTCATCAGCAGGATGACCACCGGCACCCGGTAGGTCACGGCGGTGGCCAGCTCGTTCAGGCACATGCCGAAGGAGCCGTCGCCGGTGACCAGAACGCTGCGCTCGCCGGTGCCGTAGGCCGCGCCGATGGCCGCGCCCATGCCGTAGCCCATGGTGCCCAGGCCGCCGCTGGAGGCGAAACGCCGGGGCTTTTTGAAGGCCAGGTTCTGGGCCGCCCACATCTGGTGCTGGCCCACGTCGGTGGCCACCGGGGTGTTCTCGCCCAAAAACTTGTTCAGGGTGAGGATGGCGTTGCGGGGGGTCAGGCCCTGCCGCTTATCCGAACTTTCAGCTTCCTCCGCCCGGAGCCTGGCCAGCTTTTCCTGCCATTCGGGGTTCTTGACCTCGTTCACCAGAGGCAGCAGCCGCTGCAGGGTCTGTTTCACGTCGCCCCGCAGACCCACCGCGGCGGGCACGTTTTTGGAAAGCTCCGAGCCGTCCACGTCGATCTGCACGATCCGTGCGCCGGGAGCGAAGCGGGAGCGGTCACCGGTGACCCGGTCGTTGAACCGCACGCCCAGGGAGATGATGAGGTCGGCGTTGTGCAGCCCCAGGCTGCTGGCGTAGTGGCCGTGCATGCCCTGCATGCCCAAAAAGCGGGGATGGTCGGTGGGAATGCCGGAAATGCCGGTGAGGGAGCAGCCGATGGGGGCGTCCAGCTTTTCCGCCAGGGCCAGCATTTCGCTCTGTGCCCCGGCGGCCACCAGGCCGCCGCCAAAGTAGACGAAGGGCCGGCGGGCGGCGTTGATAAGGGCCGCCGCCTGCTTCACCCGCAGCTCCTTGGCCGCCGCGGGCGGGTCCGCCGTCACCGGGGGCTGGGCCTCGTACTCGCACAGAGCGGTCTGCACATCTTTGGGCACGTCGATGAGCACCGGGCCCGGCCGCCCGGACTGGGCCAGCCGGAAGGCCTCGCGGATGGTGTCCGCCAGTTCGTCCACCGAGCCCACGAAGTAGTTGTGCTTGGTGATGGGCAGCGTCACGCCGGTGATGTCGATCTCCTGGAAGCTGTCGGTGCCGATCTGGGTGGTGGGCACGTTGCCGCACAGCGCCACCATGGGGATGGAGTCCAGATACGCCGTGGCAATGCCGGTGACCAGGTTGGTGGCGCCGGGGCCGGAGGTGGAGATGACCACGCCCACCTTGCCGGTGGTGCGGGCGTAGCCGTCCGCCGCGTGGGTGGCGCCCTGTTCGTGGGCGGCGAGAACGTGGGTGATCTCGCTTTGGTATTTATAGAGGCTGTCGTAGACGTTCAGGATCTGGCCGCCCGGGTAGCCGAAGACGGTGTCCACTCCCTGCTCGATGAGGGTCCTCACAAGGATGTCTGCGCCGGAAAGCATCATGGTGGTTTCCTCCTTTGTTGTGGTGTGGGGGCCGTCACACAAGTTTGAAGTGTTCGGCCTTGAGAGAGTCGGTGATGAGTTTTACATGGGCGAAGTCACGGGTCTCCATGTCAATGCGAAGGAACACGCCGTGCACGCTCTCGGTGGCGCCCTTTTCATAATGCACGCCGGTGACGTTGCCGCCGCAGTCGGCGATGATACGGGAGATGTCCTTCAGCTGGCCGGGTTTGTCGATGAGTTCGATGAGCAGGCTGGAGGACCGGCCGCTGTTCAGAAGACCCCGGTCGATGACGCGGGATAGGCTGGTCACGTCGATGTTGCCGCCGGAGACCACGCTCACCACCCGCTTGCCCGCCAGGGGGAACTTGCCAAACATGGCGGCGGCCACCGCCACCGCGCCCGCGCCCTCGGCGATCATCTTCTGCTTTTCGATGAGCGCCAGAATGGCCGAGGCCACTTCGTCGTCGGTCACCAGGGCGATGTCATCCACATAGTCCCGCACCAGAGCGAAGGTGTTTTCGCCCGGCTGCTTCACCGCAATGCCGTCGGCGATGGTCTGCACGCTGTCCAGACACTCGATGGCGCCGTCGTGGATGGAGTTGAACATGCTGGGCGCGCCCGCCGCCTGCACGCCGTATACTTTTACCGACGGGCGGATCTGCTTGGCGGTGTAGGCAATGCCGGAAATCAGGCCGCCGCCGCCCACCGGCACGATGATGGCGTCGATGTTGTCCAGCTGGGAGAGAATCTCCAACGCGATGGTGCCCTGGCCAGCGATGACGTTTTCGTCGTCGAAGGGGTGCACGAAGGTGTAGCCCATCTCTTCTTTCAGTTCCAAAGCCTTTTTGTAGGCGTCATCGTAGCAGCCTTCCACCAGGCAGACCTCTGCGCCAAAGCCCTTGGTGGCCTCCACCTTGGAGATGGGGGCGGTGTCCGGCAGGCAGATGAGGGATTTGATGCCGTTCTTGGAGGCCGCCAGCGCCACGCCCTGGGCGTGGTTGCCCGCCGAGCAGGCGATGACGCCCCGGGCCTTTTCCTCTTCGGTGAGCATTGCGATCTTGTAGCCCGCGCCCCGCACCTTGAAGGAGCCGGTGATTTGAAGGTTTTCCGGTTTCAGGTACAGTTCGCACTCCGGCGCAATGCCAAAGGCCCTCACCACCGCGGTTTCCCGCACGATGTTTTTCAGCACCCGCTGGGCGTCGAATACCTTGTCGAGAGATAACATGTTTTTTCCCCTTTCCACACTGCCCTGAAACGAAAAACACCCGTCTCAAAGCGATTTTTGCTTTGAGACGGGTGTAAAATTTTACACTCGCGGTACCACTCAAATTGCGGACGCACTGGCCCGCCACCTCTTCGAAGTCCACAAACTTCTATGCACTGACGCAGCATTCTCGGGAGACGCCTACTCGGCTTTCGCCTTTGGGGCCTCCAGCTCGGAAGGGATGGGAACACCGCTGTCCTTTACCGGGATCACACCACCCCCGGCTCTCTGGGAAATTCGTTGCGGGTCCGTCTTCGTCACAGCTTTTGCTTTTGTTCGAAGTCAAACAACCTCTATGCGTTAACGCAGCATACGCGGGAGACCCTACTGGCCCGAAAGGGCGGTTCAGGCTCCGGCTCGGAAGGGACAGGCATGCGGGGCGTTCCGCGCCGGTTTGCACCAACCACCGGCTCTCTGCAGCGGGCCATCTCCGGCCACTCTTCGTCACAGCCTTCATATTTAATTTCGTCAAATATACCACTCTCAAAAAAGGATGTCAATATTTTTCTGGATAAAATCAAAGAAAAATTTTATTACTTTATCAAAATGCACTGTAAAATAAGCAAAGCGGCCCCGCCCTTTGTGAAAACTTCCATCTGCGGCCGAAAATCATGCGGGCCCCCCGCCGCACAGGGGGACAGGACGAAGACACGGCCGGCCCGGCGCGAACATATAGTGGGGCAGAAAATTTTTGACGGTGGAGTGAAGACGATATGGAAAAAACGAACCCGGATCGCAGGCCCGGTTTTATGCGGCAGCCTTGCGGGAGCTCCTGCGGCTGCTGCATTTGCAGCGGCCCTCAGGGCCCGCAGGGGGAACCCGGCCCCCAGGGACCGCAGGGAGAACCGGGTCCCCAGGGGCCGCAGGGAGAGCCTGCGGAGGATTGCTTTGCCTCCTTTTTCGTGTTTGAACGCAGATTCGAGAGCGGGCAGCCCATCCCGCTGCTCACCGGCACGGCGGACCCCACAGGGAACATCTCGCTGGCAAACGGGACCCGGATCGAGCTGGCGCCCGGTTACTACTGCATTTCGTTCAGCGTGTCGGCCATATTGGAAGAAGCGGGTTATATGCAGGTCACACCTGCCTATAACGGAACGTCCAACCTGCTTTATGGAATCTATTTCAAAACCGGGGCGGCGCTTTCCAGCGCCTACGGGTCCAGTTCTGTCATCATTCATGTGCCGGAACCCACCAGTTTCAGCCTGACCTATAACAGCAATGTGGCGGACCGCTCCGGTGCGGCCACCGTGTCGGTCATCAGGCTGACAAGGAAAGAATAAAAAACGTCGGAGCAAGTGATTTATCACTTGCTCCGACGTGGTGCGGGTAACAGGGGTCGAACCTGCACACCGGGGGTACCAGATCCTAAGTCTGGCGCGTCTGCCAATTCCGCCATACCCGCATATTTGATTGCCGCGCTGCCGAAGGGCCTTCCTCCGGCAGCGTTTTTTGGTTTGTGAAAACATCAGAAAAAGGTCACCGCAATGTGCGCGCCCAAAAACACAAGCCCCGCCAGTGCCGCAAGCACCACCGCGGCCATGAACAGTTCCGGCGCCCAGTCACGGGGCTGCCTTCCCTGCCTTTGGGCCGGGAGCGGGGCAGCTGGCACATGTTCCTGAACGGCGGGCACACCATTCTGAACACCGGACGAAAAATACATCGCAAGGGGATCGGTGCGTTCCAGAATGCGCCGGCAAAAATCTTCCAGCCAGGCGGCGTCCGCGGGGGAACAGAGGTCCTCCTCGCAAGCGTCGTTCTCGTGGGCAATGCGGTTGCGGAGATGGCGGTAATGTTTCAGCTGCCGCCGGTCGTCGTCCCACCCGGGCACACGAACCCGCCCCTTCGGCGCACTGTCCATATCCTGCAGATAGCCGGTCACGCCCACGCCGTTCATATCGCGGCAGAGATTGTCCAAACGCTTATAAGACTGCATGAACCCCATATCGCTCACCACTCTCTTGCAAGACCGTTGACGCCGCATGCGTTTTCAGTGTACCAGCCGCGGCGGGGTTTGTCAATCGGCAGGAGCACACAGACGGCGCGGCTGGCCGGGCTATAATCCCGCGCAAACGGAGCATACTAATCACCAGGGCCCGGCGGCAGCTGCCGCCGGGCCGAGCACCCGGGGCGGCTCTGCGCCCCGGCGGGGAGGTCGATTTGCATGCTCACATTTTTCAGGCGCTGCCTGACGCTGGCGGTGGGAGCCGCCGCGCTGGCGCTGGGCTGCCTTACCTATCTTTACACACAGCTGCCGGACACCTTCATGGTGCCCCAGGGCCAGACGCTCGCCCTGGCCCAAATGCCCTGGATCGTGCCGCTGGAGCCGAAGGGCGGGGCCGCCGCCGTGCAGGCAGTGCCCACCGGCGGCAGCTATAATGTGACGCTGTCGGTGCTGGGAGGCATACCGGTCAAAACAGTGCGCGCCGTGGTGGTGGACCGCCGCGCGGTCACCGTCTGCGGCACTCCCTTTGGGATCAAGATGTTTTCCGACGGGGCGATGGTGGTGGCCTTCACCGACATACGCACCGCCGGGGGTTCCGCCAACCCGGCCAAGGCGGCAGGGCTGAAGATGGGGGACGTGATCGTCAGCATAGACGGGCACAAAACCGTGGACAACGACGACGTCAGCGCCGCCATCCAGGCCGCGGAGGGCCGCCCGGTGCAGCTGGTCTACACCCGGGACGGCGCCGAGCACACCACCTCGCTCCAGTCCGTGCAGGACGCGGACTCCCAGCGCTGGCGGGCGGGCATGTGGGTGCGGGATTCCTCTGCCGGGATCGGCACCCTTACCTTTGTGGACAATTCCACCGGGATCTACGGCGGGCTTGGCCACTCCATCAGTGACGCCGACACCGGCCAGTCCATCGCACTGCTCAGCGGCGAGGTGGCCCCGGTCACCATCACCGGCTATGTGGCGGGCGCGGCGGGGGCGCCGGGCGAGCTGAAGGGCCGTTTCACCGGCGAGGGAGCCATGGGCGACATCCTCATCAACGGAGCCACCGGCGTCTATGGTTCCATCCGCCGGGTGATGGACGGCCAGGATATGGTGGTGGCCCAGGCGCAGGAGGCCTGCGAAGGCCCCGCCCGTATCCTCACCACCATCGGCGGCGATGAGCCGGCCTGGTACGACGCGGAGATCGAGCAGATCTCCCTCACCGAGGAGGACCCCAACCGCAATATGGTCATCCGCATCACCGACCCGGAGCTGTTGGCCGCCACCGGCGGGATCGTGCAGGGCATGAGCGGCAGCCCCATCGTGCAGAACGACCGGCTGGTGGGGGCGGTGACCCACGTTCTGGTGAACGACCCCACCCGGGGATTTGGCATTTTCGCAGAGAATATGCTGGCCAGTGCCGACGCGGCAGCCGCGCGCAAAGCCGCATAAAAAGCCGCTTTCCAGCGCTTTTGGCCTGCAAAGAGGGGCGTTTGCTGGCGCAGGAATGAAAAAACTCTTGCATAAATTGGTAATATATGGTAAAATTGGTTCCGTTAAGGGAAATACACATTTTGGAGGAGAAGAAAATGGAACCGATCAAATTCCTGATGACGGATACCGGCGCGGGCTACACGGCGGCCTGCAAAGCGGCCCTGGAGGCCAAGGGCGTGGAGGTGCATGTGTGCGAAAAGAACGGCGCGGCGGCGCTGGACGCGCTGCGCGCCCAGCGGCCCCAGGCAGTGCTGCTGGACGCCTTCATGCCCGGGCTGGATGCCATCTCGGTGAAGCAGCGGTATGAGCAGGAGGGCGGCCGTGCCCAATTCTACGTCACGGGTGCGTTCCAGAACGAGCAGCTGGAGCAGGAACTGCTGGACAGCGGCTTTGCTTTCTATTTTCTCAAGCCTTTCGACGAGACCAGTCTTGCCAGCCGGGTGACCCGTGCTTCCGGCGCGCCGGCCCAGAGCCACGGAGCGTCCAGCGACGAGGTCACGGTCACCGAAATCCTGCACCAGATCGGGGTGCCCGCCCACATCAAGGGGTATCAGTTCTTGCGGGACGCCATTCTGCTCACCGCCGCAGACCCGGACTATATCAACGCGGTGACCAAGCGCCTCTATCCGCAGATCGCCAAGCAGAACGGCACCACGGCCAGCCGGGTGGAGCGGGCCATCCGTCACGCCATCGAGGTGGCCTGGGACCGGGGCGACGTGGAGGTGCTGAACAGCTACTTTGGCTACACCATCCACAACCTGCGGGGCAAGCCCACCAATTCCGAGTTCATCGCCATGATCGCGGACAAAATGCGCCTGGACAAAAAGCAGCGCCGCGCCTGAGCCTCATTGCAGCAAAGAACCGTCCACCGGCTCCGCCGGTGGATTTTTTTGCGTATATCCTTTATAATAATATACAAAAATGGCGGTGTGCTGAAAAAACGGAGGGCTGCGCGATGAAAAAAACGGTCACGGCGGTGCTGGTGGCGGCGGGTTCGTCCCGCCGGATGGGGTTCGATAAACTTTCGGCTCCGCTGGGCGGTGGCACGGTGCTGTCCGCCAGCGTGGCGGCCTTTGACCGCCATCCCTTCGTCTCCGAGCTGGTCATCGTCACCGGGGCGGACGAGACCGCGGCCCGGGCCGCGGCGGCCCGCTGCCAAAAGCCGGTGACGCTGGTGAAAGGCGGGGCCACCCGCGCCCTCAGCGCCCTGGCAGGGGTGCGGGCGGCAAAGGGTGAACTGGTGGCCATCCACGACGCGGCCCGCCCCTTCGTGAGCGAAGCGGTGATCACCCGGGTGCTGGAAGCGGCGGAACAAACGGGCGCGGCCGCCCCGGCGGTGCCGGTGAAGGACACCATCAAGATGGCCGGGCCGGAGGGCCTTGTGGAGAGCACCCCGCCCCGCCAAAAACTCTTTGCCATGCAGACGCCCCAGTGCTTTGACCGGGCGGCCTATCTGGCGCTGGCCGGCGATGAGGCGGTCACCGACGACTGCCAGCTGTTCGAGCAGGCGGCCAGGCCGGTGCAGCTGGTGGAAGGGGAGTATGAAAACTACAAGATCACCACACCCGACGATCTGAAAGGAGAAAAGGTCATGCGTATCGGCCACGGCTACGACGTACATAAACTGGTGGAGGGCCGGGGCCTCATCCTGGGCGGGGTGAAGATCCCCTATGAAAAGGGCCTGCTGGGCCACTCCGACGCGGACGTGCTCACCCATGCGGTGATGGACGCCCTGCTGGGGGCGGCGGCTTTGGGCGACATCGGCAAGCACTTCCCGGACACCGACCCCGCCTACAAAGGGGCGGACAGCCTGGCTCTGGCCCGCCATGTGGCGGAGCTGCTGGCCGAACAGGGTTGGCGGCCGGTGAACGTGGATTCCACCATCCTCTGCCAGGCGCCCAAACTTGCGCCCCACATCCCCGCCATGGCCCAAAACCTGGCCGCGGCGCTGGGCATGGAGCCGGGTGCGGTGAGCGTGAAGGCCACCACCGAGGAACATCTGGGCTTCACCGGCCAGGGCCTGGGCATTGCGGCCCACGCGGTGGCCCTGCTGGAAAAAGCAAATGTGTAAAATGTGCGGTGCTCCGCGAAAAAAACTTTGCAAGAAAACAGCGGTATGCTATACTAAAAGTTGAGATTTTCGGCGCCCGGCCCCGCCGCGGCGCCTGACAGGGAGGGCTTGGTTTGGCAGACTGGTTCGAAAGCGGAACGCTGACCATGGTATTCAATAATTTCCGCGCCATCACCCAGGACCCGCGCAATATCCTGGACATTCTGATCGTCGCCTTCGTGGTGTACGAGGTGATCGCCCTGGTGCGCAAGACCCGGGCGGCCCAGGTGGCCAAGGGCGCCGTGGTGCTGCTGGTGGGCTACGCCGTTGCCTACGCGCTGGAACTGCGCACCGTGACCTATTTGATGAACGCGGTGCTGCAGATCGGCTTTTTGGCGCTGATCGTGCTGTTCCAGCCGGAGCTGCGCCGGGCGCTGGAGCAGGTGGGCCGCACGGACAAGTGGGCGTCGAACCTGTTCCACAGCCGCCGTGCCGACCCCAGCCTGCGGGGCAAATGGCAGAACGCCTGCCTTGCCATCTGCGACGCGGCCGAGCAGCTGAGCGACACCAGCACCGGCGCGCTGATCGTGCTGGAGCGGGGTTCCAACCTTTCGGAGATCATCCGCACCGGCACCGCCATCAACGCCGACGTGAACCCGGAGATCCTGGGCACCATCTTCTACGAAGGCACCCCGCTCCACGACGGCGCGGTGGTGGTGCGGGACGGCACCCTCAAAGCCGCCGGCTGTGTTTTGCCCCTTTCGGACAATCTGGAGATCGGCAAGGACATGGGCACCCGTCACCGGGCGGCCCTGGGCATGAGCGAAAACTCCGACGCGGTGGTGGTGGTGGTCAGCGAAGAGACCGGCATCATCTCCATGGCCAAAAACGGTGTGCTGATCCGCCGCCTGGACCGGCAGAACCTGTTCAACCTGCTGCAGGAGGAACTGGTGCCGCCCGAGGAGAAGGAAGCCAAGAAGGCGCTGTTCTGGAGAGGGAAACATGAAAAAAAGAAAGATTGACCGTTCCTTTTTGAACAACCGGGGCGTGAACATCCTGCTCTCGCTGGGCATTGCCCTGCTCATCTGGACCATCGTCACCGTCTACATCGACCCGGATCAGACCAACCGGCTCAAGGGCGTGCCGGTGAACTTTGAGCAGGACAGCCAGATGTACACCAGCCTCGGGCTGGACATCATCAACGACCCCATGGCCCAGGCCACCGTGGAACTGGCGGGCAACGGCACCGACGTTTTCGGCCTCACGGCGGAAAACGTGCTGGTCTACCCCGACTATTCCGTGGTCAAGGGGCCGGGCACCTGGGAACTGAACCTGCTGGTGCGGGTGCTGGGCAACAGCGCCTCCCGGGTCACCGCCTCCACCTCCGACACCGTGACCGTGGTGTTCGACACCATCGAGAGCAAGGAGTTCACCGTGCAGGTGGAGATGGACCAGCAGATCACCATTGCCGACGGCTTTGTGCTCCACAGCACCACCGCCGCGCCCTCCATCGTGACGGTGCGCGGGCCGGAGAGCGAAGTGGAAAAGATCGGCAGCATTGTGGCCAAGGTGCCTGCAAGCACCGATCTGGAGAACCTCTCCACCAGCAAGATCGCCACCGTCACCCTGGAAGTGCGGGATGTGAACAACCAGCCCATGGATCTGGAGTTCTCCACGCTGGACAATTCCATCGTGGATGTGAACCTCACCGTTTACCAGAACGCGGAGCTGCCCCTGAGCGTCAACTTCATCAACTACCCGCCCAACTTTGATCTGAATTCTCTGGACTACACCCTCAGCCAGGAGACCATGGTGGTCTCCGGCCGCTCGTCGGTCATCCAGAACCTCACCGAGATCACCGTCAGCGACTTCGACCTCTCCAGCTTCCAGCTGGACAAGGTCTATCAGCTGCAGGTGAATCTGCCCAAGGGCGTGGAGAGCCGCGACAATCTCTCCACCGTCAACCTCACCTTCAACACCCAGGGGTATGCCACCAAGACCC
This sequence comes from Candidatus Allofournierella pullicola, assembly GCA_019114225.1. Classification (GTDB taxonomy): domain Bacteria; phylum Bacillota; class Clostridia; order Oscillospirales; family Ruminococcaceae; genus Allofournierella_A; species Allofournierella_A pullicola. The sequence goes on along the minus strand of DXFW01000020.1, from coordinate 159,268 downwards.
TCAACGTCAGCCAGATCCGGGTCATCAACCAGCCCGCCAACATGGAGATCAAGGCGCTGGATTCCCGGATCACCGGCGTGGTGCTGGTGGGCCCGGAGGAAGAGCTGGAATCCCTCAGCCCCAACAGCGTGGTGGCCGTGGTGGACGCTTCCGACATCCAGATCGCGGAAGGCCGTGAAAAGATCGCCGCCAGCATTCAGATCCCCGCCTCCACCACCATCTTCGCCACCGGCAGCTACTCGGTGGAGTGTCAGGTGAGCGCCGCCGGCGCTCAGGGCTGATGTTACTGGTGCGCGGTGTGCGCCTGCCCCTGAACACGCCCCGGCCCGAGGCCGAGGCGGCAGGCAGAGCGCTGAAGATTTTGAAGATACGCCCCGGCGACGTGGCCGGCACCGGCGTGGCCCGCCTTTCGGTGGACGCCCGCCACGGCCGGCCCTCGCTGGTGTATACCATTGGCGTGCGCCTCAAAGACGAAGGTGCGGAACTGGCCTTGGCCGGTTCCGCGCCTTGTGTTGCATTGGCCCGCCATGCCGAATACCGCCCCCTGCCCGGCGGCGCGCCGCTGCAGGACCCGCCGGTGGTGGCGGGCCTGGGGCCTGCGGGGCTCTTTGCCGCGCTGGCGCTGGCAAGGGCGGGCTACCGCCCCCTGGTGCTGGAGCGGGGGCCGGCCCTCGAGAAGCGGGTGGCGGCGGTGGAACGCTTTTTCGCCGGCGGCGCGCTGGAACCCAATGCCAACATCCAGTTCGGTGAGGGCGGCGCGGGCACCTTCTCCGACGGCAAGCTCACCACCCGTATCGGGGATGAACTGTGCGGCTTTGTCACCGACACCCTGCTGGCCCACGGCGCGCCCGCCGAGATCGCCTGGCAGCAAAAACCCCATGTGGGCACCGACCTGCTGCGGGGGGTCATCTCCTCCATCCGCGCCGAGATCGAGGCCCTGGGCGGGCGGGTGCTCTTTGAGACCGCCCTCACCGGGCTGGAAGAAAAGAACGGGCGGCTGACCGCCGCAGACACCACGGCGGGGCTCATCCCCTGCCAGCGTCTGGTGCTGGCGGTGGGCCACTCCGCCCGGGACACCTTTGCCATGCTGGCCGAAAGCGGCCTGCCCCTGTCGGCCAAGCCCTTCTCGGTGGGCTTCCGGGCCGAACATCTGCAAAGCGATATCGACAAGGGCCTGTACCATGCCGCCGCCGGCCATCCGACGCTGCCTCCCGGCGAGTACCAGCTGAGCCACCATGTGGGCAAGCGCTGCGTCTACACCTTCTGCATGTGCCCCGGCGGCCAGGTGGTGGCCGCCGCCAGCGAAGAGGGCGGCGTTTTGACCAACGGCATGAGCTACCACGCCCGGGCGGGCAAAAACGCCAACGCGGCGGTGGTCATCAGTGTGGACGGCTCCGATTTCGGCGGCGACGCCATGAAAGCGGTGGCCTTCCAGCGGCAGCTGGAACAGGCGGCCTTCCGGGCGGGCGGCAGTGATTACACCGCCCCCGCCGAAACGGTGCGGAGCTTTTTGAACGGGGAGGGCACCCTGCGCCTCGGCGCGGTGCGGCCCACCTATGACCGGGGCGTGCGCGCCTTTGACCTGGGCAGCCTGCTGCCCGGGGAACTGGCCCAGGGCCTTCGCACCGGCCTTGCCGCCTTCGACCGCAAGCTGCCCGGCTATGCCGGGCCGTCGGCGGTGCTCACCGGCCTTGAGACCCGCACCTCCAGCCCTGTGCGATTGGAGCGGGGAGCCGACTTCCAGTGCGCCGCGCTGCCCGGGCTCTACCCCTGCGGCGAAGGCGCGGGCTACGCCGGCGGCATCATGAGCGCCGCGGTGGACGGCCTGCGGGTGGCCCGGGCCATCATCGAGGGCAGCGCCCCCGCGGAATAACTGTGTTTTGCAGCGCCCCTGCGCGGGGCGCAGAGATACCCCTTGGAAAGGCAGGTGGCCGTTATGGCCGAGAACCAGAAACCCAGAGACCCCTATCAATACGAGCGCATCCTGCGCCAGAAGGTGCAGCAGACGTTCAACGAGCAGAAAAACGCCGGGAAGCCGGCCGGCGGACAGGGCGGCGCAACACCGCCGCCCCCGGTGCGGGACTCTGCCCAGGAGCTGGCCCAGAGCATCCATGAACTGGGCCGGGTCATCGCCCAGGAGGTGGGCGGCGCTTTGGGCGACACCACCCGTGAGATGGGCAGCGCTTTGAGCGGCGCGGCGCGGGACGTGCGCAAGACCGCCGCCCAGCAAAAACACCAGAGCCAGGCCCAGCAGGCCGCCCGGCGGGCGGGAGACGCCCTGGCCTCCCGGATGAACCAGGCCGGTTCGAGCCTTTCCTCCGGCCTGCGCGACGGGCTTTGCATCTTCGGCGGCACCCTGGCGGTCATCTGCGCGGTAGTCGCCGGCCTCATGGCGCTGACGGCGCTCCTCAGCCTCGCTTTTTTCTTTGATGTGATCGTCCTCATCTCTCTGGTGTTCCTGCTGGGCGTCACCGCCGCTTTCGCTTTCGCCGCCCGCTGGGCCTTCAGCCAGCCCGCCCGCCGCGGGCGTATGCGGCGGTATCTGGCCGCCATGGGCAGCGATCGCTCGGCGCCGCTGCAGCGCATGGCCGAAGCCGTCCGCCACCCGGTGAGCTACGTGAAAAAAGACCTGGACCGGATGATCCGCCAGGGCTGGCTGCCCGACGCCTTTTTGGATGACGACGACGGGGTGTTCTTCATCAGCGCCGCCGAGTACCGCAACCTGCAGCGCCGGCAGGAGGCCGCCGCACGGGCCGAGGCAGCCCCTGCCGGCGCAAACGAACTGGCGGAGCTCATGCAGCAGTGCACCGACTTCGATTTTCTGCTGGGCGAGCACATCGCCTCCATGACCGACCAGCCCGAACTGCGGGACAGCCTGCTCCACATGCGCGTGACCACCGCCGACATCCAGAACTGGGTGAAGGCCCACCCCGCCAGCGCGGGCAAGGTGCGCAAGTTCGCCCGCTACTACATGCCCACCACCCTCAAGCTGCTGCGCACCTACGCCGACGTGAAGGACCAGCAGGGCGAGGCCGCAGGCAGCATCCGCCAGGAGATCGGCGGCATTCTGGCCACACTGAACACCGCCTTCGACAACCTGCGCAACGACCTGCTTTCCGACACCGCGCTGGACATCTCCAGCGAGATCAGCGCCATGCAGACCATGCTGGCCCAGGATGGGCTGGCGGAATACCAATCTTGACCATAAGGAGCTCCGACCCATGAATTTCCGCACCTGGCAGGTACCAACGCCCGACGAAAAAACCGTGGCCAGACTGGCCGCGGCCATCGGCGCGCCCGGCCTGCTGGCGCGCATTCTTGTGGCCCGGGGGCTGGACAGCCCCGAAAAGGCCATGGCCTTTCTCACGCAGGACGCTCCGCTGAGCGACCCCTTCGCGCTGAAGGATATGGACAAGGCCGTGGCGCGTATCCTGAAAGCAGTGGACGCGGGCGAAGCCATCGTCATCTTCGGCGACTACGACGTGGACGGCGTCACCGCCACCGCCCTGCTCTTTGAGCATTTGCGGGGCATGGGGGCCAGCGTGCGCTGCAAGCTGCCCAGCCGGGACGAAGAGGGCTACGGTCTCACCGTGCCCATCGTGGAGAGCCTTGCGGAAAAGGGCTTCAAGCTCATCATCACCGTGGACAACGGCGTTTCCGCCGTCGGGGAGATCAAGCGCGCCGCCGAGCTGGGGGTGGACGTGGTGGTCACCGACCACCATCTGCCCGGCGCGGAACTGCCCGGGGCGGTGGCGGTGGTGGACCCCGCCCGCTCCGACGACGAAAGCCCCTTCAAGTGCCTGTCCGGCGCGGGTGTGGCTTTCAAACTGTGCGCCGCGCTGGACGGCTGCCCCCCCGAGGAGCTGCTGGAGCAGTGCGGCGATCTGGCGGCCATCGGCACGGTGGCGGACGTCATGCCGCTGGTGGGGGAGAACCGCACCATCGTGAAACACGGCCTCGCGCTGCTGGAAAACTGCGAGCGTCCCGGCCTTGTGGCGCTGCTGGAGGGCTGCGGCCTGGCCGACAAGCCCGTCACCGCCGAGAACATCAGCTTCGCTTTGGCCCCGCGGCTCAACGCCGCCGGGCGCATGGAGTCCGCCGCCGCCGCGCTGCAGCTGCTGCTGTGCGAAGATTTTGAAAAAGCCCAGGACCTCACGGCCCGCCTGTGCCAGGCCAACGCCGACCGGCAGGCTGCCGAGCAGTCCATTCTGAGTGAGGCCGAGGCCCAGATCGCCGCCGACCCCTCCCGCCTGCGGGACCGGGTGCTGCTGGTCTGGGGCGAAGGCTTCCACCCCGGCGTCATCGGCATTGTGGCCAGCCGCCTGGTGGAAAAATACGGCAAGCCCACGCTGGTCATCAGCGTGCAGAACGGCGAGGGCAAAGGTTCCGGGCGCAGCGTGCCCGGCTTCAACCTCCACGGCGCCATCAGCGCCTGCGCGCCGGTGCTCATCCGCTTCGGCGGCCATGCCATGGCGGCGGGCCTGTCGGTAAAAGAAGAAAACATCTTCGCCCTGCGCCGGGCCATCAACGACTACGCCGCCAAAGAGTACCCCGTTCTGGAAACGCCGCCCCTGCGGCTGGACGCCGCCGTGCGTCTGGAAACGCTGACGGTGCAGGACGTGGAGAGCCTTGCGTACCTGGCTCCCTGCGGCCATGAAAACCCCGCCCCGGTCTTTTTCCTGCCGGACGCGGTGGTGGACGGCGTGTTCCCGGTGAGCGACGGAAAACATGTCCGGCTGCGGCTGCGGCAGGGCGGCGGCAGCATTTTCGCCGTCTGCTTCGGCACCGCTCCCGCTCAGCTGGCCTACCAGCCGGGCGACCGGGTGGACGCGGCCCTGAGCCTCTCGGTCTACGAGGGCAAAAACGGGCCGCAGATCTCCGCCCGGGTGCGCGCCCTGCGCCCCGCGGGCCTGCCCGACACGGCGGTGCGGCAGGCAGCGCTCTATGAAGCCTTCAACTGCGGCGCTTGTCTCACAGAGGAGGAAAAGCGCCTGCTTTTGCCGGACCGGGTCCACATCGCGGCCCTTTACCGGCTTATCCGGCAGGGGGGCGTCTCTGCGGACGACCTTCTGCCCCTGCTGGCCCGCATGGGCGCGGAACACACCGGCCGCACCCTTGTGGGCCTCAAGGCCCTGCGTCAGCTGGGCCTGGTGCAGGTGCGGCGGGAAAACGGCGCCCGCCGCATTGCCCCGGCGCCGGTGGAAGGAAAGAAGGACCTTTCCGCCGCGCCCATTCTCAAAGCTCTGGAGGCATGATCCATGGCAGACTACATCACCTATACCGATTTGAAAAAGGCGGTCACCGACACAGGCCGTCCCTATGACCTTGACATGCTGGACAAAGCGTTCGCCCTGGCGGACGCCGCCCATGCGGGGCAGCTGCGCCGCTCCGGCGAGCCGTATATCTGCCACCCGCTGAACGTGGCGCTGCTGCTGGTGGAGCTGGGCATGGACACCGAGAGTCTGGCCGCCGCCCTCATGCACGACGTGGTGGAGGACACCGCCACCGCGCTGGAGGACATCCAGTCCCAGTTCGGGCCGGACGTGGCCCGCCTGGTGGACGGCGTCACCAAACTGACCAAGATCCAGTTCTCCAGCGTGGAGGAGCAGCAGGCGGAAAACCTGCGCAAAATGCTGCTGGCCATGAGCCAGGACGTGCGGGTGATGATCATCAAGCTGTGCGACCGGCTGCACAACATGCGCACCGGCGACGCCTGGCCCGAGCAGAAGCGGCGGGACAAGGCCCTGGAGACCATGGAGGTCTATGCCCCCATCGCCCACCGCCTGGGGATCAGCAACATCAAGGAAGAGCTGGAGGACCGCAGCCTGCGGTATCTGGACCCGGTGGGCTACCAGGAGATAAAAGACCTGCTGGCGGGCAACGGCGGCGAGACCTTCGTGGCCGAGACCAGCCGGATCATCCAGCAGCGCCTGGCGGAGAACGGCATGGAAAACGCCGCCATGAAGAGCCGGGTGAAGAGCGTCTACGGTATCTACCGCAAGATGTTCATCCAGGACCGGGACTTTGCCGAGATCTACGACGTTTACGCGGTGCGTATCATTCTGGACACGGTGGCCGAGTGCTACAACGCCCTGGGTATCATCCACGACATGTACCACCCCATCCCCAACCGCTTCAAGGACTATATCTCCACCCCCAAGCCCAACGGCTACCAATCGCTGCACACCACCGTCATCGGCCACGAGGGCATTCCCTTCGAGGTGCAGATCCGCACCCGTGAGATGGACCAGATGGCGGAGTACGGCGTGGCCGCCCACTGGAAGTACAAAGCGGGCGTGCAGGGCTCCGACCGGCTGGACGAGCGCCTGGCCTGGGTGCGCCAGCTGCTGGAGAGCCAGCGGGAGAGCGACGACGCGGGCAGCCTTCTCCAGGACATCAAGGGCGACCTGCTGCCCGAGGAGGTCTTTGCCTTCACCCCCCGGGGCGACGTCATCAATCTGCCCGCCGGCGCCACCGCCATCGACTTTGCCTACGCCATCCATTCGGCGGTGGGCAACCGCATGGTGGGCGCCAAGGTGAACGGGCGTATCGTGCCCATCGACCACAAGGTGGCCACCGGCGAAATCATCGAAATCCTCACCGGCCCGGCGGATAAGGGCCCCAGCCGCGACTGGCTGAAGATCGTCACCACCAGCGAGGCCCGCAACAAGATCCGCAACTGGTTCAAGAAGGAGCGGCGGGAAGAGAACATCCAGGAGGGCCGCGAGGCGCTGGAAAAGGAAATGCGCCGTAACCTCATCAACGTGCCGGACGACCAGTGGGACGACTTCATGGCCGAGATCGCCCGCCGCCAGCGTCTCAACTCGGTGGAGGAGATGTACGCCGCCCTGGGCTACGGCGGTCTGCAGCTCAGCCGTTTGATGGGCAAGGTGAAGGACGAATACGCCAAACTCAAGGCTGCCCAGCCAAAGGCCGCCGTCCTGGCGGACATCCCCATCAAGACCACCAAGAGCACCGACGGCGTGGTGGTGGAAGGCATTGACAACTGCCCCGTCAAGTTCGCCAAGTGCTGCACCCCGCTGCCCGGCGACGAGATCGTGGGCTTCATCACCCGGGGCTTCGGCGTGTCCATCCACAAAAAGAGCTGCCAGAATGTGCAGGCCAGCCTCTCCAACCCCGAGAACCGGGGCCGCTGGGTGCCCGCCCACTGGGAGGCCAGCGAGCAGGAGAACTACCAGGCCACTCTGGAACTCATCTCCATGAACCGGGACGGCCTGGTGGGCGATGTGGCGGTGGCTCTGGGCGAGCTGCGCGTGCCCATCTACGCCATGAGCGCCCGCGCGGTGGACAACGGCCGCGCCGCCATGAGCATTACCCTGGGCATTTCCAACACCGAACATCTCAACAACGTGCTGGCAAAGCTGCGCAAGGTGCGGGACGTCATCCAGGTCATCCGTATCTAAAGGCCGGCGCGAAGGAGGAAAGAAACCATGCGAGCTGTCATTCAGTGCGTGCGCAAAGCGGACGTGTCGGTGAACGGGGGCGAGCCGAGAGCCATCGGCCCCGGCATTGTCATCCTGCTGGGCGTCAAGGACACCGACACCCTGGACATCGTGCCCAAACTCGCCGAAAAGTGCGCCAACCTGCGCGTCTTCCCGGACGAGGAGGGCAAACTGAACAAGAGCGCCGTGGACCTGGGCTATTCCGCCCTGGTGGTGAGCAATTTCACCCTTTACGGCGATACCAAAAAGGGCAAGCGCCCCAGCTATATCACCGCGGCAAAGCCGCCCCTCTCCATCGACGCTTACGAGCTGTTTTTGGCCGAGATGGAAAAGCAGGGCCTCAAGGAGGTCAAGCACGGTGAGTTCGGCGCGGATATGCTGGTGAACATCGCCAACGACGGCCCCGTGACCATCGTCATCGACACCGACCAGTGGTGAGCGGCGGCCTTTGACCGAAAAAGCTTCTGCGCCGCCCGAACCCCAAAAGGAGACCACCCATGAAAGTATTCCATCTCAACGGCCCCGCCCCCCTGGAGACCAACAGCTTTGTGCTGGTGGGCGAGGGGAACAAGGCCGTGGTCATCGACCCCGCGCCCGGCCTTGCCGCCTTTGACAAGCTGCTGGAAGGGGAGGGGGCCTCGCTGGAGGCCATCCTGCTCACCCACGGCCACTACGACCACATGACCGGCCTGCCCGCGCTGCAAAAGCGGTGGAACTGCCCGGTGTATCTCGACCCGGCGGACGCGCAGGGCACCCAGCTCATGCCCGCCGGCCCCGGCACCCTGGGCTACACCGACGGCGAAACGCTCACCCTGGCGGGCCTTTCCATCACCCCCTGGCACACCCCCGGCCACAGCAAGGGCAGCTGGGTGCTGCTGTGTGAAGGCCTGCTCTTCACCGGCGACACCCTTTTTGCCGGCGATGTGGGCCGCACCGACCTTGCCGGCGGCAGCTGGCAGGAGATGTGCCAAAGCCTTGCAAAGCTGCGGGCGCTGCCCCTGCCGGACGACACCCAGGTGCTGCCCGGCCACGGCCCCTTCTCCACCCTTGGGGAAGAAAAGGCCACCAACCCCTATCTCAACGTCAAGGAGAACTGACATGAACATCTGTGTCCGGGGCCTCGCCTCGGTCTATGAGCCGGAAAACGTGGCCCGGCTGTTTTTCGCAAACGCCCGGCTGGTGCGCAGCCTGCCCCACAAAGAGGACGCGGTGCTGGCCCGGGCGGGCCGCCGCCTTGCGGCGGGCGTGCGCCTGGGCGGCAAATGCACCGTGCTGTACGCCCCCGCGCCCGCCGACGAAAAGCAGGCGGAGTATGAGCTGGCCAGCCTGGTCTATGAGCTTCTGAAACAGGTCACCGGCGTCCGGCCGCCCTGGGGCAAGCTCACCGGCGTGCGCCCGGTGCGTATCATCCACGACCGCCGCGCCGCGGGCATGGGCGAAGAGGACATCCGCCGCCTGTTCCTGGAAAAATACGACTGCACCGAGGAAAAATTCCGGCTGGCAAAGTCCATCGCCGATTTGCAGCGGCCCATCCTGGCGGCCCGCGGGGCGCGGGACTACAGCCTCTACATCGGCATTCCCTTCTGCCCCTCCCGGTGCAGCTATTGCAGCTTTGTGTCCCTCTCCACCCAGCGGGAGGGCAAGCTGATGGACCCCTATCTGGAGGCCCTGTGCAACGAAGTGCGGGCCATCCGGGACCAGGCGGAAGGCTGCGGCCTCAATCTCAAGACCGTCTACATCGGCGGCGGCACCCCCACGGCCCTCTCGGCAGACGGCCTGCGCAAGCTGATGGGCACGGTGGCCGAGTGCTTCGACCTTTCCAGGCTGGAAGAGTACACCGTGGAGGCGGGCCGCCCCGACTGCACCGACGGGGAAAAGCTGGCGGTGCTCAAAGAATACGGCGCCACCCGTATCTCCATCAACCCCCAGACCTTCAGCGACGAAGTGCTGGCCCGCATTGGCCGCAAGCACTCGGCGGCGGACATCCTGCGCTGCTTTGAGGAAGCGAGGGCCGCCGGCCACGACAACATCAACATGGACCTCATCGCCGGCCTGCCCGGCGACACGGTGGAAGGCTTTGAAAAGAGCCTTGCCACCGCCATCTCCCTTTCCCCGGAAAATATCACCGTCCACACCCTCACCTTGAAGCGCGCTTCCAACCTGGTCATCGGCCATGCGGACAGCGACTACGGCGACGTGGCCGCCATGCTGGAAAAGTGCAGCGCCCTGAGCGAGGCGGGCTACCGGCCCTACTACCTCTACCGTCAGAAGGGCACCTTGCAGAATCTGGAAAACACCGGCTGGTGCAAACCGGGCAAAGAAGGGTACTATAATATCTACATCATGGAGGAAGTGCACTCCATCCTGTCGGCGGGTGCGGGCGGTTCCACCAAACTGGTACAGCCCGGCGGCGACAAAATCCAGCGTATCTTCAACTACAAATACCCCGCCGAGTACATCAACGGATTTGACACCATCCTCCAGCGCAAGGAAGGAGTGAGCGAATTCTATGCCCGCTATCTGGATCCCCAAACGACTGGTTGAGATCAGCCTCATCAACACCGCCGCCGAAAGCGCCCAGAGCTTCGTGCGCCACTGCGAAATGGAGTATGAGGGCCGCATTCACGCGGCGGCCAGCGAGGTGCTGGCCAGCGGCTGCTCCATCGTCATGCTCACCGGGCCCTCCGCCTCCGGCAAGACCACCACGGCCAACAAGCTGGCGGCGGCGCTGCGGGTGCGGGGCTGCCCCGCCCAGGTGGTCAGCCTGGACAATTTTTATAAAAATCTGGACGAATACCCCCGCCTGCCCGACGGCAGCAAGGACTACGAGAACGTCACCGCCCTGGACATGAAAGAGATCCACCGGTGCCTGAAAGAGATCCTGGCCACCGGCGAGACCCTCCTGCCGGAGTTCGACTTTGTCACCGAGACCCGCAAGGAGGAAAAACTGCCCCTGTCGGTGCCCGGCGGCGTGTGTATCATCGAGGGTATCCACGCCTTGAACCCGGAGCTCACCGCTCCGCTGCCCGCCGGCAGCACCTACAAAATTTACGCCGGCCTGCGGGAGGAATACAGCTACCGGGGCCAGCGGGTGCTGCCCACCCGGGACATACGCCTTGCCCGCCGCATGCTGCGGGACTGCAAGTTCCGCGGCCACAGCATTGAAAAGACCCTGGGCATGTGGGGCGGCGTGTGCGCCGGCGAGGACAAGTTCATCAAGGTGTTCAAGCCCGAGGCGGACCTCTTGATGGACACCTCCTTCAGCTACGAAATATGCCTGCTGGCGCCCTTCGCGGCGTCGCTGGCGGGCAGCCTGCCCCCGGAGCACCCCCTGTGCGAGACGCTGAACAGCCTGGCCGGGCGCTTTGCCCTGGTGGACCCGCTGGACGAGAGCCTCGTTCCCGAGAACTCCATGCTGCGGGAGTTTTTGGGCTGAACGGTTGCGCCGCAAAGGGCGGCGCAGTATAATGAACACAGAAACATCCGGCGTCTGCCGGCAGAAAGAGGTGCACTGCAATGAACGTGAACATTGATATCGACCGCATTCTGGAGGCCGGCGCCAAAGCCGTGGACACCGCCAAGAAGACCGCCACCGACCTGGCCCGGGAAGGCAAGCGCCAGACCGACCTGCTGGCTCTGCAGGGCAAAAAGGCCAAGGCCGAGCGTCAGCTGGGTGCTCTGGTCTACAGCCTGGCCAAGAACGGCGAGGAGAACCGCCCCCTGGTGGAGAAGTATATCGCCGCCATCGGCGCGCTGGACGACAAGATCCACGAGCTGAAAAACCAGCCCGCCGCCGAGGGCGAGCCGCCCGTGGATATGCCTGAGGAGCCGGTGAAGAACTGCCCCCAGTGCGGCTGCGAGGTGGAAGAGGATGCCCTGTTTTGTCCTGGGTGCGGGGCACAGCTGTAAGCTGGGGCAAAAGGGCAGCGGCAGCGCGGTGGTGCTCACCGTGAGCCGCGGCGCAAAACAGCAATAAAATAAAAAAACGAACGGCGGATGGGTGATTGCACACATTCCGCCGTTCTATTTCCCTCGAATTTTGTTCAGAAGTATGAAAACCGCTCCGATGGGGCAAAAATAGGGGCAAAGGGGCTTGAAAAGCCATTTTGCGTGGAGTAAAATTAGAAAGCGATTAAGGAGGTGAGCCGCTTGGTCGACTTTGAGCAAAAAGAGCACTATACCGCCCAGGACCTGGTGCGTATCGTCGCCCTTCTGCGCGACCCCGACCACGGCTGCCCCTGGGACAAAGAGCAGACCCACCGGTCCATCCGCTCCAATTTCATCGAGGAGACCTACGAGGCGCTGGAAGCCATCGACCTCGCCGACGCCCATCTTCTGGAAGAGGAACTGGGCGACGTGCTTTTGCAGGTGGCGCTCCACTGCCAGATGGAAGCCGAGCAGGGCACCTTTGACTTCGACTCGGTGTGCGACGGTATCTGCAAAAAGCTCATCTACCGCCACCCCCACGTCTTTGGCGACACGGTGGCCGAGACCACCGGCGAGGTGCTCTCCAACTGGGAGGCGCTGAAAAACGCCGAAAAGGAGCGCACCACCGCCAAAAGCCGGCTGGAGAGCGTTCCCGCCGCCTTCCCCGCGCTCATGCGGGCGGCCAAGGTGCAAAAGCGCGCCGGAGCCTACGGCTTTGCCTACCCGGACGCCGCCGCCGCGCTGGCCGATCTGGAGAGCGAACTGGCCGAGCTGAAAGAGGCCATGGCCACGGGCGAGGGCGTTCAGTGGGAGCTGGGCGATGTGCTTTTCGCCGCCGCCAACCTGGGCCGCATGCTCGGGCAGGACAGCGAGCAGGCCCTGAGCGAGGCCACCACCCGGTTCCAGAACCGGGTCATCGCTTGCGAAGAGCAGGCGGCCGCCGAGGGCATGGCCCTGGAGGACGTCTCTCCCGCCGACCTTGACCGCTATTGGAAAGCGGCCAAGCAGACCGAACAGACACCAAAGGGCTGACCCCTTTGTGCTGGCATAAATTTTTGGAGGTAAAATAACATGACCAAAGTTGAACTGATCGCGGCTGTCGCTGAGGCTGCCGAGCTGACCAAGAAGGACGCCGAGAAGGCTGTCAACGCCACTGTGGAAGTCATCACCAAGGCCCTGGCGGACGGCGATAAGGTCTCTCTGGTTGGCTTCGGCACCTTCGAGACCCACAAGCGCGCCGCCCGCACCGGCATCAACCCCCGCACCAAGGAGACCATCCAGATCGCCGCTACCACCGCTCCCGCTTTCAAGGCTGGCAAGGCCCTGAAGGACGCGGTGTCCAAGTAATCTCAGCGGACCCGATCCTCAACGGCTCTGCCGCCGCGCTGCGGGGCAGGGCCGTTTTCTGTTCGCCGGGCGCCCGGCGGGAAAGGAACGAGCTTTATGCGTATCGACAAATACCTGAAGGTCAGCCGCCTCATCAAGCGGCGCACCGTGGCCAACGAGGTGGCCGACGCGGGCCGTATCCTGGTGAACGGCAAACCCGCCAAGGCCAGCTACGCCGTCAAGGAAGGGGACGTCATCGAGATCACCTTTGGCAACAAGCCGGTCAAGGTGCGGGTGCTGTCCACCCTCGCCCCCGCCGGCAAGGATGTGGCCCGGGAAATGTACGAAGTCATCGAAGGGTGATTTCGCTTTTTGCAAATGACCGCTCCGAAGGCAGCGCCTTCGGGGCGGTTTTCTCGTGCCGGGCATAACCGCCTGCCGCTTTGGCATATACATTGGCGAAAAGGCAGGTGCAGACCATGCAGGAAAAAAAGACCCCCGCCGCCCGGCCCGCTGAAAGTCCGGCGGCAAAGCTTCCTCACCACCTCATCGTGGAAGACCGCAGCGCCCTCACCGCCACCGGCGTGACCCGGGTGGTGAGCTGCGACGAGACCGGCGCCACCCTGGAGACCCAGCAGGGCACCCTGCTGGTGGGAGGCGAGGGCCTCTCGGTGAGCGAGCTGTCCATCCAGACGGGCGAGGTGAAGATCTTCGGGCATATAGAATCCATGCAGTACACCGAACCCGCGCCGGCGGCGGGCGGCCTGTGGCGCCGCCTGCTGCGCTGAAAATCCATGGTGGCGCTGGCCGCCCCGCCCTACGTCCTGGCGGACACACTGTGCTGCCTGGGGCTGGGCTTTTTTCTGGCGGTGTGCTACGACCTGGCCCGCTTTGTGTTCGGCGGCAGCCGCCCGGTGTGCTTTGTGCTGGATGTGGCCGCCGCCTTCGCCGCCGCCGTGCTGGCCTGCAGCTTCGCCGCCTCCCGCAGCTACAGCGGCGTGGTGCGCTGGTACATGGCGGCGGGCCTGGCGCTGGGGCTGGCGGGGTATTTTTTTGTGCTGGCGCCGGGGTGCGCCGCGGTCCAGCGGCTGGTAAAATGGACCATTGCCCGGCCCTTTGTGCTCGTCTGGCTGCTGGCGGTGCGCCCGCTGGTGCGCCTTTGCGTGCGCGCGGCGCGTGCCGCAGGGAGCAAATTGAGCGCCTCGGCCAAAAAACGCCGCAAAAAACAGTTGAAAAACAAAGGGCGTGTGTTGTATAATTCAGATAACCCGCCGGGCCTTCCCCGGGGGTAATGCGCTCATTTTTCGGCAAAGGGGGTCCGCGGCATGGAAAAACGGCAAAAGCGCGCTCCGCTTCTGCCCCGCTTTTTTCTGCGGGCGGGCCTTGTGCTGATCGGCGGCTATCTGGTGGCGGGCCTTGTGTTCAACCAGGTGGACATCGCCGCAAAACAAAAAGAGCTGCAGGACCTGGAGACCCAGCTGGAGCAGCAGCGCCAGCAGAACGACGAGCTGGAGCGCGTGCTGGAATCCGGCAGCGACACAGAGATCATCGAGCGGGTCGCGCGGGACAAACTGGGCTATGCCAAGCCCAACGAGCGGGTGTTCATCGACGTCACCGGCCAGTAAAACACGGCACAAAGGCCGCGGCTCACCGCCGCGTTGCGGGCCTTTTGCAGAATAAACATAAAGGGGTTATATCGCGTTGCAGTTAGAGGTAGGGGCCATTCTGGAAGGAAAGATCACCGGCGTCAAAAAGTTCGGCGCCTTTGTTGCACTGCCCGGCGGAAAGACCGGCATGGTGCACATCTCCGAGGTGTCCAACAGTTTTATCGAGGACCTGTCCACCGTGCTCAGTGAAGGGCAGGAGGTCAAGGTCAAGGTGCTCAACATCGCGGAGGACGGCAAGATCGCCCTCTCCATCAAGCGCACCCTGCCCCCCGAGCCTCGTCCCAACCGGGGCGGCGCCCATGGCGGGCAGCGCGGCGGCCAGCGGGGCCGCTCCGACGCGCCCCGGGTCTGGCAGCCCAAGGCGGCCGCGCCCCAGGGCGAGATGAGCTTTGAGGATATGATGGCCAGATTCAAGAGCCAGAGCGAGGAGAAGATCTCCGACCTCAAGCGGGTCACCGAGAACCGCCGCGGAGGCGGCTACTCCCGCCGGCGCTGAATCGCGGCAGGAATAACAGGCGAAAGGGCGGACTGTCGGCAAGCGGCAGCCCGCTTTTTGCATTTTTGGAAAATGAACGGCGGGCCTGCCCGCCGATGAAAGGAAGTTGAAGAGATGAAAGTGATCGTGGTGGGCGGCGTGGCCGCCGGCGCCAGCGCGGCCGCCCGACTGCGCCGTCTGGACGAAAAAGCCGAGATCATCATGTTTGAACAGGGCGAGCACGTCTCCTTCTCCAACTGCGGCCTGCCCTATCATCTGGGCGGCACCATCCCCAGCGCCGACGACCTGGTGCTGATGACGCCCCGCGCCTTTAAAATGCGCCACAACATCGAGGTGCGGGTGAACAGCCGGGTGGTGTCCATCGACCGCGCGGCCAAGACCGTGACGGTGCAGCCCAAAGAGGGCCCGGAATACACCGAGAGCTATGATAAACTCATCCTTGCCCCCGGCGCCGCGCCCATCGTGCCCGGCTCCATCCCCGGCGTGCACAGCCCCCATGTGTTCACCCTGCGCAACGTCACCGACGTGAAGGCCATCAAGTCCTACATCGATGAGCAGGGCGTGACCCGCGCGGCGGTGGTGGGCGGCGGCTTCATCGGCGTGGAAGTGGCGGAAAACCTGGCCTCCGCCGGCCTGCTGGTGACGCTGGTGGAAGGGACGGACCAGGTGCTGGCCCCCTTTGACTACGACATGGCCCAGCTGCTGCACAAGGAGCTGATGGACAACGGCGTGCAGGTGGAACTGAACAGCCTGCTCACCGCTGTGCACCCGGACCACATCACCGTCACTCGGGACGGCGAGGCCTTTGACCTGCCCGCCCAGATGGTGGTGCTGGCCATCGGCGTTTCGCCGGAGACCGCCCTCGCCCGGGAGGCGGGCCTTGCCATCGGCGAGACCCGGGGCGTGAAGGTGGACGCCAACTGGCGCACCGAGGACGAGGACATCTACGCCGTGGGCGACGCGGTGGAAAGCTTTGACCGCCTGGCCCGGCGGCCCGGCCGTCTGGCATTGGCGGGCCCGGCCCAGCGGCAGGCCCGCGCCGCGGCGGACCACATCTGCGGCGTTTCGGCAGACAACCGGGGCTTCATCGGCTCGTGCTGTGTGCGGGTGTTCGACCTGAACGCCGCCGCCACCGGCCTTTCCGAAAAGGCGGCCCGCAAGGCGGGAATCCCCTGTCAGTCGGTGCTCCTCTATCCCACCGACAAAGTGGGCCTCATGCCCGACGCGGCCTATATGGCCTTTAAACTGGTGTTCGAAACGCCCACCGGCCGTGTGCTGGGCGCTCAGGCCATCGGCCGGGGCGACGCGGTGCGCCGGGTGGACGTCATCGCCACCCTCATCTCCATGAACGGCACCCTGGCGGACCTCAAGGAGCTGGAACTGTGCTACTCGCCGGTCTACGGCACCGCCAAGGACGTGGTGAATCTGGCGGCGCTGGTGGGCCTGAACGTGCTCAGCGGCCGGATGAAGCAGGTGCCGGTGAGCGCCGTGCGCGGTCTGGTGGAGCAGGGCGCGTGTATCATCGACGTGCGGGAGGCACGGGAGTACGCCGCCGGCCACCTCAAGGGCGCGGTGAACATCCCCCTGTCTCAGTTCCGGGAGCGGATGAACGAGGTGCCCAGGGACGTGCCGGTCTATCTCCACTGCCGCACCAGCCAGCGCAGTTACTACGCGCTGTGCGAGCTGCTGGGCAACGGCTACACCAATGTTTACAACATCAGCGGTTCCTTCCTGGGGATCTGCCTGTATGAGTATTTCAACGACCGCACCCTGGGCCGCGAGCCCATCGTCACGGCCTACAACTTCAACTGAAATGAGGGGGAAACCATGAAAATTCTCTGCAAAGACCAGCTGGAAGAAGTCCGCCCCAAGATGGCGGGGGGCGAAGGGGAGTGCACCGTGCACCACATCCTGCCCGCCGACTGCGCCTACGGCTCCGGGCGGCTGTTCGCTGTGAACACCCTCCAGCCCGGCAACTCCATCGGCTACCACAAGCACCAGGGCGAGTATGAGGTCTATTACGTCCTGGAGGGCGTGGGCCATGTGGTGGAGGACGGCGTGGAGTACGATCTGGCCGCCGGCGACATGATGCAGTGCCGGGACGGCTCCTCTCATTCCATCGAGAACCGCACCGACAAGCCCCTGCGCTTCCTGGCGCTCATCATCAACGTGCGCGACCCGGCCTGAAGCTTTTTGATGTTGAGCCTGCCCGCCCCTTTCCCGCCGGAAGGGGCGGGTTTTGTGCATTTTCACACACCTTTGCCACAAAAACTTTACAGACTGTACACGCCTTTTCTCTGGTGTTTTTTGTGCAATATTGCTATAATAATAGTATCAAAGCGGCAGAGGCTGTGCAAAGGGCAAAAGCCCGGCGGCAGTCAGCTGCCTAAAGGAGGCATAGGTTTATGAAGGTCACATGCACCGGTCGCAGAGTTTCCCTGAAACCCTCGTTCGTCGAGAAAGCGGAGAAGCGCCTGGCAAAGCTGGATAAGTTCTTCCCCGAGGAGACCCAGGCGCAGGTCACGGTCACGGTGGAAAAAAGCCGCCAGACGGTGGAGATCACCGTCTATGACAATGGCATCACCGTGCGGGCCGAAAAAACCGCCGACCAGATGGAAGCCGCTCTGGAGGACGCGGCGGACCTGCTGACCCGCCGCCTGGTGAAGAACCGCAAGCGCCTGAGCACCAAGATGACCCGCGCCGCGGAGTGGCCGGCCGATCCCGAGCCGGAGGAGACCTTCGAGGTCATCCGCGAAAAGCGCTTCGCCGTCAAGCCCTGCACCACGGAAGAGGCCATCCTGCAGATGAACCTGCTGGGCCACAACTTCTTCATGTACCGCAGCATGGAGAACGACCAGATCCAGGTGGTCTACCGCCGCGCCGACGGCGGCTACGGCGTGCTTATCCCGCTGAACTGAACGTCAAAAGCCGCCCCGGCGCTGCCGGGGCGGCTTTTTTGCGGGATAGGGGCAAAACGCCCCTTGCGCGCCGGGGCGGGGAATGCTATGATAATATCCCGGATATCCCGGCGAAAACCGCCAAACACCGACCCGCCGCTTTGGGGCGGGCCGCAAAAAAGGAGCTGCCTTTATGAAATTTGAATTGATCGCGCCCTGCTACTTCGGCACCGAGAGCACCGCCGCCTTTGAGGTGCGGCGGTTGGGGGCGGAAAACGTGCAGGTCACCGACGGGCGCATTGCCTTCTCGGGGGACGAAAGCATGATCGCCGCCGCCAACCTCAATCTGCGCTGCGCCGAGCGGGTGCTGATTTTGCTCAAGCGCTTTTCCGCAAATACCTTTGACGAATTGTTCGACGGGGTGTTTTCCGTGCCCTGGGAGGAACTGCTGCCCGCCGACGCGGCGTTCCCGGTGAAGGGGTCCAGCCTGTCCAGCACTCTGTCCAGCGTGCCCGCCTGCCAGAGCATTGTGAAAAAGGCGGTGGTGGAGCGGCTGAAAAAAGGTCACAAGACCCTGTTTCTGCCCGAGACCGGCGTGCAGTATAAGATCCGTTTTTCCATCCGCAAGAACCAGGCGGAGCTGATGCTGGACACCAGCGGCGACGGCCTGCACAAGCGGGGCTACCGGCGCAACGCCACCGGCGCGCCCATCAAGGAGACGCTGGCCGCCGCCATCGCCGATCTGGGCCGTGTGCGGCGCGACACCCTGGTGGCTGACCCCTTCTGCGGCAGCGGCACCTTGGTCATCGAGGCCGCCCAGAAGGCGATGAACATCGCTCCGGGTCTGCGCCGCCGCTTTGCCGCCGAGCAGTACAGCTTCTGCCCGCCGGCGGTCTGGGCCGCCCAGCGGGAAAAGGCCCTTTCGGAAATTCGCAAGGACGCCGCCTTCGAGGGCTGCGGCTTCGACATCGACCCCGCCGCCGTGGAGCTGGCGGCCCACAACGCAAAGCTGGCGGGCGTGGGCGAGCGCTGCCGCTTCGCCGTGGCCGATGTGGCGGACTTTGCCCCCGCCCCGGAGCAGACGGTGCTCACCAACCCCCCTTACGGCGAGCGTTTGGGCGATCTGGCCGAGGCCGCCCGTCTGGCGGGCGTGCTGGGCGCGCGCCTTGCCGACCACCCGGTGAAGGGTGCTTACGTCATCACCGCGGACGCCGACTTTGAAAAGCACTTTGGCAAAAAGGCCGCCCGCCGCCGCAAGCTCTACAACGGCATGATCCCCTGCCAGGTGTACATGTACTACTAAACGTAAAAAAAGAAAAAGGCCGTCCCCTGGGGGACGGCCTTTTGTCATTCATAAATTTGTCTGCCGCTGAACACGCACAGGGCGCTTTTGGCCTTGCCCTGTTCCAGCAGGGTGCGTGCGGCAAAGAGCGCTGCTCCCGCGCTGGGCGCGGCGGGGATGGCGTCGGTGCGCAGCACGTCCCGGGCGGCCCGCTGGGCCTCGCCGCTGGCCACCGCCACCACCCGGTCCACGATGTAGGGGTTGTAGTTCTGGGGCACAAATCCGGCCCCGAGGCCGGGAATGCCGTGGCGGCCGATGAAGCCGCCTCCGATGGCCTGGCTCTCGTAGGGCTCCACCGCCACCATGCGGATGTGGTTGGTCCAGGCTTTCACATGCTCGCCCACGCCGGTCACCGTGCCGCCGCTGCCCACCCCCGCCACGATGGTGTCGATGTCCTCGCCGCCGTGGGTGGCCTTTAGGATGGCCGGGCCGGTGATGCGCCGGTGGTATTCGGGGTTGTCGTCGTTGTTGAAGTAGTCCAGATAATAGCCGCCCTTTTCCTCGGCGGTCCGCTGGGCCATCTCCCGGGCGGCCTTGCGGCGGGACATGCCCTCCGGGCAGAACACCAGCTGCGCCCCCAGCCGCTGCAGCAGCTTCTGTCGTTCACCCGGCAGGGTGGGGGAGACCACCAGATACACCGGGTGGCCGCTGCGCCGGGCCGCAATGCACAGCGCCGCCGCAAAAGTGCCTCCGCTGGCCTCCACCACCGGCTGGCCCTTTTTCAGATCGCCCCGCTGGGCGGCCAGCGCCAGCATGCCTTCCGCCAGGCCGTCCTTTGCGCTGCCGGTGGGGCCGGCAAAGTCCAGATAGGCGAAAATACGCCCCGGCACCTCAAAGCGGGCGGTGTAGCCCGTGAGCTCCACCACCGGGCAGGCGTAGAGGTACTGGTAGTAGTTTTTGAACACCGCCATGGCCCGCCGCCCCTTTCTTCCATAATTTACTTTTTATTATAGCAAATGCGACCTGTCCGTCAATCCGCCGCGGTCTTTCGCACCCCGGCTTTCTGCACTTTTTCACAAAATTCAGCCTGTCTTTTTGGGCAATGCCTCTTGACAGGCGACTGTTCTTTTGCTATAATGTGGGCTGTAAAGCAAATGACTTTACAAACCTCGCGAAAGGATGGGCTGCCACGTGGCAAAAAATCTTGAGATCTCGTTTCTGCTGGATTTTTACGGCGACGTGCTCACCGAACGCCAGCGTGAGGTGATGGAGCAGTATTACAACGACGATCTGTCGCTGGCGGAAATTGCCGACAACTTCGGTATCACCCGTCAGGGCGTGCGGGACTCCATCAAGCGCGGCGAGGGGATCATCCTGGACCTGGAGCAGAAGGTGGGCTTCGCGGCCCGCTACCGGGCGGTGCAGCAGGGCGTGGCCCAGCTGGAGAGCCTGGCCCGCTCCATTCGCTTTGCCAACGCCAACTCCTACTCGCCCAATGCGGAGATCGAGCGGGATGTGGACCAAATGCTGGAGGAGATCCGGCGTATCACCGACTGAGAAGGGGGTCTTGAAACACAATGGCATTTGAATCCCTTTCCCAGCGCCTGGGCGGCGTGTTCAAGCGGCTGCGGGGCAAAGGCAAGCTCTCGGAGGCGGACATCAAGGCCGCCATGCGGGAAGTGCGCATGGCCCTGCTGGAAGCCGACGTGAACTACACGGTGGCCAAGAGCTTCATCGCCCAGGTCACCGAGCGCGCCATGGGCCACGAGGTGATGGAAAGCCTCACCCCCGCCCAGCAGGTCATCAAGATCGTCAACGAGGAACTCACCCAGCTCATGGGCGGCGAAGAAGCTGCCCGTATCCACATTAAGTCCAAGCCTCCCACGGTCATCATGCTCTGCGGCCTGCAGGGCAACGGCAAGACCACCCACGCTGCAAAGCTGGGCAAGTGGTTTTTGAAAGCCGGGCACCGGCCTCTGCTGGTGGCCTGCGACGTCTACCGTCCCGCGGCCATCGATCAGCTGCAGGTGGTGGGCAAGCAGGCGGGCGTGCCGGTGTTCACCATGGGCACCGAGAAGCCTGAAGTCATCGCCAAAGCGGCGGTGGCCCACGCCAAGGACTACGGCAACGACATCGTCATTCTGGATACCGCCGGCCGCCTGCATGTGGACGAAGCCCTGATGGCAGAGCTTGGCCGGATCCGCGAGGCGGTGACGGTGGACGAAGTTCTGCTGGTGGTGGACGCCATGGCCGGTCAGGACGCGGTGAACGTGGCCAAGGCCTTCAACGAGGCGGTTGCCGTGGACGGCATCATCCTCACCAAGACCGACGGCGACACCCGCGGCGGCGCGGCCCTCAGCGTGAAGGCGGTCACCGGCAAGCCCATCAAGTTCCAGGGCACCGGCGAAAAGCTGGACGACCTTGAGGTCTTCCATCCCGGCCGCATGGCCAGCCGCATTCTGGGCATGGGCGACGTGCTCACCCTCATCGAGAAGGCGCAGGAGACCCAGGACCAGAAAAAGGCCGCCGAGACCGCCAAGCGCATGATGGACAGCAAGTTCGACATGAACGACATGCTGGACCAGCTTGCCCAGATGAAAAAGATGGGCGGCGTTTCCGCCATGCTCTCCATGCTGCCGGGCGGCGCAAAGGTCAACCCCGACGACGTGGACGAAAAAGCCTTCGTCCGGGTGGAGGCCATCATCCTCAGCATGACTCCCGCCGAGCGGGCAAAGCCCGCCATCATCAACCCCAAGCGCAAGCGGCGCATTGCCGCCGGCAGCGGCACCTCCGTGGAGGAGGTCAACCGGCTGCTTCGCCAGTTCGAGGCCATGCAGAAGCTGATGAAGCAGGTCAAGAAGAACCCCCGCGCCTTTGGCCGGCGCATGAACATGGGCTTTTAAAAAGCCCCTTCCAACTTGATAAAACCTCTGGGGCCCAGCGGGCGTTTGCCTGGGGCCGGGGTTTTATAGAATAAACGCCCAGCCAATGGGCCCCAATTTTAACAGGAGGTGACAGGAATGGCTGTCAAAATCAGACTGCGCCGCATGGGCGCCAAGAAGGCTCCGTTCTATCGTGTTGTGGTGGCGGATAGCCGCTTCCCCCGCGATGGCCGCTTTATCGAGGAGATCGGCTACTACGATCCCACCAAAGAGCCCTCTGTGATCAACATCGACGCTGAGAAGGCCAAGAAGTGGATCGCCAACGGCGCTCAGCCCACCGACACGGTGCGCGTTCTGCTGAAGAAGTCCGAGATTCTGTAACAGGCAATGGAGGACGTCAAAATGCAGGAGTTGCTGCTTGCTGTGGCCCGGGGACTGGTGGATGAGCCCGACGCGGTGACCGTCACCGTGGACGATCCCCGTGAGGACGGCACTGTCGTCTACCACCTGAGCGTGGCCGAAGGCGACATGGGCCGTGTGATCGGCAAACAGGGGCGTATTGCAAAGGCGATCCGCGTTGTGATGCGCGCCGCCGCCGTCCGCAAGGGGCAGAAGGTCCTGGTCGAGATCGACTGACCTTCCGCCGCCAGGCACAAGACCGACAGGGCCCTTTTTCGTGAAGGGCCCTGTTCCCATTTTAAGGGGGTATCCTCATGCAAGAATATCTGGAAGCCTGCAAGGCGGTCACCACCCACGGCATTGCCGGCGAGGTGAAGGTGGAGCTCTGGTGCGACAGCGCCGCCTTCCTGTCGGGCTTTTCCCGCCTGTACCGCGGGCCGCAGGGCCAAAATCCCATCGGCCTTGTAAAAGTGCGTCCCCACAAGAACATGGCGCTGCTCACCCTGGAAGGCGTGCGCGACCCCGAGACCGCCCGCGAGCTGGTGGGCACCGTGTTCTATATTGCCCGCGCCGAGGCAAAGCTGCCCAAAGGCCACTACTTCAAGGCGGACCTCATCGGCCTGCCGGTGGTGGACGCCGCCAGCGGCCGCGTCTACGGCACCATCACTTCCGTCACCCATCCCGCCGCCCAGGACATCTACACCGTGCGGGACGAAAACGGCGCCGAGACCCTGTTCCCGGCGGTGAAGCCCTTTTTGAAGCAGGTGGATCTGGAAAACGGCCGTGTGCTGGTGGAGCCCATCCCCGGCATGTTCACCGAGGCCGAGAACGGAGACCGTCCATGAGCATGCGCATTGACATTGCCACCCTTTTCCCGGATATGTGCCAGCAGGTGCTGGACGAGAGCATTCTGGGCCGGGCGGCCCGCAAGGGCCTCATCGAGACCCACTGCCACCAGATCCGGGACTACACCCTCAACCGCCAGAAGCAGGTGGACGACTACCCCTACGGCGGCGGCTGCGGCATGGTGATGAACGCCCAGCCCATCTACGACTGCTGCCAGGCCATCCTGGCCCAGTTTGAGGAGCAGGGCCGTCCCCGGCCGCATATCGTGTTTATGACCGCCGCCGGCCAGCCTTACACTGAGCAGGTGGCCAAGGAGCTGGCCGCTCAGGACGGCCTCATTCTGGTCTGCGGCCACTACGAGGGCATGGACGAGCGGGTCATCGAGGAACTGGCCGACCGGGAAATTTCCATCGGTGACTACGTCCTCACCGGCGGCGAATTGGCGGCCCTTGTGGTGGCGGACAGCGTGCTGCGCCTGCAGCCCGGCGTTCTGGCCGAGCCCCAGGGCTATCAGGAAGAGAGCCACTGGAACGGCCTGCTGGAATATCCCCAGTACACCCGCCCCGAAGAGTGGCGGGGCCGCAAGGTGCCCGAGGTGCTGCTCAGCGGCCACCACGGCAACATCGACGCATGGCGTGCGAAGATGAGCCTGGAGCGCACAAAACAGCGCCGTCCGGATTTGTACGAAAAGCTGCCCGATGCGCTCAAAAAAGTTTAAAATGGGAATTGATGCCATTTAAGTTTAAAACTTTTGGAACAAACCCATCATATTGTTGAAAACTTAATGGCGGAAATGCACAAAGAAACGTTTCCGGCATTTTCGGCTTTTGCCAAACTGACAAAATTTCCCGAACGCTATCGACAACCGGCAATGAATGGGATATTATAATATCAAACCCGTTCAAAATTCTTTTTGAGTAGGAGTGTATGAACCATGTTTGTGAAAGAAGTTACCGTTGAGAATCAGGTTGGCCTGCATGCCCGTCCGGCTACTTTCTTCATCCAGAAGGCCAACGAATACAAGTCCTCCATCTGGGTCGAGAAGGAGGAGCGCCGCGTCAACGCGAAGAGCCTGCTGGGCGTTCTGAGCCTGGGTATCGTGGGCGGCACCACCATCCGCATCATCGCCGACGGCGCCGACGAGCAGGACGCTGTGGAAGGCCTGATCGCTCTGGTGAACTCCGGTTTTGCCGAGTAATTTCTTTTTTCATTCATAAACAAAAAGGGCGGAGCATTCCGCCCTTTTTCCTTTCCCCGCGCGCCTTGTAAAGGGCGCAAAGGCGGGATATAATAAGGCCGGACGAAAGGAGGCGCACCGCCGTGACCAAGGCCGAACTTTACGAAAAGGCAAAAATGCTGCCGCTGCTGCCGGGAGTCTACATCATCCGGGACAAGCGGGATGAAATCATTTATATCGGCAAGGCCAAGCGGCTGCGCACCCGGGTCAGCCAGTATTTCCGGGAGGGCGTGCCCCACGACGCAAAGGTCACCCAGATGATCGAGCACGCTTTTGCCTTCGACGTCATCGTCTGCCAGAGCGAGTTCGAGGCCCTGGTGCTGGAAGCCAGCCAGATCAAGGCCCACACCCCGAAATACAATATTCTGCTCAAAGACGACAAGGGCTATAGCTATGTCAAGATCACCAAGGGGGAGTATCCCCGTATCTCGGCGGCGCTGCAGAAGGACGACGACGAGGCCGACTACATCGGCCCCTTCACCAGCAGTTTTGCGGTGCGGCAGATGGTGGAAACAGCCCAGGATTCCTTCCTGCTGCCCCGCTGCAACCGCCGCTTCCCCGAGGACATCGGCAAGGGCCGCCCCTGCCTCAACGCCCACATCGGCAAGTGCATGGCGCTTTGCAGCGGAAAGATCAGCAAAGAGGTCTATGGCGAGGCGGTGAAAGGGGCCATCCAGCTCATCCGCCACGGCAAAAAAGACATTCTGACCGTCCTGCGCCGCCGGATGGAGGAAGCCGCCGAACGGCTGGACTTCGAGCAGGCCGCCCTTCTGCGGGACCAGATCGCCGCGGTGGAAAAAGTCTCCGCCGGTCAGAAAGTGGTGGTGGACGAGACGGTGGAGATGGACGTGATGGCCTTCGCGGCCTCCGGCTCCTCCAGCTGCGCCGCCATCCTGCGCTATCGGCGGGGCCGACTTGCGGACAAGCGTGAGTTCGTGTTCAAGGGCAGCACCGACCTGGAAGCCCTGCGGGAGGAATTTCTGCCCCGCTACTATCTCTACGGCGGCGAGATCCCCCGGCGTATCGCGGTGGACGCGCTGCCCGAGGCCGCCGAGGCGCTGGAACAGCTGCTGGGCGAGACCCGGGGCGCCAAGGTGCAGCTCTATGTGCCTCAGCGGGGAGACGTGGCCCAGCTGGTGACCATGGCCTACACCAACGCCGTGGAGCGCCTTGCCCGGGAGAGCGGCCGCACCGACCGGGGCCAGCGCCTGCTGGACGAGACCGCCGCGCTGCTGGGCCTGGAAAAGCCGCCTCACATCATCGAGAGCTACGACATCTCCAACTGGGGCGAGGGCACCAGCGTCTGCGGCATGGTGGTGTTCCAGGACGGCAGACCGCTGAAAAGCGGCTACCGGCGCTTCAAAATGCGCACGGTCTTTGGCACCGACGACTTCGCCAGCATGGCCGAAGCCCTCTCCCGGCGGGCCGGCGAGTATGAGAAGGGTGCGGCGGGCCAGTTCGGCGTGCTGCCGGACCTCATTTTGCTGGACGGCGGCAAGGGCCAGGTGAGTGCGGTGAAATCCGCCCTGGCGGGCACGGCCCTGGCGGCGGTGCCCCTCTTCGGCATGGTCAAGGACGACCACCACCGCACCCGGGCCATCGTCACCGCCGAGGGCGGCGAGATCGCCGTCAGCATGCACCGGGGCGTGTTCACCTTCCTGTCCAACATCCAGGAGGAAGTGCACCGCTTCTCCATCGAGTACCAGCGGGCCAGCCAGAAGAAAAAGTCCTACGCTTCCAGTCTCACCGCCATCCCCGGCGTGGGCCCTGCCACCGCAAAGGCGCTGCTGGCCCATTTCAAAACGGTGGGCGCGGTGCGCCAGGCTTCCGCCGAGGAACTGGAGCAGGCAAAGGGCGTGGGCGCAGCCGCCGCCCGGCGCGTTTACGACTGGTTCCACAGCGGCGCGGCCCTTGACAAAGCCCCCGGAACAGGGGATAATGAACCATAAACTCAGCGCGGCCCAAAGCAGCCGCGAACAGAAAGGCAGGGAGTCAACATGCGTGTGATCGCCGGAAGCGCCCGGGGCACAAAACTGGAAACATTGCCCGGCGAGGAGGTCACCCGGCCCACCATCGACCGGGTCAAGGAGGCCATGTTCAGCGCCCTGCAGTTCAGCCTGCCCGGCGCGCGGGTGCTGGACCTGTTCGCCGGCAGCGGCCAGCTGGGCATTGAGGCCATCAGCCGCGGCGCGGCCGGCTGCGTTTTTCTGGACCGTGACCGCCGCGCGGTGGAGATCATCACCCGCAACTGCAAAGCGGCGGGCGTGTTCGACCGGTGCCGTGTGGCCCAGGGCGAGGCAGAGGGCTTCCTCGCCGCCACAAAAGACACCTTTCACATCGTGCTGCTGGACCCGCCCTATCATCACGGCACGCTGGCGGCCATCCTGCCGGCGGTGGCGGATGTGACGGCCCCCGGCGGCACCGTGCTCTGCGAGAGCGAGCTGGCCGCCGATCTGCCGGACGAGTGCGGCGGGCTGCACAAGAAAAAACAATACCGGTACGGCAAGGTGCTGGTGACCCGTTATGAAAAGGAGCGAACGGAATGAACATCGATGAATTGCTGAACATGATGGAAGAAATGCTGGAAGAGGCCACCGGCCTGCCCTTCGCGGGCGGCAAGCGCGTGGTGGACGCCGACCGCATGCAGGATATCATCGACGAGGTGCGCCTCAACCTGCCCACCGAAGTGCGCCAGGCCAAGGCCATCGTGAACGACCGGGCCGAGATCGTGGCCGACGCCAAGCGCGAGGCCGAGGCCATCGTGAAAAAGGCCGAGGACCGCGCCCGGGTGCTGGTGAGCGAGCAGGAAGTGGTCAAGGCTGCGCAGCAGCGCGCCGCGGAGATCGTCTCCTCCGCCCAGACCCAGGCCCGCACCATGCGCACCACCGTCACCGACTACTGCGAGAACATGCTGCGCACCACCGAGGAGCAGCTGGCCCGCAGCGCCGCCGAGGTCAAGACCGTGCGCGCCAACCTGCGCCAGAGCGCCAAGAACGGCTGATTTTCCGCCGTTTTCTGCCAAATATTTCCCAAAGGGCCGTGAGCGAACGCTCACGGCCCTTTTTTTGTGCCTTTCGTCAAATCCACGTCAAAAAATCCGGCAGCCACGCCCCGGATTTCTACATCCCGTATCTTGAATTTCGCAGGTCCATCCCGTATAATTGAAATAAAAGTGGGTAATAGTGGGTAAAAGTGGGAAAATTCAACCGTTTTCCACATTCTTTCAACAAAAGGGGGCGGTCAGGATGTTGATGGGCGAATACAACTACACCATCGACGACAAGGGCCGCCTCAACTTTCCCGCCAAGTTCCGCGAGAAGATGGGCGCGGAGTTTGTGGTCACCCGCTGGCTGGACGACTGCCTCGTGGCCTTCCCCGAGGGGGAGTGGCAGCGTATCACCGACATCCTGCGCTCCAAGAGCATGGTCAAAACGCGGGACATCCAGCGCTTCCTCTTTGCGGCGGCCCAGGAAGTCTCGCCGGACAAGCAGGGCCGCATTCTGCTGGAGCCGGCGCTGCGCAGCCACGCGGGGCTGCAAAAGGAAGTCACGGTCATCGGCGTGGGCAGCTACGCCGAGATCTGGGACACCGCGGCCTGGCAGAAGAAACAGGCCAGCCTCTCCGGGGCCGACATCGAGGCGGCCATGGAAGAACTGGACTTTTGATTTTTGAGCAAAACGACCGAAAGGGGGATGGCGGCCATGGAATTCAGTCATGTGCCGGTGCTTTTGAACGAGTGCCTGGAGGGCCTTGCCATCGACCCCGCAGGGACCTATCTTGACGGCACGGCCGGCGGCGGCGGGCATTCCAGCGAGATCGCCCGGCGCTTGACCACCGGGCGCCTCATCAGCCTGGACCAGGACCCGGATGCGGTGGCAGCCGCCACCGAGAGACTTAAGGGCCTGCCCGCCACGGTGGTGAGGACCAATTTCCGCTATGCCCGCCGCACGCTGGCCGACCTTGGTGTGAGCGCCATCAACGGCGCGCTTCTGGACCTGGGGGTTTCTTCCCACCAGCTGGACGACGGAGAGCGGGGCTTTTCCTACCGGCAGGACGCGCCGCTGGACATGCGCATGAGCCAGTCGGGTCCCACCGCCGCAGACCTGGTGAACAGCGTCAGCCGGGAGGAACTGGCCCGCATTCTGCGGGAGTACGGCGAGGAACCCTACGCCTGGGCCATTGCCGGGCGTATCGTCCGCCAGAGGGAGCAGAAACCTTTTTCCACCACCCTGGAACTGGCGGACGCCATTGCTTCGGCGCTGCCCCCCGCGGTGCGCCGCAAGGACAAAAACCCCTCCCGCCGCAGCTTCCAGGCCATCCGTATCGCCGTGAACGGCGAGATGGACGCTTTGAGCGAAGGGCTGGATGAAATTTTCGACCTGCTGGCTCCCGGCGGGCGCTTTGCCATCATCACCTTCCATTCCCTGGAGGACCGGCTGGTGAAGAACCGCTTCCGCCAGTGGGCCACCGCCTGCACCTGCCCGCCGGAGTATCCGGTGTGCGTGTGCGGAGGCAAGGCAAAAGCAAAACTCATCACCCGCAAACCCATCGAGGCCGCGCCCGACGAGCTGGAAACCAACCGCCGCAGCCGCTCGGCGAAACTGCGGGTCATCGAAAAACTGTAAACAGCGCAGGCTGGGCCGCCGCCCTTCCTGCCCGAAAAGGAGGTGGCCGCTGTGGCGCAGCCCGCATACGATCTTGAATTGTTTGAAAACCGCACCCAGCGGCCCCGCGCAAAGGTCCGGGCCGTCCGGGGCAAAAAGAAAGCCTCCCGGCTGAACCTGCAAACCGTGAAAACGGTGGCGCTGGCGGTGGTGATGGCCGCCCTGGTGGTGGGCTTTCTCTACAGCCAGGCCACCATCACCGAGCTCACGGTGGACATCCAGAACGTCCAGAGCGAGCTGGTGAGCGAGCAGAGCACCTACAACTACCTGTCCGGCGTGCTGGATTCCAAGACCAGCCTGCGGAACGTGGAGCAGATCGCCGCCGGCGAGCTGGGCCTGGTCAAGGTGGACCGCAGCCAGGTGACCTACTTCTCACTGGAAAGCGAAAGCGTTATCAACCGGCCTCAGACCGCCGCCCAGAAGATCACCGAATTTCTGAGCACCGGCCTGCTCAGCCTGATGGAGTATCTGAACCCGTGAGCCAGCCCCAGCGCCTTGCCCTCCGCGGGCGGCAGGGGAGGGCTCACGAGTTTGCATTTATGCGCAGGGGCGAGGGCCCCGAGAGGAAAACGAAAGAATGAACAAACGCACAAACGAGCCGCAGAACGGGGTGAATCGTTCGCTGAAAGTCCGCAGCTGGGTGCTGCTGGGCCTGTTTCTGGTGCTGGGGTGCGGCCTGCTCATCTGGCGGCTGTACACCTGGCAGATCGTGCGCCACGACGAAATGCTCAGCGCCGCCGCCAGCCAGCAGATGAAGGACATGACCATCACCCCCCAGCGGGGCCAGATCTACGACGCCACCGGCAAGGTGCTGGCCAAAAGCAGCATTGTGTGGACCATCACCGCCGACCCCAGCCTGATCAAGGCGCCCAGCCTCTCCAAGGAGGAACTGGAGGCCATGGGCGGCACGGAAACGGAGGAATCCAAGGCCCAGCGCCGGGCCGCCCGCGTCCAGACCATCAGCGAGGATCTGGCGGCGATCCTGAGCATGGACGCCCAGGAGATCTATGACAAACTCATCGATTCCTCCAAGCAGTACGTTCTGCTGGCAAAGCAGGTGGACAAGCCTGTGGCGGACCAGATCTCCCAGTACGCCAGCGACAATAAGCTCAGCCTCATCGTCTCCCAGGACACCAAGCGGGAATACCCCTACGGCGCCTTTGCCGCCAGCGTGCTGGGCTTTATGCACGCCGATGGATACGGCTTCTACGGGCTGGAACAATACTATGAGGACGTGCTGGCCGGCACGCCGGGCCGTCTGGTCAGCCAGCGCACCCCCACCGGCGGCGAGGTGGCCAACGACGACCGTGTGCTCTACGAGGCCAAAGACGGCGACAACATCGTCCTCACCCTGGACGCGGAGATCCAGGCCATTGCCGAAAAATACCTGGAAAACTCGGTCAAGGTGAACAACGTGTCCGAGCGTGGCGTGGTCATCGTGATGGATGTGAACACCGGCGCCATTCTGGCCATGGCCACCAAGCCGGATTTCGACCCCAACGACCCCATGACCATCTATGACCCCGAGCGGGCCGCCCTGCTGGAGGGCCTGGAGGGAGAGGAGTACACCAAGGTACAGGGCGAAGAGCGCCAGCGCCAGTGGAAGAACAAGACCATCACCGACCTCTACACCCCCGGCTCGGTGTTCAAGCTCATCACCACCAGCGCCCTGCTGGATTCCGGCACCGCCAACGTGAACACCACCTTCAACTGCACCGGCAGCTACACCGTGCTGGGCACCGATTATTCCTGCGCCGACAACGGCTACGGTGTCAAGGGCGTGCACGGCTGGCAGAATCCGGGCCAGGTGCTGGAAAACAGCTGCAACATCGCCACCATCCAGGAAGCCCAGCTTATGGGCAAGGAGATATTCTCCGACTATTACACCGCCTTCGGCTTCACCGAGCCCACCGGGATCGACCTGCCGGCGGAGCAGTACCCCCGCGAGGGCGTTTCTTACCACAGCGTGGACACCATGTCTGCGGTGGACCTGGCGTCCTCCAGCTTCGGCCAGGCCCAGAAGGTCACCCCCATCCAGATGGCCACCGCCGTCTGCGCGGTGGTGAACGGCGGGTATCTGGTGCAGCCCCATGTGGTGAGCAAGATCGTGGACAACGAGGGCAACGTGGTGGAGGAATTTGAACCCACCGCCAAGCGCCAGGTCATCAGCGAGGAGACCAGCGCGGCTTTGCGCAGCATGATGGAAGATGTGGTGGGCGGCGGCGTCAACGGCGCCGCGGGCCGCAACGCCTACGTGGCGGGCTATCACATCGGCGGCAAGTCCGGCACCAGTGAAAAGCTGGACCAGGGCCCCCGCGAAGGCACCACCGACGAGTACGAGAAGGTTTCCAGCTTCGTGGGCGTGGTGCCCATCGACGATCCGGAAATTTTGGTGCTGGCCTTTGTGGACGAGCCCCACGCCGAAACGGAGTTCGGCTCCATGCTGAGCGCCCCGCTGGTGGGCAACATCATCAGCGAAGTGGCCCCCTACCTGGGCATTGAGACCGACCCCAGCCTGCTGCCCACCGGCAATGCCACGGTGCCCAACCTGGTCAGCCCCGCGAACCCCAGCTACCAGCAGTGGGATATGGCCCAGGTGGAACTGAACAAGAAGGGCTTTGCCCACCGCAGAGTGGGCAACGGCGAGCTGGTGCTGGCCCAGAGCCCCGCGGCGGGCGAAAAGGTGCCGGCGGGCTCCACCGTCTACCTCTTCACCGACAGCGCCGACATTCCCAATGTCACCGTGCCCAATGTGGTGGGCAAGAGCGCCGCGCTGGCAAAGCAGATCCTGAGCGCGGCTGGGCTGAACGCCTCGCTCAGCGCCGAGGAGGGCACCGTCACCGCCCAGAGCGCGGCCGAAAATTCCGAGGCCAAAATGGGCTCGGTCATCACCCTCACCGTGTCCGGCGCGGAAGGGTAAAGGCCTGTACACATGCCCGGGCCTGCGGCCGCATACAGTTAGTAAAAAAGGACAAGAAGGGCGCTTCGCGCCCTGCAAGGGAGGTTTTCACCATGTATCCCATCCCACTGAATCAGCTTCTGGCGGGCCTTGCCCCGGCGGGCAGCCTGGGCGCCGAGCCTGTCACCGCCGTTGTCACCGACAGCCGCAAGGTGCAGCCGGGGTGCGTGTTCGTCTGTTTCCCCGGCCAGCGGGTGGACGGTCACGATTACGCCGCCGCGGCCATTGAAGGCGGCGCGCTCTGCGTGGTGGCAAACCACCCGGTGGAGGGCGTGCCGGCGGACAAACTGGTGCTTGCGCCCAGCAGCCACAAGGCCATGGTGCGCATGGGGGCCAACTACCGCATGCTCTTTTCACCCAAAATGATCGGCGTCACCGGCAGCGTGGGCAAGACCACCACCAAGGAGTTCTGCTATGCGGTGCTCTCCGCCTTTGGCGAGGCCATCAAGACCGAGGGCAACCAGAACAACGAGATCGGCATGCCGGGCACCCTCTTCCGCCTTTTGCCTTCCACCCAATACGCCGTGGTGGAGATGGGCATGAGCGCCCTGGGCGAGATCGAGCGCCTCAGCCGGGCGGCCCGGCCGTCGGCGGGCCTTATCACCTGTATCGGCGTGTCTCACATGGAGAGCCTGGGCAGCCGGGAGAACATCCTCAAAGCAAAACTGGAAATTTGCGCCGGCCTGCCGGACGGCGCGCCCCTGGCCCTGAACGCCGACGATGAGTATCTGTGCAAGGCGAAGGAGCAGGGGCTCATTCCCGCCCGCCTGGCCCCGGTGTGGTACGGCATTGAGGCTCCCTGGGCGGACGTGCGGGCCGAAGCCATCGAAAGCAGCCCCGAGGGCGAGCGGTTCACCCTGGTGGATGGCGGCGAACGCTTTGCGGTGCGTATCCCGGCCATGGGGCGGCACAACGTCTACAACGCCCTGGCCGCCTATGCCGCCGCCAGCCGCCTGGGCCTGGACAAGGCCAAATGCGCCGCGGCGCTGGAAGGCTACGAAGCCACCGGCATGCGCCAGCATGTGGTGAAAAAAGCGGGCCTCACCGTGGTGGAGGACTGCTACAATGCCAGCCCGGACAGCATGAAGGCGAGCCTCGCCATGTTCAGCGCCTTCAACGCAGGTTCCGGCAAAAAATACGCCCTGCTGGGGGATATGCTGGAGCTTGGCGCCATCTCCGAAGACGCCCACCGCCAGGTGGGCCGCTGGGCCGCCGAAGCGGGTCTTGCGGGCCTGGTGGCCCTGGGCGCAGAGAGCAGGGCGATGGCCGAAGAGGCCGAAAAGGCGGGCCTCGCGGCGGTGCATTGCGACACTCCCGCCGCCGCGCTGGAAGCCCTCAAAGGCCTTTTGAAGCCGGGTGACGCGCTGCTGGCCAAGGCCAGCCGCGGCATGAAGCTGGAAAATATCCTGAAAGCCCTTTACGGCGAGGAAACTTTGCAATAAAATAAAAGGCGTACTTTTGCGGCGCCCCCTTCCGGGAGGCGTCATCACGCCGTGCCCGCGCACGGCAAAAGTGAGAGGGAGTTTCAAAGTATGGCACGCTACGCGCTGATCCTTGCGGCATTCACCGGGTTCGTCCTTTCGGCGGTCTCCGGAATCGTCATCGTCCCCTTTTTGCACAAGCTGCACTTCGGGCAGACCATCAAGGAGATAGGCCCCACCTGGCACAACAAAAAACAGGGCACACCCACCATGGGCGGCCTGTGCTTCATCTTTGCGGGCACCGTTGCGGTGGCGCTTGCAGTTCTGAGCCTTCTGCACAGCGCGCCCGACATGCTGGGCGGCCCCGCCGCCCGCAGCCTTTACATCGCCATGTTCTCCGCCTTCGCCTTTGGCATGGTGGGCTTTCTGGATGATTTCATCAAGGTGGTCAAAAAGCGCAACCTGGGCCTGCGCGCCATGCAGAAGATCGTGGCGCAGCTGCTCATCACCACCGCGCTGCTGTTCGCGCTGCACATGAACGGCACCCTCACCACCTTTGTCACCCTGCCGGGCCTCGGCTATGTGGACCTGGGCCTTTTGTACTACCCGCTGTCCTACGGCCTCATCATCGGGATCGTCAACGCGGTGAACCTCACCGACGGGATCGACGGCCTGTGCAGCTGCGTGACCTTTGTGGCCATGCTGGGCTTTCTGACCCTGACCAGCCTTTTGGGCGAGTTCAATCTCAGCCTTTTTGCCGCCGCCATGGCGGGCGCGCTCACCGGCTTTTTGTTCTGGAACTTCTACCCGGCCAAGACCTTCATGGGCGACACCGGCAGCATGTTCCTGGGCGGCGCGGTGGCTGGTATCGCCTATGCCATGGGCCGGCCGGAACTCATTTTCTTCTTTGGCGCGGTGTATATCTGGGAGGCCACCACGGTGGTCATCCAGGTCACCTACTTCAAGCTGACCCACGGCAAGCGCCTGTTCAAGATGACCCCCATCCACCACGCCTTCGAAATGCGCGGCTGGAGCGAGGTCAAGATCGACTGTGTGTTCAGCTTCATCGCCTTCGGCGCGGCGGCGCTGGGGGTGCTGTTCGCTTACGTTTATTACCTGTAATGTCTGCATGTTGAGAAAGGGGGCGGTGCGGCCGTGTCCACAAGAGATATGTCCGGCCGGCCGCTGCGCCGCCCGCCTGTGCCCGGGGGCGGCCGCGCTGCTCCCGCGCGGCCTGTGACCATGCCCGCGCCCCGGCCCGCGCCCGGGCGTTCGGGCCGCCTGCGCCCGGTGGGGGCGTTCCGGCGCAAAATGCCCTGGCCCGCCATGTTCACCAAGGACCCCGGCCCTTTGAGCGCCGGCCTTCTGGCAAACCTGGTGGTGCTGCTGGTGTTCGGCCTCATCGTGCTGTTCAGCGCCAGCTATGCCATCGCCTACTACAAATTCGGCGACAGCTATCACTACATCCGCAGCCAGGCCATCTATGCGGTGCTGGGCTTCGCGGTCATGCTGGTCATCAGCCGGGTGAACTACCGCTGGCTGCTGCGTTTTGCCTGGCCCCTCTATTGGGTGACGCTGGTGCTGCTGGTGGCGGTGCTGTTCATGCCGCCCATCAACGACGTGCACCGCTGGATCAACATCAAGGGCCTGCCCACCGTGCAGGTGGGCGAGATCGCCAAGTTTTCCATCGTGCTGTTGCTGGCGGTGCTGTTTGAACAGAACCGCAGCCGCATGCACAACTTCCGCCAGGGCATTCTGCTGCCGGGCGTGCTGCTGCTGCCCATGCTGGTGCTGCTGCGCCTGGAACCCCACAACAGCGCCATGATCCTGATGTGCTGTATCACCGCCACCCTGATGTTCGTGGGCGGTACCAATCTCATGTGGTTCGCCTTGGGCGGCGGCGCGGCGGCGGGCGGCATTGCCCTGCTGCTCATCACCAGCAAAGGCTATGTGCAGGAGCGCCTTTCCGGCTGGCTGGACCCTTTCTCCGACGTGCTGGACTCCACCATGCAGACGGCCCAGGGCCTCTACACCATCGGCTCGGGCGGCTGGTTCGGGGTGGGCCTTGGCAACTCCACCCAAAAGCATATGTGGCTTTCCGAGGCTCAAAACGACTTCATCTTCGCCATTCTGGGCGAGGAGCTGGGTTTTGTGGGGGCGTTGCTGTGTATCGCCCTGTTCGCCCTGCTCATTGCCCAGGGCATTTACGTCGCCGTGAACGCCCCCGACCGGGCGGGCTGCCTGCTGGTGGTGGGCGTGATGGCCCAGATCGGCTTCCAGTTCTTCTTCAATGTGGCGGTGGTCACCAACACCATCCCCAACACCGGTATCAGCCTGCCCTTCTTCTCCTCCGGCGGCACCAGCCTTTTGCTGCTGATGGGCGAAATGGGCGTGGTGTTCAGCGTCAGCCGGGCGGCCAACAAGGCCAAGGCCGAGCGCAAGGCGCGCGAGGCCGAAGAAAAGGCCGCGCGGGAAACTCATGTGTTCCGCGCGAACAAACCCTGACTCCAAAGGAGAGAA
The DNA here is from genome assembly GCA_019114225.1 of Candidatus Allofournierella pullicola. Lineage (GTDB taxonomy): Bacteria > Bacillota > Clostridia > Oscillospirales > Ruminococcaceae > Allofournierella_A > Allofournierella_A pullicola. The sequence goes on along the minus strand of DXFW01000020.1, from coordinate 123,282 downwards.
CAACATGCGCGTGCTCATCGCCGCCGGCGGCACCGCCGGCCACATCAACCCGGCTCTGGCCATTGCGGGGGCCATCAAAGCCCACCGGCCGGACGCGGAGATCCATTTTGCGGGCCGCAAAGAGGGCATGGAATACCGCCTGGTCACCCAGGCGGGCTATCCCTTCCATCACATCGAGGTCAACGGCATTCAGCGCCGCCTCACCCCCAAAAACATCGCCCGCAACGTGCAGGCGGTGTATCACCTGGCGCTCTCCGGGCCCCGGGCGAAAAAAATGCTGCGGGCCCTGAAGCCGGACCTGGTCATCGGCTGCGGCGGCTACGTCAGCGGGCCGGTGGTGCGCTGCGCCGCCAAAATGGGCATTCGCACCGCCATCCACGAGCAGAACGCCTTCCCCGGCGTGACCAACAAGCTGCTGGCCAAGGATGTGGACCTCATTTTTGCCGCGGTGCCCGCTGCGGTGGAAAAGCTGGGCGCGCCGGAAAAGACCAGTGTTGTGGGCAACCCTGTGCGGCCGGAGATCTTTATGCAGAACCGTGACCTGGCCCGCAGCAGGCTGGACGCGGGTCAGCGCACCGTCATCCTCAGCTTCGGCGGCAGCCTGGGCGCGCGGCGGATCAACGAGGTGGTGGCCGAACTGGTCGCCTGGGAAAAGACCTGCCCCTGGAACATCCTGCACATCCATGCCACCGGCAGCCGGGGGATGGAGCTGTTCCGCAAGCTGCTGGCCGAAAAGGGCGTGCAGCCCGGCAGCCGCCTGCAGGTGCAGGAATACATCGAAAACATGCCCGAGCTGCTGGCCGCGGCCGATCTGGTCATCAGCCGCGCCGGGGCGCTGACCCTGGCGGAGCTGGAGGCGGTGGGCCGTGCGGCCATCCTCATCCCCAGCCCCAATGTGGCGGAAAATCACCAGTATTACAACGCTCTGGAGCTGCAAAAGGCCGGGGCGGCGGTGGTTATTGAGGAAAAAGATCTCACCGGCGCGGTGCTGGTGCAGACGGTGCAGCAGCTGGTGCAGGAAAACGGCAAGCTGGCGGTGATGGGCAAGATGGCCCGCGCCCTGGCCGAGCCGGAAAGCCTTGAAAAAATCTGGGCAAAGCTGGCGGAGCTGATGGAACTGTGAGCGGCGCCCGGCGGAAAAGGAGGCGGCGCAGCCTGTGAGCGACAAAAACAAACTGACGGTGCGCCGCCCTGCTTCGCGCCGGGACGGCGGCAAGCCTGCGCCTCAGGCCCCGCTTTTTGATCAGCAGACGGCCCCCATCCCCAGGCAGCCCCGGCGCGGCGCGGGCGAAATGCAGCAGATGACGCTGCCCCTGGGCGCGGTGGGCATGGAGCCGCTGGACGCGCCCGACACGCCCCCCCAGCGGAGGAAAAAGCCGGCGGGCAGAAAAAAGCCCGCGACCGAACCTGCCCGCCGCAGGCAGATGACACGGGGCGAAATGCGGCGCCGCCGCCGTCGGCGCCGGTGGCTGGCCTTTTTCTTTGTGGTGTTTCTGATGGCGGTGGGCTTCATCCTGTCGGTCACGGTGCTGTTCAAGGTCAAGCACATCGTGGTGGAAAATCTGGACAAGACCACCCCCGCCAACACCGGCATTTACACCGAGGACGCGATCCTCGGCGCGCTGGCCGTGCCCATGGAAGAAAACCTCTTTGGCTTTTCGGCCGCGGAAAAGCAGGCGGCGATGGAACTGCAGCTGCCCTATCTCGAAACCATCCGGGTGCGCCGCCGTCTGCCGGACACGGTGGTGGTGCAGGTGGCTCCGGCCACCGAGGCGTGGTGCGTCAAGACCGACGCCGGCTGGGCCATTCTCAGCGACGGGCTGAAGGTGCTGAAGGTGCAGCCGGACCAGCCGGACAGCCTGCCGGTCATCACCGGCCTGGGAGTGAACGCGCCCACCGCCGGGCGGTATCTCTCCACCACCACCCAGGCCCAGAGCGAACAGATCAGCGATCTGATGGTGCAGCTCTACGGCCAGGACCTGGCCGACCACTGCACCCGGATCGACATGGGCCTTGGCAACGACGCTTATTTTGTTTACGACGGGCGGATCAAGGTGCTGCTGGGCACCTTCAACAACCTGGATTATAAGCTGAGCGTGGCCGCCCTGCTGCTGAAAAACGAGAGCGGCGAATATCTGAGCGCCAGCGACCGGGGCACGCTGGATGTGTCCAGTCAGCTGGACAGCACGGTCCACCGGTTCACCTTTGCTCCCGGCAGCTTTGAACAGGAAGAAAGCGAACTCCCGCCGCCGGATACGGCAAATTCTTCCTCCGCCAGCGCGGCCTCCGGCTCTGAGGCGGCCTCCGGTTCTGCGTCCGCCTCGCAGCCCTCTTCCGATTCCGCGCCGGCCTCCGGGTCCGCATCCGCCAGCACATCCCAAAGCGCTTCCCAGCAGGAACAATAAAAACAAAAGGGCCGCCGCTCGATTTTATCAAGCGGCGGCCTTTTCTGCGGCGGAATTTGTGCTATACTGAAAAAAGGGGGTGAGCCTATGGCTTTTATCGGCATCATGCTTCTCTATTTGTTCCTCATGGCTATGTTTGGCATGATGGGGCTGGGCATTTTGGGGCTGGTCCTGGGGGTGGTGTTCCTCCTTTTGTGGCGCGGCGCGAAAAAAAGGGGAGAAAACCGCCAGACCCTGTTTTTGCTGCTGGCCGTCCTGTGCGGCCTGCTGGCCCTGGCGGGGGCGGTCACCCTGGTGCTGTTCCTGCTGATGCTGTATTAAAAAAGACAAAGGGAAAGGCCCGGGCACGCTGCCCGGGCCTTTCTTTTCACCGCTGCACAAAGAACAGCTCGTACCAAAGGATGAAGCTGTAAAAACTCCAGATCTTGGTCATGCCGCCGTTCTGGCCCGCCTTGTGGGCGTCCAGCAGCTTCAGCAGTTCCGGCACGTTGAAGAACTGTTCGGCCACCGGGCCTTCGAATTTCTCCCGCACCATGTTGTAGTATTTGTCCTGACGCAGCCAGTCGTTCAGCGGCACCGGGAAGCCCAGCTTGCGCCGTTTGGCCACGCTCTCGGGCAGCTCGGCCAGCGCCGCCGCCCGCAGGGCAATTTTCGTTTCCGATTTGGAAGAGCGGTACTCCGCCGGGATGGAGAGGGCCAGTTCCAGCATTTCCCGGTCCAGGAAGGGCACCCGCAGCTCCAGGCTGTTGGCCATGCTCATGCGGTCGGCCTTGAGAAGAATGTCGTAGAGCATCCAGGTGTGGATGTCCACCCACTGCAGCTGAGTGGGCTCATCCAGGTCCTTCACATGGTCGAAGTAGGGCTTGAAATACTCCTCGGGGGCCTTGGCATGGTAGTCCTTCTTCAGGTATTTGTCCCGCTCGGCGGGGGTGGAGAACACGTAGTTCGCCCGCATGCACCGCTGCCAGGGCTCCTGTGCGCCGCGCACCAGGAAGTTGCGGCCCTTGAATTCCGGCAGCGCCCCCGCCGCCGCGCCCGCCGCCTTGCGCAGAGGACGGGGCACTTTGGCGTATTCCTCAAAGTGATGAGCCGCGCAGTAGAGGGGATAGCCGCCGAACAATTCGTCCGCGCCCTCGCCGCTCAGCACCACCTTCACATAGCGGGCGGCGTTTTTGGTGAGGAAGTAGAGAGGCACCTCGCTGGGGTTGGGCATGGGCTCGTCCAGATACCACTGGATGGTCTGGTTTGCCTCAAAGAACTGGTCGGCGTTCACCTTGTTGGCAATGCTGGGCACGCCGATCTCCTTGCTGAAGGCCTGGGCATAGGGCAGCTCGGAGTATTTCTCCTCCTCATAGCCCACGCTGAAACTCTTGACGTGGGGCGTGCCCTTGGCAACCTCGTTCACCACAAAGCTGGAATCCACGCCGGAGGAGAGGAAGCACCCCACCTCCACGTCCGCGATCTGGTGCACCCGCACGCTCTCGGCAAAGGTGTCGGCGATGGCCTTTTTCCAGTCCTCCAGGGTCTTGCTGTGGTCCACATGGTAGGCAATGTCGTAATAGCGGCTCACCGTCAGCTTGCCGTCCTTGAAGGTGAAGCGGTGCGCGCCCGGCAGCTTGTAGACGTTTTTGAACATGGTCTCGGCGTTCGGGATGTACTCGATGGAGAGATACTCCGGCAGCCGCTCCTCGTTCAGCTCCTTCACAAAGCCGGGGTGGGGCAGAAAACTCTTGATCTCGCTGCCGAACAGCAAAAAGTCGCCGTTCTGGTAGTAGTAGAAGGGCTTGATCCCAAAGATGTCCCGGGCGCCGAACAGGGTGCCCTCCGCCTTGTTCCAGATGACAAAGGCGAACATGCCCCGCAGTTTTTCGGGCAGAGCCTCGCCCCATTCCTCATACCCGTGCAGCAGCACCTCGGTGTCGGAATGGGTGGCAAACACATGGCCCGCCGCTTCCAGCTGGCCGCGCAGCTCCATGAAGTTATAAATTTCGCCGTTGAACACCGTCACGAGGGTTTTGTCCTCGTTGAACATGGGCTGGCTGCCGCCCTCGATGTCGATGATGGACAGCCGCCGGTGCCCCAGCGCCGCCCGCTCGTCCACATAAAAGCCCTCGCCGTCCGGCCCGCGGTGGGCGATGAGGTCGGCCATGGCCTTCAGCGTTTTTTTCGCTTCGTCAAGGTCGTGCTTTGCGTTCACAAAGCCGGTAATTCCACACATTGGCTTCTCCTTTTGCCCGGCGGCCTCAGTCCACCAGGCCCTTGTTGCCGAAATAGCGTTTGTACTTGCGGTAGTTGTTCAGCTGGTTTTTGATGTACCAGATACGGCGCTTGAGCCCCGCGTCCTCTTTGCAGAACAGCTGGTGGCTCACCTTGCCCTGGCGCATGAGTTCCTTGGCCTCGGCCAGCAGCGCCTCGTCCTTCAGGTACTTCTTCAGAATGCCCGCCGGGGCGATCATCCACAGATGGTGGGCGTCGGCAATGGTCAGCTCCTGCTCCTTGTGCTCCACCACGTCCTCCACCAGCCACTTGGCCAGATTGTAGCCGCTGGCGGTGACGAAAAAGCTGCTGCGGCCCTGGCGGGGGTTCATCTCAAACAGCTTGTACTTGCCGTCCCGGGCGTCGTACTTCATGTCGAAGTTGGAGAAGCCTTCCCAGCCCACGTCCTCCAAAAACGCCTTCATCTTTTCCATCAGCTCGTCGTCCCGCACGTTGACGATGGCTGCGTAGTTGCCAATGCCTTCGGGGGTCTGCTCCTCCAGCAGGGGGCGGCCCAGGGCCATCAGCTTCACCTTGTGGTCCAGGCCGGAGTAGCAGTTCAGCACCCGCATGCAGTTGTCATCGCCGGGAATGTACTCCTGCAGCACCAGATTGTCCTGGTAGCTGGAGGAATAGATGGCGGCGGTGATGGCGTCGAACTCCTCTTTCGAGTAGGCAACGAACACCTTCTTCTTGTGGGGGAACTTGCAGTTCCAGTAGGCCACGCTGTTGCTGGCCTTGATGATACAGGGGAAGGGGAAGGGCAGCTCCACCGTCTTGTAGTTTTCGCTGGTGCAGCCGAAGGTGCGGGGGTAGGCAAGGCCGTGCCGCTCGCAGGCTTTGTAGAAGAACTCTTTGGTGTCCAGCTCCGCCACCAGTTCCGGGGTGGGGCAGGCAAACTTGTAATAGGGCTCCAGCGCCGCGCGGGCCCGGGCCATCAGACCGGTGTAGTTGTCGCCGCAGCTCACCAGCACCAGCGTCTTGCCGGTGTGAGCCTTGGCAAAATCGGTCAGGGTGCGCACGAACACCGCGTCGTCTTCCAGGTTCGGCTCCACCACCGCCATCTTCACCAGCTTGGAGTTCGCCGTGGCGGCCAGCGCCCCCTTGCCGATGGCAAGGCTGGTCACGCCGTATTCCATGTAAAAGCTGCGGGCCATGCCGTAAACATTGGCGTCGCTGCCCAAAAGCACAGGGAGAAGGTCTTTCATATCCATCACCTTTTTTGAGAATTCAGTGTCGCGTATATTCTACTTCTTTTATGGGGCCCTTGTCAATTTGCCGCCCCCTTTTAAACCGCCGCCGTTTGTAGTATAATAAACCCTATATTGGGCAGTTACGCCCTTTTACGGGAAAGGAACAAAAACAGTATGTGCGGAATCGTGGGATTTTGCGGCCGGCGCGCCGACCGTGAGGAAATATTGAAAGCCATGATGGACGCCATCGCTCACCGCGGGCCGGACGGCGAGGGCAGCTATTTCGGCGACGGGGTGGCGCTGGGCCACCGGCGGCTTTCCATCATCGACATCGAGGGCGGCCGCCAGCCCATGTTCAACGAGGACAAACGCCTGGCGGTGGTGTTCAACGGCGAAATCTATAACTTCATGGAGCTGCGCGCCCAGCTGCAGGCGGCGGGCCACACCTTCGCCACCGACCACTCCGACACCGAGGTCCTGCTCCACGGCTATGAGGAGTGGGGCGAGGGCATGCTGGAAAAGCTGCGGGGCATGTTCTCCTTCGCCATTTGGGACGAAGCGGACCAGAGCCTCTTCTGCGCCCGGGACCCCTTCGGGATCAAGCCCTTTTATTACTACACGGGTGCCGAGGGCGAACTGCTCTTCGGCAGCGAGATCAAGAGCTTTCTGCCCCATCCGGGCTTTGTGAAGGAGCTGAACGAGGAGCGGCTGGAGCTTTACCTCACCTACCAGTATTCCCCGGGGGAGGACACCTTTTTCAAGGGCGTCAAAAAACTGCTGCCCGCCCACTGGCTGCGCTGGAAAGCGGGCGAAGTGTCCACCGGCCGCTACTGGCAGCCCAGGTTCGAGGCGGACGACGGCCCCGACATGACCGGCTGGGAAGACAAGATCGAAGCCGCCATGAAGGAGAGCGTGGCCGCCCACAAGGTGGCCGATGTGGAGGTGGGTTCCTTCCTCTCCTCCGGCGTGGACTCCAGCTATATGGCCTGCCTTGCCAAGGTGGACAAGACCTTCACCGTGGGCTTTGCCAACAAGCAGTACGACGAGACCGAGTACGCCTCGGAGTTCAGCAAATTCCTGGGCGTGAAGAACTTTGCCTACCGCATTGAGCCGGAGGAATACTGGGCAAACCTGGGCCGTATCCAGTACCACATGGACGAGCCTCTGGCGGACGCCGCCAGCGCCGCCCTCTACTTCGTCAACCGGGAGGCCGCCAAGCAGGTGAAGGTGTGCCTTTCCGGCGAGGGCGCGGACGAGTTCTTCGGCGGCTACAACATCTACAAGGAGCCTTTCACCGTCAGCTGGTACGACAAGCTCCCCCTGCCCCTGCGCCGGGCGGTGGGCGCGGTGGCCGAACTGCTGCCACCGGTGCACGGCGTGAACTTCCTGGTGCGGCGCTCCAAACCCCTGGAAGAGCGCTACATCGGCAACACCAACCTGATGGGCGAGCGGCAGAAGAAAAAGCTGCTGAAGCACTACACCGGCCGCGTCAAGCCCGCCGACCTCTCCCGGCCTTTCTTTGAAAAGACCAAAGGGCAGGACCTGGTCACCCGCATGCAGTTCACCGACCTGCACCTGTGGCTGGCGGGGGACATCCTTTTGAAGGCCGACAAGATGAGCATGGCCAACAGCCTGGAGCTGCGGGTGCCTTTCCTGGATAAAGAAGTGTTCGAGGTGGCCCGGCACATCCCGGTGAAATACCGCGCCAATGCCGGGGGCACCAAGCTTGCCATGCGCGGGGCCGCTGCCCGCAGTATCCCCGAGCGCACCGCCGACAAAAAGAAGCTGGGCTTCCCGGTGCCGGTGCGCGCCTGGCTGCGGGACGAGCAGTACGCCGCCGTGGTGCGAAAGGCCTTTGAGAGCGAGGCCGCGGCCAAATTCTTCAAGACGCAGGAACTGAAAAAGCTGCTGGACGACCATGTCTCCGGCAAGCGGGACAACTGGCGCCAGATCTGGTGCGTGTTCATGTTCCTTGTGTGGTACAACGAATATTTTGTAAAGCGCTGAGCATACGCAATTCATAAAGGGGGGCTGATTTTATGAAACTTTCCCAGCTGATGGAAGGGCTGGATTATCTGGTCCTGCAGGGCAGCGCCGAGACGGAAGTGGCCGACGTTGCCTACGACTCCCGCAAGGTGCAGCCGGGCTTTGCCTTTGTCTGCGTGGTGGGCACCAGCCGCGACAGCCATGATTACGCCGAGGATGTGGCCGCCGCCGGGGCCAGCGTGCTGGTCATCCAGCACAAGCTGGACGAAATGCCCGCCGGGGTCACGGTGGTGCAGGTGGAGAACAGCCGCCACGCCCTGGCCATTATGAGCTGCAATCTCTTCGGCAATCCGTCCCGCAAGATGACCATGATCGGCGTCACGGGCACCAAGGGCAAGACCACCACCGCCCACATGATCCAGGCGGCGCTGCTGGCCGCCGGGCGCAAATGCGGTATCATCGGCACCAACGGCACCGCCTTCGCCGGCGAGCGCCATGCCCTGGTCAACACCACGCCCGAAAGCTACGAGCTGCAAAAGCTCTTCTCCGAAATGCTGGCCGCCGGGTGCGACAGCGTGGTGATGGAGGTGTCCAGCCAGGGGTTGATGATGAGCCGCGTGGACGGGATCCACTTCAACGTGGGCGTGTTCACCAACCTTTATCCCGACCACATCGGCGGCCCCGGCGAACACCAGAGCTTTGAGGAATACCGCGCCTGGAAGGGCCAGCTGTTCCGCCGCTGCGACGTGGGCGTGGTGAACGTGGACGACAAAAACTGCAACACCCTGCTGGCGGGCCACACCTGCCGGCTGGTCAGCTATGCCATGCACAAGGAAGCGGACTTTGTGGGCAGCGGCCTGGAACTGGAGCGGGGCGAAAACTTCCTGGGCATTTCCTACCAGCTCAGCGGCGTGTGGAACGCCCGTGTGCGGGTGAACATGCCCGGCGAGTTCAGCGTCTACAACTCCCTGGCCGCCCTGGCGGTGGGCCAGGTGCTGGGCCTTGAGATGGAGGCCGTGTGCAAGGGCCTGGAGCAGGTCAGCGTCAAGGGCCGCGTGGAGCTGGTGCCGGTGAGCAAGCGGTTCACCGTGCTCATCGACTTTGCCCACAACGAGGCGGGCACCGAGAATCTGCTCACCACCCTGCGGGCCTACCAGCCCAAACGGCTGGTGGTGCTCTTCGGCTGCGGCGGCGACCGCAGCCGCCTGCGCCGTTACGGCATGGGCGAGGTGGCCAGCCGCCTGGCGGATTTCCTCATCCTCACCGAGGACAACAACCGCTTTGAAGAGGTGGAAGCCATCCTGACGGACATCAAGATCGGCATTGCCCAGGGCCGCCCCGACGTGCCCTATGTGGAAATTCCCGACCGCCTGGACGCCCTGCACTACGCCCTGGACCACGCCCAGGACGGCGACATGATCGCCGTCATCGGCAAGGGCCACGAGACCTACCGCGACCGCAAGGGCAAAAAGACCCCCTTCCTGGAGCGGGAGCTGCTGCTGGAATACGCCCAGGAGACCGGCCTGGAATGAGCCGAACGAACACAACGAAACACGAGGAAGCGAACGAACGACATGCCCATCATTGGTATTGACCTTGGAACCACCAACAGCCTGGCCGCGGTGTACAAAGACGGCGCCAGCCGGCTCATCCCCAACGCCTTCGGCGAGACCCTCACCCCCAGCGTCGTCAGCATTGACGAGGACGGCGCGGTGCTGGTGGGCAAAGCCGCCAAGGAGCGGCTGATCACCCACCCGGAGCGCACCGCCGCCGCCTTCAAGCGGGACATGGGCACCGGCAAGACCTTTTCCCTCGCCGGGCGCACCTTCCTGCCGGAGGAGCTTTCGGCCCTGGTGCTGCGCCGCCTGAAAGAGGACGCGGAGGCCTATCTCGGCCAGCCGGTGGAGGAGGCTGTGGTCAGCGTGCCCGCCTATTTCACCGACTCCCAGCGCGCCGCCACCAAGCGGGCGGGCAAGCTGGCGGGCCTCAAGGTGGAGCGGCTCATCAACGAGCCCAGCGCCGCGGCCCTGGCCTGCTACGACCCCGACCAGGGGGACGCGGCCTTTCTGGTCTACGACTTCGGCGGCGGCACGCTGGACGTCTCGGTGGTGGATTGCTTTGAAAATGTGGTGAACATCCTGGCCGTCAGCGGTGACAACCAGCTGGGCGGCAACGACCTGGACGCGGCCATCGCCCACATGTACTGCCAGGAGAACAACATCGACTACGACGCGCTGGAGCCCGGCCTGCGGGCCATCCTGCTGGCCCAGGCCGAGCAGTGCAAGCAGACCCTCACCACCGCTCCCATGGCGGTGATGGTGCTGGATCTGCCGGGCCTTGAAGGCTCCATGAGCCTCACCGGCCAGAAGCTCATCGAAAACGCCGCCACTCTCTTCGGGCGCATGCGCACCCCGCTGCAGAAGGCCCTGCGGGACAGCGGCCTTGCCCCCCGGGAGCTGCACGGCGTGGTGCCGGTGGGCGGCAGCTGCAAAATGCCGGTGGTGCGCCAGTACCTCTCCCATCTGCTGGGCCGCCCCCTGCTGGATTCCGGCCACCCGGACACGGTGGTGGCCCAGGGCGCGGGGCTTTATGCCGCCATGAAGGAGCGCAAGGCCGAACTGCGCCAGATGGTGCTCACCGACCTGTGCCCCTTCACTCTGGGCGTGGGCGTACATAACCCGGCGGACGAGGACAACCTCATTATGAGCCCCATCATCGAGCGCAACAGCGCCCTGCCCACCAGCAAGGTGGAAAAGTATTACACCGTCAGCCCCGGCCAGACCAAGCTGCACATCCAGGTGTATCAGGGCGAGGCGATGTACTGCGCCGACAACCGCAAGCTGGGCGAACTGGACCTGCCGGTGCCGCCCGCGCCCGCAGGGCAGGAGGGCGCGGCAGTGCGCTTCACCTACGACATCAACGGCATTCTGGAAGTGGAGGCCGAAAGTCTGTCCACCGGCAAGGCCATCAGCGCGGTGCTGGTGGGGCCGGGCAGCGGCCTTTCCGAAGAGGAGGCCAAAAAGCGGCTGGAACAGCTGCAGAAGCTGAAGATCCACCCCCGCGACCGGGAGGAGAACCGCCTGCTGCTGGCCCGGGGCGAGCGCCTTTGGAAAGAGACCTTGGGCGAAGTGCGCGAGCAGGTGGGCCGGGTGATGGAGGCCTTCCAGGAGGAACTGGCCAGCCAGGAGCCCGCCCGTATCCTGCGGGCCAGCCGCCGCTGCAAGGAAATGCTGGACCGGCTGGAGGCCGGCAGCGGCCTGGACGAGCAGAACTGGGACGACTTTTTTGACGACGAGGGCGACGAGGACGAAGAATGAATTTCTGGGAGATACTGGGCATTTCGCCCACCACCGACCTGGCGGCCATCCGGCACGCCTATGCCGAAAAGACCCGCACCTGCCACCCGGAGGAAGACCCGGAAGGCTTTGACAAGCTGCACACCGCTTTTCAGGAGGCGACCCAGTATGCCCGGCGCTCCCGCCGGTCCGCGCCTGCGGCCCCCAAACCGGAAAAACGCCCTGCCGCCGCGCCCGCGGCCCCGGCGGTCTCCGGCACCCGGGAAAGCTGCCTTGCCGCCGAGCAGGCGGCCTATCTTGCCTGGATGAAAAAGAACGGCTCTGCCGCCCGCCAGGCAGGGGAGCCGACCACCTTTGATTTTTCCGCCGCCGACACCGGCCCCCGCCGCGCCCCCGCGCGGCCCCGCGAGCCGGGCGACGAAGAAGACCAGCCTCCCGCGGCGGCGCAAACGCCGCCCGAGCCGCAGCCCCAGTTCGATTTTGACCATCTGCCCCAGCAGGTCAGCCGCCAGCGGCGGCAGCGCTCCCAGGCATTGGCAGACCAGCTGCGGGCGGCCTGCGGCCCCGACGCGGACCGCTGGCAGGCCAAGGACCTGTTGGAGAGCGAGGAGTTCCGCGAGCTCCAGCACGCCCCGGAATTTCTGGAGACGCTGGTCCTCCTGCTGAAAAACGACCCCGCCTGCCTGGAAAAACTGGCGGTGGACCTGGCCTACGCCTATGGCCTGCCCAAATCGGACAAGGCCCCGGACGTGGCCCACGAAGAACTCTTCCGGCTGCTGCGCCCCCTCTGGCAGGCCCATTGGCAGAAAGCCCAGGAGCAGAACGCCAGGGAGGCCGCCCGCCCGGGCAACATTGCCGCGCTCTGCGTCGGCGCGATCGCCGTGATCGTGCTGTTGGCTGTCCTGGACGGGCTGCACATCGTTCTGCGCCTGCCGCTGAGCCTCTTGGGCGGCGCGGCGGGCGTGGTGGCAACGCTGCTGGTGCAGCGCATGCAGGCCCGGGGCTGGCTGCCCGCCACGCGGGTTTTGGTGCTGCGGGGGTTCCAGCTTTTCTTCCTGGCCCTCTTTTTCTTCGGTGTGGGCCCCGCCAGCGCGGCCGGCCTTCTGTCCTGTTATGTGGCCGCCGCCCTGCCCGGGCGCAAATGGTACTTCCGTTTGTCCAAACGGGCGCGCTTTGCCCTCACTGCTGTCTGCGGGGTGCTGATCCTTGTGTGGGTGCCCCTGTCGGTGCTTGTCTTTCCCGAGGCTTCCCACTCGTTGAGCGGCTCGTTCGCTCTCTTCTTCAGTTGGTTTGCCCCGCCGCTGGCGCTCGTCCGCTGTATCGCCAGCAACTGCCGCTATCACAAGCTGGCGGCCCGTTACGGATTATAAAAAAACACGCCCGCTCCCTGCCAAACGGCAAGGAACGGGCGCTTTTTTCAGCGGTCAATCCGTTGGTTCTAGCGGAAAAGTCACCTGCCAGTCGCCCTCCACGTGACGGCCCGCGATCCAGAAATCTCCGTACAGTCCGTATTGGGAAAATCCTCCGGCGGGCTCGCAAAAGACTTCTTCCGTGTAGTCGGTCCCCTCGTCGCCCCGGAGGACGAAGGAGGCCGAATAGTAGCTGTCCACCCGCTGGCCGGCATTGTCCAGAAGGTAAAAATAACCGTGGTTGTCGTTGTCCGCGTGGTCCCTCACCGCGGTCTGCAGGTGCAGCTGCCCCTCCACCAGGGCCGCCCCGGTGAGGTCGATCCCCTCCACGGGAAAGTCCGGGTCCGCCGCACCGGGCACAAGGGCCTCAAAAAACATCCCCGGGCTGTCGGGGTCCCTTTGATAGCCCGGCCCGCCGCCGCCGATGGACCGCACGGTCTGGGTCCCGGCGGCTTCTTCCAGACAGGAGAGGTCAAGGGGAATGGAGATCCCCTCATAAACATGCCTGCCGCTGACCAGCTGGCCCACCGAAAAGGTGATTTTGTTGCCGGTAAGGGCGGTCCCTTTCATCCCGGAAAGAGTGACCAGAAACGTGGAGGTGCGGCTGGCCTCGTCGTAACCCACCCGGCTGCAGGCAGCGGCGCAGTCGAAGGGGCTGCGGATGGCGTAGCTGTCGTTCAGGTCCACCGGCCCGTCGGTGTGCCCGCCGGTGACATCCTGCACCGTCAGATAGATCTGGGCGGTGCCGTCGCGGATGTAAACGGACACCACTTCCATGCGGATCCCCTGGTCCTCACAGCTTTGCTGCACAGGGCGGAAGAACTGGGCCACGGCGGGGCTCACCAGATACATCAGCCGGTAAATGGGCTCCACCGAAGCAAAAACAGGCATTGCCAGCGCCAGCAACAGCACAAGGACGGCCAGCGCCAGCACGGGCCCGCGCCGCAAGCCGCTGCGCCGGGGCGCTTCGGCTTTTTCCGCCAGAGCGGCGGCCACACGGCGCTTTGCGTCGTCCGGCATGCGGATCTGTTCCAATGCGGGTCTCAGACGTTCAAATTCCATGCCCCGCAGCCTCCTTTCCGTACTGCTGTGCCAGCAGCCGCCGCCCTTTTTGAAGCCTCATCTTCACTGCCGACGGCGTTCTGCCGATGATTTTTGCCACTTCCTCCACCCGGTAGCCCTCCACATAATGCAGCACCAGCACCGCCCGGAATTTTTCCGGCAGAGCCACCAGTGCGTCCAGAAGTTCACGGCTTTCCGGATCCGGTGCAGGGAGGTCCAGCTCTTCGAGGGACGTCTGCGGGTGACGCAGCCGCCGCCGGTGCACATCCCGGCAGTGGTTGGCCGCCACCCGCAAAAGCCACGCCTTTTCATGTTCCGCACTGGCAAATGCGGGGGCCTTTTGCAGATACTTCAGCAGAGTCTCCTGCACCGCGTCCTCTGCGTCGGCTGCGCTGCCCAGCAGCACAAAGCAGAGGCGGAACAGCCGGTCGCCGTGAGCCTCCACCGCGGCTTGCGCCGCCTGTGGGGGAACGCCTGGCCTTGAAAGCATGCCACCATCTCCTTTCACCCTGTATACGTCCGGCGGGGCGGGCAGGTCAATTTTTGATGATTATACTGTATCTCTCCGGGAAGAAAAAGCCCAAACTCATACAAGCCCCCGCTCCCCGCATAGAATGGCAGGGGAGAGGGGGCTTTTTCTATGGCGCTGGAACCAATGCTCAAGGCCGCGCAGGACCGGGGCATGAAGCTGCGCACACGGCTGGTGGCGGGCTTTTTCGCGCTGGTGTGCTTCGGCGGGCTGACGGCCCGGCTGTGGTACATCCAGATCACCGACCACGATTTTTACGCCGGGCGGGCCAGCGGCCAGCAATTGCGGGACACCGTGGTGCCCGCGCCCCGGGGCGACATCATGGATACAAACGGCGTGCCGCTGGCGGTGAACGCCACCTGCTGGACCATCCGCGCTGCCCCCCGGGAGATGGCGGACGAGGACGTGAAACCCGCCAGCCGTGCGCTGGCGCCGCTGGTGGGCATGGAGTATGAAGAACTCTATGCGATACTGTCTCAGCGGTCCAGCAACGACGCGCTGCTGCTGCGCCGGGCGGATCGGGAGACTGCCGACGCGGTGCGAAAGCTTTGTGCCGAAAACGGCTGGGAGGGCATTCTGCTTTTGGAGGACACCAAGCGCTGGTACCCCGAGGGGGACTTTGCCGCCAGTCTGCTGGGCTTCACCAACGTGGACAACGCGGGCATGGCGGGCCTGGAACTGGAGTACGACGAGCAGCTCACCGGCACCAGCGGCCGGGTGCTCAGCGCAAAGAACGCCTGGGGCTACGACATGCCCACCGGCTACGACACCTACATCCCCCCGGTGCAGGGCAACACCCTCCAGCTCACCATCGACGTGAACGTGCAGCACTATCTGGAAAATTACCTCAGCTACGCGGTGGACGCCTACAACGTGGGCCAGCGGGCGGTGGGCATTGTGATGGAGGTGGACACCGGCCGTGTGCTGGCCATCTCCACAAAGCCGGACTACGACCCCAACGAGCCCCGGGTGCTGGCGGACGAGGAGGCCCGCGCCCTGGTGGATAGCCTTTCGGGCACCGAACGCAGCGCCGCCTTGCAGCTGGCCCAGCAGACCCAGTGGCGCAACAAGGCGGTGAGCGACCTCTACGAGCCGGGCTCGGTGTTCAAGCTCATCACCTGCGCCGCCGCGCTGGACACCGGGGCGGTGAGCCCATCCAGCACTTTTGTCTGCGGCAAGGCCTACAAGGTGGCGGGCATTCCCTTCCACTGCGCCAACCACAAGAGCCACGGCACGCAGACGGTGGCCCAGGCGCTGGCCAACAGCTGCAACCAGAGTTTTATCCAGATTGGCCAGCGGCTGGGCGTGCAGGACTTCTGCGACTATTTCGAGGCCTTCGGCCTGCAGGGAGCCACCGGCATTGACCTGCCCGCGGAACCGAAAAAGTCGGAATTCTACACCGCCGACCGCATGGGCCCGGTGGAACTGGCCAGCTGCGCCTTCGGTCAGTCCAGCAAGATCACGCCCATCCAGATGATCACCGCCGTCTGCGCGGTGGTGAACGGGGGGAACCTCATGCAGCCCTATGTGGTGGAAAAGATCACCGACGCTTCCGGCAACGTGGTCAGCACCACCGAGCCCACGGTGCGCCGGCAGGTC
This sequence comes from Candidatus Allofournierella pullicola, assembly GCA_019114225.1. Taxonomy (GTDB): domain Bacteria; phylum Bacillota; class Clostridia; order Oscillospirales; family Ruminococcaceae; genus Allofournierella_A; species Allofournierella_A pullicola. The sequence goes on along the minus strand of DXFW01000020.1, from coordinate 107,547 downwards.
ATCCGCCCCGAGACCAGCGCCTTAATGTGCCGGATGATGGAGGGCGTGGTGAGCGAGGGCAGCGGCAAAAACGCCTATGTGGCGGGCTACCGGGTGGGCGGCAAGACCGGCACCAGCCAGAAGCTGGACTCGGAGGACGAGGAGGCCCGCATTGCCAGCTTTGTGGGCATTGCCCCGGCGGACGACCCCAAAATCGCGGTGCTCATCGCCCTGGACGAACCCCATACCTTCGCGAGCGGCGGCGGCGCGCTGGCGGCCCCGGTGGCGGCGCAGGTCATTGAGGAGACCCTGCGCTACTACGGCGTGCAGCCCCAGTACACCCCCGAGGAACAGCAGCGGCTGGAAAACCAGCTGCCCGATGTGGGCACGCTTCCGGCAGAGGCCGCCGCGGCAAAGCTGCAGGAGGCGGGCTTTGCCGCCCGTGTGGTGGGCGGCGGGGAAACGGTGCTGTCGCAATACCCCGCGGCAGGCGAGACCCTGCCCCGGGGCTCCACCGTCCTGCTCTACACGGAGGAAAACGCTGCCCGCCAGGTCACCACCGTGCCCAGCGCGGCGGGCCAGACGCTGGCGGAGGCCACCGAGACCCTGCACGCCGCCGGGCTGAACATCAAGGCGGCGGGGGCCGCGGAGATGGAGGGGGCGGTGGCGGTGCGCCAGAGCAGCCCGGCGGGGGAACAGCTGCCCCAGGGCAGCCTCGTCACCGTAACTTTCTATGACTACACCGTGCCCGCCGACGAGGACGTGAAGATGGACTAAACCGGGCAAAGCCTGCGCACACTGTTAGGGCAATGCTCACGCAAGGAGGCGGTCAGCCTGTTCGCTCCAAACCATCCTTCCCGCTCGCCGGCCCCAAAGGCAGCCGCGCCTGCCGGGACGGCCACCCGCCGCGCCCGGCCCAAGCGGGAGAAAAAGCCCCTGCCGCCCTGGCTGGCAAAGCTGCTGGGCGCGGGCCAGCCTTCCCTGGACCTGCCCTTCCTCATTCTGGTGCTGGCGCTGGTGGCTTTCGGGCTGGTCATGCTCTTCAGCGCCAGTTACGCGGTGGCCATGTATCGCCGGGGCACCCCCTACGCCTACATCCGGCCCCAGCTGCTCTTCGCGGCGGTGGGCCTCGCGGCCATGTACGTCGCCAGCCGGGTGGACTACCACATCTACCACAAACTGGCCTGGCCGGTGCTGGGGGTGTCGCTGGTGCTGCTGGTGGTGGTGCTTTTCATGCCGGAATACAACGGCTGCAAGCGGTGGATCGTGCTGCCGGTGGGCACGCTGCAGCCCAGCGAGATCGCCAAGTTTGCCGTCATCCTGGTGTTCAGCCACATCATCTCCCTCAACCACACCCGCATGAAGCGGTTCTCGGTGGGGGTGCTGCCCTTCGCCGCCATCCTGGGGGTGCTGGCGGTGCTCATGCTTCTGGAGCCGCACCTGTCCGGCACGCTGCTGCTCTTCGGCATTGGTGCGGTGCTCATGTTCGTGGGGGGCACGGGGCTGCGGTGGTTCGCCATGGCGGCGGGGGGCGGCATCGCGGCGGTGGCGGCGGCGCTGGTCTTTCTGCCCGACCTTGTGCCCTACGCCGCCGACCGGCTCAACAGCTGGCTGGACCCCTTTGCCGACCCGCTGGGCGACGGCCATCAGACCATCCAGAGTCTCTACGCCATCGGCTCCGGCGGCGCCACCGGGCTGGGCCTTGGCAACAGCCGCCAGAAATACCTCTATGTGCCCGAGCCTCAGAACGACTTCATCTTCTCCATCGTCTGCGAGGAGCTGGGGTTCATCGGGGCCTGCCTTGTGATATTGCTGTTCGTGCTGCTGCTTTTGCGGGGCATTACCATCGCGGTGAACGCGCCGGACAAATTCGGCGCCCTGCTCACCGTGGGCTTCACGGTGCAGGTGGTCATGCAGGCGGTGCTCAACATGGCGGTGGTCACCAACACCATCCCCAACACCGGGATCAGCCTGCCCTTCTTTTCCTCCGGCGGCACCAGCCTGATGATGTTGCTGGGGGAGATGGGCATTGTGCTGTCGGTCAGCCGGCAGGCGGGCCAGCAGAAATATTAGCAAAAGCCCGCCGGGGCTCAGCGGAAGGATTTTCCGCTGCCCCGGCGGGCTTTTTTCACCAAAACCGCCCCCGGAACATACAGTGGGCCATGGCACAATGGAACGGCTTGAGGGGGGCGAAGAAGATTGACGGAATACATGTTGATTCGGGGCGGGCGGAGGCTTTCGGGAACGGTGCGGCTGCCCGCGGCCAAAAACAGTGTGCTGCCGCTGCTGGCGGCCTCGCTGCTGTGCAAGGGGGAAAGCACCCTCGCGCAGGTGCCGCGCCTGTCGGACGTGGAGCAGAGCACGGCCATCCTCACGGCGCTGGGCTGCCGCTGCCAGTGGCGGGGGCGGGGCCTGGTGGTGGACGCGGCGGGCGCGGGGGGCGGCGGTGAGCTGCCGGAAGGCCCGGTGCGCGCCATGCGCAGTTCGGTGTTTTACCTTGCGCCGGCGCTGCACCGGTGCGGGCGGGTGAGCATGCCCATGCCTGGCGGCTGCAAGCTGGGGCCCCGGCCCATCGACATCCATCTGGACGGCCTGGTGAAGATGGGCGCGCGGGTGCAGTGGCAGGGCGAGACCCTCACCGTCACCGCGCCCCAGGGCCTTTCCGGCGCGGACTACAGCCTGCGCCTGCCCAGCGTGGGAGCCACCGAAACACTGCTGATGGCGGCGGTGCTGGCAAAAGGGGAGACGGTGCTGCGGGGGGCGGCGTCGGAGCCGGAGATCGCGGACCTGGCGGCCTTTCTTTCCGCCTGCGGAGCGGACATTCAGGGCGCGGGCACGCCGCTGGTGCACATCCGGGGCGTGGAGGCGCTGCACGGCGCAGTCCACACCCCTATCCCGGACCGCATTGTGGCCGCCACGCTGGCGGCCGCCGTGGCCGGCGCGGGAGGCAGGGTGAAGCTGCTGAGCTGCCCCTGGGAGCCGCTGGCCCCCACCATGGAGATATTGTGCCGGGCGGGCTGCACCGCCGAGCACGGCGGAGGCACGGTGACGGTGAGCCGCGAAGGGCCGCTCAAGGGGGTGGGCCGGGTCTACACCGGGGTGTACCCCGCCTTTTCCACCGACGCGGCTCCCATGGTGGCGGCGGCGCTGCTCACGGCAGCCGGGCGCAGCGCGGTGGAGGACACGGTGTTCGAAAACCGCTTTGCCTGCGCCGAGGGCTTTTCCGCCCTGGGGGGCAAGGCGGTGCGCTGCGGCCGCGCGCTGGAGATCAAAGGGGTGAAGCGCCTGTCGGGCGCGGACCTCACCGCCCGGGACCTGCGGGGCGGGGCGGCGCTGGCGGTGGCCGCCCTTTCCGCCGAGGGGGAGAGCCGACTTTTCGGCCTCGAGCACATCCGCCGGGGATACGGCGACCTGGCGGGCACCCTGCGCTCGCTGGGGGCGGAAGCGGTCTGCCAGCGGCAGTAAAAAACGGGGCGGAACGGGCGGTGCGGGCCTGTTCCGCCCCGCCGTGTTTTCACCGGGCGCGCCAAGGCGGAAAACGGCAAACTGCGGGCAAAAAACCGCAAATTCACCAGCCCCTCCCACTTGAATTTCTGCCGCCTGTCTGCTATGCTATTATTAGTTTTACATTCTACGGTGGCACAGTCTGCCCCGCAGCTGGATGTGGCATAAAAACGCTTAGGGGGAAGTTGCAAGATGGCTTTCATTCTCGATGAAGAGATGATGAATATTACGAACATCAAGGTGATCGGCGTGGGCGGCGGCGGCGGAAACGCCGTGAACCGCATGGTGGCCGCCGGGCTGCAGGGCGTGGAGTTCATCGCCATGAACACCGACCAGCAGGCTCTGCTGAACAGCAAGGCCACCCAGAAGGTGCAGATCGGCACCAAGCTCACCAAGGGCCGCGGCGCGGGCGCCGACCCCGAGGTGGGCCAGCGCGCCGCCGAAGAAAGCAAGGACGAGATCGCCAACGCGCTGAAGGGCGCGCAGATGGCGTTCATCACCGCCGGCATGGGCGGCGGCACCGGCACCGGCGCGGCCCCCGTTGTGGCCGAGGTTGCCCACGACCTGGGCATTCTCACCGTGGGCATCGTCACCAAGCCCTTCGCCTTTGAGGGCCGCCGCAAGATGAGCCTGGCCGAGCAGGGCATTGCCGCGCTGCTGATGCATGTGGACAGCCTCATCGTCATCCCCAACGAGCGCCTGAAGCTCATCAGCCAGGAGAAGATCACCCTGATGAACGCCTTCGAAGCCGCCGACAACGTGCTGCGTCAGGGCGTGGAGAGCATTTCCAGCCTGATCAACATCCCCGCCTTCATCAACCTGGACTTTGCCGACGTGCGCAGCATTATGAAGGACGCCGGCTACGCCCACATGGGCGTGGGCAGCGCCAAGGGCGCGGGCAAGGCGGAGAACGCCGCCAAGGCCGCCGTTTCCAGCCCCCTGCTGGAGACCTCCATCGCCGGCGCGCGGGGCGTCATCATCAACATCACCTCCTCGCCGGACATCGGCCTGGAAGAGGTGGAGCAGGCGTCCAGCCTCATCACCCAGTCCGCTCACCCCGACGCGAACATCATCTGGGGCACCACCTTCGACGAGAACCTGTCGGACGAGCTGCGGGTCACCGTGGTGGCCACCGGCTTTGAGAACGCGCCTTCGGCCCAGGCTGCGCCCCGCAGCGAGGCCGCCCCGGTGCACACCGTGCCCCAGCCGGTGTTCAGCGGCGACACCGGCGCTGCCGCTTCCACCGCTCCCGCCGCCGAGACCAAGAGCGAGGACGACGACGAGGACTACTTCAACCAGATCATGGGCCTTTTGAACAACCGCAGATAAAAGACCCGAATTTTGATCGAAAGGAGGCGGCACCATGGCGGACAAGCCCACCCCCGGCGAATTCAAAACGTCCCTGATGGGCTTTCAAAAAGCCCAGGTGCTGGCCTACATTGACGAGCTGAGCGCCAAGGCGCTGGAGAGCCAGAAGCAGCAGGAAGAAGCCGCCGAGGCTCTGCGCAAGGAACTGGAAAACGCCAAAGCGGACAACGACGTTTTGCTGGAAAAAACGAAGGAAGTCTGCGACCGCCTCACCAGTGAGGAAAAGCGTGCCGGCGAAGCCGAAAGCCGCGCCCGCGCCATCAGCGAACAGCTGCTGCACATGGAGGAGACCGCAAACGGCTACAAGAGCCGTCTGTTCACCAAGGAGCAGGAGACGGTGGTCCTCCGGGCAGACAACGCCCGCCTCACCGAGCAGCTGGAACAGCAGCACCGCCAGCTGGAGCAGGCACTGGCCGATCTGGAGGCCGCCCGCGCCGAAGGCGAGGAAAAGGCAAGACAGGGCCGGGAAGAGCTGGAGCGCCAGCGCGGCGCTTTTGAAGAGGAAAAACAGGCCGGCCTGCGGCAGATGGAAGAGGAAAAAGAGGCTGCCCGCCTTCAGATGGAGCAGCAGCGGCAGGCTGCCGAGCGCCAGCTGGAGCTGGAAAAAGCCCGCTTCGACCAGACCCGCCGCACCCAGCAGGAATCCGCCCGCCAGAGCGCCCAGCAGATGGCAGACACAGTGCTTTTGCTGCGCAGCCAGCTGGAGCAGGTGGACCGTCAGATCGCGGAGGCCGCCGAGCGTTTGCAAAGAGCCACCGGCGCGATCTACACCGCCCTGGGCGAGACCGAGCAGAACCTGGTGACCCTGGGTGCCCAGGCCGAGAGTTTCCCCAAGCCTCTGTCTCCGCAGCCGGAACAGCCGAAAGCTCACCCCCGCCCCGAACGGGACAAGCGTCCGCCCCGCCGCCCGGCCCGCCGCCGCACGGTGAGCGAGAGTCTGCTGGACCTTTTGGAGCGCGCCCTGAAAGAATAAAAAAAGCCCCCGGAAGAACTTTCTTCCGGGGCTTCTTTTTTAAAAAATCGACGCAGGCAAGGGGACGTTTGTGCTTTGCCGCCTGCCAGGGCGGCGGGGCAAAGAGCGCACGGTGGCTTCTTACAAAAGCCGCCGCAAGCGATATGACGCTTGCGATAACATGCCGCGAAGCGGCCGGGGCCCCCGCGAAAGTTTGCAAAGCAAAGTTTCGTGGGGAGAAGGAGGAAGGACAGAGCGGTATGAGAAAAGCCCGGTCTTGTGACCGGGCTTTTTGAATGGAGCGCAGTCCATTCCGACGTGGAGCGGGGTACGGGAGTCGAACCCGCCTGTTCGGCTTGGGAAGCCGACGCACTACCGATGTACTAACCCCGCAGGTGAATACCTGTTTATTATACCCGCCGGGGGGCGAAATGTCAAACCCTTTTTCCGCCTCCGCGGCCCCTTGCACCGAAGCGAAAAAGACCATATACTAAAGGAAACGGTCAAAGGCGGGTGAGCAAATGAAAAATCCGTTGGAAGCGGTAAAAATCTTTTTGGGCGTGGTGTGCGTTGCGGGGGCGTTCGCCGCAGCCGCCTTCGCGCCCGGCTCCGGCGCAGGGCAGCCTGCTGCCTCCGTGCCCGACCCGGCACCCGCCCCTTCCGCCACCCCCGCTCCCAGCCCGTCGCCCACTCCCACGCCCGAAGTGACGCTGGCTTTCACCGGCGACGTGAACTTTGCCGATGACTGGTACAACATGCTCCACTACGCAAAAACCGGTGGCGTGGAGGACTGTTTTGATCCGCTGCTTTTGGAAGAAATGCGCGGCGCGGACATCCTGCTTTCCAACAACGAGTTTGCCTTTTCCCACCGGGGAAGTCCCATGCCCGGCAAGCAGTTCACCTTCTGCTCCCGCCCAGAGAACGCCGCTATCTGGCAGCAGCTGGGGGTGGACGTCGTCAGCCTTGCCAACAACCACTGCTTTGACTACGGCGCCGACGCCTTTGCCGACACCCTGACCGCCCTCTCGGACGCGGACATCGCCTATGTGGGGGCGGGCGCGGATCTGGAAGAGGCCATGACGCCCCGCTACTTCACGGCGGACGGGCTCACCATCGGATACGTGGCCTGCACCCGGGCGGAAAAGTACATCCTCACCCCCGAGGCAGGGGAGGACAGCCCCGGCGTGCTGCGCTGCTATGACCCGGAACTGGCGGTGCAGGTCATCGAAGAGGCCGACAGCCGGTGCGACTATCTGGTGGTCTATGTCCACTGGGGCACCGAGTACAGCACTCAATTGGAGCAGGCCCAAACCGATCTCGCCACCCTCTTTGCCGAGGCGGGGGCGGACCTCATCGTGGGCAGCCACCCCCACATCCTGCAGGGGGCTGGCTGGCGCGGGGACGTGCCCGTGCTCTACAGCCTGGGCAACTTCTGGTTCAACATGGAAACGGTGGACACCGCCCTGCTCACCGTCACCCTCACCGGCCCCGGGGCGGAAAACGCCACCGTCCGTCTCATCCCCTGTGTGCAGACCGGCGGACGCACCTCCGTTCTCACCGACGAAGGAGAGAAGGAGCGTATCCTGGACCATCTCAATGCCATCAGCGAGAGCGGCTGGTTCGACGCGGACGGCGTGCTCCATCCGCCGGAAGAGGCAGCCTGAACGGCAAAAAACACTGCCCGGCTTTTCAAAAGCCGGGCGGTTGTGCTATAATAACAAGAACGGCTTTTGAAAAAATATCGGTTTCCCGGCGGCAGGCGCCGCCCGGGTACGAAGGAGGCTTCCCATGGTCACTTGCTCCAAGACCGGAATGTACTACGCCCGGGGTCAGTGGGTCCCCGCGGACGAAAACGCTCCCGCCGCCCTGGCGGCGCTGGGCTTTGACGAGACTGCCCGCGAAAACGCCCGCAAAGGCACCATTGCCTGGGGCATTCTGCAGGCACACAACCACAGCGGCGACGAAAACGCCCTGAAGCTGAAATTTGACGCGATGGCCAGCCACGACATCACCTTTGTGGGTATCGTGCAGACTGCCCGCGCTTCGGGCCTCACCAAATTCCCCATGCCCTATGTGCTCACCAACTGCCACAACAGCCTGTGCGCGGTGGGCGGCACCATCAACGAGGACGACCACCTCTTCGGCCTGTCCGCCGCCAAAAAGTACGGCGGCGTGTACGTGCCGCCCCATCTGGCGGTCATCCATCAGTACATGCGCGAGATGTACGCCGGCTGCGGCAAGATGATTTTGGGCTCCGACAGCCACACCCGCTACGGCGCGCTGGGCACCATGGCCATCGGCGAGGGCGGCGGCGAGCTGGCAAAGCAGCTGCTGAACCGCACCTACGACGTGGCCTGCCCCGGCGTGGTGGCGGTGCACCTCACCGGCGCGCCCGTGCCCGGCGTGGGCCCCCAGGACGTGGCTCTGGCCATCATCGGCGCGGTGTTCGCCAATGGCTATGTGAAGAACAAGGTCATGGAGTTCGTGGGCCCCGGCGTGGCCAATCTGCCGCTGGAATACCGCAGCGGTATCGACGTGATGACCACCGAGACCACCTGTCTGTCCAGTATCTGGGTCACCGATGAGACCACCCGGAAGTATCTGGCCGTCCATGGCAGGGAAGGGGACTACAAGCCCCTGGCTCCGGCGGAGCTGGCCTATTACGACGGCGTGGTGGAAGTGGCGCTGGACAAAGTGCGGCCCATGATCGCCCTGCCCATGCACCCCTCCAACGTCTACACCATCGAGGAGCTGAACGCGAACCTCGAGGACATCCTCCACAAGACCGAGGAGGACTGCGCCGCGCTGGTGGGCGGCAAGGTCAAGCTGGACCTTGTGAGCAAGATCGAGAACGGCCGCCTGCGGGTGGACCAGGGCGTCATCGCCGGCTGCGCCGGCGGCACCTACTCCAACATCTGCGAGGCTGCCCAGATCCTGGAGGGCTTCTCCGGCGGCAACGGGGAGTACGCCTTGAGCGTTTACCCCTCCAGCCAGCCCACGATGATGGCGCTGATGAAAAACGGGGCCCTTGCCAGCCTGATGGCCGGCGGCGCCACCGTGCGCACCGCCTTCTGCGGGCCCTGCTTTGGCGCGGGCGACGTGCCGGCCAACGGCTCGCTGTCCATCCGCCACACCACCCGCAACTTCCCCAGCCGCGAGGGCTCCAAGCCCGGCAACGGCCAGATCGCCGGCGTGGCGCTGATGGACGCCCGTTCCATCGCCGCCACCACCCGCATGGGCGGTATCCTCACCCCTGCCACCGACATCGACTACCAGCCCAATATCCCCGAGTACGAGTTCGACGACTCCAGCTATAAGAGCCGCGTCTACAACGGCTGGGGCAAGGGCGACTACGACAGCCTGCTGCGCCTTGGACCCAACATCAAGGACTGGCCCGCCATCCAGCCTCTGGCCGACAACCTGCTGCTGAAGGTCACCAGCTACATCACCGACCCGGTGACCACCACCGACGAGCTCATCCCCAGCGGCGAGACCAGCAGCTACCGCTCCAATCCTCTGGGCCTGGCGGAGTTCACCCTGAGCCGCAAGGACCCGGCCTATGTGGGCCGCGCCAAGGCGGTGCAGGCCGAGGAGGCCGACCGCGCCGCCGGCAAGGGCAGCGAAGCCCTGCTGGCGCAGGTGCACGCCGTGCCCGGCTGCGAGGCCCTCACCTGGAAGGATTTGGCCATCGCCAGCACCATCTACGCGGTGAAGCCCGGCGACGGCTCTGCCCGTGAGCAGGCCGCCAGCTGCCAGCGCGTGCTGGGCGCGGGGGCCAACATCGCGGTGGAGTACGCCACCAAGCGCTACCGTTCCAACCTCATCAACTGGGGCATGCTGCCCTTCCAGCTGGACGGCCCCACCCCCTTCGGCCTGGGCGACTACGTCCTCATCCCCGGCGCGCGGGCGCTGCTGGCCGAAAACCGGCTGGAGAGCATTCCGGCCTATGTGCTGGGCGAAAACGGCCCCAAGGCCTTCAGCCTCTCCATCGCCCCCCTCACGGCGGACGAGCGGCAAATTTTGCTGGACGGCTGCCTTATCAACTACTACAAGCACGGCTAAAAACCCAAAGGAAGGTGAACCCATGGCCGGCGATCTGCATACCCACACCACCTGGTCCGACGGGGCGCTGCCCGCCCCCGTGCTGCCCAGGTTGGCGGCCCGGGCGGGCCTTGCGTGGCTGGCCATTTCCGACCACGACACCCTGTTCCCGGTGAAGTACGCCTACGAAAACCCCACGGTGGAAGGGGTCGGCCTCATCCCCGCCACGGAGCTCACCGCCTATGACTATGAGCGGAAGCGGCAGGTGCACATTTTGTGCTACTGGCCGGATCAGGACTGCCCCGAACTGGCGGCCCACTGCCGTCTGATGGGGCAGCGGCGCAACGCCGTCTGCACCCAGAGCGCCAAAGAACTGGAGGCACTCTATCCCCAGTTCAAGCTGGAGGACGCCCGCCGCATGGCCGACGAGGGCGGCGGCGTGATTTTCAAAAGCACCCTCATGCGCGTGCTTTATGAGTACGGCCTGGTGGACGGCATTTACCAGCAGGACTACAAGACCCTTTTCGGGGCCAGGGGCGGCAAGGTGCTCCACAACCCGGAGTACGAGCCGGTGGATAACGTTCTGGCGGTCATCAAAGCCGCCCGGGGCGTGGCGGTGTTTGCCCACCCCAGCGTCTACAACAGCATGGAGCTGGTGCGGGAGCTGGCCGCTGCCGGCCGGATCGACGGGGTGGAGATAGAGCACCCCCGCAACACCCCCGAGGACAAAGAGGAACTTCGCCGCCTGGCCAAAGAGTACGGCCTCGTCACCACCGGCGGCACCGACTTCCACGGGATCCACGCCGGAAAACCCCGGCGGCTGGGCCTCTGCCGCTGCACCGACGAGGAAGTGCTGCGGCTGAACGCACTGGCAAAATCGAAGAAAGCATAAGAGAGAAGGAACCCAAAATGACAACCATCACCCGCAAAAACAGCGGCACCTGCTCCCGCAGCACCACTGTGACCCTGAACGACGACGGCACCATCCACAGCATTGAAGTGGTGGGCGGCTGCAACGGCAACCTGAAGGGCGTCAGCAGCCTGCTGGTGGGCATGGACGCCGCCGACGCCATCCGCCGCATGCGGGGCACCACCTGCGGCCCCCGCCCCACCTCCTGCCCGGACCAGATCTCCCTGGCCCTGGAGGAAGCGCTGGAGAAGCAGAAGCACAGCTGAACCAGGACGAAAAAGAAAAGCCGCCCGCGCACGTTGTTTCGTGCGCGGGCGGCTTTTGTGTTTGGCGGTTATTTGAATTCGATGGTTTCCAGCCGCTGGATCTTGTTTTTATAGGTGCGGCGGAAGAAGAAGGTGGCAAGCACCAGCGCGCAGACCTCTGCGATGAAGAAGCTGTACCACACCGCGTCCAGGTTGCCGGTAAGGCTCAGCAGCCAAGCCACCGGCAGCAGCAGCACCAGCTGGCGGAAGGCGCTCATCAGAAGGCTCAAAAGACCCTCGCCCACGGCCTGGAACAGGCTGCTGAACACGATGTCCACCCCGGCAAAAAGAAAGCTCAGACTGATGATACGCAGCGCAGGCTGGCCAATGTGGCCAAGGTCGCCTCCCTCGCTGAACATGGCCAGCAGCTGGCCGGGGAACAGCTGGAAGATAATGGTGCCCACAGCCATCACACAGAACATGGCCACCATGCAGACCTTGATGGCGGAGAGAATGCGCTCTTTGCGGCGGGCGCCGTAGTTGTAGCCCACGATGGGCACCAGCGCGTTGGTCAGACCGAAGCCGGGCATAAACACAAAGCTCTGCAGCTTGAAGTAGACGCCCAGCACCGAAACGGCCGTCTCGGAAAAGCCGATGAGGATCTTGTTCATGCCAAAGTTCATCACGCTGCTGATACTCTGCATGATAATGCTGGGCAGGCCCACGTCGTAGATCCCGGCCACGGTGGGGCCGTCAAACCGGAGCTTTTTCCAGTGCAGCCGCACCTCGTTGTTGAATTTGAGGTTGAGGATAAAGCACACGCAGCAGCCGAACCACTGGCCGATGACGGTGGCGACCGCCGCGCCCAGCACCCCCAGCCGGGGCGCGCCCAGCAGACCGAAGATGAGGATGGGGTCCAGGATGATGTTGACGATGGCGCCGGACATCTGGCTCAGCATTTGGAACACCGTGCGCCCGGTCACCTGGATGAGCCGCTCCAGGCAGATCTGGAAGAACATGCCTAAGCTGAACACCAGGCACACCCGCAGATAGGCCGCGCCGTCGGCGGCAATGGCGGGATTCTGGGTGAAAAAGCTGAAGAACAGTTCCGAGCAGAACAGCCCGAACACCGCAAAGGCCAGCCAGCTGAAAAACATCAGCAGCATGCCGTTGTGGGCCACCTTGTCGGCGGCTTCCCGGTTGCCCTCGCCCAGCCGGCGGCTGAGCAGGGCGTTCACGCCCACGCTGGTGCCCACCGCCACGGCGATGGTCAGCATTTGCACCGGGTAGGCAAAGCTCACGGCGGCCAGCGCCGCGTCGGAGAGGCGGGCAACGAAAATGCTGTCCACAATGTTGTAAAGGGCCTGCACCAGCATGCTGATCATAATGGGGAAGGCCATGCTCAGCAAAAGGGGCGCAACGGGCTTTGTGCCCATGATATTTTCTTTCATTCCTCGCGACACGTCCTTTTCTCTTGTTTATTCCATGCTTTTCAGCTTGCGTATGTCCTGCCCCAGAAACAGCACCGGCTCGCAGCTGCCGCCCAGGCGGCTGGCGATTTTTTCGGTGTAGCGGGCCTCAAAGGCTTTGCCGTCCACGATGTTGGTGGTGTAAACCGTGGGGCGCTTTTCCAGCAGGCGGGTGTTCAGCAGGTTGTAAAAACAGCTGAGCACATAGGGGCTCACATACTCGGTGCCCAGATCGTCCAGCACCAGCAGGTCCGCCTCCAGCACCGCCTCCATCAGCGGGCAGCCGTCCGCAAAGCGGTCCCGCTCCAGCTGGCCGAAGAGGCTCTGGGCGCTGATGTACACCACGTCAAAGCCCTTTTCCAGCACTGTCTGGGCAATGGCCAGCGCCGCGTGGGTCTTGCCCAGCCCCGCGTTGCCGCAAAGCAGCAGGCTGGTGCTCTTCATGTCAAAACCTTCGGCATAGTCCCGCAGAGCGGCCAGCGTCTCGGCCATCTCGGTGCGAATGCTCACGCCGGTGGCTTCGTCCGGCTCGTCGGGGTAGTAGCGCAGCTCCATCGAGTCAAACCCGCACAGCGACAGCGGCGACTCCTTGGCGATCTCCGCCCGGCGCAGCTGCCGGGCCCGGCGGGAAACGCAGGCGCACATCCGCCCGTTCACGGTGCCGGTGTCCTTGCACACCGGGCAGGAAAAGGCCGGCTCCAGGCTGGCGGGGCCGTAACCGTTGTCTGCCAGCAGGGCCTCCAGCTGCTTTTGGGCGGCGGCGCGCTCTGCGCGGGCGGCGTTCTGTTCCGCTTCCGCTGCGCCCGCGGCCGCCAGCTGCACCAGCCGCACGCCCAGCGAGCGCACCTTGCTCTCCAGCGGCTCCAGCTCGGGGATGGCCGCCGCCGCGGCCTGCCGCCGCTGTGCCGCCAGGGTCATGGCCCGCTGGCGGGCGCTGGCCGTCTGACGCTGCGCTTCTTTCAGCAGTTCCGTTTTCGTGCGCATAGGTTCAATCCTCCCGTTTCAGCCGCAGCGGGCGGTTTTGCGCCCGGCGCAGGATGTCGTTGCCGCTGGGGGCCGTCCGGTCCACCCGGATGTTGCTGCCCTCCAGCCCGCCGGCGCCCCGGGTGTCCGCCAGGGTGCGCCAGCCCTTTCCGTGCCAGCTCTTCAGAATGCCGTTCACATACTTCGCGTCCTTGCCCGCCCCCGCGTGCAGCACCGCCTCGGCCACCATGGCGTCGTCATAGCGGTACTCCTCATACCAGCGGCGCACGCAGTTTTTGTCCGCCATGGTCAGGTCTTCGGCGGGCACGCCCAGCAGCTCTGCCACGGTGCGCTCATGCCGCGCCCGGTCGGCCAGCAGCTGCAGATGGCGCTCGGCGTCCTCGCCGTTCACCACGCCCTCCTGGGCCCAGCGGTCCAGTTCCCGCTCCAGCTGCGCCACCGAGCGGCGGCCCCGCCCGGCGTTGTAGGCCGCGCACAGCAGGATGACCTCGGCGGGAATGCTCTCGTTCACATACAGCGACACCACCCGCTGGATGTCCTTCTGGCCCAGCGCCTTGCCAAGGCAGGTCTGGGCCTCGCTGGCCAGCATGGAAACGGTGGGGTCCCGCAGGGAGGCCAGCCGCAGCTCTTCCGCGGTGAGGGGCGGAGCCTTTTCCGCAGGCGGAGGCGTTGCCGGGCCGCTCTGCTCCTTTTCCAAAAGGCCCACGCCGTGCCAGAATTCCAGCGCGCTCTGGGCCGAAGCCACCGTCTTGAGCTTCAGGTCATGGGCGATGGTCTTGGGGTCGGTGCAGCGGGTGGCGATCATGTACAAGGCCACCCGCACCGGGTCGCCGCCGGCCCGGTCCAGATGGCGGAACACCAGCTGTGGCACGGCGATGGAATCGCCGGCGTTTTCGTTCAGACGGTAGGTCATGCGGGAAATGCTCCTTTACGTTCAGCGCACAAAATTTCATTATAAATATAGCATAAAACCCCGGGATGTGCCAGAGATTTTTCGGGGCCGGATTTGACAAACAGCCCCCCGGATGATAGCATTAAACTAATAATAGTATGGACCTGCCGGCGTCAGGCCGGCCAGACAGATTGATCAGAGCAAGGTGCAGGACCATGAAGATCGCAATTGTAACCGACAGCAACAGCGGTATCTTTGAGCGCCAAGCCCGCAAGATGGGGGTCCATGTCGTTCCAATGCCTTTCTCCATCAACGGCGAGTGGTTGTATGAAGGCGTACAACTCACTGCGCCGGATTTTTACAAAGCGCAGGCGGCGGGCGCGGAGATCACCACCAGCATGCCCAGCCCGGCGGATGTGACCGGCCTGTGGGAAAAGCTGCTGGCCGACCATGACGAGCTGGTCTACATCCCCATGACCAGCGGCCTGAGCGGCTCCTGCGCGGCGGCCACGGCCCTGGCCCAGGACTACGACGGCCGGGTCCAGGTGGTGGACAACAAGCGCATTTCCCTCACCCAGCTGCAGTCGGTGCTGGACGCCAAGCGCCTGGTCAAACGGGGCCTCACTGCCGCCCAGGTGAAGGCGCAGCTGGAGCAGCACGCGCTGGATTCCAGCATCTACATCACCTGCAGTGACCTCAAATACCTGAAAAAGGGCGGACGGATCACCCCTGCGGCGGCCGCCATCGGCACGGTGCTGAACATCAAGCCGGTGCTGCAGATCCAGGGCGAAAAAATCGACGCTTACGCCAAGGTGCGGGGCATGCACCAGGCGGTGGAAAAAATGCTGGACGCCATCTGCGACGACATCACCGGCCGCTTCAACGGCATGAACCTCCACATCGGCACAGCCTACAGCGGCGACCCGGAGATGGGCAAGAAGTGGCAGAAATATGTTCAGACCCGCCTGCCCCGCTGCCGGGTGCACTCGGCGCCCCTCTCCCTGAGCATTGCCTGCCACACCGGCCCCGGCGCGGTGGGCGTTGCCTGCTTCTACTACGAAAAATGAAGAGAGGCCCGCGGCTGCGGACCTCTCTTTTTATTCCAGAATGTAGGCGCTCACGATCTCGCCGTAATAAGCGGTGTGAAAATCCCGGTTGCGCCCGTGAAAATCCGGCTCCACGTCCTGGGGGTGGAACTTCTCCCGGATGGCCGGGGGAATGGCGGCGGGGTCCTGGTGCTGGCGGTAAATGACCTTGCACTCCAGCGTCAGGGGCAGCTGGGCGATGGCGGGGGCGGCCACCTTCTGTCCGGGCACGGCGGTCAGCCCCGCCAGGGCGAATTTGTCGCAGTCCCGGCCGGTGCGGGTGCCGCACAGGCCCAGAATGCTCTTGCCAAAGGCTCCCACGGGAACGTTCACCGTGAACTCGCCGCTCTCTTCCAGCAGTTCGTGGGTGAAGCGGTGGCTGCGCACAAAGGCGATGAACACCGGCCGGCCCCACTCCACGCCCACGGTGCCCCAGCCGATGGTCATGGTGTTGGTTTTTCCCTTTGCACGGGTGGTCAGCAGCACGCCGGGGTCCAGGGCTTTGGCAATGACGCCGGCGTATTCCAGTGGGTCGATGAACTTCGGAACATACATGGCGGGCAGCCTCCTTTGCGCTTTTTGGCTACTTACAGCATAAAGCGCCGCGGCGGCGGTGTCAACCGGGTTTTTGCTGCCGCCGAAACGCCGCCTTTCCTTGACAATCCGCCGTCTTCATGCTATACTTTGCGCGTATCGATTGTGTGCTTTGGCCGCCGTGCGGCCCGGCAGCAAAATATGCTGAACAACTGGAGATGTCGTTATGGAAAGAATCAAGACCATCGAGACCCGGAACCTGTGCGAGAGCGCCAAGAACGGCGGCTGCGGCGAGTGCCAGACCTCCTGCCAGTCCGCTTGCAAGACCTCCTGCGGTGTTGCGAACCAGAAGTGCGAGAACGCTGACAAGTAAACTTCTAAACTTCCAGGAAAGCCGCCGAACAACAAGGCGGCTTTTTTGTGCTTAAATTCGGAGGATACAATGATCCATCAATACCAGCTCAACGGCTACAACATCGTGCTGGACACCTGCTCCGGCGCCATCCACGTGGTGGACGAGGTGGCCTATGACCTCATCGCCGGCTACAAGAACGAGCCGGAGGAAGACCTCATCCGCCGCGTTTGCGAGAAATACAAGGGCACGGAGGGCGTCACCGAGGCCGAAGTGCGCCAGTGCCTGGAGGACGTGAAGGGCCTGGAGGCCGCGGGCAAGCTCTACAGCCCGGACACCTTCGCCGACCTGGCCGGCCAGTTCAAGGGCAAGCGGGAGAACGTCATCAAGGCCATGTGCCTGCATGTGGCCCACACCTGCAACCTCAACTGCTCCTACTGCTTTGCCAGCCAGGGCAAATACCACGGCGAGCGGGCGCTGATGAGCCTGGAGGTGGGCAAGCGCGCGCTGGACTTCCTCATCGAGAACTCCGGCACCCGCCGCAACCTGGAAGTGGACTTCTTCGGCGGCGAGCCGCTGATGAACTGGGACGTGGTCAAACAGCTGGTGGCCTATGCCCGTGAGCGGGAGAAGGAGTGCGGCAAACACTTCCGCTTCACCCTCACCACCAACGGCATGCTCATCGACGACGACGTGATCGAGTTCTCCAACCGGGAGATGAACAACGTGGTCCTGAGCCTGGACGGCCGCAAGGAAATCCACGACCGCCTGCGGGTGGACTACGCCGGCAACGGCAGCTATGACCGCATTGTGCCCAAGTTCCAGGAATTTGTGCGCCGCCGTGGCGACAAAGAGTACTATATGCGGGGCACCTTCACCCATGCGAACCCGGACTTCACCAAGGACGTGTTCCACATGGCCGACCTGGGCTTTGACCGCCTGAGCATGGAGCCGGTGGTCTGCGCGCCGGACGACCCCGCCGCCCTCACCGACGAGGACATCCAGGTGGTGCTGAAAGAGTACGAGAAGCTGGCCATCGAAATGATCGAGCGCAAAAAGGCGGGCAAGCCCTTCGTGTTCTATCATTATATGCTGGACCTCACCGGCGGCCCCTGTATCTACAAGCGCCTGTCCGGCTGCGGCAGCGGCACCGAGTATGTGGCCGTCACCCCCTGGGGCGACCTCTACCCCTGCCACCAGTTCGTGGGCGAGGAAGCCTACAAGCTGGGCGACATCTGGCAGGGTGTGACCAACGAGGCGGTGCGCAGCGAGTTCCGCGGCTGCAACGCCTATTCCCGCCCCGAGTGCCGGGACTGCTGGGCCCGCCTCTACTGCTCCGGCGGCTGCGCCGCCAACGCCTACCACGCCACCGGCAGCATTGGCGGCGTGTACAAACAGGGCTGTGAGCTGTTCAAAAAGCGGATCGAGTGCGCCATCATGCTCCAGATCGCCCAGGGCGATTTGTAATGGATACCCCCGTCTGCGATTTTGTGGCCGCCTACGAAAAAAGCGGCGCCGCCCGTCTGCACATGCCCGGCCACAAGGGCAAAGGCCCTCTGGGCTGCGAGGGGCGGGACATCACCGAGATCGCCGGAGCCGACAGCCTCTATGAAGCCGGCGGCGTCATCGCCGCGAGCGAGAGCAATGCCGCCGCTCTCTTCGGCGCAAGCGCCACCTTCTATTCCGCCGGCGGCTCCAGCCAATGCGTGGGAGCCATGCTCTGCCTTGCGCTGCAAAAAAGCAAGAGCCGGGTGGTGCTGGCCGCCCGCAATGCCCACAAGTCCTTTCTGCACGCGGCGGCCCTGCTGGACGCGGATGTGCGCTGGCTTTGGCCCCAGCCTTACTCGCTGCTGCGCTGCCCGGTGACCCCCGACATGCTGGAAGCGGCCCTGGCGGCCCTGCCCGAAGCGCCGGCGGCGGTGTACGTCACCAGCCCGGACTATCTGGGCAACGTGCAGCCGGTGTCGCAATTGGCCGAGGTCTGCCACGCCCGCGGCGTGCCCCTTTTAGTGGACAACGCCCACGGGGCGTATCTCCATTTTCTGCCCAAACCTGCCCATCCGCTGGACGAGGGTGCGGACCTCTGCTGCGACTCCGCCCACAAGACTCTGCCGGTGCTCACCGGCGGCGCCTACCTTCACCTGGGCCACGGGATTTTGAGCGCGGAGGAAGGAGAAGTGCGGGCGGCATTGTCCCTGTTCGGCTCCACCAGCCCCTCTTATCTGATTTTGCAGTCGCTGGACGCCTGCAACCGGTATCTGGCCGGCGAGGCCCGGCCCCGGCTTGCCGCCTGTGTCAAGACGGTGGCGGTGCTCAAAGCGGACCTTGCGGCCCAGGGCTGGACCGTGGCGGAAAGCGAGTCCCTCAAGGTGACCGTCCATGCCTCAAAGCGGGGCTGGAGGGGAGACGCGCTGGCGAACTTCCTGCGCCGGAAGGGCGTGGAGTGTGAATACGCCGACCCGGACTACCTTGTGCTGATGATCAGCCCCCAGAATTCCGCCGAAGACCTGGAAAAGGTGCGCGGCGCTCTGGCTGGGGCGGGGCAGGGGAGCAATGTGTTCCAAACGCCGCCTCAAATGGCCCGGCCCCGGCAGGCCATGCCCATCCGGACCGCCCTGCTGGCCCCCGCCGAAGAAGTTCCGGTGGCGGCTGCGGCGGGCCGCGTCTGCGCCGCCCCCACGGTGGGCTGCCCCCCGGCAGTTCCGGTGGCGGTGAGCGGCGAAGTGATTGGCCCGGACGCCGCCGCGGTCTTTGACTATTACGGGATAAAAACCCTGCGCGTGGTGCGCTGAAAGCAAACAAGCCCCCGGCTGCTGCCGGGGGCTTTTCCTTTTATACAGTCAAAAACTCGTTTTCCCGTTCCAGATAACGGCTGAACACATACAGCCCGCACACCAGCCCGGCGGACATGGCGGCGGGAGCGTCGATGTCCCAGCCGCCGGTCACGCCCCGGTGCACGATACGGGCCACCACCGCGCCGGCCGCATTTTGCAGGATGTAGTTCTGGGTGTTCTGCATGATGAGGGTGTACAGGACGCTGCCCAGCGCCAGCATGGCCCGGTCGGTGCGGGGCAGGCGGCAGAGGGGCCAGCCGTCCGCCGCGGCGTCAAAGTCGGGGTTGTAGGCAGGGCTCGCCTCAATGCAGCTGCCGTCAGGGCGTATTTGTGATAATTCACTTCGCCGGAGCGCCCCGCCGGCGCTTCCAAATGCCGTATTTCACTGGTGTAGAGCCGCTTGCCGTCCGCCGCGGTGATCTCCTTCTCCGGGCCGCACACGCTGCCGTGGATCTTAGCCAGCGGCGCGCCGTCCTTCCCGCCGTACAAAACGCCGGATAACAATCTGTAGTTCACGATCGTCTCCCCCTTACACAATGGAATAGAGCGCCACGCCCGCCGCGCCGGAAGCCACCATAATCCAGATGGGATTGACGCTCTTGCGGCGCAGCACCAGAAAACCCGCGGCAAAAATAACAGCGGCCACGGTGTCCAGCCCCAGCGGGCCCACACTCATCTCGCGCCCGCCAAACAGCGCCAGCAGCAAAAGCGAGAGTCCGGCGGAGGCGATCATGGCCACCACGGCAGGCCGCAGGCCCTGCAGCGCGCCCTGCACGGCGGTGAGGTGGGAAAAGTGATAGTAGACGAAGGCCAGTGTCAGCACGATGGCGCAGGAGGGCAGCACGCACCCCGCCGTGGCCACGATGGCGCCGGGCAGCCCCGCCACCCGAATGCCCACAAAGGTGGCCGAGTTGATGGCGATGGGGCCGGGGGTCATCTCGGCGATGGTCATGATGTCGGCGAACTGGTTCATGGTCAGCCAGGCGTGCTGGTCCACCACCTGCTGCTGGATCAGCGGCATAGCGGCATAGCCGCCGCCGATGCTGAACAGTCCGATTTGGAAAAAGCTCCAGAAAAGCTGGGCGAAAAGCATCACGCGGCCCCCTTTGCACTGCGCTGACGGCGCATAAGATCCAGCACGCCAAAGGTGGCGCACACCAGAATGATGACGATGATGTTCACGTTCAAAAAGCGGTTGGCCACGAAGGCGCCCGCCAGGATCAGCACCGGCAGCACCCGCTTCTGGCGGAAGATGTCCTTCGCCAACCGCAGCACCACGTCCAGAATGACGGCGGCCACCCCGGCCAGCATGCCGCACATGGCCATGTTCACGAACACGTTGTCCCGGAAGGCGGCGTAGAACAGCGAGATGACCGAGATGATGATGAGCGGCGGCGTGACGGTGCCCACCACCGTCAGCAGCGCGCCGGGGATGCCGGCCACCCGGTAGCCCACCAGGATGGAGATGTTCACCGCAATGGCCCCCGGCGAGGACTGGGCGATGGCGGCCAGGTCCAGCATTTCTTCCTCTTCGATCCAGCCCAGCTGCTCCACAAATTTTTTGCGGATGAGGGGGATGATGACAAAGCCGCCCCCAAAGGTGAAGGCGCTGAGCTGAAAGGTGGAAAGAAACAGGACCGCGTATTTTTTCAATTTCGATTTCAATCCGATCACTCCTTCGCACCCCAGTATACTCCTTGAAATGAGATAAGAAAAATATTATAATTTTATTCAAATGATAAGTAAAAAGATATAAGGAGGGGCGTAACATGACCATCCGGCACATCAACATTTTTCTGGCCGTGTGCGAAGCGGGGCAGAACACCACCAAAGCCGCCGAGCAGCTTCACATGAGCCAGCCGGCAGTGAGCCTTGCCATCCATGAGCTGGAAGAGTATTACGGCGTGGCCCTGTTTGACCGGATCGGCCGGCGGCTGTGTATCACCGAGGCGGGCAAGCGCTTTTGGGAGTATGCCAGCCACATCTCCTCCATGTTCGACGATATGGAAAAGACCCTGCGGGACTGGGGGCACCTGGGCGTGCTGCGGGTGGGGGCCAGCATCACGGTGGGCTCCCGTTTCCTGCCCAGTTACGTCAAGACCTTCCTCTCGCTGCATCCGGGGCTGGAAATACGGGCGCAGGTGGCCCCCACCGAGGCCCTCAGCGAAAAGATCATGGAAAACGAGCTGGACTTCGCCCTGGTGGAGAACGTGCCCCGCGACCCGTCACTGGTGAGCGAGAACTACATGGAGGACCATCTGGCGGTGATTTGCCCGGCGGGCGGGCCCTTCCGCCAGGGCGAGACCATCACGGTGGAACAGTTCCGCACCCAGCGCTTTCTTCTGCGGGAGAAGGGCAGCGGCACCCGGGAGGAATTCGACCGCGCCATCGAGCAGGCGGGCTTTTCGGTCACGCCTGCCTG
The DNA here is from genome assembly GCA_019114225.1 of Candidatus Allofournierella pullicola. Lineage (GTDB taxonomy): Bacteria > Bacillota > Clostridia > Oscillospirales > Ruminococcaceae > Allofournierella_A > Allofournierella_A pullicola. The sequence goes on along the minus strand of DXFW01000020.1, from coordinate 85,976 downwards.
GGAGGCCATGTCTACCACGGCGCTGGTGAACGCCGTGATCGAAGGGCTGGGCATCTCGGTGCTGCCCCAGCGGCTCATCGTGAGCGCGGTGGAGCGGGGGCTGGTGGTCTCGGTGAAGGTGGAGGGGCTGGATTTCTGCCGCCAGTTCCGCATCATTTATCACAAGGACAAATACCTGCCCGCGGTGGCCAAAGCCTTTTTGGAGCACTGCCGCGATTTTGAGCAGAACTATCCTCTGCCCCGCTTCAACGGCCTGTATTGAGGGGTTGACAAACTTGCTCTACAAATATAGAATAAAAATAGAACTACATTTGTAGAGCAAAGGAGGGCTTTCTGTGGACAAGACCATCCGCCGCCTGCCGGACGCCGAGCTGGAGGTGATGCAGGCCGTCTGGGCCTGCGAAGCGCCCGCGGCCCGGGCAGACATCGACGCAAAGCTCAAGGACACCCACCCCATGGCCCTGACCACCCTGCTCACGGTGCTCACCCGCCTTGCGGACAAGGGCTTTTTGCGCATCGAAAAGCAGGGCCGCAGCGCCCGATACATCCCGCTGGTCAGCCGGGAGGAGTATCTGGCCCAGCAGAGCCGCCGTTTTCTGGAGAAACTCTGCGGCGGCAGCCTGCCCGCCTTCGCCGCCGCTCTGTGCGACAGCGGCCTCAGCCGGGAGGAACTGGCCGAGCTGCGCCGCCTGCTGGAGAGGGACGAACTATGAGCACATCGTTGTTTATGCGGGGGCTGCTTGCCCTCATCATGGGCGGGGGCTTCTGCTGGGTGCTCTACCGCAACAAAAACGAGGAGGACGTCTTCGCCCCGGAGGGCGGGGGCCAGCGGTATCTGCCCGTTATTTCGGGCGTCATTCTGCCGGTGTTCGTCCTTGGCACCGCCGCGGTGATGCTCATCGTCCGCCCTGTGGGGGTGGAGCAGTCCATCCTCTCCATGTTCTTCAGCCTGTTTTTGCACATCAGCGTCTACTATCTGATCCTGCTGGCGCTGCTGCCCTTTCTGCGCCGGCACTTCAGCGCCGCCGCCTGCGCGGCTCTGTGGCTCATCCCGAATTATCTCTATCTCACCCAGCAGAACTATATGGAACTGCCCGCCCCGGCGCTGACGCTGCGCCTCCCCATGGGCACGGCGGGGGTGCTGCTGGCGGTGTGGGCCGCGGGCGCGGCGGCGGTGATGCTCTTCAAAATCGCTTCCCACCTGCGCTTTCGCCGGCAGGTGCTCCGCGCCGCCCGGGCGGAAGAGGGCCCGGCGGTGCTGGCGGTCTGGAATGCGGAAATAGAGGCCGCCCGCTTCAAAAAACCAAAATTCCGCATGGTGCGCTCGCCCGCGGTTTCATCGCCCCTCTCCATCGGCCTTTTTGAGCGCACCACACGGGTGGTGCTTCCCGAAAGGGAATACAGCCCGGAGGAACTGGCCCTCATCTTCCGCCACGAGCTGGTCCACATCGGCCGGCAGGACGCCTGGTCCAAGTTCTTTCTGGCCTTCTGCACTGCCATGTGCTGGTTCAATCCGCTGATGTGGCTGGCCATGGGCAAAAGTGCCGACGACCTGGAACTCTCCTGCGACGAGGCGGTGCTGCAAAACGAGAGCGACGCCCGCCGCCGTCAGTACGCCGACCTGCTGCTCACCGCCGCAGGGGATGGGCGCGGCTTCACCACCTGCCTTTCTCCCGGTGCCAAAGCCATGCGCTACCGGCTGAAAAGCGTGGTGAAGCCGGCCAAAAAGTTCACCGGCGGGGTGCTGGTGGGGGCCGTGTTCTTTGTGCTCTGCATGACCAGCGGCTACGTCACCCTGGCCTTTGATGCGGGCACGGGCGCCGATGTGCTCTTTGACGGGCAGGACCCGGCGGCCTGCACCATCGCCAGCGCGCGCAACTGGAAAGACGACAGCCGGCAAGAACTGCTCTGCCTGGACGAACAGGGCTTTGCCGGCTTCCTCGCCGCCCTCCCGCTGGAGCAGATCACCGGCAACTATTCCTTCACCGACGGCCCGCGGGAGACCATCATCATCTGGGACACCCCCCGGGGCACCCTCTCCACCGTGTTCTACGAAAAGGCCGTCAAGGTGGTGCCCTTCTACACCGAGAAGATGGAGGCCACCTGGTATTCCGTGCCCGGCGGGATGGACTGGACGCGGTTCGAAGCCTTCTTCGAACCCCAGCCCGCCCTTTATCTCGTTTTTGAGGATGAAAACGGCCAGCGCTTCGCGGACATCAACGCCAGCCTCTGGCGGCTGGAACAGGGCGGCACGGTGCTGGAGGACCGCACCGGCTCCCCCGAAGACGTGAGCGGCATCTTCGGCTATGAGGAAGCGCGGCGGGTGCGCCTTTCCTTCTCGCTGCCGGTGCAGGAGTATTCCGTCACGGCGGAGCCGGAAAGCGGCGCGCCCTTCGCCCTCGCCCCGTCGGAAGACGGCCTTCTGCCGCTGGCGGACGGCCCCGCCCTCTACCGGGTGCAGGCCGCGCTGGAAGGCAGCAACGGCGTTTACAGCGCCGAGTTCCGCTTCGCCGTGGGCGATGTGGACTGACAACAGAAGAACACAAAGCCCCGGCCCGCAGGCTGGGGCTTTGTTCTGCGCGGCCGGCCGCTAAGCTTTCGGGTCTTCAGGTGACCTCATCACAGAAATCAAGCTGCCTTTTTCGCTATACTGGACCCATTGCAAAATTGGGAGGTACGCGATGGAGACGAAAAAGAAACGCCGAAAGGCCCAGGTGGACAGCGCGGTCTGCGTGGCCTGCGGCTGTTGTGTAAAGGTTTGCCCCTTGGGAGCCATTGAGGTCGTTCGGGGCGTCGCCGCCCGGGTGGACGCCGGCAAGTGCGTGGGCTGCGGCAAGTGCGTTGCCGAGTGCCCGGCCAGCGTGATCGCGCTGCAGGAGGTGCAGGCATGAAAAAACAATGGTGGGACTATCTGTGGATTGCCTCGCTGCTCTATCTGGTGCTGGGCTTTTTCAACATCCTGTTTGCATGGCTGGGCCTGTTGTGCTTTTTCATTCCGCTCATTTTCGCAGTGGCGGGAGGGAACAAGGGCTATTGCAACCGCTACTGCGGCCGGGGCCAGCTGTTCGGGCTGTTGGGAGGGCGGTTCGGTCTGTCTCGTAAAAAGGATGTGCCCCGCTGGATGAAAAGTAAGGCTTTTCGCTATGGCTTTCTTGCCTTTTTCTTCGCCATGTTCTTCCTAATGCTGTGGAATACATACCTGGTGTTCGCCGGGGCGCAGGACTTGAAGCAGGTGGTCACGCTGCTGTGGACCTTTAAACTGCCCTGGAACTGGGCGTACCACGGCACGTTGTTCCATCCCGGCGTGGCCCAGTTCGCCTTCGGCTTTTACAGCGTAATGCTGACCTCCACCGTGCTGGGCCTGATCACAATGGCGCTGTTCAAACCCCGCAGCTGGTGCGTTTATTGCCCCATGGGCACCATGACCCAGCTGATCTGCAAAGCCAAAAACGGGCAGACAGTATAAGAAATCCGATGAGGCTCCCCGTCGCGGCCGATGTTCCGCGGCGGTTTTTTTGTATCTTTAGACCAAAAGAGGAAAACGTGGTAAAATCAAATCTGACTTCGTAAAAAAGCAGACGGCATAGTGTAGTTTTCTGCGAAAAAAACCGTATATCAAAGTGAAGAAGGAAAGGAGGCGTTCAGACAGTGGATGACGCGCAAATCATAGAACTCCTTTTTCGCCGTTCCGAAGAGGCCGTCCGTGCTCTTGCGGAACAGTACGGCGGGGTGTGCCGCAGATTGTCGGTCAATGTGCTGAAAAATGATCTGGACGCTGAGGAATGCGTGAACGACGCCTATCTGGCGGTATGGAACGCGGTGCCGCCTGCCAGACCGCTGCCTTTGCTGCCGTATCTCTGCAAAGTCGTGCGCAATCTTTCCATTGAGCGCTATCGAAAACGGCATGCGGCGAAGCGGGATGACGCGCTCACCCAGTCCTGGGATGAACTGGAACCGTTCCTTCCCTCGGCGGACTCTCCGGAAGCGCAGACGGACGCGCAGGAGCTGACGCGTTTGCTCAACGTCTATCTGGAAAGCCTCACCCCGCGCGATCGGCTGCTATTTATGCGGCGGTACTGGTATTTTGACACTTACCCGGAAATCGCACATGTTTCCGGGCTCAGCGAGAAGAACGTGTCGGTGCGGCTCACCCGCCTTCGAAAAAAGCTGCGGACATTTTTGCAGGAAAACGAGGTGTATTTGTGAAAGTAGAAAAGTTTTCAGACGCTATGCAAAACGTGGACGATCGTTTCGTCGCCGGGGCCGCTCAGCCTCAGAGTGCAGGGAAAACGATTCGGTTCACCTGGAAGCGGTTGGCAGCGGCTGCCGCCTGCTTGTGCCTGCTTGCGGCATCTGTTTTTGCCGCGCGGGGCTTTGTCTTCCAGCCGGAGACTGAGCCAATCGTGCAGACCGCCCCTGCGTCGGATGCTCCGAACGGTATGCGGCGCTTCATGAACTGGAACGGCATGCGCTACGAGTTTTTGGAGAACGGCGCTGTCTATCAGATTCCTGAAGGGCAGCTGGGCGAAGCACTTGGAACGCTCATCCACGACATCGCCGCCGACCCCGAGGCCAATGCGGGCAAAGACCTTTCCGCCACCTACGCATTGGGGGGCACGGTGTATGAACTGAAGAATTACGACACACAGTTCCGGGTGGCTGTGGAGTACGACGATGGTTATTGCATCTGCCAGAGCACTGCATTTACTGACGGAACGCCCCTGGACCCGGCTTCGTATTTCACTTTGGCCGGCTTCCCGGACAATATCCAGGCGGTCTCCGTTTTTGACCACAGCGGCAGCAGCCTTTTGACACAGCTTCCGCAAAAGGAGATGGAGCAGTTCGTGGCGGCGTTGGCGCAAAGCGTGCCTGCCCAGCTGAGCGACGAACAGTATCAGCAGATCGGGCGGGCCCAGCGGGAAGGCAAGTCCTTTCGGGTCACCTTCGACCTTGACGACGGCACAAGCTATGGCTTCTATCTGATCCCGTCCCTGAACATCGCTATGTTTGGCGATGGACGCTACACAACGCCGCAGGACTTTTCCGACACCTTTGGCGGTCTATTTGACGGCCTTGAACAACAAGCTCCTCCCGTCTATTAAAAATCAAAAAAGCGGCAGCCTGCCAAATGGCGGGCTGCCGCTTTTTTGTTTCTCAGGAAAAGACGATGGAAAAGGGAGCTGCATGCAAAAGCGCTGGCCGCGAAAAGCTGTGGCAGTTCCGGGATGAACCGGAACGCCGCCTAAAGATGAAATGGCATTCGAACGGCGGAAGAGGGGAAAGCGTATGTTAAAAAGCCATCCCAAACTGCTTTTCACTGCGCGGGAATTTCAAGAAAACCAGCGGCGGGCAAAGGAGGCGGCCGGTTCTTCCTGGCCGGGAAGAAGGCCAAAATACAGACGCTCCCCGCCGGCCGGGGTGCGCAGATAAAGCGCGCTGCCCTTTCCGTGAGACTGGGGGCTGACTTCAAGAAAGCAGGGCGAAGACTTTGGCACATAAAGAACGGAGGTGCCGTAAAAGTCGGTGATGATACACACCGGTCCGGCGTCTGTCATGGCGCAGAAGAACTCGGGGTCTGGCCGGTGCTGGAGAATGTAAAGAAAGTTGCGGTTTTTCCCCCGCAGAAAGAGATGATCCAGAATTTGGCCGCCAAAGCGATACGCCAGGAGAGAGGTGTAGTACATGGCGTAGCTCTCCTGGCGGAGCCGGGCAAAAGCAGGAGCGTCGGGGTATTGGGAGGGCGGACGCCGGTCGGCAGGCTGGCCCAGCAGGAGGCTGAGAACTGGATACAGTTGGTCCTCCTTTGTTTTATTGTATGAAAAGCCGGTTTGGGTGCCGTCCTTCAGCCGGACGGTGACCGTGCATTTGATCAGCTGGATGGAATAGCTGACCAGAACCACGTCGCCGGGGCGAATGTGCCACACATCCAACTTGCCGTCGGCGAGGCGCTGAAGGCAGACTTCGCTCCCAAGCCATGCAGTGACATATTCCGGCGCGCCGGAATACTGGTGAATGCGGGGGATGAGGGTGATGTTCCCCGGCGGCATGCCGGCGGCGTTCCAGTCTGCCAAAGCGGGCTGAAACCGGGGCGGCACTTCGTTCCAGTCATACATTCGCTTGGGCCAGGAAGCGAGCGTCGGCCGGCGGTCTTCTCGAATACTCATGGAGGCTCCTTTAAAATAGAGTGACTACAGCTGGGTGGGCACGCAAGCAATGGTGGCAGGCTGAATAGGCTGTGAATCAGCGGAGTGGCACTGCGGTATAAAAAGATGTCATTCCTCCGGCAGATACACTCCGAACACGCCGTTCGAGAATTCCCCGCCGGCAAAGCGGTGGGGCGTGCCGCCGATCTCCACCTCGTAGACCGGGAATACCTTTTCCACGCCGTGGCGGGGGTCGGTCACGACTGCCTTCTCCCCGCAGTTCCGCCAGGGATACTTGAAAATATTCACGCCAAAGGCTTTGCACTCCCCGGTGGGCCCGGCAGTCTCGAATTTCCAGCCCATTGCTTTTCTCCTTTCAGCTGTACAAGATCCGCCTGCACGCGCTCTGTCAGAGATCGATTTGGCGGATAAGCGTCAGATCGCCGGAGCACAGGGCGTCCAGGTTTCGGAAAATTTTCTCCGACTCCCAGTCCCACCACCGAAGATTCAGCAGATAGTCCGTTAGCTCAGCGTCAAAGCGGTTACGAATCACACGGCAGGGATTCCCGGCGGCAACGGTGTAGGGCGGGATGTCGCCCGCCACCACGGAATTTGCCCCGATGATGGCGCCATCACCGATGTGCACTCCGGGCAGAACGGTGACGTTTTGCCCGATCCACACATCGTTGCCCACCACGGTGTCGCCTTTGAGCGGCAGGTCGTCCAGCGACGGGGTGCATTTCTCCCAACCGTGGCCGAAGATGTTGAACGGGTATGTCGTGACTGAGGCCATCCTGTGATTGGCGCCGTTCATCACAAACTCCACGCCCTTGGCAATGGCGCAGAATCTGCCGATGATGAGTTTGTCACCGATGAACTCGTAGTGATGGGTCACGTGCGACTCAAAGTCCTCGCCGCCGGTGGCGGCGTCATCGTAGTAGGTGTATTCGCCCACCAGAACGTTGGGGCGGGTGATGACATTTTTGATATAGCAGATACTGGGGATGTTTTCGTTGGGATGAACAGCATTCGGATTCGGTCCAAACATATCCGCCCGCTCCTTATTTCGTTTGAAGACTCAAAAAGAACGCCCGTGCCTTTTCCAGGTCCTGCTCGTTGGGGCGCCCTTTTGCAATGCCGCCCACCAGCTTAAACGGCCCGAAGGTGTCGTAGCCTTTGCAGCTGAATTCGCCCAGCACAGGGCAGCCTTTTTCATGGGCGATCTGTGCCAGCACTTTGGAGCCGGTGCCCTTCGCGCCGCCGTAGGTGTAGACAAAAAACACCGGCTTGCCTGCGGGCAGATACTGCCGGGCGAAGGCTGTCACCGACTTGTGCATTTCAAAACCGTAGATTCCCGACGCCAGGCCAATGCAGTCGTATTCTTCCAGCTGCACCGCCTGCCGGGTGCGCACGTCGATGAGGTCGGCGCCGCCTGCCCCGGCCATGGCTTCCACCACCTTGCGGGTGTTGCCATGATGGCAGGAAAGATAGCAAATTGCCGTTTTCATCCTTCGTCTCCTCCTTGCAGCGTCCAGCCAAAGTCATTGTGGTAGATCATCTGGCGGGTCATGCCGCCGTCAATACAGATGTTCTCGCCGGTGATGAAGCCCGCTTTGTCCGAGCAGAGAAACAGCACCATGTTGGCGATGTCCAGCGGGCGGCCCACCCGCCCGGCGGGCTGCTGGACTGCGTCCGGGCCGGTCCACATCGCGTCTCCGGTCTCGATCCAGCCCGGGGAAATGCTGTTCACCCGCACCTTGCCCGCCAGGCTTACCGCCAGGGCATGGGTCAGCGCCGAGACACCGCCCTTGGACGCGGTGTAGCTTTCGGTCTGAGGCTGGCTCATCCGGTCCCGGGAGGAGGAGATGTTCACCACCGCCGCCCCGGGCGCAAAATAAGGGGCGAACAGCTTGGTCAGATAGAAGGGGGCGGTCACGCCCACCCGCAAAGCATAGTTGAACTCCTCATAGCTGCACTCGTCGATCCCCTTCATCAGGGGCAGGGCGTTGTTGATAAGATAGTCCACATGGCCGTGATCCGCGATGACCTTGCGGGCAAATTCCTCCAGCACCGGCTGGTCGGCCAGGTCGCCCACGAAATAGTCGTTCGGCAGAAGGTCGATGACACACACTTTTGCCCCGGCGTTGCGAAACTCCTGGGCAATGGCCTTGCCGATACCCTTCGCGCCTCCGGTCACGACGGCTACTTTGTTTTCAAACATGGTGTTTCCTCCTCAGTCCTCGTCCTCGTCCAGCGCCTCCACCAGAAAACTCACCGGACGGAACCCGTCATTGCAGGAGAGCATGGCGGAACGGGGATTTTTCATCCAGCCGTCGTAGAAGTTCTCCGCGCCGTGGCTCAAGGCCAGCACGAAGGGGGAGAGGGTGTCCCAGGCGCTGGGGCAAAACCCTTCCGGTTTCGCCCAGCCGTCCGCGATGAACACCTGGCCTTCCCGCAAATCGCAGGCGTGTTCGATGGGATTTTCATAGAGCGCCATCAGGTCTTCGTACCGTGTGACGCGCATGACGGTGATTTTGCACTTTTTCATATGATGATTCCCTCGCAGTGGTCGATTTCATGTTGGATGATCTGGGCGGACCAGCCGCTCCAGGTCTTGAACCGCTCCCGGAACTGCTCGTCCTGGTATTTCACCTTGATGGTCTTCCAGCGCTTTGTTTTGCGGGTGCCGGAGAGGGACAGGCAGCCTTCCTCGGCTTCATAGGGACCGCTTTTCTTGACGATCTCCGGGTTGAACAGCACCCGGTAGGTGCCCTCATCGTCAAAGACGATGATACGCTTGGCCACGCCGATCATATTGGCTGCCATACCCACGCAGCCGTCGGCGTGGGCTTTCAGTGTTTCCAGAAGGTCTGCCGCCACCGGCAGGTCTTCGGGCGTGGCTGGCTCGGACTTTCGCGCCAGAAACAGCACGTCTTTGCATATCTCTCGAATCATTTCAGTTCTCCTTGATGGCTTTGAATGGCGGCCGCGTCAGAGAAGACCGCTCAGTCGGGCTGCTGGCCGTCGTGGGCCTGCCACTGGCATTCGGTGACCTGCATGTGCGAGAACACCGCGGTAAAGGAGGACTCCTCCGGCGAGCAGGCATAAAGGCCGAAACGGATGGCGCCGCCGCCTTTGCGCAGGTGGCAGACACGCATTTGGCTGAAATTGACCCCGTCCCGGGAACACTCCAGCCGATAGTCGTCCCCGCGGCGGCTGAGGCGGTACCACATGGTGCGGATCTGACCGTCGATGGCGGTGGTGGCCCAGTCGGAATAACCCTCGTTGGTCACCACACTGCCCAGGTGCTGAAACTGGCCATCCTCAAATTCCACCGAGGCTTTGAGCCAGTTTTCGCTGTCCAGATACAGAACGACTCCGCACTGGTCAAAACGGTGACAGGCGGCGGAAAAGTCGGTTTTCACCACAAAGCTGAAATAGAGTTCCGATGTTTCCATCTGCAGCAGGGGAGCGTTGTCGTTCCGGAAATGGTAATAAGTGCGCTGCCACAGGTCGGTGTGGGGCTGGGTGGTGATTTCGATTTGGTCCGCCGCAATGCGGTACTGTTTCGGCGGCCTGGTCCAGACCAGCTTGTTGACGTCAAAGTTCATGGCGAGAATCCCCCTTGTTATTTTCCTATTGTATCACACTCGCGCGGAGCGGCGCTATCCAATGGACAACCATTGAATGCCCGCCGCAGTTCTCTGTGCCGGACGCTCATGGTGCCCGCCCGGGTTCAGCCGGAATGTGGTGCAAATGCCCATCTCGCGGTAATATCCGCAAATTGCCTCGGTGTTCTCCTGTACCGTTTGCAGCACAGGATTCTTTGTTCTGCTTTCTCTGTCGCCCACGGAAAAATAAACGCGGTCCGGCCGGCGTTTTGGCTCATGGGAGAAAACATATTCCCGAAACCCGGGAAACCAGAGCGAGCCGGACACACTGGCCGCACGGGAAAACACATCCGTCCCGTAAAGGGCATACAGCGCGAACAGCCCCGCCAGAGAATAACCCGCGATCCCGCGCCAGCGGGGAGTGCCTTGCAGTTTTGTCTCTGCCACAGGCAGGATGTCCCGGACCAGGAGCCGGAGGTGTTCGTCGGCGCCGCCGGAAAATGCCCCGGCGTTTTTGAATACCGCGGGGCAGTCCCAGGGGGCCATGTCGCGGTTCCAGTCAAGGCCGCTGATGGCCACCAGCGAGAGCGGCGGACAGCCGCCGGAAGCCAGCACGCCAAAAACGTTTTGGCCTTCGTCACCGAAAGTGTTCAGATAGACCACCGGCGCGTCCGGCACACTGGCGGGCAAAACCGTCACGGTCTTGCCGCCTGCAACAAATGTGTGCATTGCTCATCCCTCTCTTTCCCGAGGCTCATTACAGTGCGGCGCAGCCGCGCAGCAGCTCTTCCAGCGCGTTTGCAAAGGCCGTGTCTTGATCCTTTGTGCGCTTGGCGGGTCCCTTCGGGTGTTTGCCGGCCCGAAGGAGTTTTTTGTTTTGCCAGCGGCGCTCCAGCAGCGCGTCGATGTTGCCGGCGGTGTATTCCAGCCCGTTCTGGTTCAGCACCCGGGCCCGGCGGGCCAGGCACATGCTGGCAAGCCCGTAGTCCTGCGTGACCACGATATCTCCGGCGCGCACCTGGTTGACCAAGGCGAAATCTACGCTGTCGGCGCCCTTGTCGAACACCAGCGTTTCAGCCCCGTCCCGTTCAATGCGGTGGGCTGTGTCGCAGAGAATGAGCACCGGCACTTCACGGCTTTTGCAGAGACGGATGGTCACGTCTACGACCGGGCAGCCGTCCGCGTCGATCAATACAGTGGGCATAAAGATTCTCCTTTTCCATGCTCCTCTTCATATGTCCTATTGTAGTATGAAATCCGAAGCGCAACAAGCGGCAAACGACAAAGAAATGCACTTCTGCCGGGCGGGCAGCACGCTCAACCAGCGGTTGGGTGCAGGGACGGCGGCGAGGAGGTATAATAGGGGCAAAAGGGAGGGGCGAGCGATGAACAACGAAGCCACCGGCGCGCTGATACGGGAACTCCGCAAAGAAAAGGATCTGACCCAGAAGGAACTGGCTCAGCGCCTGCATGTGACCGACCGGGCGGTGTCCAAATGGGAGCGGGGACTGTGTGCCCCGGACATTGCCCTGCTGGAACCTCTGGCGCAAGAGCTGGACACCACTGTGCTGGAACTCATCTCCGGCGCAAGGGCAAAGCAAGAGGCACACCCGGAAAATGTGGACAGCGCCGTGCAGGATGTGCTCCGGTATTCGGAACAGGAAATTGCCCGGAAGGGAAAAACCACGCGCAAGCGAAGCCTGCTGGCGGCGCTGGGGCTCTGCCTGGCTCTGCTGCTCGTCCTGCCGGTTCTGAACGGAACGCTGGGCGGTGACGGGTTCGCCTGGCGGTGTGTCCCTGCGTGGCTGTGCGCCCGCAATGCGGCCCGGGCGCTGGAGAACTACGACAAAGAGGGGATAGAAAAATATACCGGCAATGCCGCCGGTATTTATGAAGCGCTGGAGGAACTCAGGGAGCAGGGCGTGACCATCCGAAACGCCGAGGCAAGTTTCAGCAGCACCAGGCTGGACGATATGTTCCTCTTCACCGAACTGGAGCTGACGGTGCAGCAGGAGAACATCACCTATCTGCTCACCTGCCAGGGCACCTGGCGGAACGGAAAGGTGGAGTGGATGCAAATTTACGTTCCCAGCGTGGGCTACGACGGCCCGCCGTGGCTGCCGCAGCTGAGCGAGGCGCTTGCCACCTATGATCCTGGCTGAGTTTGGTTCGGCAAGCCATTGCGAGTGACGCTTCCATCTTTGTTTATCCGGAGTTACAATAGAAAAAATAACACTGCGGTTCAACGGGGGATTATAGGTTCGTTAAAGGTTCGGGCGTTATACTGAATCGATTTCAGAAAGGAGGCAGTGGGATATGCGGATCTTATTGGTGGAAGACGAGGAATACATGGCACAGGCCGTGGCGCAGGTCCTGGGGAAAAACAACTACACCGTCGACCTGGCACACGAAGGCGACTATGGCCTGGACTGCGCCCTTTCCGGTATCTACGATATTATCATCCTGAACCCCTACACCCTCTCGCTGTTTTGCAAAAATGAATCGTTCAAGCTCACCCTGAAGGAAAGCCAGCTTTTGGAAATGCTGATGAACGCGCGGGGCGGCGTTCTCTCGAAAGAGCGGATCATCGAGAAAGTCTGGGGCTTCGACAGCGAAGCGGAAGACCGCCATGTGGAGGTCTATATCTCGTTTTTAAGAAAGAAACTGAAAGCGCTGGGGGCGCAAACTTCCATTGAGACCGTCCGGGGAATGGGTTATGGTGCGGGAGCGGGAATACACGGCGGCGCGGGATACAATCACAGTGGGGGTGGAGTCCAGCGGGCTTTTGGAGACCGGCCCCAACGCCCATAGCTTTGAAGCGGGCGTCGTGGTGCAGGAGCTGCTGGTGAAGGTGGGCAGTGAGGTCAAAAAGGGCGACCCGCTTGCGCTGATTTCTACGGAAGACCTGAATGAATTGATAAAGACCGCGAAAAACGAGCTCTCCGAGGCAAACGCCGCTTTGCTGCAGGCGTCGGGCTCCAAAGATGTGCTCGTTGCCCAGAATGACAAAAACAAACAGGACGGCCTCGACGGCGTGAAGCAGGAATATGCCAGCCAAAGCGAAAAGCTGACAAGCGAAAAAAAGCGACTGGAAGCGTCCGTTGCCCAGCAGGAAACCGCGCTGACTCAGATTCGCCAGCAGGTCGAAGAAAGCTCTTCCAAAGCGGACGAACTGCAGGAAAAGGCCCGGAGCCTAAAAGAAAAAATCAACCAGAACATCCTGGAGATCGGGCCCTTGAATGAGGAAGTCCTTCAGGCGGAGAGCGATGCCCAAGGGCAGGATATCTCCGCCTTCCCGGCGGAGGGGCAGGAAGCGGCCCCCACGGCGGGGGACCCGAACGCCCTGCGTTTGGAAATAACAAAGCTGCAGAACGAAAACACCGCCCTGCAGCAAGAGGCCGACGCGTACCTGGCCGACCCCGTCTTTACGGAATTGGAGCAGCTCAAAAGGCAGCAGCAGGCGTGCGAGGCTGCGCTAAAGAGTGACCGCGAAGCGCTGGCCCTCAAACGGGAAGAACTGGAACGGGCCGAAAAACAGTATCAGCAGGCGCTGGAAAACCAGAACGATGACAACGCTTTCGCGGATTACAAGACCGGTGAAGAACTGAAAACGCTTGATGAGAACATCGCAAAGGCAAACCGGAACGTGCAGGCCGCGCAGGAAAAGGTGGCCCGGCTGGAGGCGTTGGCACGGGAGCCTGTTCTCTGTGCGCAGCTGGACGGCGTCGTGACGTCGCTCAACTATAAAGCTGGCGACACCGTTGTGGACGGCAAGCCCCTTTGCGTTGTGGGCGAGCTTGACGAAATTAGCATGACGGTGCCCGTCAGCGCCGCGGACATCGGCAGCGTGTCCGTGGGGCAGAAGGTCGACATCTATGTGGACGCCTATGCCGAGCAGAAATTCACCGGCACGGTAACCGAGCGGCTTCTCGTGGCCAATGACAACGGAGACTATCCCGTCACCATCTCCGTTGAAACCGGCGGGCAAATGCTCCTTCCCGGAATGAAGGCTTATGCCACCATCATCCTGAAAGAAAAGGCTGACGTTCTGACCTTGTCCAACAAGGCGATCACGTTGGAAAACGGCCGGCAGCATGTGCTCGTGAGGGACGAAAACGGAGAGCTCGTGCGCAAGCAGATTCTAACAGGCTTTTCCGACGGGCGTGTCAGCGAAATTCTGGATGGACTTGCCGAAGGCGAAGTCGTCGTTGTGCAGGAGTAATGTATGCGGCTGAGTGAAACCTTTCATATTGTCACCCTCAACATGATTGAAAACAAATTCCGCCTCCTGCTCACCACTCTGGGCATTATCGTCGGCACCATCATTCTGGTGATCGCCATCGGCAAAGGCGGAGAGCGGGAGGCGGCAAAGCAGTTTTCGAACCTTTCGGCCGACACCATCTATGTGAATCTGGACTATACTGCGCTGGGGGGCGGAAAAGACATTACCACGGTGGAAAAGCTGACCCCGGAGCTGGTGGAAAAAGTCATGGAAGAAAGCACCACCCTGCAAGGAATGTACCTGCGGGCCAGCGGTTTTCAGGAAGTGACGTATAACTCGAAAAAGCAGTCCGCCAATCTGGTGGGCGTCACGCCCGGTTACGCCGAAATATCCAACCTCTCTTTTGAGCGGGGCGCGGATTTCGGAGAAACGGATTTTGAAGATGGTGAGCGGGTTGCCGTCATCGGCAGCAAAATCGCCGAGAAGCTGTTCGGCACCGGCGACGCGGTGGGCAGTTACATCGTACCCTGAACTACTATATGACCGAGGCGAGCGCCTATTCCGTGTCCGACGCCGGCACGCGGATCGAAGCGGCCACCGCGTCGGCTACCACCATGAAGCTGCTTTTGGTGTCGGTGGCGGTGATTGTCTTTGTGGTCGGCGGCATTGGTATTATGAACGTCATGTTTGTGACGGTGAAAGAGTGCACAAAGGAAATCGGCATTCTGAAGGCGCTGGGCGCTAAGGAAAAGGACATCCTGTTTCAGTTTCTGCTGGAGTCTTTTTGTATCGGCGTGTTTTCCGGCGCGGTGGGCGTGGCGCTGAGCTTTCCCGCCATTGCTCTGATGGCCTTCACGGAAATTCCCGTCTGGCCTTCCTGGGACGGCAAAGTTCTGGCGTGTGTCTTTGCCGTTGCCACCAGCACGCTGTTCGGGTTTTACCCCGCTTACAAGGCTTCGCTGCTAATGCCGGTCCAGGCATTGGCTGAAGAATAAATCAAACCCACTTTTAAGGAGATAGAAAAATGAAAAATTCGATCGTGACTGCACTTGCTCTTACCCTCGCCTTTGTGTTGGCCGCTTGTTCGGGGCAGCCCGCCGAAACCTCTGTGCCGGCGCAGGCCGAAAGCGCCCCCGAAGCCGCGGAATAGACAGTGAAAATCGCAAGCTATATGGGCCAGGTGTCGGACAAGGTGGGCAACGACATCACCCTGAGCCTGGGCGAAATTGTGCTGGACAGCAGCGAGGGTTCCGATGAGGTGGCCTACGTGGATGAAAATGGCAATCAGGAAATTCGCCCCAGAGACGACGAGGCGTTTGCCGGCGAGAACACGACCACCATCATCGTCCCGATGCCGGATGACGCGGCGGAGAGCGGAACGGACGAAAGCGCGGGCAACGCGCCCGCGGAGCAGCTGCCCATCGAGTTCACCGGAGAAGTGCGCGACTTCACCATTCCGGCCGGTGCGAAAATCACCAATGCGATGGGCAAAGAAGTCAGCCTTGACGCCGTGAACAAGGGGAGCCTTGTGCAGGTGATCGTAAATGAGACCACCGGCGTGGTGGAACATCTGATGGTGATGTGATCATGATTTGCCTGGAGGACGTCAACAAATCCTACCGCGTGGGCAAAAATTCACTCCATGTGCTGAAAGATGTATCACTGCGGGTGGAACGGGGAGAGTTTGTGTCCATCCTCGGCGCGTCCGGCAGCGGCAAGTCCACGCTGATGAACATCATCGGCTGCATGGACACGCTGGATACAGGCCGCTATACCATCGACGGCATTTCCGTGGAGCAAAGCGAACCGGACGTGCTGGCGGTCATCCGGAATGAAAAGATAGGCTTCATCTTTCAGAAATATCATCTGATTCCCAGATACTCGGTGCTGCAAAACGTGATGATGCCGCTGCTGATCCGGGGCATAGACCGCAAAAGCGCCCAGGAAAAGGCGCAGGAGATTCTGGAGATGGTGGGCCTGGCAGAGCGGCAAGCCCATAAACCGAACGAGCTTTCCGGCGGGCAGCAGCAGCGCGCTGCCATTGCAAGAGCTCTCATCACCCGCCCGGCGGTTCTGTTGGCCGACGAGCCCACCGGTGCGCTGGACTCAAAAATCGGGCAGGAAATCCTTGCGCTGTTCCGCGATTTGAACCGGCAGGGCAACACCATTCTGCAGATCACCCATGACAGCAATGTGGCAAAGGCCGCAAGCAGGATTCTGACCTTGACAGACGGAGTCCTGAACGAATGATTTTCGCCACTTGCCCCGGGGCAAAATTCTTTTCAGAAACATTTCGTTTCCCTCTTGACTCTGCCGTAACGTCAACTGGTACACTGATAGCAGGAAGGAGGGAGCAGCATGGAATATTCCATCCATGAGTTGTCGCGCCTGTCGGGGGTGTCCACCCGCACCCTGCGCTGGTACGACGAGATCGGCCTGCTGAAGCCCGGCCGGGTAGCCGAGAGCGGCTACCGCTACTATGGCCCGGCCCAGGTGGACCGGCTGCAGGACATCTTGTTTTACCGGGCTCTCGGGGTGGAGCTGGCCCGTATCCGGGAATGTCTGGACGCGCCCTCCTTTGACCGGCTGGCCGCCCTGCGGCAGCACCTGGCTGCCCTGCAGGCGCAGAAAGCCCGGCTGGAAGACCTGATTCAGTCGGTGAAAGAGACCATCGGCTGCGAAGAAAGGAAGGAGCCTATGGAGGACGAAAAGAAATTTGCCGCCCTGAAAGCGAAACTGGTGGCGGAGAACGAGGCCGCCCACGGCGAAGAGGCCCGGGCAAAATATGGCGACGGGGCGGTGGATGCCACCAACGCCAGTTTGATGGGTCTGACGCAGGAGCAGTACGACGCGTGGAACGCGCTGGATGCCGAGCTGCGCCAAAGGCTGGAAGCAGCCGTGAAGGCAGGCCTTGCGCCCGGCAGCGAGGAGGGCAAGGAACTCTATGCACTGCACCGCCGCTGGCTGGCGGTGACGGTGAAAGACCTGACGCCCCAAAAGCATCGGGGCATTGCCCAGCTGTATGTGCTGGACGAGCGGTTCACCGCTTACTATGACCGGGAGGTGCCCGGCTGCGCGCAGCTTTTGCGGGACGTGGTGGAGCACTGGGCAAAATAAACGAAAACGCCCCTGGCACTTGCCAGGGGTGTTTTTCATTTGCTTAAAAGAACGCGGCGCAGATCGGTCAGATACAGCTTTTGCTGCCGCTTCAGATACCCGGGCACGAAGGGCCGCATCCACCAGCGCTTTGCGTTGACGGTTTCGGTGCAGACCAAACGTGAGCCGTCCGTTGTGGCTTCAAAATGTCCTTCCCAAGAGCCGGACATGTTGCCGTTCTCCATGGTGAAAGCCCAAAAACTGAGGGGATCACAGGAGGTGACTGTGAAACTGGTGGCGTAGCCGCTCCGGGTGTGCTCCACAAAGTGACCCTCACCCAGAATTTCTACCCGGGTAAGATCGCTGCGCCAGGCGGTATGCTCCAAGTCGGTCACGGTGTGCCACAGCGTTTCCAACGGGCAGGGAAACTCCATCGCTACTTGTGATGTTGCCATCCGCTCACCCCTTTCGCTTGTTCAGCTTCAGGCTGATACCCGAACGTTCCGCCTCTGCTTGCAGCAGCGCGGCGGCGGCCTGTGCCTTTTCCTTGGCTGGGCCGGCGGCTAAATCGCTTTGGGCGGCCGGCGCGTCCATCACCCGGCGCAGGGCCTCCAGCTCCAGCAGATAGGCTGCCGCGCAGTAAAGGGACTTGCGGCGGCCGTCGTTCCAGTCTGCCAGCAGCTCGTCCAAAATGGCGCGCTTTTGCCGCAGCTGGGCCAACCAGGCGTCCAGCCCCATCTCCCCGGCGCGGGCCAGGTCGGCGGCGCGACGGCTGTGGGGCACAAAGGAATCCGCCGCGTCAAATTCGTCGTAGCGGGCGCAGGGGTAGGAGGTGCATTCTCTGCAAAACTCCGGCCCGCCCTGCTCCAGCGAACACCGGGCAATGGCACAGCTCTGGTTGCCTGCCCCGCCGCCGCAGCCTGGGCAGTATCCGCCCACCTGCATGGGGCAGAGCAGGCAGGCAAGGCCGCAGAGACTGAATTCTGTGCATTCCCGTACAAATCCTTTCACAGCTGGCCCTCCTTCCGCACCGGGTGGCGGATGACTGTTTTCAGCTTTTCCGGCTTGCAGCGGCGCACGTCGCTCAGGTAGATCTCATGGTGGAAACGGCTCTCGCCAAAGTCCGGCACATACCCCCGGTCGCGGGCGTATT
The DNA here is from genome assembly GCA_019114225.1 of Candidatus Allofournierella pullicola. Classification (GTDB taxonomy): domain Bacteria; phylum Bacillota; class Clostridia; order Oscillospirales; family Ruminococcaceae; genus Allofournierella_A; species Allofournierella_A pullicola. The sequence continues at coordinate 67,751 of DXFW01000020.1, read as the reverse complement.
CGTCCATCGCGGCCACGGTGGCGGGCTCGTCATCGTAAGGGCCCAGGTGCATGCACTGGACGCAAAGCCCCTCTTCCCAGGGGAAGAACTCCACCCTGGAAAAATCCTGCTTCTTCTTTTCGGTAGCCTCGCGGATGGCCCAATGAAACACTTCTTCCGTCACGAACTCCGGCAGGCGGATGAGGCTGATCCACTGAAAATCCGCCTTGCGTGCATAGTCCACGCCATGCACGCCCTCCTGCCACCACAGGCCCTCCAGCGGCGGTACCACATAATCGAAGCAGCCCCCCGGCTTGTGTTTGCTCATCTTGATGGTGTAGGCCACGGCATAGAGCAGGCCCAGCGCCTCCTTGTAGGCGCCGCCCTCCTGGTTGGGGTCGCCCTGCCCGCGCACCGCCAGAAAGTTCATAGCGGGCACCATGACAAGGCCCGGTGTTTTGGGCGGGAGATAGAATTCCTTATACTCCTTTTTGTAGTCGAAGGGCATGGTCATTTCCTCCTTTTCTTCTGGGGGTGGGCTTTCAGCGCCTCACAGGTAATGCGCACAAGGGCGGTCATCTGCTCCCGGTCCTCCACGTCCTCCACCAGGAAAGAGTCTCTTGCCCCTTCATAGGGCGGGGCTTTGGGCAGATCCGGAAAGGCGGCCTGGCCCTCGGGGGTGATTTTTACGAAGAACTGGTCATCACAGATGACGGCGAAGAACACGCCATCACAATAGAGGCCGTATTCGCCGAACATTTTGCGGCTGCGGATGGTTCCGGCCTCCCGCAGCTGATCGGCCACAAAGTCAACAAAATCCGGATGAGACGCCATATCAATCCCTCCCGTTATAGCGTTCTGCCAGCGACCGGGTCAGGCTGCGCAGCTTTTCGCGCAGTTCCTCCGGCTCCACCAGTTTCGCGCCCTCCCCGAAGGTGAGCACCCAGCCGAGGGCGCTGTCCGCGTCGGGAAAGCCGCCGGTAAAGCGCAGGCGCCCGTCCGGTTCTTCCACAAGGCCGTCCGTGCCGTATTCCTCCACCAGCCGCCAGCGCCATGCCGGGTCGAAGAGGACGGTCACCCGGTATTTCACCGGAAAGACCCGCTCCGGGGCAAGGTCCGGCAGGGGAGCGGGGCGGGGCTCAAAGGACTCGCCCATCGAAAACTCGGTCATGCGGTTCAGTTTGAACAGGCGATAGTCCTCCCGGGTGCGGCAGCGGCCCCACAGATACCAGGCCGACCAGTGGAACACAAGGTAGCAGGGCTCCACCGTGCGCCGTGATTCTCCTTTGGGGGAAAAGTAGCAAAACTGAACGGTGCGGTGCAGGCGGATGGCGTCCTGAATCAACTCGATTTTGGGAGCGAGGCTGTCTTTGTACCAGGAAGACAGATCGATGAGCAGGTCGGCGCTGCCGGGCACCAGCGTGCCTGCCCCTGCGGACAGCTTTTCCATCAGCTGAGCGTAGCGGCGGGTGCCGCTGACGCTGTCCAGACTGCGCAGCCCTGCCAGGATCGCCTGCATTTCCGGGGCGGTGAGAAGGGTGCGGTCCACCCGGTATCCGTCCAGAATGGAAATGCCGCCGCCCGCCCCCTGGGCGGTGGAGATGGGAATGCCGGCCCGGCAGAGGGCCTCCACGTCCCGCTGGATGGTGCGGCGGGACACCTCGAACCGCTGGGCCAATTCCGGCGCGGTGACTTTTTCCCGCTGGAGCAGAATAGATAAAATGCCGATGAGCCGGTCCAGCTTCATGCGCTCCGCCGCCTTTCCTGTGTTTGCCTGTATTATACCACAGGAACCGGACAGCTGTCTGTCATGTTTGACCGTGAAATACAGGCGGCGAAAAAACGGGCACAGAGGACCTCTTGTTACAGAGGACCTTTGTGCCCATTGAATGTGGAAATAAGGGGAACAGAGCCTTTGTCAGAATTCAATACTGTATTCCAGAATAGTCCGGCTTTCACGCTGGATGTTTTGGCTGAAGGAGGCTGACCCGGTGCATTTGATACCATTCAGGATTGCGCTGATTTGCGCGGAGTCGTCCTCTTTGGCGCCGAACAGGCGATTGCACTGAAAACGGTAAGTTTTGGATTCGATTTTGTTGGACCCGTCGCTGGTACGCATGCGGACAAGCTTCACAATATCGCTCTCGTTTTTGAAATAAACAAGGGGCGGAGCGACAGGAGAGTCATGACCGCTGAATTTTACGTCGGCGGCAATTTCTACACTGGAGAATTCGTCTACGGAAGCTGAATGCTCTGCAGACATGGATTCGAGCTTTGTTTTGGCTTTTGTTTGAACCTGCTGTGCGACCAGCGACTTTTTGTCCTCTTTGAAACTGATACGAACATGCTTGGCACCGAGATCCTGAGCCACAACTTCCAGTTCGTTTACAAGGGCTTTGCGGATAAAGTCGAAGTATTCGTCCAGGGCAATGTAAACTCCCACCTGATACGGGTCTGCCAGGAAAATTCCCTTGGTTGCGGCCGGATAAAAAGCCAGTGCAGACTGCGACACATAGTCCTCGTAAAGATTCAACAGTTCGTATCCTTTTGCAGACTGGTAGTATCCTACCGCACCACGGCACACCTCGCTCTCGCTTCTTTTTTTATCGCGTGCGACGATGGACAAAATGCTTGGCTGTGCTGCCTCAGCATGAGGGTCGTTGATGGAAAAGGGCAGCGTGTCCGGGAAAACCGGCTTTAAGGTCTTGAGGTCCAGTTCCAGCCGAGCTTCGACAAAGGCTTTCCCCATAGCGGCGCTTCCTGCCTTGAGTCCGTGTCCGGCAGCGATGGCAACGCCTTTCACTGTTTCACCTGCGCCTTCCAGATTTTCGCGGGTCAGACCAAAGTCTTCGGCGTCGATTTTGCCGTTGCCATTCTTATCCACAACGTGCATTACTGTGCTCTGTGCCTTGGTCACAGTCTCTTTTGCATGGGCGCCCAGGCTGCCCATTGCTTTTCCAAAAGCACTCGGGGCTTTTTCACTATGGGCATAAGTTCGCTTTTTTCCAATTCCTTTTTCACATTCGATTCCTCCTCGAAGAGTGTTTCGAAATATGGTTTGAAAATTACGCGAGAAAGAGTGCGGTGCGTCCTTGGCGAATGCTGAAGCGGACCGCAAAGCTCTACTTTTATCATACAAAACCCGATTGGGAAAAACCAGTCCTTTTACAATATTTTTGTTGCTGTATCCCGGCTGGCATATTTACCGGCAAAGCGTCGCTGTGGTATCATAAATTTTGAAAGGCGGTGAAGTCGGAATGACGCTCCTTCGAGGTAATCTCTCGGTGCAGTGATACGTCTGATAACAGACTGCATCGAGTAAATAACTGTTATCAGCGAACTGCACCGGATCGTACAGACGACTACGAAAAGGAGCGGTTTTGAATGAACAGAACAGAGCTGTATCGCCAATGGCTGCAGGAAGAGGACGCGGCGCGGATGAAGGGCTGGGATTTTTCCCACCTGCGCGGGCGCTATGAGGAAGAGCAGGACCTGCCCTGGGACTATGCACAGGTGGTGCGGGCGTTTTTGCAGCCGGACAGGAAGCTTCTTGATACGGACACCGGCGGAGGGGAGTTCCTGCTGTCATTGAAACACCCCCACAATAAAACCAGCGCCACCGAGGGCTGGCCGCCCAACGCGGATCTCTGCCGCCGGAGGCTTTCCCCGCTGGGGATACGGTTTGAACAGGCGGACGGCGAAGGGCTTCTGCCCTTTGCCGATGGGACCTTTGACTTGATTCTGAATCGACACGGCAGCTATGACCCGGCGGAAATCAGCCGCCTGCTGCGGCCCGGCGGAACGTTCATCACCGAACAAGTGGGAGCGAAAAATGACCGGGAACTGGTGGAACTGCTGCTGGGGGAATTGCCGCTGCCCTTCCCGCAGCAAACACTCGCCTGCGCCGCCGAGGCGGTGAAAAGCGCCGGACTGCGAGTGCTGCGCGGGGAAGAAGCCTTTCGCCCCATCCGGTTTTGGGATATAGGGGCGCTGGTGTGGTTCGCCCGCGTGCTGCCTTGGGAGTTCCCGGGCTTTTCGGTGGAAACCTGCCGGGAGCAGCTGTACCGCGCACAGGAGATCCTGGAGCAGAATGGCGTGGTGGAGGGAACGATCCACCGGTATTTGCTGGTGCTGCAAAAGAACAAATAAAATGAGGGCCGGGCGTTCGCGTATGCGAAGGCCCGGCCCGTTTGCGCCGTTTGGAAAATGATGTTTACTTGAAAATAAGCGACGCTCCGATTCGCCCAGCCGCAGGAGCCAGACCCTCAAAACCCACGCAACGGCTGGGGTGGGCATTCACCGCCCAGTCCAGCATGGGCTGGGCGGCGCTGGCGGCGTCCAGGCAGGTATCCAGCGCCAGCACATCCTCCCAGGCGCGGTTGAGAAACGCGACCTCCCGCCGCCCGTGGGTGCGGGTGAAATGCGTGCTGCCGGCCGCTTTCAGATAAGCGGCGATTTGCTCAGGAGAAAACCCGGCGGCAGCCAGACTGTCCGCAAGGCCGGCGCAAAACAGTTCGGGCAGGCTGGCCCAGAGCAGCCCCGGCACATCGAACCGCACAAAGGTGTAACGGCTGTGGCAGTGCACAGCCAAAAGGCATTTGCGGCCCCGCAGTTCGATGACGTGCAGGTCCCAGCAGAAACGCCGGTCGGTTTCGCTGCCGTAGGGCGGCGGCTTTTGGTGCAGGAACCGCTGCAGCGGAAAGGTCAGTCCCAGCTCCATCACGGCACCTCGTGGGGAATGACGATTTTCTCCACCCGGATGGAGCCGCCGGAGAGTTCGGCCCGCACCAGAGTGATCTCCTGGTGAAACCGCCGCGGCCCGCAGCTGCCGGGGTTGAGCCACAGCACATCTCCGCGCTGTTCTTCGCTGTACTTATGGGAGTGGCCGAACACCACCACATCCGCCCCGCTTAAATCCGCGGGGACGTCCTTCTTGTTGTGGACCATGCAAAACCGCACTCCATCAAGGGTCACGGTCAGCTCGTGAGGAATGGCTTCGGCCCATTCCTTGTCGTTGTTGCCCCGCACCACGTACAGCGGCGCGAAGGAGGTCAGCTTGTCCACCACCGCCTGGGAGTTGATGTCCCCCGCATGGAGAATGGCGTCGGCGGATTTCAGAAGTTCCAGCACCGCCGGCCTCAGCAGACCGTGGGTGTCGGAGAGAATGATGAGATTCATGGTTGCCTCCTGCTTATTGATCAGAGTTTGCCATAAGCGCCGGTCCAGGCAGCCGCCCGCTCCAGAAAATCGGCGTAGCCGTGGGCGCGGATGAAGGCGATGGACTGCTTGTATTTTCCATACTTATACCCGGCATGGTTGTGAAATGTCTGGATGGTGGGGCAATCGTCGTAGACTGAACAGTCGGCGCAGGTGGCGTGGCCTCTGCCGATACAGCACACCTTGATTTTGCATTTTGCCTTCGCCAGGTCACGGGAACCATCGGCGTAACCGACCTTGCACCCCTTGCAGGTCTTGCCGCACTCCCGGCAGGTTTTGCAAAATGCGCCGCAGCAGCCGATTTCGAGGGTGTCCATACTAAAGCCTTCTTCGTTTTGGGATACTGCTTATTATACAGGCTTTTTGAAAATCGTGCCAGCCTGAGCAGCTGATTTGAGCTGCCTCTGAGGCCGTTTTTCGCCTTGGCTGAACAATACGAGAAGAGGAAGCTGCCAGTGCCTTGCCGAAAGCGGCTGGTTTGCCTATAATAAAAATACAGTAAGAGGGGAGACGAAACGAATGACGGAAGTGGTAGCAGCCCTGATTTGGCACGACGACAAGTTTATGATCTGTCAGCGCCCGGCCCACAAGGCCCGGGGGCTTTTGTGGGAGTTTGTGGGCGGCAAGGTGGAACCGGGCGAGACAAAGCAGCAGGCCCTTGTCCGTGAGTGCCGGGAGGAACTGGCCGTCACGCTGGATGTGGGGGATGTGTTTATGGATGTGACCCACGAATACCCGGACCTGACGGTGCACCTGACCCTCTTCCATGCCACGATCCGGGAGGGCGTGCCCCAGAAGCTGGAGCACAACGACATCCGTTGGATCACGGTAGGCGAAATCGACCAGTATGAGTTTTGCCCGGCGGATGAGACGATTTTGGAGAGACTGAAAAGTAACCCCCAATAACGCAACCGATGAATTGAAGTCTAAGGCGCAAACCTCTCGCAAATGAGTGACTAATTGGATTCGGAACGGCGGCGTTCCGGGCCTCTGTTCCAAAACAGCGCGATAAAGCAGTTGTCGTTGAGTGTACACCAAGGAAAACAGCACAGAAAAGCCCGCGGATCCTTTTCATACTGGTTCCGCGGGCTTTTTCAGATGTGGCAATCTAATTGCAGCCAAGTTCTCCGATTCCGCCGGAAAAGAGTCCTTGATTTGTATTATGAAACTTGTGCCTGGATTCTGGGCATTCGCTGCTTCTTCAGGTTTGAATCGCTTTTACCGTGACTTTTACGGTGTCTCCCGGCTGCTTGCCAATTTTTGCACGGATATCCTTCCGGACACCAATGATGTAGCAAATGGAGCCGTCCTCGTTTTTCAACCCCATATTCACAATGCTGCCGGAATACGGCTCGCCGTCAAACGTGATTTCTGCTTTTACGCGCCCTTTGCCGAACTCTTTGCGAATATCATATGGAAACTGCACATAAGCTCCGCCTTTTTCGGGAACAGGCTTGATCTGCGCCTGAAATTCATAGCATTCTTGACTCATTTTATATGCTCCTCGTTTGGAAAAGTGAGTACAAAAAGGGTGCAGCTCAAAAGATGGGCAGAGCGGTCAAATGCCGGGCGCTTCCACAAAGCAGTGGACGTGGAGCGGGCTGAGCACTTTCAGCCCTTCGCCAAGCGCGAAGCTGCGGCCCTCGGCGAGTTTCTGCCCCTGCATTGTGAAATAAATGCGGTACAGGCCCAGGAGTTGGTCGTTGAGCTGCGAGCGGTGCAGCGCCATCGCGGCAAACTTTGTTTCAAACGTGTCCGTCACATCCACGACGGTGTTCGGATTTTGCGTGAAATAGAAACCGATGGCGGACGGCTGCCAAGGAGTGGCCTGTGTCCCGCGCGGATACTGTGCCAGCGGTGAGGACAGGAAAGCCTGTGCCGCGGCCTTCCCCGTGACGATGTGGTCCTGATGTGCCTCGTACAGCGCCCAGGGGTCGGGGCAGAAGATCACGTCGGGCTGCACCGTGCGAATCAATTCAGCGATCTTCCCGGCAAGAGCAGGAATGTGCTCCAGCGAGCCGTCCGGCTCGTCGAACCAGTGGAAGACGGTCGCGCCCAGGGCGCGCCCGGCAGCCTCGGCCTCCGCGCGGCGCGTCTTTGCCAGCTGCTCCGGGTCATAGGGCCCGGCCTGCGCGCCAAGGTCGCCGTTCGTGACTGTCAGATAATGGATCTCACACCCGCGCGCGGCCAAGGCGGCGATGATTCCGCCCATGCCGATCTCGTTGTCATCGGCGTGCGGCTGGATACACAGGGCGCGCTTGGCGCCGAGAATTTCAGGAGGAGCAAAAAAAGCAGAAACGTCCATACAATTACCCTCATTTCTCCGCAGTGCGGCGATTTTCCAGTTCTGCGCGGATCGTTTCGATCTGCGCAGGTTTCAGACAGTAGAAGGCGAGCGGTACGATCGCGAGCAGGAAGCACACGGCAGGAACAACGTAGACGATGGCGCTGAATCCCGTCTGCACCGTCGCGTTCGGAGCCATGTTGTCCACGTAGTGCATGGCGGTGAGCGAGACACCCAGAAGGCCTTTCGAAATCGTGGAGCTGAGCTTGTTGAGGAAGGTGTTCATCGAAAAAACGACGCCCTCGCCGCGGAATCCCAGCTTGTGCTCGGCATAGTCGATGGCGTCCATCAACATCGACGTGCTGCTGATCGTCGTCACGCCGGTGAATGCGAAGCTGGCGCCGAGCAGGATGAGCCCCGGTACGGGGCCGCCGCCCACCGCAAACGGCAGAAAGCTCGACACTGCGCCCGCGGCGCACGCCGTGATAAAGATGTACTTCTTATCAAAGCGGCGGATCAGGGCGGGGGTGACAGCCATGCCAAAAATCATGCCGACGACAAGGCTCAGTCCGATGTAGGTGACATAGGAGGAATCGCCCCAAACATACACGGCAAAGTACATCTGTGCGACCTGGCGCACGTTGTTCACCATGTTCACGACGAGCAGCGAGACCATCAGGGCCTTGAGCGGCGTGTTGTCAAGAATCGTGTGGATGTTGCGGCGGAAGGGGACCCCCTTGCCAGGCGGTGTGATACGTTCACGCAGCACAAAGCCGCTCAGGAGCATTAAAAGCGCGCCCACGCCGGCAATCGTCGCGGCGGCCGCCGCGTAGGCCGGTGCGCTGCGCTCGCCGCCGAACGCGTTCAGAAGAGCCACGCTGCCCACGGAGACGATCACCGTGCCCAGCGTGCCGCCGATCTTGCCCAGCGTCACCATGCCGTTCTTTTCATCCGCGTTGTGGGAGGAGACGGAGGAGATCGCCCAGATGGGGATGTCGTAGACCGTGTAGGACATTCCCCACAGCACATAGCACACCGCCGCCACGGCGACTGTGCCCACGGCCGAGCCGCCGAAATTCCAGAAGCACAGCACGGTGGTCACGGCGATGACAAACGGCCCCGCCAGCAGATACGGCCGGAATTTGCCCCAGCGCGTCTTGGTGCGGTCGGCGATCATGCCCATTAGAATGTCGTTCACCGCGTCCCACAGGCTGGCGGCCACCATAATGATGGTCACGCTCTCTGACGGGATACGCAGCAGGTCGGTGAAGAAGAACATCACATACATCGTCACGAAGCTGTAGATCATGTTCTGTCCCAGCAGGCTGCCGGTGTATGCCAGTTTCTCCGCACTTGAGATGGTCTTCATTCGAAAGCTCCTTCTGCAAAAGGCGTTGTTTTGATAGTCCAAGCGTATCATTTTCGGAGGAACATTGTCAATCGGAATGTGCTCCGATGGGGCAGCGAATGATTTGAAAATTTTCACAGCGATCAGGCCTGAACTCCCGGCCGGTCATCGGAAAACGGCTGTACCAAAGCCAAAAGCCCGCAAAGCCAATTCAAAAAAGGCTTTGCGGGCTTTTAAATATTGTTTGCCTGTTTGTGCGCGATTGCCGAAAATGCCGCAGGAGACAAATACCGCCGACGGTATTTTGCTGAACGACTTAACAACGGAACGCCCCGTTTTGTTCAGGCGCGGTGATACATGCTGTAACCGTCTGACCGTCAGGGCTTCCAGTACTCGGCGATACACTCGCGGGCGATCTGCACATAGCGGCGGCCGCGCTCGAAGTCACCGAAGATGGTGCCCACTTCACGCTGGGCCATCTCGAACAGGCAGCCGCTGGCCGCCTCGCACACGCCCTTGAAGTAGGCACGCAGGGCCTCTTCGTCCAGGGGACCGTGGTTGGTGACGTACTCGGCGCGGGGCTTGCTGTAGTACACCACGTTGGTGCCCCGCAGATACTCGCCCACCTGCTTCTCATTGTTGAAGGGGGAGACCGAGAGCTTGCGCAGATTCTTCCACTTGGAGAGGTAGTCGGGCCAGGTGGCGTCCACCCGCTCACAGCAGCCGTAGCTCAGCAGGCCGAAGCGCTTTGCCAGCCGGTCCTGATAGGGGAAGACAAACTCACCGAATACGTCGGGCGAGACCGCGGTGGTCTCCTGAGACTCCAGAAAACCCCAGCACTGGGTGGTCTTGGTCACGTTTTCGGTGGGCAGCTCGGAGGTGAAGGCAAAGCTCTCCTGGTTGATGGGGCTGATCCCGTTGGTGGGCAGCAGCAGGCCCTCGTTCTCCAGGAAATCGTAATACTGCTCATACACGGTGGTGGCCATGTCCATCACTTCGTGCAGCTCGTCCGGGTAATCGTACATGGAAAGGTAGTAGTTCTCCATGCCCATCAGGTGCACCAAGGGGTTGGTCATCATGCCCGTCAGGCTGGGCATTACCTTGCGCACCGGCAGGATATCGCCAAAGGCCTCGTTCGCCGCCTCTTCCAGCTCTGCGGTGGCCTGGCGGTCCACACCGAAGCTGCCGCCCCGCAGAAGGTCCATTCCCTCGGCCAGATCGTCGATGATGGGGTCGATGTGGAAGCCCATGGCGCCTTCGCCTTCCGCCTTGGTGATGTGGGGCTGGGTGCCGAAGGGGTGCACCCAGGTCTTCCAGCGGATGTCAAAGGTGGGGGAGATGGGGGTGTCGTCGTCAAACAGCTCCCGGCCGACCATTGTGCTCAGCAACATCTCCTCAAGTTCCCGCGCGCGGGCGCCCTCGCACCGCATACGCGGATAAACGACCTCGTTCGGGAAGTTGGAGAACAGAAGGCGCACGGTGGGGTTTTCCCGCCGGCCGTTGGCCAGAGCGTCCCACTGCTTAAGGATCTCATCATTTCGGGGGCTGTTGGCAAACTCGAGCTGTCTTTGTGCCAGTTGACGCAGGATTTGCTGATCCTGCTCGTTGATACATTCCATGTGAACCTCCTATATTACTTGCTGACTGTGGCCTGCCCTGAGACAATGCCTTTTTGTTATTATATCAGCCCCCCTAATCAGTGTCATTCTCTGAAATTGCCATTTGACTTTGAAATCTTGCTCTCTATCCTTGACTGTATGGGCAACGCGTAGTAATATGCTGTTGTGATGTTTAAATAATTGCTCTTAAGGGGGCGATGAAATGGATGTCTCCAGCAAAGAAATCCTTCCGCCGTCAAAAGTCTATTTCTACACTTGCAGTGCGCTGGCGCGGGAGATTTTTTTCTTCCCGCTGTGCACCGGGCATTTTTACTGCACGAAGGGATATGAGGTGGACCGCGGCCGCTACGACAGCTTCCTTCTGATCTATGTGGTGGCGGGGAAGGGGTATGTTTACGACGGCCCCCAGCGGCTGGAAGTGCGCGCGGGGGAGTTTGTGCTGGTGGATTGCTATCAGCCACAGCACTACGGCACCGACGACAACTGGGAAATTTACTGGCTGCACTTTGACGGGAAGGTAGCGCGGCAGTATTACGAGTTGTGCATTCAGAACGGGCCTTTGCTCCGGCCGGATGACGCGGCAATGTGTGCGCGGCAGCTGCAGCGGATCTATGAGGCATTTCACGGGGAGAGGAGCGTGAATGAGGCCGATGTGTCCCGGCGGATAGTGAACTTTCTCACTGCGTTTATGCAGCCGCCGGAACGGGCAAAACGGCAAAACAAAGCCACGGATATAGTAGACGAGACTCTGAGCTATATTACTGAAAATATCGCCAAACCTTTGCCGCTGGCAAGTTTGGCGCAAAACGTATCCATGAGCCCCTTTTACTTTTCTCGGCTTTTCAAACGGGAGACCGGCTTCTCGCCGCATGAATACATAATGCATGCGCGTGTGAACAAAGCAAAGTATCTGCTCAAGTTTACCACGCTGCCGTTGAAAGAGATTGCTCGCAGTTGTGGGTTCAGCAGTGAGTGCAATTTTTCCACGGCCTTCAAGAAGATCAGTGGCGTCACGCCTTGCTCGTTCCGGGCAGGAAACGCCTGATGGCACAATGCTTATATATTATAATAATACTGCAAATGAGTTTTCAGAATTATATGCGAAACTGGTGTCGCAACAACAGCTTTGAACTTTATAAAACATTAAGTCGTGTTCGAAATCAGAAAAGCGGAGTGAATGTGAAAGCGATTATTAACAGATTTGATGTGGGATACTTCTGGCCCTTCGACTGACTTCGAACAAGCAAACTTCCCGGTCGGAGAACCCCGACACGCAATGGAAAAAGGCGGTTTCAAGCCTTTTTTGTTGATTGTCCACAAATGTGGAAACCATACAAAAAGCTCGCGAAGCCGTTTGGACACTGACTTCGCGGGCTTTTGTATGGGTAGGGGTCAAATGGTGGTCATGGTGGGCAATCTCGCCTGAAAAAAAGCGGTCGTATAAAGTAGACAAAGCCAGCGATGTCTGTCAATAAATGCCTGCCTGTCAAACTTGCAGTGTGCAAAAGTGCCAATCAAATTTCTGCTGGCTAAAAATGAAAAAGTACAAGATTTCCCTGCGGTCAAGGCATGAAAATAAGGCTGATGCTACTTTGCACTACAGGTTGTTGAGTTCTGTGATTATTGTTGTTCGATTGGTGGAATAGGCGGGATCGAACTTGCAAACAACGCCTGCAACTCAGGTACCGTTCCAGCTTTGGCCCATTGGGGCATCCCACTCTTCCACACCAGACTGTCCACGGTAAGTTGCCCGTTTACGGTCATCTGTGCAAGAACAGAAAGCTCGAAAGGTCCAGTGGCTTGTCCATTGAATGCCACATGATAGGCCGTTGTTGGGACCGCTGGAGGAACTGCCTGGGGTTGAGAAGTTTGGCTCATGTTGCCCATCACTTGGTTCATTGCTCCGGCAATATTCTGGCCAACCGCACCGCCGACAGCTATGCTTGCCATCATGGCACCCATATTAAATCCTTCACTACTGCTACCGAGATTCACGTCACCGGCGCCGTTTGCTCCCATTTGGCCGAGAGCTTGTGCGCCGGCAACGCCGACTTCAGCCTGCTTTTCCACTGTGAACGCACCGATGTTGGCCGACTGGGTCTGCTTATGCATGGTATACTGACCTTCCTCTCGTTGGATGCGAAGGCGCTCTACGTAATCTTGTGTTTCAGACTCAATTCTTGCTGCAGCTATGTCTCGGGTAACGGCCATCAACTGGCAGAAACCTTCGCTGGTTTTGTCGATTTCAATGGCCCCCACGTCAACGCCGGAAACAAGGACACCAAAGTGCTCTTTTAGCCGTTCCTTAATGTTGTATTCTATCGCATCGTTAATCTGAGCAGTCTTGCTTTCAATCTGAACAACAGGAATATAGCTCGTCTACTTTAAGCATGTCTTCGCTATTTAAAGATATCGAAATTAATATGTGTGCAAAAAGAGCATCCTGCTTCAATGAAAACAGGATGCTCTTTGGTGCTGTTGCGAAATTTCGAACGGATATTATGATTCTGAACAAGGGCTAGTAGAATAAAACACTAGTCTTTGCTGAGAGTATAATACTGAGGACGCGGCAGTTGGAATAGTCCTTTCTGAATACCATAATGCAACCCTGCTTCAACGGAGGGCTTCACCGACGTGCCTATTCTGGCATAGCCCAACAACCGTGCCGTCTCTCGGATGAGATCGTCGGCGGGTAGGCCAACCTGGCTGCGCAGCACCGCTGCGGCAGCGTTGGCAATCTCCTGACAAGGCAGATCCCGGATATCCCGTTTACTGTCGCCTGTTCCGGCAACACGGTAGCGAGAATAGCTGTTTGGGTCCTGAGACTTGCTCCAGTAGAACCGCTCTCCATTTTGTTCGGTCACAGGCAAACGCATCGTGGACAACAAGGATACCAAATATGCCTGGATGCGGCTACCGGCACGGGCAAAACCGAAAGCCTGGGAAACTCGCCGGATGAGAAGACTTTCCCGAATGGGGGCCTCCTGTTCAAGCACCTTGTTTATTGCTGCAATCACTCGCTGCCGGTATTGAGGTTCGGTAAACAAGTTGGCGTCTACAGGATAAACCGGCAGTTGCACAGCTTGGTAGATGGGAGCCTCATCATAGATGTTGTCAGGAACTGTGGGCACGATATCCGGCTTTGCGGAAATAGTTGCCGGTACTGCAGCAGGGGAGGGAGCCTGCGGCTGGCTTCCGGGCTGGTCTTTCAGCTTTTGTAGAAGGGCCAAAAGCCGGGTAAGCTCTTTGTCGCGATTCTCCAACCAATCCATGGTCCAGATGCGGTGAAGATTCCAGCCCAGTCCCTCTAAAACCGCGGTCTGAGCGATCTCCCGATCCCGGGTTGTGCGAGCATCCCGATACGAGTCTCCATCCAGAAGAATGCCAAGCAGATATTGCTCCGGGTGAGCGGGATCCATAACAGCAACATCCAGACGATATTTGGAATGACCTACAGAGCAGAGGGTACGCCAGCCGTTTTCCTCCAGGGCGGAACAAATGTCTCGGGCAATTCCGTTGACCCTTTGCCCGTTCCCGGAAGTGGCGGCAGTCTCCCGAAGATTACCGCTGGAAGCATAGTCCAAGAAGTCCTTCAAAGCGGCCACACCCCGGGCCGATGTGCGGGACAGGTTGATTTGTTCGGACATCAGAGTGGAAAAGACGATCATCTGCCGTCGTGCCCGAGAGACTGCCACGTTCAACCGCCGCCATCCGCCTTCCCGATTCAGGGGACCAAAGTTCATGGTTACCTTTCCATGGGCGTCCGGCCCGTAGCCGATGGAAAAGAGAATCACATCCCGCTCATCGCCCTGGACGTTTTCCAGGTTTTTGATAAACAGTGGTTCACTTCCGTTGAAGGCCCATGTCTCCAGCACCTCGTCCGACTTGCAGGCTTCGTCAAGAAGGTCACTGATCAAATTCTGCTGCTGAATGTTGAAGGTGACAACACCCACACTGTAGTTGGCTTGGACTGGGTCATGGGCCCGTCTGGACAGTTCTGCCACAATGGCTTGGGCTTCAGCACGGTTTTGCCGTGTACCGCCCCGATCGAACCAACCGGATACGGGGATTAGTTGTACCATGCGCTGTCGGTCATTGGACGAGGGGAAGGTGTAAAGCTGGTTATCATAGAATTCCCTGTTGCTGAATGCGATCAGGCTCTCATGCCGGCTACGGTAGTGCCAAAGCAGATGGCTTTGAGGCATGTTTAAGGCAAGGCAATCATCAAGGATACTTTCCAAATCTTCCTCTTCGAGATTTTCTTCGTCTGTCGAAGAGGAGGCAAAAAAGCTGGTGGGCGGCATCTGTTTAGGATCGCCCACGATTACAGCGTTTTCACCACGGGCCAGGACTCCCACAGCTTTGCAGGTGGGAAGCTGGGAAGCCTCATCGAATACAACCAGGTCAAAGGGCGGCTGATGGGGATCCAGATATTGTGCTACCGAAAGGGGACTCATCAGCATACAGGGGCATAGTTTGGGCAGCAGAGTCGGGATTCCTTCAAACAGACGGCGAATGCTGATACCCCGCCCACCGCTGCGGATCGCCCGTTGCAAAATCCCGACCTCAGAACCGGTAGCGGCTGCCTGCGTGAAGTTTGGTACCTGGGCAGCTAGGCGACAGTATATTTCGGTTTTCGCAAGGTCGGTCAGATGTGCATCCAACTCCTTAAACTGCCGTATGGTTTCATTGAACACCGTGCCGCTGAACCCACTGAGTACGGGATTCGATTCCACAATGGAAAGAATAAGCGCTTGGGATATGGCTTTCTGCCATACGTTATCCGCCTGCCCGGCGGGGAGTCCCTCGCGCAGGGATACGACCAGAGGCGTCATGCCGGCCAACTCAGCCTGTTCGCACGCCTGGTTCCAAACGCACCAGTCCCGCAATTCCTCCAGGTGGGCAGAGGCCTGCCGGCAAAGGTCCTGGATCTCAGCAGATGTCAGGTGCTCAAGCTGCTCCTTGCGAGGAAGCATGAGAGCGGCAAGGGCAGTCCAAGAAGATCTTTCCTTGGCGTGGGCCAGCTGTAAGACTTGTGCGGTATGAGCCAGATCAGGCTGTAAGGCCAGGGTGGCAGTGATCTGCGGGGTAAGAAGTGCAGTCAGTTCGGTCTGCAGCGCTCGTGCTTTTGTTACAAGAACGTTCAGCGTTTCCGGCAATGCTTGCTCCGGGGAAAGGGATGATACGCTGGAGCCCAATTCGGCTTTCAGACTTTCAACACATTGGGATTCGGACTGATATTGCATAAGCGCATCCAGATCTGCAGCAATGCTTTCGCGGACCACTGTTCCCTTTGCATATCCGGACAATAGTTTGATGATACGATTCTGTCCCAGCATGCGGGGCAGAAACCATTTGAGAGACACCTGGGTCCAGGCATCCTTGAGGGCTCTGGCATCCTGCTGAAGAAAACTATCCTGCCAGCGGGAGGAGAGAAGGGTGATGGTTTGCTTTTGCAGGCTTGCGTGGCGGGCGTACTGCTCCAATTTGGTGAAAAGAACATCTGGTGCAGTGCTTTTTGTCCAGGGTGTGGGCAGAGAGAGCCAGTCCGACACAAGGTCGGCCAGGTGCGCAAGATGAGCCCAATCCTGCACGGTCACCGGCGAGGGCTGGCCAAGAGTGCGGATAAAGGGCTCGCCGGCCACAGAAAACGCTTCGGCGTCTACAAGGTAAGCCGAGAGTGCTGCGGCAAGGTCGCCGCGCAGAGAGGGAGTGTACTCCTTGCGGCCAACCAGGCGCAGAGGGCTGGTCTGTGGATCCCCCGCTTCTTCACGGGCTGCAACCAGCTGCCCCAGCAGCTTCTTTTGGATCTGCAATTGCTCCCGGGTGATTCCGGAAGCATAATCCACGGAGAGCTGAAAGGGAGAGGGAGCGTCCCGGTGATCCTCGTATTGGCATACAAGGTCAAAAAGACTGTATCCACAGGTGTTTGTCTGGTGCAGGGCATGGGCGTATTTATCCAGTTCACTTCGCAGTGCGGCTGCTTGCTCAGCCTGTTTTTGCCAGGATTCGCGAGGCTGACCATGGGTCACTTCTGAAGCTTCTTTCAGCTGATCCAGCACGTCCCTCTTTTTGGACTTGTTGGAGTGCAGCTCCAGACAGAAGGGGCCAATGCCAATTTTCTTCAGACGGCTTTCCACTACGGAAAGGGCGGCCATTTTTTCTGCCACAAACAGAACGGTCTTGCCTTGGGCCAAAGCATTGGCGACAAGCGCGGTAATCGTTTGGGATTTGCCCGTTCCCGGAGGTCCATGGAGCACAAAACTTTCCCCGGACGCTGCATGCTCAATGGCGTACAGCTGGGAGGCATCCGCCGGAATGGGCAGCAAAACACCTTTTTCATCCACCTTTTGGTCGGGGTGCAGAGGCTCTGGGTTCCACTGTAGCCTGCCTTCCACCAAGCTGGACACGATCTTATTTCGCTTGAGTTCTTCGGCGCGGCTGTGAAGGTCATTCCACATGACAAACTGGGAGAAGGAGAAAATGCCCAGAAAAGCCGTTTCGATCACGTCCCAGCGCGACTGTTCCATCACTGCGCGCCGCATGGTCGCATAGATTTTGCGCAGATCAATGCCGTGATCGTCCTGGGGCAGGGGATCCAATCCGCCGATGTTCATGGTAAAATCCTGCTTAAGCATTTCCAGCAGGGTGATATTCATTTGAGGCTCTTCGTCCCGCAAACGGATTACATAGCCTACGCGGGCAGATTTGCGGATGATGTCCACGGGAAGGAGGATAATGGGGGCATAACGGGCGCGTTCACTGGTTTTGGTTTCATACCAACGCAACAGTCCCAGCGACAGATACAGAGTGTTGGCCCCATTCTCTTCCAAAGATGTGCGTGCGGTGCGGTAGAGATTGGTAACGGCCTTGGTTAATTCACCCTCTCCCATGGGGGAACGGAGACGATGATTTTCAAATTCAGAATGAATCAGGGCTTTATAAGGACCCAAATTAGAGTACTGTTCCGGATCATGGCGGTATGCTTCCTGGACACCCCACTCAGCCGGGCGGGAGCCAATGACATACTCCTCGCCGTCGGCAAGGGCATCCTCCAACTTCGCCAGGGAATCTGCCAGGATGGGTACCACTCGCTGCGTAAGACGAAGATTGATCAGTGGGTTACGCAACCCCAAGTCAAGCAATTTTCGCTCCCACAAGGCGATTTTTCCTTTCGGTGCAGTGGCAGGGTCCAGCTGCACCTGTACGGCATCATCCATCTTTTGGGGGGCATTGGTGATTTGAGATTCTTGCCGAAGGGGAGTTTCAACGTGCCAGCCATCTTCCTTTTGAATCCGCTGTGGTAGTGGACGAATGCCGCTCAGTCGCGCCCGGGACACATCGATAATGTAGTCTACAGGGGTTTGAAGCTCTTTCACAGCTGCGGCACAGGCTTCATCAAAGGTGATGGATTTGCCGGCGGTCATGCAGGTTGACTCTATAACGGCGATCTCGCCAATTCCGTCAGCTAAACGCTTGGTCAGTTGGGATACGTCATCCAGAACTGCTTCTGAGAAAGTCTGATCTTCCAACCAGACTCCGGCAAAAATGTGGCCCGGCAAAAGAACCAACAGCGGGTGAAGACCGATGGCTTCCATCGCAGATGCATACAGCAGGGTCAAATCCAAACAAGTGCCCATTTTCTGCTGCATAACGGTGTCACAAAGACGGACTCTTTGACCGATGACCTCAAAGCTGGCAGGCGGAACAGAGTAGACAATATTTTGCTCTTGCAAAGCAGCATAAATGGCTGCCGCCTGCATGCGGACCCGATTGGGATTTTGCCGTTGATAGGCGTCCAGAGAAGGGTCTCCTGTCCACTGCTGAAGAAAAGTAGATGCACGGGTGACCAGTTTGGAGATTTCGGGATGATTTGGGGTTATAAATGCGGTGATTAGTTCAGGGAAGAAAGCAGTGCCGTGCCACTCATCGTAGGCCAGCGCCGTGGCCTCTGATGTATATTCAGCCAAAACGCCAGAGGCATCAGACAGATGAATGGTTATGGTGCCTTGTATCCGTTCGGTCAAGGGAGTAAGGAAGACAGGATTGGCTTTTACATCCAACCCTTGCAAGGTATACTCTGCCTGCGCAGGTATCTGCTCGATTTTCTGGGAATAGGGAACCAGAATTTCCGGGGCACTGTCCACCGTCAGGGTAACAGAATCAAGGGGCTGTCCCCTGTGATTCTGAATGGTAATCTGTGGTAAGATGGGAAGGCGGTTTTGCTGCAGTGCATAGTTGATGACAGTGGTCAATTGCGGAACAAGGCAGACGTCTGGTGTGTTCTTCTGGGTAACATCTGAGCGGGAGACGAGATCATTCACGTGTTGAGCCCCCTTAAAACCTTTCTTGTCGGAAAATGGAGATTCTGCTGTTTCCATTATATTCCGACAAAGAGGGGGCCGCAAGCGCTTAAAGGCAATCCCATGGTTCTTGATGGCTTCAAACTTTTACAGTATAGCAAAACGAAATCCGCCTGTCGCTATTCGTGCGGATTTTTCAATCAGGTATGATTTGATCAATTTGATCTTTATTATTAAGCTGAAAAATCCATACAAACTAGATAACAAACTAGATAGAAGACAAATGGGTAGTTAGTTGTTGATCTGCGCGGAAGAGCCTTTTCTTATTGCACGATTTGCACGATTGGAGCAGTGAATATGTGAAAACAAGGAAGCCTAATTAGGCTTCCTTGTTTTCGTATAATGCCAAATTAATCCCATCAAGGAAGCCCTATTAGGCTTCCTTGATCCAGGCACCCGGGCGGAACCAGAAGCATCCTGTTCTGAATAAGGCTTGAAAGTCCGGATTATCGTATCTCGCTTGTGATATTCTGGAAAAGGAGAAAAAGAATGCCGCGAAAAACCGTTCCATTCCGTATCCTGCCCGTATTACAAATTGTATTTTGTGGGAGCAAGAAAAGCCTTGTAATATGCGGTTTTTCGCGGCGTGATGCGGTTTGTGGCAAAGCGTAGCTGTTCCTTTGCACGGCGTGGCGCTGTTTGTATTCTCCTGAACTTGCCAGATGGACACCGCATTATCGTGATAAGGATGACGGCAATGGTAACCCTAAGAGGCATATCCCGATTTAAAACCATGCCTCAAACATGGAGGTCGTTGTCACACCCTCATCGCACAATATGGCCTCTCCCAGGAGGTGTCTAGCTTTGCTAGCATAGCGTTTGGATATCCAAACGCATTTTGTCTTGGGAGAACCCAAACCCCTGCCGGTCGAGTTTGCCCGTGACTTCGAGGCCCTGTCCGATATAGCCCCGCCGCGCGGGGGGCTCCAGGTCGGCAGCCAGGCAAGGTGAATTCCAATCTCGATTTTGAAGAGGCGGCGTTACAAGTCCAATATCGGCGCCCTTCTTCTTCAAAATATAATGCAACAACAGGAGGTGTGTGAAACAGAACAATCAGCGCGTTCAAAAAAGCAAATCAAAAAACAGAAAGGATGTTGCGATGACCCAAGACTTAAATCTGTATACAATGCAAACTTTGTTTGAGCAGCCCGTAGAACCGGTGGACTTCATTGTGGAAGGGCTGCTCGCGCCGGGGTTGTATATCCTGGGCGGTTCACCCAAGGTGGGAAAAAGTTGGCTGGCCCTGCAGCTCTGCCTGGCGGTGTGCACAGGCACACCTTTTCTGGGAAGGGCAACACGGCAGGGCGAGGTGCTCTATCTCGCACTGGAGGACGGTCCCCAGCGGCTGCATTCCCGTGCACTGCGCCTGACTCATGTGGCGCCTTCTGGGCTATACCTCTGCGGACAGGCCCTTCCCATCGGACAAGGGCTGGAACAGCAGTTGGAGCGTGTGCTGGACGAACACCCCGGCATCCGGCTGGTCATTCTGGACACCTTGCAAAAGGTGCGATGCGTGACAGGCAGCGGGATGTCCTACAGCGCAGATTACCAGGATGCGGCGGCGCTCAAGAGTATCGCTGACCGTTACCACGTTTGTCTGCTGGCGATCCATCACCTGCGCAAGTTGCCGGATGAGGATCCGTTTAACCGGTTGTCCGGCACGAATGGTCTTTCCGGCGCAGCAGATGGAAGCCTGGTCCTGCTGCGGACAAAACGGCAGGAGAATACAGCTGTGCTTTCAGCAACAGGAAGGGATATTGAGGACCAGGAAGAAACGCTGGAATTTGATGATTGTCGCTGGAATCGGACGACCGACCCGGAACAGCTTCAGTTTGGCCTGCTTGTCATGCTGCTGCAAAAACTGCTTCGGCAGGATGTGTTTCAAGGCACTGCAACCGAACTGGCCGACTGGATGGGAAAGGAAGGCCTGCTCTTCGGACCTGCACAGCTTTCCCGGTATCTTCAAAGCCGGGGACGGCAGTTGGCAGAAGCAGGCATTGGACTGGAAGTGAGCCGCACCAACAGCAAAAGGACCCTGCGGCTCTGGCTTGGTGACAGAAGTGACGGTTGTGACAGCATTCCCGGAGAAGGGACAACATCGAATATGCTGTCACTGCCGTCACCAGCGTCACAGGCTTCGTGATGGGAGACGAGCGGGATAGCGTCTATCAAACAAAAAGGCGAACGGAAATTCAAGATCACTGTCTGCAACGGGTACCGACCCGGAGGACAAAAGCGGATGCAGAGCCGTACCATCGACGTGCCGCAAGAGATACCCAAACGCGGCATTCTGCAATATGTCCATTCCGAAGCAGAGCGTATGGAAAAACGGTTCCGCTGCGGGATGGAGGAGGACGACCGCACCACGTTTGAACAGTATGCGGCGAGCTGGCTAGCGCGACAGACCCACTATAAGGCCAGCACTCTGGCGGGATATAAACGCCAACTGGAGGTCGTCTATCCGTACATCGGCGGAGTGACGCTGAACAAGCTCCGCCCGCTGATCCTGGAAGAAATGTGCGCCGAACTGCGCAAACGAAAAAATCGCAGGGGTGAGCCGCTGTGTGAAGCCACGGTGCACAAGTATCTTGAAACGGTATCAGCGGTGCTGGAGGATGCGAAGCGGAACGATATTCTGCTCTACAACCCTGCCCATCGGGTGCGGGGTGTTCGGGTGGAAAAGAAGGTGCAGCGCGTCCCCGCCGAATTCGAGATGCGCAAGCTGATGCAGTGCATTTTGAATGAGCCGCTGCTCTACCGGGTGTTTTACCTGACCGCCATTACCACTGGGATGCGTCGGGGCGAACTGTGCGCCCTGCGCTGGAACGATCTGCACGGCGGCGGGGCGGTGACGGTGCAGCACTCCCGCAGTTCTGTGCTGGGCCAGGGGATCGTGGAGAGCAGCACGAAAAATCACCGCACTCGTACTGTGGTGATCCCGGAATTGGTGCATGATTACATGGGGGAGCTGTTTCTGGAGCAGGCGCGAGCAGGACGTGTCATCCACCCGGATGACTATATCTTCTCCACCGTCGATGGACCGGTGCACCCGGATTCCTTTACCAGACGGCTTCGCAGACTCTACCGGAAAAATGATTTTCCGCCGGAGTATCACCTGCATACCCTCAGGCACTTCTTCGCAACCTTCCTGCTGCAGAACAATACCAGCAAGCAGGTGGCAGCGGAACTTCTGGGCCATGCAGACACCAGCTTTCTGGAACGCACCTATTGCCATCCGCAGCTGGAGAGCAAACAGCAGGCTGCGTCCGTGCTGGCTGAGTGGATCCAACCGGCAGAGGATGAAGCCTGGGAACGTGAGCAGGCTCAAATGAAAACAGGTTCTGTCGGATGAAAAGCAGGGGCGACGGGTGGCCGCCGCCCCTGTTGCTGTTGGTGGCATTGGGATAAATGTGGCACACAATTCTTGTTGGGTTTGGTGATAGCTATCTGTCGCAGTTGTCGGTATGCTTTGTTGTACCAAAACACACAAAGGAGTGGTCAACACATGGCAAGCATTCGAAAACGCGGCGAGAACAGCTATCTGCTGGTAGTATCCCGTGGATACGATTACCAGGGGAATCGATTGAAACCGGCGCAAAAGACCGTTCACCCGCCCTTGGGCCTGACGGCGAAACAGACGCAGAAGTGGCTGAACGAGCAGGCGGTACTCTATGAGCAGGAGGTGAAACATACTCCCGGTGCCCCGGTGGATCGCAGTATGACCCTGGCCAGGTATATCGAAATTTGGCTGGGGCAGGTAGCGCCGAAAAAGCTCGCAGCCAGTACACTGACACGGGATAAGCAGGATATCCGACGTATCCTACCGGCTTTAGGACATTACAAGCTGACAGAGCTGAACAAAGAAATCTTCCGGGACTTTTACGATGCAATGCGTCAAGAGCGAAATGAAAACACAGGCGGTATTCTTGCGGAAAAAACAGTGGAAGGGATTCATTCCTGCCTGTGCAGCATCCTGTCCGATGCAGTGGAGGCAGGGTACATCACCCACAATCCCGCATGGCGGGCGTACAAGAAAAAGGGTATCCCTAAAGAGCGTCCGGTGGCAGATGAGGAAACGGTGCAGCGGCTTATTGCGGCGCTGGAAACCCAAAGCATGAAATATGAAGTGTACTACAAGCTCATCCTTGCCACGGGGATGCGCCGGGGCGAAGCATGCGGTCTGCGCTGGTCAGACATAGACTGGCGGCAGCGGGCACTCCACATTCAGAGAAACGTTGTCAAGCTGAGTCGACAACCCATTTTAGTCAAGGAACCCAAGACACGGGCAGGGGTGCGGGTGGTGTATCTATCGAAGGAGCTGTGCAAACTGCTGCGGGCCTGGGAGAAGGAATGTCAATGGGAAAAGGAGCAGCAAGGCGCTGGTGTGCTTACACAGGATGACTACCTGTTCCGGCAGCCTAATGGCGACCCCATGGTGCCCTGCACCTTCACCTTCCGGTTCAAAAAAATTCTCCGTGAAAACGGTCTGCCAGAAAATTTGAATGTGCACAGTCTGCGCCACACCAATGCCAGCATGCTCATCGCCCAAGGCGTGGATGTCCGCACAGTGGCAGGTCTGCTGGGTCACTCCCAGCCCAGTACCACGCTGAACATCTACAGCCATGCCTTTGACAAAAACAAGCGCCTCGCCGGGCAAAAGCTCAGCGAGGCGATGGGGTTGTGAGAAAACAGTCATACCCGCTGAAAACCACCCATGCAGTGGGATATGACTGGAGAGCTGAACCAGAGAGAAAGGGCAGCGCCTATTTTTGTGTTTTAAGGATGAGGGGCCTGGCAGGATGTTTGGGACAGGTCATGTCTTGTCCATGCGGGTAAGACCGGTCTTGCAGCCCAGCCAGAGGCAGGCGTCGCTTTCGGCGATGCACTTGACCTCGTTGTCCGCCAGGCCGTTGCCCTGCACCAGGTACAGCCCGGTGATGGCCTCGGCGCCCTCGTCCGGGGGCCGCTCGCAGATCACCATGCCGTCCATCTCGGTGGTGATGATCATCCGCCCGTCCCGGGTGCAGAAAAGGAACCGCACCTTATTGCCCGGCAGGCCCTCCGCGCTGGACCAGGTGCGGGTCACCTTCCAACCCTCGGGGGTACGCTTGAGCAGGTTCAGCCCGCCGTAGAGGGTGTGGCCCACCCCGGCAAGGCAGGTGTCCTCGTCCAAAAACACCAGGGAGTTCACATACCGGTGGGCCAGGCCGTCGTCCATGGTGAGGTAGGTCCACTCGTCCCCTTTCAGGATGCACAGCCCGCCCTCGTTCTGGCACAGGTACATGCCGAACCACAGCTCGTCGCCGTTTTTCCGGATGATGCTCACGCACTCCTCGGTGAGGCCGTTTGTGGTGCCCAGCACCCGCTCCACCTGCCACTGGCCGCCCTCCTTTGTCAAAAAGGCCGCCCCGGTCATGCAGCCGATCCAAACCCCGTCCTCCACCGGCAGCACCGCGTTCACCCGGCCCTCGGGGATCTGGGGTGCGGAGAAGGTGAGGACTTTCTCGCCGCTTTTCGTGTAGGCGCTGACGCCGTCGTTGTGGCCGCACCAGATAAGGCCGTCGAAGCTCTCCCCGATCTCCGAGGCGTAGATCAGGGTGATGCTGTCGTCGATCACCTCCAGCGGCTCCCCGGTCTCCCGGTGGATGGTGCGCAGGCCGCCTTTCAGGCCCACCCACAGCTTTTGTCCGTCGTCATAAAGGGCGGAGATCTCCTCGCCTTGAAAGAGCACATGGAGGTAGTCCATCTTCTCGTACACCGGCTCGCTGTCGGCCTGGTACATCTTCAGCCCCACGCCCGCCGCCGCCATGGCCGCGAGGAAAAAGACGACGATGAAGATTTTTTTCTTATCCATACAGGCGCCCCCTTTCCAGCTGGTACCGCTTTTGGCTCAGGCACTCAGCTTCCTCCCGGCTGTGGGTCACCAGCAGCACCGTCATTCCGGCGCAGCACTGCCGCACCGCCTCCATGGCTATGGCCTTACTCTTTTCGTCCAGGTTGGCAAAGGGCTCGTCCAGCAACAGGACGGACTTGCGGCAGGCGATGGCCCGGGCCAGAGCGGCCCGCTTGGCCTGGCCGCCGGATATCTCGTAGGGATACCGCTTCAGCAGCTCGCCGATGCCCAGCCGCCCCGCCAGAAGCGCCGCCTGCTCCCGCCGCTGCTGCCTGCCCCGGAGGGGGCAGCCGTAGAGGATGTTGTCCTCCACGGTCATGTGGTTCCACAGGGCCGGCTCCTGAAAGGTCATGGATACCCCCCGCTTGCCCGGTTCCGGGGCGGGGGGCTTGCCGCCCAGCAGCAGCCGGCCGGCGTCGGCCTCTTCCAGGCCGGCGATGATCCGCAGCAGGGTGGATTTTCCGCTGCCGCTCTCCCCCAAAATGGAGACCAGCTCCCCCGGCTCCACTGTCAGGCAGAGGCCCTCCAGCACCGTCAGCTCCCCGTATCGTTTTGTAATGCCTTGCGCCCGGATCAATCCATTCGCCCCCTTTGCCGCACGCTGTTATCCGTGCCTCGTCTCTTCTTGCGGGTGGACAGGAAAAGCCCGGTCAGAAGCATGACCGCCATGCAAAGCAGCACCTGAAAATAGCAAAAGCCAGCCACCAGCTCGGAGGAGCCGTAGTGGAGGTAGTTGTAGATCTTCACCGACAGGGGCTCCATCCCCGCCGGCATCAGCATCAGCACGGTGCCCACGTCCGCCACGCTGAGCATGAAGGCCACCGCGAAGGCAGCCAGCAGCCCGCCGCGGAGCAGGGGCAGCCGCACCCGGAAAAGATACCGCCCCCGCGACCGCGCCAGCACCCGCCCCAGCGCCAGCTTGTCCCGGTCCAGCCGGGCAAAGGCCCCGGCCAGCAGGAGCAGCAGATAGGGCAGGTAGTGCACCGCGAGGCCCAGAGCGGGCATCCAGACGGTGCGCCCCAGGCGGTGGAAGGGGCTTTTGTTGACCATCTCCAGCAGGCCCAGCCCCACGATGGAACCGGGCAGGGCGATGGGAAAGAGGAACAGGTACCACAGCCACCGTTTCCCCTTTTGGGCCAGCAGGAACTCCGCGGCCAGCGCTGCGGGCGCCAGGGCCAGCAGCCCAGCCAGCGCGCCGGTGAGGCAAGAGGTGGCCAGCTCTTCCCACGCGAGCAGGATGGCCCGCCCCAGGCTGGGCAGGTAGGGTGCGAGGGCGGCCAGGGGGAAAACCACCTGGAACATGCAGAGGGCCACACCCGCCCTGCCCGCGGCGAACACGGCGGCCCCGCCCCGCACCGGAAAGGCCGCCCCGGAGGGGGCCGCCATGAGGATGCTCTTCACCGGGCCCATGCAGAGCAGCAGCACCACCGCCGCCACCGCCGTGAGCGGCAGGGACAGCAGGAAGGAGTGGTAGGTGCGCCCCTGGGCGGAGTAGTCGGAGAAAATCTCCATGGCATAGACGTTCACCTGGAACAGGGAGGGGATGGAAAAGTCGGTGACCGACAGGATGAACACCAGCCCGCCCGAGGCCAGCACCTGGGGGAACACCGAGGGCAGCGCCACATTCCAAAAGGCTTTTTCCTCCCGGCCCATGAGCAGGGCCAGCTGGAGGGGTTCTTTGGGCAGGCGCTCCAGCGCCAGCAGCGAGATGCCGGTGCAGATGGGCAGGTAGGCCAGCACCTCCACCGCCACGCTGGGAAGCATCCCCGTGGGGTTCAGCCGCCAGAGCCGGGCCACCGACAGCCAGGACAGCGCATAGACATAAGGGGGCACCGGCGCCAGCAGCAAAAAGAACCAGCGGCAGCCCCTGCGGGCCAGCGGACCGCACCGGATGCCCTGGGCCGCCGCCAGGCCCGCGATCATGCACAGCGACGCCACCAGCAGCCCCAGCAGCAGGGAGTTTGCCATCAGGCCAAGCCTGCGCTGGGAGAGCAGCACGTCACCGCCCGCCTGCACCCTGGACACAAGATACAGCACGGGGGCGAAGCTCAGCACAAAATACACGGCGGAGCCAAATAAAAGCGCTTTTGCTGTTTTCATCCTCTCGCCGCGAACAATTAGACTTCCGTGTTCTGGGGCGTCCCGCCGGCCGCCTCAGGCTGGGGCAGCCTGGCGCCGCAGCTGCCGCAGAAAGCCTTGCCCGCCTCCACCTGCGCGCCGCAATAGGGGCACTTGCCCATGCCCTTGACCTCTTCCAGCTCCCGGCGCAGGGCCTCGATCCGGCTCTGGGCCTCCCGGATCCGCTCCACCTGATCCCCGAACAGGTCCGGCCGCTCGCCGGCAAGGTTCTCCATATACCGCCGCCCGATCTCGGTGTGGGCTGCCGCGATGATCTTCTCCTCGTCCGAGATGGCGCCGTTGAGCTGGGCGATGCGGGCAAGCTCCTTGGTCTTGCTCACCGCCGTGGCGCTGGTCTCCGAGATGACCTTGGACAAACCCTCAAACAATGACATACGATCGCTCCTTTCTTCATGCTGCCGCAGACAGATCAGGAAAAGACCTTTTCCAGCGTCTTTCCCAGTTCCTTGCGGCTCATCGTGGTGAGATAAAAGGTTTTTTCCGTGCTGTCCAGGGTGATGCTCCAGGCCGAGTGGTAGCAGTTGAGCATCGCCCCGCAGCACAGAGTGGTCTGCCCCTCGTCCTTTTTCTGCCCGTAGACGCCCAGCATGGCGTGGGTCTCGGTAAACGCCCGCAGCAGCGCGCTTCCCTCCCTTGTCATGTTGCCGCTTTTGTTGAGGAATTCGGCGGCGATCAGGTCCTGCCGGGCCTTTTTCACGTCCGGATGGGCCCTGGCTCCCAGCGCCACCGACAGAAAGGGCGTAAGAAAGCGCATATCGTCCACTCCCGGGAACAGCTCCTGTTCCAATGCCTCCACCACCCGCATAGGGTCGGTGGTGAGGTCTGCTTCCGGGGTGCCGTTCATCAGGCTCTTGCAGTGGGTCCGCCGGGCAAGATCGGCCAGGGCAAAAAGGACCCAGCCGGCGTCCTCGCTGAGAGCCAGGGTGGAGGGGAGACATTCCAGTTCCCCCTCGATATCCAAAAGGGAAAGGGCAAACTCCCCCATGGGCGCGGGGACTTTGACGGTCTCTTGCCCGTTTTCTCCGTCGAGCACACCGTAATAGGTCCCCTCCCGCCGCAGGTAGACGCTCTTTGTAACGATGCCGCCAGACCGCCCCGCAAACAGCTGAAACAGACGGTCCCAATTTTCCAGGGCCTTTTGTGCCACTGGTCATCCCTCCTTTGTTCAGAATCCGAATTCATCGGCGTACTGCTGCCGCGCCCCCCAAAGGGTGCCGTCGCTGCCGCCGCCGGAAGAGCTGCCACCGGAAGAGCCGCCAGATGTGCCGCCGGAAGAGCCGCCGCTTCCCTGGAACCAGGAGGAGATGGCCTGCCCCGCCGCGCCGGTG
This sequence comes from Candidatus Allofournierella pullicola, assembly GCA_019114225.1. GTDB lineage: Bacteria > Bacillota > Clostridia > Oscillospirales > Ruminococcaceae > Allofournierella_A > Allofournierella_A pullicola. The sequence goes on along the minus strand of DXFW01000020.1, from coordinate 39,581 downwards.
GCGGCGGTGCCCGCGGCGCTGTTGACCGTCTCGTTCATCACGTTCACCACGCCGTGGTCCCAGGACTGGGAGTAGAACCGCTGGCTGCCGGAGACGTTGGCATATTGCCCCATCTGGGAGAGGGTGTCCGCCATGCCTTGCACGCCGCGGGATACCGAGTTCACAAAGGAGGCGGTGGAGCGGGAGATGCTGTTGCTGGCCGAGCCCATCCACTGGGCGGAGCTGGACTGGAGGCTACGCACCGCGCCGGAGGCCCCGGCCATCGCGTTGTACATCGCGCCGGAGGCGCTGCCCACCGCCCGGCCGCAGGCCTCGCCCAGCGCCAGGTTGAAGATCTGGTTGCCCATGGTGCCCGACCAGACGCTCCAGGCGTTGGAGTTGCCGGACTGGACCCGGCCGTAGGCGTCGTAGGCCGCCCCGAAGGGGGCGAGGGCCAGTTCCGAGTAGCCATAGGTGGCCACGCCCAGGGGCAGGCGGGCGATGACAGAGTTGATGGTCTGTCCCTCGGCGAACTCCCGGAACGAGTTGGAGAGGGCGGTTTTGGTGTCATCCCACAGGGTCTCGCCCCAGCTGCGCTGGTAGTTCACGTCGTCGGAGAGCTGGCCGTTGAGGTTTTTGATGTACAGGTCGCGCAGGCTGTTGAACTCCTCCACGGACACCGGCTCGCCCCGGTAGTACCGGTCGTACATATTGAACATGCGGTCCAGGATGAACTGGTCGGTGGCGGTGAGCCGGGTCTTGCTGTCCATGAGGATATCGGCGTAGTTCACCAGCCGCGAGGCGTGCAGCGCGCCGATGTTCAGGCCGGCCACGCCCAGCTTGCTGCTGGCGTCCATATCCTTGAAACCGGCGTTGCGCGTCAGCCCCGTCCAGGTGCCGCCGGACTCCGAGGCGCCCCCGTCGTGGGCGAAGGCGGTGACATGGCTCAGGGCGAGCACGCCGGTGGTGATGGCCATCATGCCCATGGCCTTGCCCAGCTTTTTACGCCGCGCGCCGCCGGAGAGGGTGAGGGTCATGGCTGCCAGCAGCAGGCTGAAGATCAGCCGGGCGAAAAAGTGGTAAGCGAACAGGTTCCACACCAGCAGGTTGAGCAGGGAGTAGACAAAGAATCCCAGCCCCAGGCTGAAGATCTGGAGCATCGTGTCGGCCAGCAGGGGCTTTTCGCCCGCTTTGCCCCCGCCCTTTTCCGCTTTTTTGTAAAGGCGGCACCGCCTGAGGAAAAGACCGATGACGCGGGGGTTGTCCGCTTCCTGGCCAAAACAGAGCAGGATGTAGACCCCCAGCAGCGGCACCGCAAAGGGATTCACCACCACAAAGCCGATGACGGTGGCGTAGAACACACCCTCCAAAAGGAACTTCCACAGCTTTTTGCTGCCCCTGCCGGCGTAGTGGTGCAGATAGACGGGGATGCCCGCCACGTCACGGAGGACGCCCGTCAGACCCCTTGTGAGGATGTTGGAGATGAGGTAGGTGACAAGGCAGCCCACCGCCAGGGTAAAGGGCCACGCCAGCAAGCCGTTGGGCACCGAGTAGTTGCTGCCCTGTTTGAAGAACAGGTTTAAAAAGACGGCGAGGGGCTCCAGCCCGATGATCCCGTTGCCGGTGTTGAACGCGCCGCCCGGGATGAGGAAGCCGGCCACGTTGCCGTAGCCTTTGCCCCAGCCGATCCACATGCTGTCGTTGAGCCAGGCCCAGAAGAAGATGTTGAAGTAGTAGCTTGCCGCCGAGACGGCCACGAATGCCAGCAGCGCCTTGAGCAGGAGCAAAAAGGCGGACTTGCTGAGCTTGAGCCCCAGAAATATTCGCTTTATCCGCCAGGCCCAAAAGCCGAGCCACGAGGCAGGCAGGTTGGGGATGCGCCCACTTATCGTGTCATAGTCCCAGTCGGCGAACTGGAACCCCTTTTTCTCCTGCTTTGGTTGTTTGATTTGTTTCTCTTTCTTTTTCATCTGCCGCCCTTCTTTCCTGGCCGGCTGGCCGGCGTTATCTGGCGAAGATCTCCTGCATATCGGCGCTGGCGGTCTCCAGCATGTCGTACACGTCCTTCAGGTTCACCGTCATGCCCTTGACCGACAGGCCCTCCACGTCCGCGTCCGGACGGATGGACAGGTCAAAGAAATCCATCCCGATCAGCTTCTTTTCCATCTCCAGGGAGATGATGTAGTCCACGAACTCCTTGGCTTCGTCCGGGTGCTCGCAGTCCTTGATGATGCACACCGTGTTGGGGGTGATCAGGTTGCCCAGGCCCCCCTCCTCCTGGTCGGTGAACACCATGGCCACCGGCGCGCCGTCGTTCACAGCCACCTTGGCGTCGTCGGTGTCGGTGTAACCGATGGCCACCTGGCCGCTCACCGCCATGTCCTTGGTCACCGAGTTGCCGTCCACGATCTGCACGCCCCGGTCGGCGATGGCCTCAAAGAAGGCCCGGCCCTCCTCGGGGCCCAAAGCGGCGTAGAGGGCGGCCGCCTGGGTGCGGGTGGTGCCGAACATGGGGTAGGCGATGGCGATGCTCTCGCCGGGATATTTGTCCGAGATCAGGTCGTAGATGGAGGTGGGCCAATCCTCTTCCGCCAAGAGCTCGGTGTTCACCAGCAGCGTGCGGGCCCGGCCGCCGAAGGCGGTCCAGTAGCCGTCCGCGTCCTTGTAGGCGTCCGGGATGTCCGCCGCCACCGGAGAAACGTAGGGCTGCAGGGCCCCGGCGTTCTGCAGCTCGATGGTCTGCACGAACTCGTTGTTCCAGAACACGTCGCAGACGGGGTTTTCCGCCTCGGCCAGGATCTTGTTGGTGAGGCCGGTGGTCTTGTTGGACTCGATGTCGTAAACGGCGTTCACCTGGATGCCCGTTTCCTCTTCAAACTCCGCGAAGATCTGCTCGGAGTACACCTGGTCCACGGCGGTGTAGATGGTGATTTCCCGCGCCTGGGCCGGCTGGCTCTCCTGTGGCTGGGACTGCTGCGATTGCTGAGGCTGCTGTGTGCCCCCGCAGGCGCACAGGCCCAGCGTCAGGGCCGCCGCCACGATAAACGAGATGCCTCTTTTCAAGCTGTTGTCCGTTTGCCTTTTCATATGATCCCGTGGCTCCTTTCTTGGGGCCGGTCTTTTTTTCACGCGTTTCTCCGGGCGCCCGGCCTTCGCCCCGCCGCCCTCTGGCGTCAAGCCAGACGACCGGCCACTATCATTCTACCTGCATTCCGTCAACTTTTGCAGTTCACAAGTGTGCCATTCTCCCCGGGCCGCCCGTCAAAAGCCCTTGGGCGGGAATGGCACACTTGTGAACCGCGAAAGGAAAAAAAGCCCAGCCCCCGCGGCCCCAGCCCGGCTTTTTTCGCCCGTTTTGCAAAATGGCACAGATACGAACCCCGTTTTTGGGAAAATGGCACACTTGTGAACTGCAAAACCGCCCCCCATCTCTTATATAGTCAAAGTGAGGAGGAAAAACGGCGCGCAAACGGCAGCGCCGCCGGAAAGGACGACCGCCCGCACAGGGGAACAACGAAAGCGAGGAAAACTACAATGAAGAAAAGCAGGAGACCGGTTTGCCTGGGCATCGCGGCGGCTTTGCTGCTCACCGCCTGCGGCGACGGGTACACCGGCGGGCCGCCCACCGGCCCCTCGGGATCCACATCCTGGTACGACGTTTCGCAGCCGGACGGGCAGGACCCGCCCTGGTATGACGACTCAGATCCATTCTGGCAGGAGGACACGTCCCCGCAGGATATCCCGCAACAGGGCGGGCAGGACCTGTCCCAGCTGGACACCGCGGATTACAGCGGCTCCTTCGGCAGCTACACCACCCTCACCGATCCGTCCACCGGCATCCCGGTGATGGACGTGCTGATGCCCTACGGCTGGACGGCCCAGGTGCAGTGCGACTGGAGCTTTGTTTCCACCAACAACCCCTGCATCGCGTCCGTCCAGTTCACCAGCCCGGACCAGCAGGTCGCGGTGCTGATCCACACCTCCCAGGACTATCTGGAGAGCTACGACAACACCGGGCTGTTCCCCCACCAGGACTACACCGACATGGAGACCTACATCGTCCACCTGGCCTACAAAAATGCCGGGCAGGTGCTGGATATGTACTTCAACGGCGTGCTGGGCACGGGGGGCACGGTGGTGAGCGAAACGCCGGTGCCCGCCGAGTTCCAGTCGTTCCTTGACCAGACGGCCCAAACCTTCCTCAACACGGTGGTGGACGGCATCAACCAGATCGGCGGCGGGTACGGCGTCACCGCGCAGGCGTCCAGCTGCGAGGGCACCATTTCCATGCGGCGGTACCGCTTTACCAGCGGCGGGCAGACCTATATGGCGGACGCCGCCACCCTCTGCGTGGCGGCGCAGTACATCAGCCCGTCCTACGGGATCAACTTTGTGAACACCCTGTGGGTGGTGCCGGGGATCATGGTGTGCATCGCGCCGGACGAGGCGACGCTGGACCGGTACAGCGTCGAGTATGAGATGATCTGCAGCAACATGGTCATCCGCAACGAGTTCAACTATGCCAAGCAGGCGTACGGAAACTACATTCGCAACATGGTCATGCAGCAGCAGGCAAGTTCCATCGCCGCCATGACCGAGGCCCAGGCGCAGGCCTACATGAACGATTACGATTCCTCGGTGTCCTCCGGCGATTCCGGCTACACCTCCGACGACTGGGCGAACGACTGGAGCGACTACATCTACGACCGCAACGAGTACACCACCGCCGACGGCTCCACCATCAAGGTGGGCACCGAGGTGGACTCGGTGTTCCAGAACGGGGACGAATTCTACTTCGGCTCGAAAGCCGACGCGCCCCTGGGCTGGGAGCAGCTGATCCCCAACTGAGGGCGGCAGCGATAGAAAAAAGGAGAAACACCCATGAAGAGATGGTTTTCGCTTTTGCTGGCGCTCTGCGTTTTCTGCCTTGCCGCCTGCGGCACGGCATCGCAGGAGCCGTCCGCCCCCGCCGCCGGCGCGGGCGAAGCGTCCTCGTCCCGGCAGGGGCAGGGCGAGGTCATGTATGGCGGCGGGAGCATGGAGAGCGTGCCCTTTGCCGACACCCAGTGGACCGGCTACGACGGCTACGGCGTCACGCTGGAAGTGCCCTCCACCTGGGGGCTCTACCGCTACCAGGAGGCGGCGTCCGCCACCTCCTTCTCGGTGCTGATGGTGAGCGGGCCGCAGGACATCTTCATCCGCTGCTACGTCACCGAGACCGACGCGCAGCCGGTGATCATCCTCTCCCCCTCTGAAAACGCCGAGGCGGCGCTTTTCCTGGAGCATGTGCGACAAACGGCGGTGCGGGCGGCTGATTTCCCGGTGATGGACATGGACGCGGCCATGGAGGACGACACGGCGGTGATCGAGTTCATGATGGCGCTGGAGGCGTACAACGCCGACCCCAAAGCCCCCCTGCCGGAATACACCGGCGAGCTGCCCCAGGGGCAGTCCGCCGCGCTGGAGGTGGTGCAGCTGGCGGACGACGGCGCCCTTGCGGCCGTGCAGGACGCGGACACCGGCCTCTACGGCTACATTGACAAGGCGGGCGCCTGGCGCATCCAGCCGCAGTTCCAGAGCGCCTATGGCTTTTCCGACGGGCGCGCCATGGTGCAGCTGACGGACGGCAGCTGGGCCTACATCGACCGCGCCGGCACGCCGGTGATCCGGGAGGTGCGCGACAGCGACGGGGCCACCTACCCCCTGGCCAGCTCCGAGCAGTTCCGGGAGGGCATCGCGGCGGTGGAGCTGAAGACCGACAGCAGCTACGACAAAATTTACATCGACCAGGACGGCAACGTGCTGTTCAGCGCGCAGGCGCTGCCCAAGGTCACCGGTTCGGGCTACGCCAGCACCTACTTCTTCGGCTTCGCCTCTAATTTTACCGGCGGCAAGGCCGTGGCCGCCCGCCGGGTGAACGAGGCCACCGACCAGCGGATGGGCAGCGAGGACGCGCCGGTCATCCTGGATACCCAGGGCAACATCCTGGCCACCATCCCCAAGGAGTACTACGCGGACGAAAACGGCTTTGACCCCAACATGCGGGTGAAGATCAAGCCCGGCGGGCCGTTCCACGGCGCGGACCTCTACGGCCTGTGCGACGACAGCGGCAACGTGGCCGTGGCCTGCCAGTATCCCTATCTCCACTACTGCGAGAACGGCTGGTACCTGGCCCAGGATCAAAACGGCCGCTACGGCTTCATCGACAAGGACGGCAAGGTGATGATCGACTTCTCGTTTGAACAGGCCATGGTGTTCAGCAGCGGGCTGGCGCCGGTGCTGCAAAACGGGCTGTGGGGCTTTATCAACGAGGCGGGGGAAATGGTCATCGCGCCCGCCTATCGCACGGCCAGCATGGTGGCCACCGGCACCGACCCCTATGTGGGCGGCTGCACCTTCTGGGACGGCGTGGGCAAGGTGCAGGACGGCGACCGGTGGATCCTCATCGACACCAGCGGCAACGTGGTGGCAAGCGACCCTTCCATCAGCGGCTATTTCTCCTGCGGCAGCGGCCTGGTGGCCTACCAGGACGCGCAGAGCGGGCTGCTGGGCTACATGACCACCGACGGCAAGATCGCCATCGAAGCGGCCTTTGCCTCGGCGGGCGCCTTCTTCGCGGCCGGCTGACGCCCGCCGCGCCCCATTCCATGCGGTAACCGAGGCCGGGTCCGGCCCCGGCCCCGGCCACCATAAGAACACAGAAAACGGAGGAACGATCTATGTTGAAAAAGGGATTGGCATTGTTGCTGGCCGCGTTCATGCTCTTGGGCCTCACGGCCTGCGGCGGCGGCGCGCAGACGGGCGGCGGCGGGCCCGATGAGGGCGAGGACGCGGTGGCGAGCACCGAGCTGGGCTTTCAGGACGCCGCCGCCATCGAGAGCTTCATCGAGAACTTCAACAACAACACCGACGGCTACGCCTACATGGTGGAGAGCGACGCCCAGACCCTGGAGGGCACCTCCTTCCAGGAGCAGGGGTATTCCGTCTACCGCGTGCTGCTCTGGGACGACCCGGCGGTGGGCCGCGTCATGTCGCTGGTGGGTGATTTCACCGGCAGCGACCCCGACAACATCATGAACGCCCGCCTCATCTACGACCCCGACGGGCGGCTGGTGCTCTTCAAGGCGCTGTTCACCCTCAGCAACAGCGCGAACGTGGGCAAGAACGACAACGCCCTTTCCTGCGAAGCCATGATGGACCTGCTGGCCGCCCTCTTCCCCCAGTACACCGAGGAGGAGGTCGGCGCGCTCTACGCCCAGCTGATGCTGCCCGCCGCCGAGGCAATCGACAGCTTTGAGTCCAGGTCCGATTATACCAGCAGCGTGGAGCTGGTCGAGCATTTTCTCACCCACTGCGGGTACGGCGTGAGCACCGAGGACGAGGCTTTCCTGAGCACAATTTTGGAATACGACTGCGGCGGCACGCCCTACCGGCTCATGTGCAGCCCCTATGGCGAATACCAGGGCGACCTTTACGCCATCTATTGGGACGTCGGCATTTCCACGCCCGACGATATGCTGGCGTACGAGGCCCTTTTGACCCTGATGGCCTGACGGGAAAACCGCCGGCCCGGTTCCCGGCAGGTCCGCCGGGCAAAAAACACGCCGCCCCATCACCCGGCCGGGTGATGGGGCGGCGTGTTTTATCCTGGTCATTCTTTGGTCATAAAACCGGTGTAGCGCCGGAAAAGCCCGATCCGGGAACCGGTGCCGGTCTTTTCGTAAATGGAGGCGATGTACCGCTGGAGCATGCGGCGGGATATATACAAACTGTCCGCGATCTCCTGCACGCCGTCCTCGGTGGTCAACAGCTTTTCCAGCACCTCGGTCTCGCGGGGCGTCAGGGAGCAATGGGCTGCGTACAGCGCAAGCCGCTGCTGCTGCGTCAATTCCGGCGGGCCGACGGGCCGCCCGTCCGGCCGCTCCTTCTCCTCCCGGCGGCCGATCTGCAGATAGTCGCCCACCGCCAGCGCAAGAACCAGCAACACAAACATCAGAATGTCGATGCCGACCATCGCGTTCAAGGGCAGGTCCGCCACCTGCATGGCCGATAGGGCGGCCTCCACCGGGCCGCTTATCACCCGCCCCATGCTGGCCCAAAGCTCAGGACAGCCGGTCTTGGGGGCAATGTTCCAGAACATCAGGTTGAAATAGGAGACGCTGGCCCCCAGGCAGGCATAGTGGATGCACATATTAAACTGGTAGCCTTCCATCTCCCCCAGCAGGATTGGGTTGAACACGGCAAACATCGCCGTGCACAAGGTGGCGATGGGAACGTATTTCTGCTGTTTCACATCGCCGATGATCCCAATCAAAGCGTAGCCGGCAATGAGGAACAGGCGAGGCCAGGCGTAATAATCGAACTCCTGGTAGTGGGTCTGCACGTTGAGCCGCATCATCTGCGCGTCGTAAAAGATCCCGACCACCGCAAGGGCCACCACGGTGAGCGACAGGATGAACTGCTTTTGCCGAAGCTCGCTTTTGGATGCCGGCGACTCCTTGGCATAGGGAAGGCAGTCTTCTCCCAGCCAATCCCAGGGCCTTTTGACGGTGAGCCAAAGCGTTGCCGAAAACCCCAGGACCAGCACCACCGGCAGGCCGAGGACGATATCCAGATGCTTCTGCAGCAGATACTGAAGCAATACCGCCGCTGCCGCCCCCGCCGCCATGACCTTTCCCATGCAGGAGGTCTGGGCCAACGCCTGGGACATGCAGAAGTAGACCATCCCGCCCAGCACGCCCAGAGAAAACGCGGTCAGCATTGCGGTAACGGAATAGGCCGCCACCGAGCCCATAAAGCAAAGGGCGATCATGCTCACGCAATACACCATGTTCGGAATCACCAGCAGCCTGACCCGCGTTTTTTCCTCCTTGAAGATCCTTCGCAGCAGCGCGAAGGAGGCAAAGCCCGCGGCGGAAAGGAGCGTGTCGATGTAGTGCAGGGCAAGCTGCCAGGAGGAGCCGGAAATGGCGATGTTCCGCTGGTCGATGAAGGTGAGGGTGACCATGTATTCGAACATATAGGTGGAAAAAAGGAGGGCCAGAAAAGCCGCCCTGCGCGCATTGCGCCCATCCACAGCACGGTTGACCGGAACGCAACTCATGATCTTCCTCCTTCTGGATGCAATGCGCCGTATCGCCGCACCCGCGCTTTTTTATAGTATAATGCAAACGTGTTGCGAATACAACATTCCGCCGCCCGGATGCAGGACACCGACCTGCCCGTGCAATAAAAGTCTTTTGCGGCCTGCAGTTCGATTGCGTGCCGGTCCCTGCAGTGCTACCGTCCGCAGCAGGCTGTGGGTGCCGGAGAGGGAGATGAGGTTTATGGTAATCTCTTTTGTTTTGTATTGGTTTTGTTATATAGGTTCTGGGATACGGACGCCAGCCTGCGAATCCACCCTGCCTCTGTTTGGAAAGCCCCGCCCATGACGAAGTTTATGTTCGGATAACGCCCCGTACAAAAAAATCGTCGCAAGCGTTATGACGCTTGCGACGATCTGGTGCGCCCGACTGGATTCGAACCAGCGGCCTTCCGGGTCGGAGTTCCCAGACACACAACGCCAAACGGCGCTACAAAGCCGTTTTTCGTCGGTTGTGCACAAATAAGAAAACTATATAAAAAGCCCGTGAAGCCTTTTCAGTACTGGCTTCGCGGGCTTTTGTGTGCGTGGTGGTCAAATGGTGGTCATAGTGGTCGGTAACACTGGAAATAGAGCCGTTTCAAGATAGGGGAAATAGTAGATTTGTTGCATCTTCTCAATTCAATCAGAGGAGACTCATAGGCTGATTGATTATTGTGCGTTTTTCGTTTTCTTAGCAAAAAGATTGTTTTTTATACCCTGGTGTATGCTGAAATAGTTGATGGGGAGATCCACGGCCAGCAAGATTTTTGCGAACCAGACAAAAGACAGTAGCACCAGAATAGGAATGATACAACAGGTTACTAACATAATAGCCAATGCTTCGATAAAGCGATTAACCATTTCACCGGCCTTGTCTGTGATACGGGATATGGCTCCTGTGACGCTTTCAGTAACCGAGGAGACCAGACCGGCTAAGAATCCGTCGTCATCTTTTTCTGAACTGTCAGCATCCTCTTCGATTTCGTCAACAATAGTGGCCGCAGTATCGATGGTTGCTTCGATCGAGGTCTGATATGTTGCTTCTATCATATCAGACACATGTACGCTGGCAGGGATTACGAAAAAGATCAACAATCCGAACAAAGCAAGTTTTGTTGCCAACGTTTGCAGGCTCTTCCAGTCAAACAGAACATACATTACATACAATATGCAAGCCAACGGGACCAGCAGCGAGAAAGTAATGGTACCAGTGATGGTCAATAAGTATTTCTCCAACAAAATTGCGCATAAAACCAGAATGAAGTGGGAGCTTAAATCTGCCAGTTTATTGGCAATTGGTGTGGCAACATCCCCGGGGATAAGTGTGATTGCTGCAGAGGCGGCTGCGGAAGCAGCTGATAACTCAAGTACGGTTGATTGCTTTTCCTCTAAGGCAGCTAAGGTGCTTTTGTGAAATTCAGGAGATGAGGTCAATCCGGACAGGAAAACAACAGATACTAAAGCGAGAACGAGCGACACAATAACGCGCAAAATCTTTTTTTGCAATAGAATTTCCATGATTTACACTCCTCTTATTTTTAAACAATAGAGATTCCTCAAGGATTTACTTTGTGCTTATCACCTCCGCACAATAACCGCCATCATTATAGGCTTTGCAATTTCCGCTAAAAGCAATGGTTCAACGCCTGTCCGCATCCAGGTCATTGCTTCCTGCCAAATTCGAGGATTCAGCTTCATTATAGACAGGAGAGGATCCAAAGACAACAGTATTAATGGCGTTAACTCAAGTGTGTGAAGAAAAACCATGAAGACAAAACTTGTGATTACTAACAGAATGATGCGTATTTTACTAAGTTCACCTGTTATCGTTTCGGGAAACATTTCAATGTACATGTTTGCAAAGCACTTATATATCCAAAGGGAAAGCAGAACTTATTTTACGTGCTGTACAGAGGTTTGGCCCAGACGACAAACTGGATAAAGCTTAAGTTTTCGGCCATAAATATGAAAAAACTGATCACCCTGTAAAGGAATTGATGCCATTCGGAGCCGGATGGCGAAATATGCCCCCAATCGCCCTAGAATGTGCCACTCATTTGCTTTTTCGTTCATATTCTTGTTTCTAAACTGAAATCCATGAAAGATTCCAAAGCAGGTCTTTCTACAAATAGAGAGCGCCCGTCGTCAGACGGGTGCTCTTTTTGCTTTGTCGAGCCTGTACCGGCCATTTTCTCCCTTCGCGAAATTTGCAAACCCTGTTGCGGAATGCGATTTTCACGAAACCCTTGACTGCACGTTACGTGCAGTTTTACGGTGAGGAGGAAATGAAGATGCAACAGACGCTGCGCCAAATGTGCGCTGAACTGAAGATTCCCCGGCGGGCTGTGCAAGGCTATGAGAAGATCGGGCTTGTACGCCCTTCAGGGAAAAACAAATATGGGCATCTGCTCTACAGCGAGCCGGAGCGGGAACGCATCCGGCTTATTCGGTTTTACCAGAAGCTGGGCTTTCACCTGAAGGAGATTAAAGAGCTTTTGGATGCCGATATCCCTGTCAGAAAGGCCGCAATCCAGGCAAAGATTGCGGAATTGGAAACGAAAAATGTCCAACTGCAGGAACTGATTCAACAGGCAAAAGAGTACATCGCTGCGTTGTAATGGTCGATGGTTCACGGAAAATCGCACTCCATCCATCGAATACAAAGGAGGATTTGGTATGAAAGCAAAGTTTTTGTCTATCCTGCTGGCAATGGTGCTTCTGGCAAGTCTGGCTGCCTGCAGCTCTGCCGACGCACCGGGCAGTGGGGCTGGCAGCCAACCGGCTTCCGCAGGGGATGCCGCAAGCAGCACGTCTGACGGGAATGCGGCAGAGCAGTCCGAAGCAACATTGGAACCGTTCAACAGGAACGCTGCCCTGGATGAAACCGTATTGGTGGATGAGGGCGGCATAAAGATCACAGCAACAGGACTGACTTATACGGATTACTCCGTGGAACTGGCGCTCACCATTGAAAACAACAGCGGGAAAGACCTTTCCTTCGTCAGCGGTTCCCTGGGATACAGCTGCAACTCCATCAACGGCTACATGATCGATGATGGCTATTTGAACTGTGATGTATCCAATGGGAAAAAGGCGAACGAGGTCATCGAGTTCGGCTATGACGCCTTAATGCCCTACGGCATCAATGAGATAGCGGATCTGGAGATCGGTTTCACCATAACGGATGACGATTACAACAGCACCTACACCGGTCCCCGTGCACTCAGGACCTCCGCCGCGGACGCACATGATTATGGAACGGACCATTATCAGCAGACCATCGCAAGCTCCGCTGCTATGAATACCTATGGTTATGAAGTGGTGTACTTCGGGCAGGATGCCGTCTATGAGCAAAACGGGGTGAAGCTGCTCTCCAGCGGAGTCCTTAGAAACAAGAACGGCGAGACCGCCCTGTTGCTGGAACTGGAAAACACCACGGACAGCATGGTGTATGTATCCAGCTCGGACATCAGGATCAACGGCTTCGTGGTGAGCGGTTCCACCTGGTCAAGCGACGCCATCAATCCTGGCAAACGCCGTATTGCCGAAGTAGAGCTTTCGTCGGTGCTGGACGGCGAGTTCTGGAGCACTTACGGGATCACCGAAGTGGGATCGGTTTCCCTGTCCCTGGAGCAATCCGATGAGGAGGGGGTGACGCTCGCGGAGAAGACGCCGGTTACGATTGCAATCCCTGGCGCATCCGCCAGCTTTGACGCAGCGGGAAAAGAAGTCTATAACAGCAATGGCCTGCGAATCGTGTTCAAGGCGGTACAGGAGGATGCCTCTGATTGGAGCGATGATTTGTATGTGCTTCTGGCAGCGGAGAACAGCAGCGGAAAGACACTCACGATTGATGACGTTTACGATTCGCTTTCGGTAAACGGCTTCATGACAGATTACTCCTTCTATAACCAGGAGTTGGCAGATGGAGAATCCGCGGCGCTGGTGATCCAATTGTGGCAATCTTCCCTCGAGGACAATCAGATCACGTCGACATCCGATATACAGGATATCGAGCTGAAATTCGAAATCAAAGAGGGATATACGACTCTCGAGGAGCCGGTAATCACCATCACCATCGACGGATAAAAGTGACAACGAACGTATAAGGTCAGCCAGGAACGAAGAAAGCCCGCCTTTCAGGCGGGCTTTCTTTCAGTGGCCCAGGACGGTAATATGCCCCATCTGTGCTCGAAGGCCTGCGGTTATTGCATATCTTAGATCTAGGCTTTGCTCATCCTGAAAAAACCTCTTTGTAGCGTCCCTGCCGCCGGCAAGACACCCTTTACAAAAGCGCGGTCAGGACTTCGCCAATATCCTTCCCTATGCAGAGAGACCGGGATTCGATTTCCGGCGGGCAGTATGCCTGATCCAGGTTGATACAGGCATAGACAGCCCGGGGATTGGCCAGGGTCATGCGCCAGAACGGATATTTGATGATGACCGGCGTATTGCCGCCAACCCCCAGTTCCAGAAAGAGGATATGCTGTCCCTCGTGGCCCTGCAGGTACTCCTCATACCGCCGGGCGGCGATGTGCCAGCCTTCATCCTCCACAAAGGTATCATCCGCCCGCAGATTCATGGACATGGGCGCGCCGCAGACCGGACAGCGGGGGATCAGTTCACTGGGGATTTTTCGATCCTTTTGTTCGGCCACCATCTTTTTGATAATGGTTTCGTTGTCATAGGTCTTTTGGTGGCAGGGCCTGGAGCACTGCCACAGGCCATAGTCGCCCTGGGTATAGAACAAACGCTGCTTGTCAAATCCGGTCTTTTGGAAACAATGGTCCACATTGGTGGTCAGCACAAAATAGTCCTTCCCCTGCACCAGCTTCAAAAGCTCCTGATACACTGGTTTTGGGGCGTCCAGATAGCGATTGATGTAGATATACCGGCTCCAATACGCCCAATGTTCCTCCAGACTGTCAAAGGGATAAAAGCCGCCTGAATACATATCGCGGAAGCCATACTTTGCAATAAAGTCCCCGAAATATTTTTGAAAGCGTTCGCCGGCATAGAGAAACCCGGCGGAAGTGGAAAGCCCGGAACCTGCTCCAATCACCACAGCGTCCGCCGTGTCCAATTCCTGTTTGAGCCGTGCGATCTTATCGCAGCAGGCGCTTGTAGATTTCATAGTCTCTGTCCTTGAAAACATTGAAGATCACCTTGATTTTGTCCGGGTTTTGCCGCTGCCATTCTGCCACCGTTTGTATGGCAATCTTTGCGGCCAGTTCATTGGGAAAGTGAAACTCTCCGGTGGATATACAGCAAAAGGCTACACTGTGCAGCCCGCTGGCTTCCGCAAGCTCCAGGCAGGTGCGGTAGCAGCTGGCCAGCAGTTCCCGGTCTGCCTGCGTGACGGCTCCACAGATGATCGGGCCGACAGTATGCAGTACATAGCGACAGGGCAGGTTGTAAGCCTTCGTGATTTTTGCGCGGCCGGTGGGTTCTTCCTCCTGCCCGGCCATGAGGCGGGCACACTCCAGGCGGAGCTGCACCCCTGCATAGGTGTGAATGGCATTGTCGATGCAGCCGTGGCAGGGCACAAAGCAGCCCAGCATCTGGCTGTTGGCCGCGTTGACGATGGCATCCACCGCCAGTGTGGTGATGTCTCCCTGCCAGAGATACAGCCCGGGACGCACCGGCATCAGGTCATCCAGCTTTGTCACGCCCCGCTGTGCGAGACGCTCTTTCAGGTAAGTGTCCTGCACCTGCAAAAAATCCTCACGGGCCGGGACGGGCGGACGCACATTCATCAGGCTGCGCAAAAGCCGCCGCTTTTCCTGCAGGGAATACGGCACCGGGATCTCTTTATATTCGTTTCGTTCCGCCAGCAGAGCATGGAGCAGAAAATTCAATCGTTCGTCCTGCGTCATCCTCTCATCTCCGTTCAATCGCCCTTGCCGGGCAAATTTCATAGCAATTTCCGCAGTGCAGACAGTGTTCCTGCCGAATAACCACAGGCTTTTTTGAAATGTCGATACACTTCTGTGGACATTTGGAATAACACAGCTTGCAGCCAATGCATTTATCCGTCACAAAATAGCCGGTTTCTTTTGCCTGTGCGCCGCCGAAAAAGAAGCTGGCCCGTTCAATAGGAAGTTTGGAGAGGTCAAACCATTCTCCGGTTCCTTCGTAAATTTTGAATACTGTAAGCGCGCTGCGGGAACGCACATCGGGATAAATCTTCTCCATATAGGGATTTTTACGGAACAGGTCGGGCAGCATGTCCGCCCCGATCTCCTTCGCCTTGCCCTGCACAGACACCGCCACACAGGAAAGGGTATCTTTACCCTTCATGGCGGTAAAGGCAACATTTTCATTGGCTTTCAGCCGATCATAAAAGTTCTTACCCCTTGCTGTCAGAAAATAAAGGCCACTTTCATCATACCCCCTGATGTCAATCGCACAGGTGACAGGGCGTCCCTGGTTGTCCACGGTGGCAAAAACGGCAGAGTGGATAGGGCCCACATCATGCTGCTTACAGGTCGTACTCCCTGGGCGGGTTTCCGGAGAAGTCAGCGATCACCGCATGGGCACCCTTGAGATAGAATACTTCAAAGATGGGGTTGGTGGCCTCGCCGTACTGCCCCTTGACGATGGGATTCTGGATGCACATCTCCTTGGCGGCCATGTTGTTCTCGAACACGGCCTTGCCGTTCAGACGGATCCACGCATAAGCCGGGCTGGAAACAGAAATCTCGATGTTGGGGTTGGCCTGCATATCCTTGTAGACGTCCTTCCGGTTGTTGGTGCAGAACCACAGCTTGCCGTCCATCTCTCCTGAAAACATGAAGGGGCGGCACTTGGCTTTTCCGTCACGGCCGACAGTGGCCAGATACTGCACGGGATTTTCCTGCAAAAACTTCACAACATCATTCATGATACATACCTCCTGGTTGGAATGTGGGGTTTGGAATTGCAACTTTTCTCTTGCAGGATTATAATAATTCAGTAAGTATCTATTGTAAAGTAAGCACTTTTTTGTGCTGTAGTCACTAAAAAGAAACTATTGGAAGGCGTGATACCATGCAGCAAACAAAAGAATTACCTGCCTGCCCGGTAGAGACAACGCTTATGCTGATCGGTGATAAATGGAAGGTCCTGATCCTGCGCGACCTCATGCCGGGAACGAAGCGGTTTGGAGAGCTCAAAAAGTCCATTGGCAGCGTTTCCCAGAAAGTTCTCACTGCCCAGCTGCGGGACATGGAAGAAAAAGGGCTGGTGAGCCGCAAAGTATATGCGGAAGTTCCGCCGCGGGTGGAGTACAGCCTGACAGATCTGGGAAAAAGCCTGAAACCCATTCTGGACGCCATGCGGACATGGGGGGAGAACTATAAGGCGCAGAACATGTGAAAAGCTGAGGGGGCAGCCTTAAAAAGGGCTGCCCCCTCAGCTTTTGGTCGGTCAGAGCGGGTGGAAACATTCTGGCAGAGTGTCTTCGACGGCCTTTTTGACAATACGGCCATTGAAAGCCCTGTCTATGGGACCGGACCTGTGCTATGCTTAGGATAAGCAAACTGTAATGGCTTGCGGTGAGGCAAAAATGTGAGGAACAGGGAGGAATCAAAGTGGCGCTGGATCGGTACGCAACCGCTGTGGAACGGACGATTTTCAATTGGTATTTTGGCGGGGAAAATGCCCCGGTGGAACCGGTGTTCAACACGCTGCAGATGGGGATCGGGCATGGCATGCAGGTGTATGTTCCCATCGAGACGCCGGATGTTCTGGCCCGGATGTTGGGAGATCCGGAAAAATTGAAAGTGGGGGATACCTGTACCTGTGACCAGGAGGTGCCCATACGCTTTCGGCACATAGCGGAGGATCCGGAAGGAAACTACCTGATCCCCGTCTTTACCAGCCAGGAAGAGCTGGATAAAGGGGAATCCTCGTCGGTCATCAACCAAACCTTTGGGGATTTGATAAATGCGCTGGACCGCTGGCCGCACTGCCAGGGCCTTGTGATCAACCCATGGGACAAGAAAATGATCCTTACAAAAGAATCTCTTGAAGTTGTAAAACAGCATGTTCCGAAATCGCACATCAGCTTTGTGCGCGGGAGCGTACTGGACATGCATGTGGACGCGATCGTCAATGCGGCCAATACGAGCCTGCTGGGTGGCGGCGGTGTGGATGGGGCTATCCACCGCGCGGCCGGGAAAGAGCTGCTCCAAGAATGCCGGAAGCTGAACGGCTGTGAAACGGGGCAGGCCAAGATTACCGGTGCTTATGCGATCCGGGATGTGGATCACATTATCCACACCGTGGGGCCGGTTTACAGTGGAAAAAACAGGGACGCCGACCTGCTCTCCGCCTGTTACTGGAACAGCCTGGAAACAGCGCGGCAAAATGGCTGCGGAAGTATTGCCTTCCCTGGCATTTCAACGGGAGTGTACGGATACCCTCTGGACGAGGCGGCCGTGGTTGCGCTGCGCACGATCGTCCGCTGGTTTGAGGCCCACAAGGAGACCGTGATGAACGTTTACCTCTGCTGCTTTAAAGACGCCGAATACGAAGCGTTCATGAGAGTGCTCCAATAACAGGCGCTGGTGTCGGAAGGGAGACGCTGCGGGAGGAGCCCCGTAAGCTGCCTTTCGCTGGCCGCTCAACCTATCTCGTTGTAGTCATCCTCGGTGCACCGGCGCAGGATCACCTTGGTCTTTTCAATCGGGAAGGGGACATCCGCCGGTGCGAAATACTCCACTTTGACAATTTTGACAATGGAAAGGTGATTGTCACTTCCGGCAGGTACCACCACGTCATCGCCCGCATCGAGAGAATCATCCTCGGTGCGGTAATAGTAGGTTTTCAGGCCATTGTCGAACACCACGCTGCAATAAATCAATTCTCCCTTTTTCCGCCGCCTTTTCTCATATACTTCAGGGAAAATCATCTCGCCGAAGCTGAACTCCTGAATCAGTGAAAAAATAGGCCGCATGAACTGGGGATAATCTGCAGGGAGGCGATTTTTGTCGTAGGAGCCGGAAATCCTTCGCTCCCGATTTCCTCGGTAGCGGATGGTGATCAGATACGCGGTCGAACGCTTTGGATCCTGTACAAGGTATTCTTCCCCGTCGGTTTGCTCTACACCCAATTCCGTTTGGGGATAACTGTCCGCAAACAGAGCTCCTACGGAAAAACAATCCAGGAGTTCGGTCACCTGCTCTTTCAGTTGATATTTATGGGTGACAGAGCATCCAGGGGCAAGCTCGAACTGCAGCTCCAGAGTTCCCGAAAAGCGATCAAGGATCAGATGCTCCGAGTGAGAGCGGGTAAAGGATTGCCAATGTGCTCGTTCCTTGGCCGTTCGGGGATACACAGTGGTGGTGCGGCAGTAATCCACCTGGATGCGGTCAATTTTAGATCCGTGGGTTGAACAACTCATATCTGCTTTGCCCCTTCCCCCAAAGCTTTACCGTGATGCCAGCCCCCGGTAAAACGCCCGCGCCTTTTCCAGATCCTCCTCGTTGGGGCGGCCCTTGGCAAGGCCGCCCACCAGCTTGAAGGGGCCGAAGGTATCATAGCCCTTGCAGGAAAACTCCCCCAGCACCGGGCAGCCCTTTTCCCGGGCGATCTGGCGCAGCGTCTTCGTGCCGTTGCCCTTTGCGCCGCCATAGGTGTAGACGAAAAATACCGGTTTGCCCGCGGGCAGATACTGCCGGGCAAAAGCAATCAGAGCCCTGTGCATCTCAAAGCCATAAATGCCGGAGGCGAATCCCACGCGGTCGTATTCCTCCAGCCGCACCATCTGGCGGGTGCGCACGTCGATGAGGTCAGCGCCGCCCGCCTCGGCCATGGCCTCCACCACCTTGCGGGTATTGCCGTGGTGGCAGGAGAGATAGCAAATTGCCGTTTTCATGCGTTGTCCCCTCCCTCAAATGTCCAGCCGAAATCGTTGTGGTAGATCATCTGGCGGGTCATGCCGCCGTCAATGCAGATGTTCTCGCCGGTGATGAAGCCCGCCTTGTCCGAGCAGAGAAACAGCACCATGTTGGCGATGTCCAGCGGATTGCCCACCCGCCCGGCGGGCTGCTGGTCGGCGTCCGGGCCGGTCCACACCGTATCGCCGGTCTCGATCCAGCCGGGCGAGATGCTGTTCACCCGCACCTTGCCCGCAAGGCTCACCGCCATGGCGTGGGTCAGGGCCGAGATGCCGCCCTTGGCCGCCGTGTAGCTCTCGGTCTGGGGCTGGCTCATCCGGTCCCGGGAAGAGGAGATGTTCACCACCGATGCCCCCGGCGCAAAATGGGGAGCGAACAGTTTGGTCAGATAGAAGGGGGCGGTCACCCCCACCCGCAGGGCATAGTTGAACTCCTCCCAGCTGCACTCGTCGATGCCCTTCATCAGCGGGAGGGCGTTGTTGATGAGATAGTCCACATGGCCATGCTCCGCAATGACTTTGCGGGCAAACGTTTCCAGCGCCGCCTTGTCGGATACATCGCCCACAAAATACTCATTCGGCAGCAGGTCGATGACGCACACCGCCGCCCCGGCTTTGCGGAACTCCTGGACAATGGCTCTGCCGATGCCTTTGGCGCCGCCGGTCACGACGGCAACTTTGTTCGTAAACATGGTGATTCCTCCTTAGTCCGCATCTTCATTCAGCGCCTCCACCAGAAAGCTCACCGGACGGAATCCGTCGTTGCAGGAGAGCATGGCGGAACGGGGATTTTTCATCCAGCCCTCATAGAAGTCTTCCGCACCGTGGCTCAGGGCCAGCACGAAGGGGGAGAGGGTATCCCAGGCACTGGGGCAAAAACCCTCCGGCCGCTCCCAGCCGTTGGCGATGAACACCTGCCCCTCCTGCATCTCACAGGCGTGCTCGATGGGATTTTCGTAGCGTGCCATCAGATCTTCGTACCGGGTGATGCGCATGACGGTGATCCTGCATTTTTTCATATGATGATCCCCTCGCAGTGGTCGATCTCATGCTGAATGATCTGGGCGGACCAGCCGGTCCAGGTCTTGAACCGCTCCCGGAACTGCTCGTCCTGATATTTCACCTTGATGGTCTTCCAGCGCTTTGTCCTGCGGGTGCCAGTGAGGGACAGGCAGCCCTCTTCGGCCTCGTAGGGGCCGCTTTTCTTGACGATTTCCGGGTTGAACAGCACCCGGTAGGTGCCCTCGTCGTCAAAGGCGATGATGCGCTTTGCCACGCCGATCATGTTGGCGGCCATGCCCACACAGCCGTCGGCGTGGGCCTCCAGCGTCTCCAGCAGATCGGCGGCCACCGGCAGATCATCCGGCGTGGCGGGTTCAGATTTTCGCGCCAGAAGCAGCACATCCTTGCAAATCTCTTGTACCATATCCGTTCTCCTTGTGGGTTTGAATGACGGTCGCGATGACCTGGGCGGCGAGGCGGGAACCCGCTTCGGTGGGGTGTACGCCGTCGGCGGCGTAGAGGTCCCGGGTGTCGGCCAGTTCGTAAAATCGCCGGCCGACGTCCGCCAGCAGCGCGTGGTTCTCCCGGGCGGCCTGCCGGTATGCGTCGGACAGAGCCCGGCTCATTTCATCGTAGTCCCAGCCCTTGGCGGCAAGTTTGACACTGCCCTTTTGGTAGGCCCAGGTGGCATAGAGGACCGGCGCTGTGCCGCTCGCCCGGATCTGTTCACAGAGCTGTGCCACGCTGGAAAAGAAGCTTTTTGGTGAGGAGATGGGGCCGTGGCTCATCTCCTGCAGCACCACATAGTCCCAGTGTTCCCCGGCGAGTGCGGCCTGCGTTTGGGCTCCCGGCCGTGTGGCCGGGTTCAGCTGCTCCGACAGACGCGCCCCGCCCCGGGTGTGGTGGACCACCTCCGCGCCGGTCAGTGTGGCCAGCATGTGGGGCATATCGTTGGCAAAGGTCAGGCTGTTGCCCAGCATGAGGATGCGCATAGGAAAAACTCCTTTCAGCGGCTGCCGCCCAACACGGACTTGAGGGCCTTGTCCGTGGCGGCGGGAAAACAGGCCTGCACCTGCTGAAGCACGAGTTCGCGGGACCGGGCCGGGTCGGTGGAATAGACGGAGGCAATGTAGTCGCTGCCCCAGAGCGCCTCCGGCGTGGCGTAGACAGAACGGGGCCAGCCGTAGAGCTGACCGCGCTTGTTCCGGCGCTGGCGAAAGTCCCGGATCAGCAGATACGCCTCCATCTGCAGGTCAGTGACCGTGCCCTCAAAGTTTTTCTCGCCGCCCTTGCCAAAGCCGGCCAATTGCTTCAGGTCAAAGGAGAGCAGTTCGTCCCGTTCAAGAAATTGATCCATGATCTTTTTCTGGCGTGCGGTGGCCAGCTCATCCTCCCAGCGGCTGTCGAAGTCATAGCCGTCCCGCCGCCAGTTGGCAAAGTGAGGAAACCATCTGCGGGAGATGAAGCCGGCTTTTTTGCCGAAGAATTTGCCATAGGCCACCCGTCCACTGCGGGCGATGACCTGCCGCCATTCCCAGGGATCCCGGGCCGCATCGCCGCTCCACCAGTCGAAGGGGCAGGTGCGTTCCTCGGCGGAAAAGCCCTCGATCTCGTTGCGGAACAGAGGAAGAAAGCCCACCTGGTCGATCCAATCCACCAGCGCCTCCCAGCTGCGGATGCAGGCCGGATCGTCCCGATCTGGACCACGCATGATCCATTCGCCGTTCTCTACCGCCATACACTCACCCCGCTTTTTGCGTCGTTACGGAAATTATAGCACAGCCGCAGGGGTATGCGATACCGCCGTGCAGGCACAATTTATCCGTTTGTGATCCATTGGATCCCGGCGGCTGTCCGCTGTGCCGAATGGTCGTGGTGGCCGCCGGGGTTCAGCTGAAAGGCAGTGCGGATGCCCTGGCCCCGGTAAAATTCGCAGAGGGCTTCGGTATTTTCCTGTACCGTCCGGAGCACCGGATTCCGTGTCTTGCTCTCCCGGTCGCCCAGCGAGAAAAAGACACAGTCCGGCTGGCGCAGGGGCGTGTGGGAAAGTACATACTCCCTGAACCCGGGAAACCAGAGCGAGCCGGACACGCTGGCCGCCCGGGAGAACACATCCGTGCGATAGAGAGCATACACCGCGAACAGCCCGGCCAGGGAATACCCCGCGATGCCGCGCCAGATAGGTGTGCTAGGCAGCCGCCGTTCCGCGGCGGGAACGATCTCCTCAGCCAGAAGCCGCAGATAATCATCCGCTCCGCCGGCGAAGGGCGCGGCGCTTTTGAACACCGCCGGGCTGTCCCAGGGGGACATGTCCCGGTCCCAGTCCAGGCCGCTGATCGTCACCAGGGTCAGCGCCGGGCCGCCTATTGCCGTCAGAGCGTCGAAGACAGCCTGTCCTTCCTCGCCAAAGGTGTTCAGGTACACCACCGGAGCGCCCGGCTCAGCAGCGGAGAACACAGACACGGTTTTGCCATCTGCCACAAAGGTATCCACTTCGCAACGCTTCCTTTCTGCAATGTCGACGCATGCCTTTACAACGGCGCGCTTTCCGACAGCAGTTTTTCCAGCGTTTTCGCAAACGCCTCATCCTGCTCCCGCGTCCGTTTGGTGGGCCCCTTCGGGTGCTTGCCGGCCCGGAGGAGCTTTTTGTTTTGCCATCGGCGCTCCAAAAGCGCGTCGATGTTGTCAGCGGAATATTCCAGGCCGTTCTGGCTCAGCACCCGGGCCCGGCGGGCAAGGCACATACTGGCCAGACCGTAGTCCTGGGTCACCACGATGTCACCAGGGCACACGCGGTTGACCAGGGCGAAGTCCACGCTGTCTGCGCCCTTGTCAAACACCAGCGTCTGTGCGCCCTCCCGCTCTATGCGGTGGGCGGTATCGCAAAGGATGAGCACCGGTATTCCCCGGATGTGGCAGAGGCGGACGGTCAGATCCACCACCGGGCAGCCGTCTGCGTCGATCAATACGGTGGGCATGGTACGCCTCCTTTTGCGTTTTTGCTTTCTGATTTTAGTGTAGTATGAAATTTTGTGATTGGCAAGAATCAGGTTGCGGAGATGCATAGCGTGACTGTGAGAACAGAAGACTAGAAATCTTCAGCCTCGATTTGTGCAGTGCTTTTTGCGAGAGACCCTTTCTAAAACTTTGCATTACCGGGTGGTTTTTATTTATATCTGCCTGTTGTGACAACAAGGAAGCCTAATTAGGCTTCCTTGTTTCTATATAATGCGCTAATCGATCCCATCAAGGAAGCCTAATTAGGCTTCCTTGATAATTGGGGTTCCCCAAGTAAGGAACCCCACATAAGGAACCCTGGGGTGCTGCCAAACCCGGTACAAGGAATCCTACATAAGGAACCCTGCAGGGCTGCTGAACCCGTTAGAAGGAACCCTACATAAGGAACCCTAGGATGCTGCTGAACCAAGCACAAGGAGCCCTGTGACAGAATCCTTTGCCGGCTCCAGGCCAAAATCTGCGCGTTGTATCTGGAACAGGTTTGGAAAACACAGCGAGAAAAATGACGGAACGAACTTATAATCCGGTTTATAGTACTTACCTTTTGCTATGCTTATAAGGGGTGGTGGGATAGATGTTACACATCAAAATATCTCTCCCGGTGGGTGGCTCGATTTGCAAGCATAGCGTTTGGATATCCAAACGCAACTCTTCCTGGGAGGCCCCAGACCCCTGCTGCCGTTTTGCCAGAACTGCTGCAAAGGCGGAACACCAATGGCATGCCACGGCGCAGCAAACGTATTTTTTGAAGTGTCCGTTTTGGAGCAAGCACGCTGCAAGTCAACTAGGCGTATCGACTCCACAACGTGCGCGATATAAAGACGACCCTCATAAGGGTCACAGTCAAAGGAGGTATGTGGAACGAGAAAAGGAACAGGAACGGAAAAGGCAAAGCTGCGGGAGGTGATGCATACTGGCGGATGAGATGCGAAAGGAACCACGGGAACTGACCCCCTCTGAGGCGGTGGGACTCAGCCTGGAACGGACGGAAAACGGAAAGGTCGCCAACACCATGGCGAACTACAAACGGGTGCTGCAAAGCGACCCGTTGCTGAGAGGGGCCATTTGCAAAAATCTGCTCACCGGGCAGGTGGATGTGGTCAAGCCCCTGGGCTGGTACCGGGAGAGCTCTACTCTGAGTGATGTGGACATCAAGTACCTGCTCATGTACTTCGAGGAAACCTATGGCCTGGTGGTGGAAAAGAAGCTGCAGGATGCGGCCATGGTGGTGGCCAATGAAAACCGCTATCATCCCGTCCGGGATTTCCTCAACTCCCTGGTATGGGACGGGGAAGACCGCATCCGGCACTGCCTGCACCGCTTTCTGGGTGCGGACGAGGATGACTACACCGAAGCCGCGCTGCGGCTGTTTTTGTTGGGTGCCATCAGCCGGGTGTTCGAGCCGGGCTGCAAGTTCGAGCTCATGCTTTGCCTGGTGGGTGGCCAGGGGTCGGGCAAGTCCTCCTTTTTTCGCCTGCTGGCAGGCCGGGACGACTGGTTCTCCGATGACCTGAAACGGCTGGACGATGAGAATGTGTACCGCAAAATGCAGGGACACTGGATCATCGAGATGTCCGAGATGATCGCCACAGCCAATGCGAAAAGCATCGAGGAGATCAAAGCCTTTCTCAGCCGACAGAAAGAGACCTACAAAGTCCCTTATGAGACTCATCCCGCCGACCGGCCGCGTCAGTGTGTGTTCTGCGGTTCTTCCAATACGATGGACTTTTTGCCGCTGGACCGCACAGGAAACCGCCGGTTCGTGCCGGTGCTGGTGCACCCTGAGCGGGCGGAGATTCACGTGCTGGAAGACGAGGCGGCCACTCGGGCCCATCTGGCCCAGGTGTGGGCGCAAGCCATGGCGATCTATCGCTCCGGCGATTTCCGGCTCTGCTTCAGCCGGGAGATGGAGGACTACCTGCGCCAGCACCAGAGGGACTTCATGCCCGAGGATACCAAGGCCGGGCTCATTGCCGACTACCTGGACCGGTGCGGAGAGCGCATCGTCTGCTCCCGTCAGCTGTTCAGGGAAGCGCTGGGGCGCGGGACCGAGGAACCGAAACAGCGGGACATCCGCGAGATCAACGACATCATGAACAACACCATCGCCGGCTGGAAAGCCTTTTCCAACCCGCGACATTTCCCCAGTCCCTACGGCCGCCAAAAAGGCTGGGAACGGGCGTAACCCGGCAACCGGGCCGGGCAAAACGCGGCAACAAAGAGGATCGGTCCTCCCGAGATATTCTGTTCCGGGGAGAAGGCTTCTCTTCGTTGCCATCTGTCCGTTGCCGGAGAAAATGGCGAAAACAAGCGGCTTTTCGGTGCGCGGCAACGGTGGCAACGGGCTTTTTACGAAAATCCTTTTGGCCCGATTGGGAAAAGAAAAGTTTTCAAAGCTCCGTTGTCAGCACCGGCTGCCGGCAGACAAACAGAGAGGAGGATGCGAATGGCGTCAATTCAGCAGAGGGGCGATCGGAAATTCAAGATCACCGTCTGCAACGGGTACCGCCCCGGAGGTCAAAAGCGGATGCAGAGCCGAACCATCGATGTGCCCAGGGAGGTGCCAAAACGCAGCATACTGCAATACGTCCACGCCGAAGCGCAGCGGTTGGAAAAGCGGTTCCGCTGTGGGATGGATGAGGACGACCGCACCACCTTTGAACAGTACGCCGAAAGCTGGCTGACGCGGCAGACCCATTATAAGCCCAGTACGCTGGCCGGCTATCAGCGTGAGCTCAAGATCGTATATTCGTATATTGGCGGGATCGCGCTGAACAAACTTCGACCACTGGTTTTGGAAGAAATGTGTGCGGAACTACGCAAACGAAAAAAGCGCAACGGTGAACCTGTGTGTGAAGCCACAGTGCGCAAGTATCTCCAGACGGTCTCGGCTGTTCTGGAAGATGCGAAGCGGAACGACATTCTGCTCTATAACCCCGCCCATCGGGTGCGGGGTATCCGGGTGGAAAAGAAGGCGCAGCATATTCCCAGCGAGTTTGAGATGCGTAAGCTGCTGCAATGCATTCTGCAGGAGCCGCTGCTTTATCGGGTATTCTACCTGACCGCTATTGCCACCGGGATGCGTCGGGGCGAACTGTGCGCCCTGCGTTGGAACGACCTGCACGGCGGCGGGGCCGTGACGGTACAGCACTCCCGCAGCTCGGTGCTGGGCCAGGGAATCGTGGAGAGCAGCACCAAAAACCACCGCACTCGCATCGTGGTGATTCCGGAGTTGGTGCACGACTACATGGGCGAGCTGTTTCTGGAGCAGGCAAGGGAGGGGAGAATCATCCGCCCAGATGACTACATCTTCTCCACCGCCGAGGGGCCAGCTCACCCCGACTCCTTTACCCGGCGGCTTCGCAGGCTCTACGAGAAAAACGGTTTCCCGCACGAGTATCATCTGCACACCCTGCGGCATTTCTTCGCCACCTACCTGCTGCAAAACAATACCAGCAAACAGGTGGCGGCTGACCTGCTGGGCCATGCGGATACCAGCTTTTTAGAGCGTACCTACTGCCATCCCCAACTGGAGAGCAAGCAACAGGCGGCGCTCATTCTGGAAAGCATGCTGGAACCGGCGGAGCAAGAAGCCTGGGAGCGGGAGCAGCGCGAAGCACAGCGGGCGAACGCGACAAACTGAAAGACAGGGGCGACGGGTGACCGTCGCCCCTGTTGCTGTAAAGAGCCAAATGAATGTGTTATTCGTCTGCGGTTTCTTCGCTGTTTTGAAATCCGTACTCGAAAAAACACATGTCTATGATTTTAGCGGCGGGGTATTCCACTCGCTCGCTACAGTATTGACGCAGGGTTTCAAATGCTGTTTCGTGTGACATATAGAATTTTCCAAGAGCCATGATGGATGCTTCGGTGAAACTTTGCGCGGCTATGCCTGTGAGGGACAATGCGTGCCTGAAAAATCTATCGTAAGCGGGTACACAACCCAAAGTGCCAAGCAATATCTTTGTCAAAAGTGTTCCGGTTGGCATACCAGCATTCACGTCGATGTAGGCGGCACGAACTTTTTCACTCAGTTCTATGATGCGCCTCGCATAACGCACATCGGCCATTTTATTGGCAGAAACATCCCACAGGTCGCTCCATTCCGGCGAGCAAATCACCTCTACAGCCTTTGTATGGACTTTGTAGGCTTTCTGCATGAGAAATGAATTTCGTAACATTCCCCAGCTTGCAAGATACCAGGCCAAATGAAGACATAGATAATCGACGCTTTTTTCATCGTGTGTCTGTCGGTGTTGCCTAAATGCTTCATGACAATGCTCCCACGACAAGTATCTGTGGTTGGGATCAGATGCAATCGCATCGTAACAACTACGGCCACACCGCAATAGCGCAGCGAATACATTTGAATTAATGGCCTTGATAGATAAAACACGATTGCTGTGTTGGCTTTTCGGTTGTCCGTGTGTGAATTCCACCCATTGCTCATTTAGGTTGACAGCGGAAACAATGTATCCAGCATTAAGCCAGGCTGAACTGAACGAAGATGGCTTTGTGAGATTGGCCCATGAGGGCCTATTCCTGTACGCGCAGTCGGGAATCTCGATTATAGTATTCAATTCACGGAAGGACAGATGTATGGATTCCTGGCCGCAACGCTGAAGCCAACTTGTTAGAGACGCATATTTATCTCCAATTGCCATGCGAATTTCCTCTTTGAAGTGGGAATAGAAGCTATTACTTTTTGATAACCTTGATGACGTCGGCACCAATGCTAGCTACCTTTTTAGCCGATTTGCTGATGCTGTCAATATTGTTTACCATGGCCTTAGCGCCGGCTGCAACACCAGCCACCGCAATTCCTACATGCTTTGCGCGTTCTACCCGTTCGGCATTCCGCTGTGTCCTCTTTGCTTGGCAACTAGCACAGATCCTTTGTGTATCGTCTTCTCCTAGTACAGTCCAGCAGTCCGCGCACACGGAATATAGAGGATGACCGCACTTGCGGCAGTAATGATCGTCTCTGCGATAGTGGATTTTTTTGTAGGCACTGCAATTCTCATTCACACAACCCTTGAAAGGTTTCATACAATCATTCTCCTCCTAAAATCAATATAGTCCTGGCCTGAGTTATTCTTTGAACGGCGTTTTTAACATCAAGCTGAAGTCCAGCACGCTTTTTCCATATACCATCTTCCCTGCCGGAATCTCGAGAATCGCATTGAGAGAGCATGTTCGCGTTTTTGACGATAGTTCCAGCAATAAATCTTTCGTATTCCTCAAGCACGGCCATTGCCGCACCGACTTCTCCCTGCTGCAGATAAATGCTGGTTTTCATGAGAGCAGATTGATGTATAGCCATAAAGGCTCTATCAACAGAAAGCATTTTTTCTTGGAGCAGATCGTAAGCCCTTTTTTTATCGCTGTTGTATTTTTTGTCTGCCAAATATAGAATATCGGATTTGAGCCCCAGTGTAAGCTGAAAAACGGCATCAGATAAAGTTTTAATAGACTGAGAAATAAGTTGGTTCCTAAAGCTCTGATCGGTAATTCTGGAGGCTTCCAAATATAGTGCCACACCGCTGTAATACAAGCCTAATCGATCGTTTTGCTGGCCGGCTAAAACCTCTTTTACATTGGCGTCAATGGTTTCGATTTGTTTTGCAATATCACGCAAACTGTTGCCGAGAGCCTGCAGATAAATGGCGTTTTGCACGCTCAATGCGTCTGGCCCATCCAGATAATGTTCTTCTTTTAAAGGAAGCTTTTTTCCGTACTTACCATTTGATTTAATCTGTGCAAAAATGCGCCCCTTTTCCTGAACCAGCTTCACTGCGCCACTCTTATAGTTGTTTAGAAATTCATCACCCGCATCAACTACCAGGCGGACATTGTCCCTGCCCGGTTCTGCTACAGGAGTACCAGGAAAAGACTTATTTAAAACAGTATCCCATATTTTTTTCGTTACCTTTTTAGATTCGCAATATCTTTCGGCAAACGCTTCTTCAAGCAACTTGACAGGAAGAGAATCGTCATAGGGGGATATGTCAGAAAAATTATAGGAAACCATCTCAATAGCCTCTTTCAAGCTGGTTTTTACAGCATATTATCAAAAAAAGTATATCACAACCAGCTGCTATTCACAATTAATCCGGAGAAAGTCGCTACACTATGAAATGGATAATAGTCATGATAAACCGTTAGATTTCGCCTAAACGGATACGATGAAAATGGAGCCATTCTTTCTAGAAGGAAAAACGTTACGTATTCAACAGTCTTTGCTATGTGATCAAGTTTGGTGACGATTCTTTGTTGGGTTTGGTGATAGCTATGTGTCGCAGTTGTCGGTATGCTTTGTGGTACCAAACAAAGAAGGAGTGGTCAACATGGCAAGCATCCGGAAACGCGGCGAAAACAGTTATCTGCTGGTGGTGTCCCGCGGGTACGATTATCAGGGGAACCGATTAAAGCCAGCACAAAAGACGGTCCACCCGCCCTTGGGCCTGACGGCGAAACAGACACAAAAATGGCTGAACGAGCAGGCGGTACTCTACGAGCAGGAAGTAAAACATACCTCTGCTCAGCCGGTGGACCGCAGCATCACCCTGGCCAAATACATCGAGACCTGGCTCGAGCAGGTAGCGCCCAAAAAGTTGGCGGCCAGCACACTGACGCGCGACAGGCAGGACATACGCCGCATCTTGCCGGCTCTGGGAAACTACAAGCTGACGGAGCTTAACAAAGAGATCCTGAGAGATTTTTACGATGCCATGCGCCAGGTGCGAAGAGAAAGCACAGGAGAGTTTTTGGCTGAAGGTACGGTGGAAGGTATCCACTCCTGTCTGTGCGGTATTCTGTCTGACGCGGTGGAAGCGGGATACATCACCCACAATCCCGCTTGGCGCGCCTACAAGAAGAAGGGCATCACCAAGGAGCGGCCGGTGGCGGATGAGGAGACGGTGCAGCGCCTTATCGCGGCGCTGGAGACACAGAGTTTGAAATATGAGGTGTATTATAAACTCATCCTTGCTACGGGGATGCGGCGGGGAGAAGCCTGCGGCCTGCGCTGGTCGGACATCGACTGGCGGCAGCGGGCACTGCATATCCGCAGAAACGTGGTCAAGCTGAGCCGGCAGCCCATTATGGTCAAGGAACCCAAGACCAGAGCGGGTGTGCGCGTGGTGTATCTCTCCAAAGATATGTGCAAGCTGCTGCGCGCCTGGGAAAAGGAGTGTCAATGGGAGAAAGAGCAGCGGGGCGATGAGGAACTGACACAGGACGACTACCTGTTCCAACAGTCCAATGGCGATCCCATGGTGCCCTGTACCTTCACCTATCGGTTCAAGATGATCCTGCGGGAGAATGGCCTGCCGGATAACCTGAATGTGCACAGCCTGCGGCACACCAATGCCAGTATGCTGATTGCCCAGGGGGTGGATGTGCGCACGGTGGCTGGCCTGCTGGGCCACGCGCAGCCCAGCACCACGCTGGACATCTACAGCCACGCCTTCGACAAAAACAAGCGCCTCGCCGGCCAGAAGCTCAGCGAAGCGATAGGGCTGTGAAACGCTGGTGCTTCGAACCCCTCGATTCAACCAGCGGTTGGGTGCGTGAAAGATGGCCGCAGGCTATAATAGAGACAATTGGGATGTTATAAGTATTACAATATTAATACAGCAGGAATGCGCTATGAAGCAATTCTGTTGTATTTTTTTGTTATAACATCTTCATCTTTAATCAAAATATTTTTTATATCGTATAAATGCGGGGTCATCTAAAATGTCAAAGTTGCCATATGTGTTTTCTAAAACCAGGTTACGGCAAACTTCTACACGATGTAACATCGGGGATACAATAGTATGAGTTTGGTTAAGATACGTTGTAATATCCTTTACTGATATTGGAATCTTGTAGCCATGTGAACAGCTAGCGATAATAACGCCGTCATCCCGTAAGGGCGCAATTACCCTACGAAACAGGTAGTTTTTTGTAATTCGATGGTTCAAATATTCACGAATTACTGCTACAAGTTGGTTGGAGGATATGTAGTGTGTTGGACTTACATTTTTTACTTGAAATAATAAATATTGCAAAAAGGCAACCTGAGCGCGTCGATCATCTGTAGTATCGTTTTCGTGCTTAGTTATAAAATCAGATGCACATTTAACAGCAAGTGTAAAAACATCTTTGCTGTATTTGTAATCTGCTGGATTAGCGGTTCCCCAATATGGCTCGGTTTTATTGGGGAAATCATCTCTTGCAATAATCTTTCCTTTCAGCATTTCCAAATAGTTGGGAGCAGAACCATCGTTTAATGAATGTCCTATAGAACCACCTATCATATCTGCAAGTTGAACAAGCAATTCATCTTTGCTGTCAACATAGTCAAAGTCATATTCGTTCAACAAATTCATTTGAGGTCGGTTGTTTTGGACATATTCCCTAAATGAGGCTTGGAATTCGGTCGTTCCTATCTCGTCTTCAATGATCTTGAGTTTAGGATATACATGATAAAGCAAGTTATATAGTCGCTGATGTAGGAATTTAATAAAGGACTTTTTGTATTCAGTTAAAGGACTCCCCTGGATAAAAGCCTGTTTATCTGCAATGAAAAGAATAACTCGAAAGTTAATCATCAGTAATTGTGAGAGGATTCTATTTCTCCGCTTGTAGTCGTTTCCTATTTTACTTGACTTAAGTTCGGCTTTGTCGAATCCATTATTTTTCTTTACTTCAGCCACAGCCGAATGAAGTTTATCGATATCCTTGTTCTCAACTATTACCGCACAAAGAATATAATATTTAGATGCTCCTGTTGAGGAGAAATCAAAACCAAAACTTCCATATTCGTCAATATAGGCTGTCCTATCAGACACAGCCTGCAATATCTTCTGGTTTTCTATATCTTCCATGCTTAGCTGATAGTAAGACAAAGCGTTACCTCCCTAACACTTAGATTACAGCCCCTTCACAATATCCATAAAACGCTCCTAGGAATACGCTCCCGGATAGTCCGGCTGCTCGATCTCAAACACCATGTAATACTTTAAGTGTTGCGATTGCCCCAAGAAAAGAATCTGCACTTTTTATTATAGCATTTAATACCGCCATGTAGAGTGATAGATCTGCTACCACCTTATAGCATCTCATTGACGTTGGAAATCAGCTTATGACTGATTGTTTTTTCCGAACGGTTTTGATCCATCTGATATGTCCCGGTTCATGTCAAATTCAAGACAGTTGAACTCTGCATCAACCAGCATTGCAAATTTTACATGTTTTCTGCTTCCCAGGCCTGCAGTGCTGCCAGCTGCGAGGGTGTGTGGAACCAGTGTTCTGCGTCCGGTACGAGGGTAAGCGCTGCCCGGTGGCGGGTGGCGTATGCTTCCACCGTGGACCGGGGCGTCATTACATCCCGCTCGCCATAAAGGATGCAGGTCTGGCCCTGCCAGTCATGAATGGGATGGCGGCGCACATAATTCAAATACTGCCAAGACAGTGTCTGCCCGAAATCGGTTGCGATTTCACCCGCCTCACGCAACTGGTCTTCGCTTACACCGGCCCATGTCATCATGGTGCAGATCAGTTCGTTCATGTCCAGAATGGGAGAAACAAACAGCGCCTTGTCGGGTGTGTCCAGAGCCAGCAGGGAAAAATACGCTCCAATGCTGTTGGCACGCACAGAAAAGCTGCTCCAGCGCGCTTTTGCCCAGCTTGCGGCGGCCTGCAGTTCCGGCACCACCGCCCAGGGCGTCAGTGCCTCTCCGCCTTCCTTCTGGCGTGCGCCATGTCCGGGAAGATCTATGGCCAGAACCTGCAATCCCTTGGGACTGACGATTTGAGCAAAGGCTTCGGCCTCTTCCTTGTGGCCCATCTGGCCATGCACGAACAGCCAGCCTTTGGCGGAGTCTTCACCGTAGAGCACGGCGGGGACAGAATTGATCGTAAAAAATTGAGCTTTCATATCCATATGTTTTCTGACGGAATTCTCCGATGATGATCAAAGGTTTAGCGATGCTTCAACGCGCCCTGCCGCGGGGGCCAACCCCTCAAAGCCAACACACCGGCTGGGACGGGCGTTTACAGCCCAGTCCAGCATGGGCTGCGCAGCGCTGGCGGTGTCCAGGCAGGTGTCCAGGGCCAGCACATCGTCCCATGCGCGGTTGAGAAAGGCCACCTCCCGCCGCCCGTGGGTGCGGGTGATTTGCATTTCGCCGGCCGCTTGCAGATACGCGCTGATCTGCGCCGGGGCAAAGCCGGCGGCGGTCAGGCTGTCCGAGAGACTGGTGCAGAACAACGTGGGCGGGTCAGCCCAGAGCAGCCCCGGCACGTCGAAGCGTACAAAGGTGTACCGGCTGTGGCAGTGCACGGCTAAAAGACAGTTGCGGCCCCGCAGCGCAATGACGTGCAGATCCCAGCAGAAACGCCGGTCGCTTTCACTGCCGTAGGGCGGCGGCTTTTGATGCAAAAAACGCTGCAAAGGAAAGGTCAGCCCCAGTTCCATCAGGGCACCTCGTGGGGAATGACGATCTTCTCCACCCGGATGGAGCCGCTGGTGACCTGGGCCCGCATCAGGGTAATCTCCTGGTGGAACCGCCGCGGCCCGCAGCTGCCGGGATTGAGCCACAAAACATCCCCGCGCCGCTCCTCACTGTACTTGTGGGAGTGGCCGAACACCACCACGTCCGCCCCGGTCAGGTCCGCCGGCACGTCCTTCTTGTTGTGGACCATGTAGAACCGAACGCCGTCCAGCGTCACGGTCAGGTCGTGGGGGATGGCCGCGGCCCATTCCTTGTCGTTGTTGCCCCGCACCACATACAGCGGCGCTAAAGATGAGAGTTGATCCACTATCGCCTGGGAATTGATGTCCCCGGCGTGGAGAATGGTGTCAGCAGAACGCAGAAGTTCCAGCACCGCCGGCCGCAGCAGGCCGTGGGTGTCGGAGAGGATAATAAGATTCATGGGTGTCTCCTTGTGAGAATGGGTATTCGATACCGGTGTGCACTCAAACTGATGCGTCAAGTCGTGGACTCGTCAGTGTGAGGGCAGGATCAACACAGTTGAAAACAGTCGCTCCAGGAACCAGCCAACATGGAATCCACACAGCGGCGCACGGTTTGTGCATGCTCAGGGTGTAGCAGAAACCAGTAGTACCGCAGGGAGGTGCGGGTGAACTGGAGCCCCAGGCCTTCCGCGCCTTTTATCCGCTCGTCCTGCAGCAATTTGTCGTGCTGGTCTGTATAAAAACTGTTCTGGCGGCGCGCCTTGTGCTGATAATAAATGACGCTCGTACCCTGTTGATAGTAGGCAAACAACTCCTCCGGAAGCACATATTTGTTCCCCCTTTTCCCTCGCAGGGCAGAGGAAACAATTAAGCCGTTGTCCGGGTCCGCAAAGACAATGCCACAATCACGCAGCCTCTCCAGCGCCCGCTGGTGCCAGTCGGCACGAACGTTCTCTCGCTCCCGGTAAGACACTTGGCTGAAATCCAGGATGTCATGGAAAAATGCAGCGTCAAGAATACTGGGCGCTTCCAGGGATTCGACCTGCCGGCGCCCGCTATTTACGATTTCCGCCAGCTCGTCCCACAGCAATGGATCGTGTGCGCGGTAAGAGCCCTCGCCTGAAGTTCTAAGATACTGGATGAACTTCCCGTCTTCATTGTGATTTTCATCGGGAGTCCGATACCAATTGACTCCTATGCGCAGGCCGGCCGCGGCCAGGCTGCGAAGCAATCCAAGTTTGCCATAGTCTCCAATATCGCCGACGTAACGATCTTGCATAGAACAGCCTCCGACAAAACAGAGTGAATCGTTGCTTCTAAGGAATGCGCTATTGGTATTATACAGGCTTTTTCCTGTTCGCACCAGCCCAGGCAGCTGGCTAAAACTGTTCGGCAAACTCTCTTTGTACCCCGATAAGTGTTTGGAAACGCCTCATCGCAAGCAAAAAAGCAGCCTCCGTGCAGGAGGTTGCTTTTGTCATTCTTCGGGAATCTCTAGCCGGGCCAGGGCGTAGTCGATGCACATCTGCACCAGTTCGTTGCGGGTTCGGCCCGTTTGGGCGGCCACATCCTCCAGTTTGGCGAGCATTGTGTCCGGTAAACGCACCGAAACTACAGTCGATTTACCCACAGCCGGCCTGCGGTGCGGAACAATAAATTTGTCCTCCTGCGCCATCTTGCACCTCCGCCAAAATTTTCTTGTAGTTATTATGGCGCACAATGGTGTATGATTTATATATTACAAATATGTAATACAAAAATGTATCTTGAGGAGGATAAGCCATGGACAAGCGACCTTTCACTTGCTGCTTCACAGGGCACCGCAATCTGCCGATTGGGCAAGAAGAGGAAATATGGAAACGGGTATATGCCCGTCTGGAACCGCTGCTGGAGGAGGGCGTGCGCTATTTCGGCGTGGGCGGTGCGTTGGGCTTCGACACGCTGGTGGCGGAAAAACTGCTGGCGCTACGGGAGAGCCGACCCCAGATACGCATTATCCTGGTGCAGCCCTTCCAAGGCTACCAGAGCCGCTGGACGACCGCTCAGCAAGCCCGTGCAGCGGCGGTGGAGG
The DNA here is from genome assembly GCA_019114225.1 of Candidatus Allofournierella pullicola. Classification (GTDB taxonomy): domain Bacteria; phylum Bacillota; class Clostridia; order Oscillospirales; family Ruminococcaceae; genus Allofournierella_A; species Allofournierella_A pullicola. The sequence goes on along the minus strand of DXFW01000020.1, from coordinate 4,042 downwards.
CAAGGGTAGACAAGGTAGTCGTCTGCTGCCAAACGCCCAGCCGTGAGGCCTTTCTGGCCCGCGACCGGCACCTGGTGGACAACGCCGGTTGCTGCATCGCGTGGTGCACCCGCGCCACTGGCGGCACAGCTTACACCCTGCGGTATGCGCAAAAGCAGGGCCTGCGGGTGTGGAACGTGGCAGAATCAGAATGGTTTAAATAACATCGCTTTAATTGCTGCTTAAACAAATACATGGTATAATGAAATCAATTATAATAAAATTTAGAAATTCATTAGGATGACGCTTCTTTGATACTCTTCCCGTATTTCTAAATGTTTGTGAAAGGAAACTCAACATGAGAGTGGCGGATTTTTTCTGCGGTGGGGGCGGATTTTCTGAAGGATTTCGCCAAGCAGGCTTTGAAATCGTTTTTGCAGTTGATAAATGGCTTCCGGCAGTAACAACATATAAAGGTAACAAGCCTGGCGTTAATGTAATCCAGGAAGATGTTATACATATTTCCCAATTACCTGATGAGGAATTTGAGAGAATTGTTCCGGATTCAGAAGTTATCATTGGTTCTCCACCATGTCAGGCATTCTCACACTCGAATAAATCTGGAAATGCGGATAAGACTTTGGGCATTGAACTGATTAATGCTTATTTACGTATCATTGCTCGAAAAAAGTATAAAGCAGGATCAGTTTTAAAGTATTGGGTTTTGGAGAACGTGCCTGGTGTAAGGGAGTATATTAAAGAAGAATATACTGCGGCGGATCTTGGACTGACTGGCGACTTTATACTTCGACCTCATGGTGGAGCATCTGGCATTTATAATGCAAAATATTTTGGCGCACCCACAAATCGTAAACGCTATTTGTGCGGCGAGTTTCCGAAACCAATAGAAACAAACACTGATGAAACAGTCATTACGATGAGGCAGCTGTTGGAATCATTAGGTAATCCTTTGGGGCAGGAACCGGCAGTAATCATTGATGTTAATTATCCTGATTTTGCACTTCCTAGGAATCAGCTATCAGATCATCAGTATGTGCATGAATTGGCACCGTTTGAATGGGAAACTGCAAAGCGGCTGAAACAGGATAAAGGCTATATGGGGAAAATGGCATTTCCCGAAAATCTCGATCGTCCTGCTAGAACAGTAATGGCTACAATGTCAGCGAGTTCCCGCGAGGCGATGATTTTGGAATGTGGCCCGGGAAGGTATCGCTTGCCTACAGTGCGCGAAGCGGCGTCTATGATGAGTTTCCCAATCGATTATCGTTTTTATGGGTCATCCCGCGGAATCAAACATACGTTGGTTGGAAATGCGGTTCCACCCAAAATGTCATACGCCATCGCGAAAGCTATGGCACGAGCGGAAAATGTTTCAGTTCCTGACCACTATTTACCAATCCATCATGATGCGAATATTCCATTTTTTAATTTGAATGGAATAGAGTGCACGATGAATAGAGAGCGTCCGCGGCGAGAAACTGCTAAATTCAAATATCATATTCCATATTTAATCATTAACTCGTATCGCGTAGAACTTACGAATTACCACTCCGATTTTGAAAAAAAGCTGTTTCACTGGACAGTGGAAATTCATTATAGTCAAGGAAAGAAAAAAGCCTGTGTTTTCACCCCGGAAGTAACAAGGCAAATCATCGACGAGCGATATCGTGCAGCTATAAACGAATTTTTGGCGCAACAACCGGTTGTTACATTTAATGAGTTTCAAAGAGCTTTTTGTATGACGATGTCCGATAGGCGAGAGAACAATGTGCTTGGACCATATGAAATGTTGAAACGCGTTAGAGAGTTCATCGATGCACATATGGACGATTATGAGAAAAATGTGCAAGTGCAAATTAGCGAATCCCCGTATAAGCTTCCACAGGCAATTTTAATTGGGTACTATGTTTTGCGGCATATCATACATAGAATGGAGGACCTGTGAAATGGATGCAGCGACTCGGAAGCAAAAATTGATTGAATTGCGGAATGATGAAAACAATGTTGCAATGACGGGAATACCTTTGCGTTACAAGGGTGAAACGCGCACAGAAAAGGTCTATCGCATTCCGCTGGATTTTTTAATCTATAATAAATACAATGGTCGCATTGGCTCGGAAGTGTTATCTTACGAGAAGCAAAATGGTGATTTGGATGCTGAAAAGCCAGAAGACAGAGAATTAATCGAGAAATTTTTGTATGAGTCAAAGGAAGACCGCAATCAGACTACTATGAAAAGCCTTCTCGAAAACGGACAGCAGAGGTATGGTATTGTTAGCTCTGATGGGAAGATTATTGACGGAAACCGTCGAGCTATGTTATTGAACCGCCTTTTCCACAAGCGTGATGAATTGGGATATTCTTACCAACAAGTAGAAAAATGTAAGTATTTCTTGGCCATAATTCTTCCTGATGATGCGCAAGAAAAGGACATGCAACAACTGGAAACCATCTACCAGATGGGCGAAGATGACAAACTCGACTATAATCCCATTGAAAAATACTTAAAGTGCAAAGAGCTAAAACGGCTGGGATTCTCTGAAGAAGATATTGCTGGCTTTATGAGTGAGAAACCTAGTAAAGTCAGAGAATGGCTTCGGATTCTCAAATTAATGGAAGAGTTCTTACAGCAATATGATTATGACGGTATTTATACTCGTCTAGAAAAAACGGAAGGCCCTTTTGTGGATCTGGCTGGCTATCTCGATTCCTATGAAAAGCGAGGAGCAAATGTTAGTAATGTGGATTGGGATTACCAGGATTCAGATATCTCAGATTTGAAACTTGTATGTTTTGATTACATACGTGCACGATATGAAGGAAAGGAATTCCGCGATATTGCAAAAACAGGAAAAGATGGAAGCATTTTTTTCTTTAAAGACCTGTGGGATGAGTTTTTTGCTAATCACCAAGAAAAAATACCTGTGGATGAAGAATCAGTTCAAGAATGGCGTGAAAGTCATCCCAGGGAAGATTTAAGCATGCTCCTCAGAAGTCGTGATAATGAGTGGATAGCGAGAGCGAAAGGGCCACTCACAGGAAATCTTAGAAGATATTCACAAAGACTTGATGATAAACGAGAATCGAATCGTCCTGGGTATCTAATAGAGCAGGCGTTGAATAAACTTCAAGCCGTTGATCAAGAGCAAGATTCTTTCCTGAATGACCCACACATTGAGGAAATGGTAAGAGAGATTAACAAGCTTTCTTATGAGATGAAGAAGAGATTTGAGCGGAGATGATGTTGTGGCCACCGTTACAATCGATATTGACTCTTCGAAAAATGAAATTTATTTGAGCGGCGATATCAAAGCTTTGCAGCGACACCGCTTTGCTTGGAGATATGCGAGAGATTATCTCCACCCAACACTGGATGCTAACCGCCTTGTTGTTAAAGTCGGTGAAGATGATATTGTATCTGTGCTGAGCAAAATTCATGAAATGCTGGTTAAATATGGCTTTGAAGAAGCTCGAAGTGATTCGTCAGAGAAAGTTTTGTGCGACTTTTTTGAGGAAGAGAGGAAATTCTCTGCTTTCTCTGAAAAGGCGCGCCATATACGAAATAATGAATGCGATGTTTCTGATTTTCAAGAATTTGTCGATTCGGTTTCATCAAATTTGCCAGCACGCTCACTTTATCCATTGCAGTTGCTTTCTGCATATCATCTGGCTTTTTCGCAAAATGCATGCAACTTTTCGGTACCTGGTGCGGGAAAAACTAGCATTGTCTATGGTGCATATGCATATTTACATGCACTCCCGGAAGAAAATCCTAAACATGTTGACTGCTTATTGATTGTAGGACCCTTAAGTTCTTTCGGCCCGTGGGAACTTGAGTACAAAGAATGTTTTGGTAAATCTGTTTGTGCCAAACGTTTGATTAGCGGATTAAGCAAAGAGGATAAGCGGGATTATTTATACTCAAAAACGCCTGCTGAACTTACGCTTATTTCTTATGCGTCTGTTGTTTCGTTGAAAGACGATTTAGGATATTTTCTTCGATATAATAAAGTGATGATGGTCTTAGACGAAGCGCACAAGA
>DXFW01000002.1 GCA_019114225.1 Candidatus Allofournierella pullicola | reverse complement strand
GCCCCAGCACCCGCACCCTCAAGTCGGAAAAGCCCATAGCCATCAGCGCGCCTTCCGCCTGCTCCACCCGCCGCAGGGTCACAGCCTCCAGGGCCGTGCCGGTGGGCACCCGGGTGGCAAGGCAGGCATAGGCGGGCTTTGCCGCGGTGAACAGACCCAGTTCCCGGCTCATGCGCCGCACGTCCGTCTTGGTCAGCCCGCACAGCCGCAGAGGGCTCACCACCTTCAGCTCCGCCAGCGCCCGCATGCCGGGCCGGTCCGCCGCGTCATCGCTGGCGTTGGTGCCGTCCCATATTTCGGAAAAACCGTCCGCCGCGGCGGCGCTTGCCAGCGCCGAAAAAATCATCCTCTTACAATAATAACAGCGCTGCGGCCCGTTGGCCCGCACCTGTTCGTCTTCCAGCGGTTTTGCCTCCAGCACCCGCAGCTCCACCCCCAGCTGGGCGCAGAGGCGCTGTGCGTCCTCCAGCTCAAAGGCCGGCTGAAAGGCGCTGTGCACAAAATAGGGCTGCACCCGGCAGCCCGCCTTCACCGCCGCCGCCAGCAGCAGAGCGGAATCGGTGCCCCCGGAAAAGGCCAGCGCCGCGGCCCTGCCCCGCAGAAATTCCTCCAGTTTCATCCCCACACCTCAAATCACCAAAAAAATGCCGCGAAAGCGCCGCCCTTCGCCGCTTGGCGGGGCAGCCGTGCCTTCGTGGCATTCTTCATCGTTGCTTATTAAAATGCGCCGCCGCGCCTTCCTGACGCGGACTTATCGGGTCTTATTGTAGCACAATGGCCGCCGGGTGTAAAGCGAGTCTCACAGCACGTCCTCTCCGTCGTCCTCGTCGCTCATAAACTCCCGGCTGCTCACCCGCTTGGCCATCCGCTCGGCTTCCACCAGGTCGGAGAGCTTCTCCTTCACGGCGGCGGAGTCGGGGATCCACTTGATGTCGAACTCGGGGGTGGATTTGTCCGCCGAGCAGCAGTGGATGGTGCCCAGGCCGAACAGGCGCTGGCCCAGCGAGCGGCGCAGGGTCACGTCCATAATGCGGTAGAGGCGCACTTCCTCTTCCTTCGTGTTCAGGATACCGGTCTGGATGAGCAGTTTTTCCTTGGTGAGCACATATTTCGTAAAGGTCCAGGGCAGGCCGAAAATGATACGCTTGCGGTCCTGCCAGACAACGCCGGGTCGCTCCATGGCGGTCCCTCCTTTTCTGTTCTTCATTATATTATACAATTCCTGTCTTTTCTTGACAAGAACCCCTCCCGGCCCTGTACGCGGCGGGGCTTTCATGGTATAATGAACGGGACAAAAAACGCCCGTGAAAGGGGTCTTATCCAATGAGAAACATCCAACAGCTCCGCGCAGATCTTTCCGCCGGCCGGTGGGACGCCGCTTTTGCCAGCCTGTACGGCTGCGCCGGCCGCTCCGCCGCCGAATGCCGCGCCCGCTACGCCCGCCTGACCGAGGGCTTTGCCGCCGCCTTTGGCGACGGCGAGCGCGAGTTTGCCTTCTACTCTGCCCCCGGCCGCACCGAGTTGGGCGGCAACCACACCGACCACCAGCACGGCCGCGTGCTGGCCGCCAGCGTGGACCTGGACGTGATCGCCCTGGCCGCCCCCAACGGCACCAACACGGTGCGGGTGCTCAGCGAAGGGTTCAAGATGGATGTGGTGGACCTGGACCGGCTGACCCCCGTGGAGGAGGAGGCCAACCACTCCGCCTCCCTCATCCGGGGCGTGTGCGCCGCCTTTGCCGCAAAGGGCTGGCCGGTGCAGGGCTTCGACGCCTACACCACTTCCGCGGTGCTGAAGGGCAGCGGCCTTTCCAGCTCCGCCGCTTTTGAGGTGCTCATCGGCAACATCGCCAACCATCTGTTTGCCGGCGGCGCCGAGAGCCCCGTCACCATCGCCCAGATCGGCCAGTACGCCGAGAACGTCTTCTTCGGCAAGCCCTCGGGCCTTTTGGACCAGATGGCCAGTTCCGTGGGCGGCGTGGTGGCCATGGACTTTGCCGACCCCGCCGCGCCGGTGGTGCAGCCCCTCTCGCTGGACCTGGCGGGCCAGGGCTACGCTTTGTGCATTGTGGACACCGGCGCCGACCACGCCGACCTCACCGGCGAGTACGCCGCCATCCCCGCCGAGATGAAGGCGGTGGCCGCCGCCCTGGGCGGCCAGGTGCTGCGGGACGTGCCCAAGGAGAACTTCTATCGCGCCCTGCCCGCCCTGCGCAAAGAGCTGGGCGACCGGGCGGTGCTGCGGGCCTTCCACTTCTACGCCGACGACGAGCGGGCCGCCCTGCAGGCCCAGGCGCTGGCCGCGGGCGAGTTCGACCGTTATTTGCGTCTGGTGAGCGAGAGCGGTGTTTCCAGCTTCAACTATCTGCAGAACGTGTTCTGCCGCTCCAAGCCCGCCGAGGAACAGCCGGTGGCTGTTGCGCTGGCGCTGGCGGGCACCCTGCTGGCCGGCCGCGGCGCCCACCGTGTGCACGGCGGCGGCTTTGCCGGCACCATCCAGGCTTACGTCCCGCTGGACTTTGTGCCCGCCTTCAAGGCCGGCATGGAGGCGCTGCTGGGCGAGGGGATGTGCCACGTGGTGTCCATCCGCCCGGTGGGCGGCGTCCACCTGACCGAAAACGACTGAACGAAAGAGAGGGCTGCACCCATGTCTGTGACGAAAGAACTGTTTCTCACCCTGCCGGACGGCACGCCCGTCCACCGCTACACGCTGGAAAAGGGCGGGGTCTCCCTCTCGGTGCTGGACCGTGGCTCCACCCTGCAGCGGGTGGCGGTGCCCGGCCCGGAGGGCAAACCGGTGGAAGTTCTGGTGAACTACGATGACCCGGCCGCCTACCTTGCCTGCCCGGACTACCTGGGCGTTTTTGTGGGGCGGGTGGCCAATCGGATCGCCAAAGGCCGCTTCACGCTGGACGGCAAGGACTATCAGCTGGCCTGCAACAACGGCGAGAATCACCTGCACGGCGGCGTGGAGGGCTTCAACACCCGGGTGTTCCGCCTTGTGAGGGCGGAGGACGACCTGCTGGAGCTGGGCCTCACCAGCCCCGACGGCGACCAGGGCTATCCCGGCAAGCTGGAGCTGACGGTGCGCTGGAAGCTGTTGGAGGATGGTTTCTCCCTGGAATGGGAAGCCGAAGCGGACAAAGCCAGCCCCGCCGCCTTCACCTGCCACGCCTACTGGAACCTGGCTGGCAAGGACGCGGGCCCCGAGGCTGTGATGGCCCACCGGCTGCGCCTGTTTGCCGGCCGCTACACCCCGGTGGACGAGACGCTCATCCCCACCGGCGAACTGGCGGCAGTGGAAAACACTCCCTTTGACTTCACCGAGCCCCACGCCATTGGCGAGCGCATTGGGCAAAACTGCCCCCAGCTGGCCATCGCCGGAGGCTATGACCACAACTTCGCGCTGGACGCCGCCCCCGGTTCTGACGGCCTGCGCCCGCTGGCCGAGGTGACGAGCCCCGCCACCGGCGTTACCATGACGGTGGAGACCACCCTGCCCGGCGTGCAGTTCTATTCCGGCAACTTCATGCAGGGCCACGCAAAGCGCAGCGGTTTCTGCCTGGAACCCCAGACCTTCCCCGACGCGGTGAACCAGCCCGCCTTCGGCCAGGACGTCATCCTGCGCCCCGGCGAAGTCCGCCGCGACGCCATCCGCTGGCGCTTCCATCTGTAAGCGATACAAAAAGCCGCCCCCGTGCGCTGCACGAGGGCGGTTTTTTTCTGTTTTGTTTTCGGGGGTCAGGCCGGGTCGTTCCAGCCCTTGCACACATCCACCCAGCCCTTCGGCGCGGCGTACCGCTCCAGCTCGGGGATGGTCAGTTCAATGGCGCTGTTGGAACTGCCGCAGGCGGGGAACACCGTCTCGAACCGCTTGAGGGATTCGTCCAGCCACACTTCCACGCCCTCGTTCACGGCAAAGGGGCAAACGCCTCCCACCGCGTGGCCCACCAGCTCCACCGCCTGTTCCGGGGTGAGCATTTTGGCCTTGAGGCCGAACTGCGCCTTGAACTTGGGGTTGTCGATCCGGGCGTCACCGGCGGCCACCACCAGCAGCGGCCCAGCCGGGCCCATGAAGGAGAGGGTCTTGGCAATGCGCTTGCCCTCGCAGCCCAGCGCCAGCGCGGCCAGCTCCACCGTGGCGCTGGAAACGTCGAACTCCCGCACCCGGTCCGCAAGCCCCACCGAAGCGAAATAGGCTTTCACCCGTTCAATGGACACTGTCGCTCCCCCCTTTTTTCACACTTCGCGGCAGGCTTTGGCAATGCCCGCGGCGTCCAGGCCGAACTGGGCCAGCAGCTCCTTGGCGGGGCCGGAGTGGCCGAACTCGTCCTTCACACCCACGCGCTTGACCTTGCAGGCCACGCCCGCCTCGGTGATGGCGGCGCACACCGCTTCGCCCAGGCCGCCGATGACCGAATGCTCCTCGCAGGTGACCACCTTGCCGCACTCGCGGGCGGCTTTCAGCACCAGCTCGGTGTCCAGCGGCTTAATGCTGCACAGGTTGATGACCCGGGCGTTCACGCCCTCGGCGGCCAGCTGCTCGGCGGCCTTCAGAGCCTCGGCGGTCTCCAGGCCGGTGGCGATGATGGCCAGGTCGCTGCCCTCGCGCAGCACTTCGCCCTTGCCGATCTCAAACTTATAGGTCGCCTCGTCGTGGAACACCGGCACCGCCAGACGGCCAAAGCGCAGGTAGACGGGGCCCTCGTGCTCGTAGGCAGCCTTCACAGCGGCCTTGGCCTCCACGTCGTCCGCCGGGCACAGCACCACCATGCCGGGGATGGAGCGCATGAGCGCAAAGTCCTCGCAGCACTGATGGGACGCGCCGTCCTCGCCCACGGAAATGCCGCCGTGGGTGGCGCCGATCTTCACGTTCAGGTGGGGGTAGCCCACCGAGTTGCGCACCTGCTCAAAGGCGCGCCCCGCGGCAAACATGGCAAAGCTGGAGGCAAACGGCACAAGGCCGGAAGCCGCCATGCCCGCCGCCACGCCGATCATGTTGCACTCGGCAATGCCGCAGTCGAAATGGCGCTCGGGAAACGCCTTTTTGAAAACGCCGGTCTTGGTGGCGGCCGCCAGGTCCGCGTCCAGCACCACCAGATCCTCATGCTCCTTGCCCAGTTCCACCAGCGCGGCGCCGTAGCTGTCGCGGGTGGCGATGGTCTTCACTTCGCTCATACCGTCTCCCCCTCCAGTTTTTCGAGCGCGGCGGTCAGCTCCGCCATGCCCTGCTCATACTCCGCGTCGTTCGGGGCCTTGCCGTGCCAGCCCACGTTGTTCTCCATGTAGCTCACGCCCTTGCCCTTGGTGGTCTTGAGCAGGATGGCGCTGGGCCGGCCCTTCTCGGCACGGGCGGCGGCAAAAGCCGTTTCCAGCGCCTCAAAGCTGTGGCCGTCGATGACCTGAACGAAGAACCCGAAGGCCTTGAACTTCTCGTCCACCGGGCCGGGGTTCATCACTTCGGCCACCGGGCCGTCGATCTGCAGGCCGTTCAGGTCCGCCATCACGCACAGGTTGTCCAGCTTGTAGTGGGCGGCAAACATGGCCGCTTCCCACACTTCGCCCTCCTGCAGCTCGCCGTCGCCCAAGAGAGCGTAAACGCGGCTCGGCTGCTTTTTGTACTTGGCCGCCAGCGCCATGCCGCAGGCTGCGGAAATGCCCTGGCCCAGGCTGCCGGTGGACATATCCACGCCGGGCACCGTGTTCATGTTGGGATGGCCCTGCAGATAGCTGTCGGTATGGCGCAGGGTGGGCAGATCCTCCACCGGGAAATAGCCCCGCAGCGCCAGCACGGAATAAAGGCCCGGCGCGGCGTGCCCCTTGGAGAGCACGAACCGGTCACGGTCTTCGGCCTTGGGGTCGGCGGGGTCCACCTTCATCTCTTTGAAATAAAGATAGGTCAGCGCGTCGGCGGCGGAAAGGCTGCCGCCCGGATGGCCCGCTTTGGCGCCGTGGGTGGCGGTGAGCACGCCCATGCGCGCCTTGCAGGCAAGCTTTTTCAGTTCCAGTTCCTGTTGTTTTGTCATATCATTCACCAAACACCTTTACATAGTCTGCCTTGAATTTTTCAATTCCCGAATCTGTCAGCGGGTGCTTCGTCATCTGCTGGATGACCTTGTAGGGCACCGTGGCGATGTCCGCTCCCGCCAGGGCACAGTCGGTCACATGGATGGGGTTGCGCACGCTGGCTGCGATGATCTCGCAGTGCAGGTCCGGGTAATTGTTGAAGATGGCGCTGATGGTCTGGATGAGGTCAATGCCCGGCTGGCTGATGTCGTCCAGCCGCCCCAGGAACGGCGACACATACGCCGCGCCCGCACGCGCCGCCAGCAGCGCCTGGTTGGCCGAGAAGATGAGGGTGCAGTTGGTGGGAATGCCCTCCGCGCTCAGCACCTTGATGGCCTTCAGGCCCTCGGCCGTCATGGGGATTTTAACGACCATGTGCTTGGGGTCCAGCGCGTAGATGGCGCGCCCTTCCTCGATCATGCCCGCCGCGTCGGTGGTGGTGGCCTTCACCTCGCCGGAGATGGGCCCGTCCACGATGGACGCGATCTCCGCCAGAGTCTCGGCGTAGTCACGCCCTTCCTTGGCGATGAGGCTGGGGTTCGTGGTCACGCCCGCGATGACGCCCATGTCGTTCGCCGCGCGGATCTCGTCCACGTTCGCCGTGTCGATAAAGAACTTCATTTCCTCATTCCTCCCTTTTTATTTCTGCCCGTAATAGGCGTTCGGTCCGTGTTTGCGCATAAAGTGCTTTTCCACCACGTGGGTGGGGGCAGGTTCGGCGTCGCCCTTCACCTGCCGGGTCAGCAGCGCCATTTTTGCCACCTCTTCCAGCACCACCGCATGATACACCGCCTCGGCCGCCGTTTTGCCCCAGGTGAAGGGGCCGTGGCTGCGGCAGATCACCGCCGGCACATGCACCGGGTCGATGTTCCGGGCGCGGAAGGTCTCCACGATGACCTTGCCGGTGTTTTTCTCGTAGTCCTCGTCCAGTTCCTCTTTGGTCAGGCCGCGGGCACAGGGCACCGGGCCGTAGAAGTAATCGGCGTGGGTGGTGCCATAGCAGGGGATGTCCTCTCCCGCCTGGGCCCAGGCCACCGCATAGGGGCTGTGGGTGTGCACCACGCCCCCCAGAGCGGGGAATGCCTTGTACAGTTCCAGATGGGTCTTTGTGTCGGAAGAAGGGTTCAGGTCACCCTCCACGACGCTGCCGTTCAAATCCAGCACCACCAGCTTGTCGGGGGTGAGTTCTTCGTAAGAAACGCCGGAAGGCTTGATGACCACCAGGCCCTGCTGGCGGTCAATGCCGGACACATTGCCCCAGGTATAGGTCACAAGGCCCCGTTGGGGCAGTTCCATGTTGGCGGCGTACACCGCCTTGCGCAGCGCTTCGAGCATTCGCGTTCTCTCTCCCCTCTTTCCTGTTCAGGACCCACCTTTTGATTGTATCACAGAAGCCCCCGCCCGTCCACACAAAAAAGCGGCGTTTCGCCCTCTTGCGCCCGTGAAAAAGTTAACTTTTCCAGCCGCTTTACACCCCTGTCGGCAGCATGCTATACTGAAATCACAGAACAGGCAAAAGGGGGCTGCGCCATGGACGCAAAAGAGCTGGCGGGCAAGGGCTGCGGCAGGCGGTATGAAAAGGAATACCTGAACAAATACCGGGACTGCATGCTGTTTTACTGCGACGGAAAAGCTCGCTTTGAGCGCTACTGTTACGGCGAAGGCGCCTGCTTCGTGTTCGGCGTCTGGGCTTCGCTTGCGCCGGACGGCTCCCTCACCTACAAGCAGCCCTTCGACCCGCTGGTGGAAGAGGCCGCCCTGCCCCGCCGCCTGACCAAGATGGAAAACGGCGTGCTTTATTTTGACGACGCCCGCTGGAAATGGGAACCCGCGGCGGACCTCGCGCTGGACGAAAAGAACGGTTACACCCGTCCGCGGATGCTGCTGCACCGGCTGACCGGCCGCTGAGCGCCCCTCCGCGGGCCTTTTTTATTTCAGACCTGGCTGCAAAGGAGGTTTTGCCCATGCGTGTCCGCTTTCGCTATCGTTTTGCCGCCGGCGCCCAGCGCACGGTGTGCCGGGTGGTGCTGTTTTTCCTGTTCCGGGCGCTGAACGCCCTCTCGGTGCGGGACAGCCGCGTCGCCGCCGAGATCGCCCCCTGGCCCGAAGAGCGGGTGCTGGGGCTGGAAGTGCCCGGCGGCCCGGCGCTGTACATCGTCCGGCGGGGCAAACGCCTTGCGCGGCTGAAAAACGCCCCCGCGCCGGATATCCTCATCCGCTTCAAAAGCGTGCGGGACGCCTTTTACGTCTTTACCGGGCAGATGGGCGTTGCCGCCGCCTATGCCCAGCACCGGTTCGCCGTGCGGGGCAACGTGAGCGAGACCATGAGCTTTGTGCGCTGCGTGGACCTGGCGGAGGGGTATCTCTTCCCGCCCTTCTGGGCAAAATCCATTTTGAAAGAACTGCCCGAAAAGCAGCTGAGCAGCCTGCGGCTCTACGGCGCGGTGCTGCTGGGCCGGTAAGGAGGTCGTTTACATGCCGAGTTACTACGAATTCAAACTGCCCGCCAAAATTCTTTCGGGCGACGGCGCGCTGGAGCACATCCCCCATGAGCTGGAGGCCCTGGGCTGCACCCGGCCTCTGCTGCTCAGCGACGAGGGCCTTGTGAAGGCGGGGGCGGTGGCCACCGTGGAAGGCGCCATGGCCCAGGGCGGCGGCGCCTTCGCGGCCCAATTCTGCCGCATTCCGCCGGACTCCTCCATCCAGACGGTGAACGAGATCGCCGCCTTTTTCCGCCAGCAGAACTGCGACGGCCTGGTGGCCGTGGGCGGCGGCAGCGTCATCGACACCGCCAAGGGCGTGGGCATGGTGCTGGCCCAGGGCAGCGGCGACCTTTTGCAGAATACCGGCTGCGAGGTGCTGGGCCGCGGGGCCCATGTGCCCTTCATCGCGGTGCCCACCACCTCCGGCACCGGCAGCGAGGCCACGCTGGTGGCCGTGGTGGCAAACCCGGAACAGCACGTGAAGATGGAGTTCATCAGCTACCACCTGCTGCCCGACGCGGCGGTGCTGGACGTGCGCATGACCGCCAGCCTGCCCGCCCGTATCACCGCCAGCACCGGCATGGACACCTTATGCCACGCCATCGAGGCTGCCAGCTGTTTGCAGCGCAACCCGGTGAGCGACGCCTTTGCCGAAAAGGCCATGGGCCTCGTCATGCAGAATCTGCCCGCCGCGGTGGAAAACGGCAAGGACAAAGCCGCACGCCTGGCCATGGCCAACGCCAGCCTGCTGGCGGGGGCAGCCTTCTCCAACAGCATGGTGGGCCTGGTGCACGCCATCGGCCACGCCCTGGGCGGCGTGTGCCGGGTGGCCCACGGCGACGCCATGACCATTCTGCTGCCGGCGGTGATGGAGTTCAACCTCCCGGAGTGCGGCGTGCGCTACGGCGAGCTGCTGCTGGCCCTGACCGGGCCGGAGGAGTACGCCGCCACCCCCGCGCCCCAGCGGGCCGAAGCGGCCATCGCCGCGGTGGACGCTTTGCGCCGCCGCCTGCATGACACCTGCGGCCTGCCTGTCACTCTGCGGGACACCGGCCGGGTGGAAAAGAGCGCCTTCGAGGCGGTGGCCCGCACCGCCCTGGACGACGGCGCCATGATCGTCAATCCCCGCCAGGCCTCCTTTGAGCAGGTGCTGGCCATTCTGGAGAAAGTGTGGTGACAACCATGGACATCGAATCCATCGTCAAACGTCAGCGGGAATTTTTCGCCACCGGCGCAACCCTGCCGGTGAGCGCCCGGGTGGACGCTTTGAAACGTCTGCAGGCGAACATCCGCGCCGCGGAAAAGGACCTGCAGGCCGCCATGAAGCAGGACCTGAACAAGTGCGGCTTTGAAAGTTATATGGCCGAGATCGGCATGGTGCTGGACGAAGTGGGCCACGCCATCAAAAAGCTTCCCGGCTGGGCCAAGCCCAAGCGGGCCCGCACCCCCATGTCCCAGTTTTCCGCCAAAAGCTTCATCCTCTCTGAGCCCTACGGCGTAACGCTGGTGATGGCTCCCTGGAACTACCCCTTCCTGCTCAGCATGGACCCGGTCGTCGGCGCGGTGGCGGCGGGCAACTGCGTGGTGCTGAAACCCAGCGCCTACGCCCCGGCCACCAGCGCGGCCATGGCAAAGCTCATTGCCGACACCTTCGACCCCGGCTGGGTCACGGTGGTGGAGGGCGGCCGCAAGGAGAACTCGGCTCTTCTGGACCAGCGCTTTGACTTCATCTTCTTCACCGGCGGCGTGACGGTGGGCAAGCTGGTGATGGAAAAGGCCAGCCATTGGCTGACCCCGGTCATTCTGGAACTGGGCGGCAAGAGCCCGGTGCTCATCGACCGCACCGCCGACATTCCCCTCACTGCCAAGCGCCTGGCCTTCGGCAAGGTGCTCAACGCGGGCCAGACCTGCGTTGCGCCGGACTATGTGCTGGTGGACCGCACGGTGAAGGACAGGCTTGTGGAGGAACTGAAAAAACAGTTTGCCGCCATGCTGGGGCCGGACCCCCTGCACAATCCGGACTATGTGCGTATCATCAACCGCAAGCACTTTGAGCGCGTCACCGGCCTTTTGGAGGGCGAGACCATCCTGGCGGGCGGCAAAAGCCGGGCGGACGAAGTTTCCGGCTGGATCGAGCCCACGCTGGTGGAGGGCACCGCCGACTGCAAGCCCATGCAGGAGGAGATTTTCGGACCCATCCTGCCCCTCATCCCGGTGGACAGCATGGACGAAGCCATCGCCTTTGTGAACGGGCGGGAGAAGCCCCTGGCCCTCTATCTCTTCACCAAAGACCCGGCGGTGGAGCAGAAGGTGCTGGCCCGGTGCAGCTTTGGCGGCGGGTGCGTCAACGACACCATCATCCACCTGGCCACCCACGACATGGGCTTTGGCGGCGTGGGCCAGAGCGGCATGGGCAACTACCACGGCAAGCGCAGCTTCGACGCCTTCAGCCACGAAAAGAGCATTGTGAAAAAGGCTCTCTGGCTGGATCTGCCCATGCGGTATATGCCTTACACCAAAAAGAACGAAAAAATGGTGCGGATGTTCCTGAAATAAGTTTAAACGAAACAGCGCCCCCGGGCCGCGATTCGCGGCCCGGGGGCGCTTTATTATCAGAATATATCTTTGATGGGCTCCATCGAGTCCACCCCGGCATAGTAGTCCGCTTTGGAGATCATGGCCATTTCTTCTATCCAGCGGCCAGAGCCCGCACCCTGATAGAGCACATAGAACTTATCCTCGCTTTCACCCAGAATGCGGGCCAGCGTGGTGCCCTGGCCTCCGTGGTTGCGCAGGGCGATCTCTGTCATCTGCCCGTTTTCCAGGTCCAGTGCGAACAGACACTCCTTCCAGGTGTCGCTGTTGTCCGGTTCCGGTTTCCAGGCGGTTTCCACCATCAGGTGTCCGTCCCGCACATACGCGGTCAGCACCGTCTGCTCCGCCGGCCAGTTTTCTGCCAGCACCGTCACCTCGCCGGTGACCAGGTCCCGGGCCTCAAAGCGGCCCTGCTCCTCGCTGAACAGAATGACCTTGTTGTTCCAGACCTGCAGGTACCGCCACTCGCCATTGTTCCAGTTCATCAGCGGCACCTCCTCGCCGGTGCGGGGGTCCCAGGCGGAAAGTGTCATGGTCGCCTGGTCGAGTATCTCCTGCTGCTGCCGTTCATCTGCCAGCAGATCGCCGGTGGGCTGGTAGTGTTCCTCCAGCAGTTTTTGGCTGTCGCTGGCAATGCACAGAACACCTGACCCCAGCGCCCCCACGTTTGTAAATTGCACGGACTCGTCCGCCCCCGGCTCGCTCTCACCGGTGGCCGGGTCCATCAGCACCGCTTTGCCTTCCACCGACAGCCACACCTTGTCTCCTTCCATGGCAAGCCCCCAGGGATGGTAGGCCCTCCCCTCCGTATTGCTGAGGAGTGTCTTTCTTTCGCTCCCGTCCAGCCTGCAGGCGTCCAGAGAAAAGGTGCCGTCCCTGTCCCCGCCGCTGATGAGCAGCCAGTCTCCCGCCACGCCCACATTGCGGTAATACGGCGAGAAAGCAGGGCAGCTTTCGTCCGTGTGGGCACAGCCCGCCACGTTGCACAGAGGGGCGCGGGTGCCTGCGGCGTAATCCACATAACACAGAAGATACCGGTCTGTCAGATTCACAAATTTATACAGCCCCTGGCTGGTCTGCGCCAGCGGTGTGCTCAGATACCCCTCCGGCAGCGCGGTGAGGGTATGCTCCCCGTTCAGCAGCGTTTCCACGGCGCTTCGGTCGGGCTGGGCTGCGCCTTCGCTCGCCGGCTGGGCGGGTGCGCTCTGCCCCGCCTCCTGCCCGGCGCAGCCTGCCAGCAAAAGCGCCGCCAGCGCCACGCCCAGCGCGGCCCGGGTGCATTGTTTCAAAAACCGTTCCATCTTTGAACAGCCTCCTTTTCCGGCAGAGCCTTCGCCGTCTCTGCCCTGTTGCTGCCCTCATTGTAGCCCCCGCTTTTATCCAACTTGCAGCCGGGTCGTTTCCCGGCTGGATTTTTCAGGAAAAGGAGGCCGCTTCCAAAAGGAATGCCTCGTGGGCGGCACAGACCTGCAGCCGCAGCCGCCCCTGCTGGGAGCGCAGTTCCGTCGCGCCCGTCTGCACCGTTTGGGTTTCTTCCCAGTCGGGCAGCGCGTCCACCCCCAGCAGCGCGCGCCATTCCTCCAGCAGCGCCAGCGGGTCGTCGGGCGCGTCCGCCGGGCCGTAGACCGCCAGGCGCGCGGGCAGGCCGCTCACCGGCTCGGTGATGAGGTACACATCTCCAAGGCGCACCCGCACAAAGCCCATCTCGTCCCGCCAGGCCTGCCCCCGGCCGCTCTCTGCCAGCGTCTCGCCCACCGTCTGCCGCACCCCGTCAGGCAAATCTTCCAGCGTCATCAGCTTCAGCAGCGTCTCCCAGGCGTTTTCCACCGCCGCGGCGGCCGCTTCTTCTTCAAGAGGTTCCCAGCCCTCGCCCCAGCCGCCCAGCAGGCTCTGCCGCTCGTAAAGCTGGCTCACAAAATCGTTCTCCCGCGCCGCCGCGCTCAAATCAAGGTCGGTGGCCGGGCGGGGCTGGGGCTGGGCGAAAAGCTCCCGGTCATAGCCCTGGCACACCATCCAGGGCAGAGCCATGCTGCCCGCCGCCAGCGCCAGCACAAAGACCCAGAGCGCGGCGTTTTTCAGCCAGCGTTTCATGTCTCCGCCTCCTTCAGATCGAACCGCACGGTGGTGCCCCGCCCCTCTTCGCTCTCGATGACAAGTTCCCCGCCGTGGAGCCGGGCAATGCGCGCGCACAGGGCAAGACCGAAACCGCTGCCGTTCCTCGCCCGGGCGCGGGAACGGTCCACCATATAAAAGGGTTCTGTCACCCGGGCCAGCTCTCCTGCCGGAATGCCCCGGCCTTTGTCCTTCACGGCCAGCGTCACCCGGCCCTCTTTTGTCCCGGCCGTCAGGGTCACAGCCCCGTCCGCCGGGTCCGCCTTTTCGGCGTTGCTCACAAGATTCTGCACCAGCGCCAGCAGCAGGTCCGGCTGGGCCAGCACCTTCGTCTGGTCAAAGCCTTCGAACCGCAGTTCCGTTTTTGCCTCGGGCGGGCGGCTGCGGCGCAGCCGCGCTTCCAGCGTTTTCAGTTCCAGCGGTTCCAGCGCCAGCTCGCCGGTGTGCTCCAGTTCCATGAATATCATCAGCTTCCGGCTCAGTGCCTCCAGCCGCTTTGTCTCGTGATAGATGTAGTCCGCCGCCTTTTTGCGGGTCTCGGGCGGCAGCTCGCCGGCGCGCAGCAGCGACGCGTACCCCATCATGCTGGTGATGGGGGTTTTGAGCTCATGGGTGAAGGCCGCCACAAAATCGTCCCGCTGGCGTACCGAGAGGTCCAGCTGCTCCACCTTCTGCTGCACCGCCTGGGCCATCCGGTCAAAACTGCGGCTCAACGCGGCCAGCTCATCCTCGCCGCCAAGGGCGGTGCGCTGGTCGTAGGCCCCGGCGGCAATGTGCCGGGCGGCCTCTTCCAGCCGGGCCACCGGGCGGGTGAGCAGCCGGCTCATGGCCAGCACCAGCACCACCAGCGCCGTAAAGGCCGCCCCCTCCACCCGGGCAAAGCCCCACAGCAGGGCGTTCCGGGCCTCAAACAGACTGGTCACGTCGTAGGCGTTCAGCACCCAGGCGCTCCCCGCCGCCTGCTCCACCTTGGTGGCGTACAGCTGAAACACTCCGTCGCCGGTGTCAAGATAGGTCACGGCGGCGTCTCCCGCCGCCAGCGCCGCCCTCTGCTCGTCGGCGGTGATGGCCTCGGGCAGGCTGGACCAGACGGCAAAGCCGCTGCCGCTGTAAAGCGCCATCCACTCGCCGCCGGTGCCGCCGTAGCTTTGCAGCCGCCGGCCGTATTCCTTCAGCCGGGCCGCGTCAAAGGGCTCGTCCCCCGCTTCCATCAGCGCCAGCTTCACGCCGTAGGCGTCCCGCTGGTGGTGGGCCTCGTTCTGCCGCTGGGCCGCCGCCAGCTGGCTGTCAAAGCTGCTGCGCACCAGCCATGCCGCGCCCGCGTTGAGCACCACCGCCAGCAGCGCCAGCATGGCCAGCGCCAGCTTGTGGGAAAACTTCATTCACTCCGCCTCCAGCATGTACCCGATTTTATACACCGTGCGTATCTCTTTGTGCAGGCCCAGCTTTTTGCGCAGCCGCTGGATGTGCAGGTCCAGGGTGCGGGTGTCGTCCTCGGCAATGTCGCCCCACACCCGCTCATAGATAACGTCCCGGTAGAGCGCGAGGCCCCGGTTGCGCACCAGAAGCAAAAACAGGTCGAACTCCCGGGGCGTCAGCGCCACCGGCACGCCTTCCCGCTTCACCGTGCGCCCCGCCGGGTCCACTTCCAGCCCGAACACCCGCACCGTGCCCAGCCGCCCGGTGCGGCGCAGCACCGCCTCCACCCGGGCGATCAGCTCCATCGGCTCAAAGGGCTTCACGATGTAGTCGTCCGCCCCCAGGCGCAGCCCCCGCACCCGGTCCGCCAGCGTGCCCTTGGCCGTGAGGAAAATCACCGGCGTGCCGGCAGGCTGCAGATATTCCATCAGTTCAAAGCCGCTGATCTGAGGCAGCATGACGTCCAGCAGCACAAGGTCGTATTGCGTTTTTTCCAGCTTGTCCTCCGCCTCGGTGCCGCTCGCCGCCGTATCGCATTTGTATCCCGCCTGGGCCAGCGTCAGTTCAATGAGGTCCGCAATGGCCGCTTCGTCGTCCACGATCAATATCTTTGCCATCGTTTCTTCCCCTCCCTTTTATCAAAAGTATGCCACAGTTGTATCCGGGGCGTATCCGTCTGCAAAAAGTTTGTTCCGCCCCCTTGACAACTGTGTATACCGTGTATATACTGTATATGTCGGATATGTACAGTCCGATAAATTCAAGGAAACGGAGAATACTGATGGAGATCTACATCAGCAATTCCGGCGCCAAACCCATTTACGAACAGATCACCGACCAGATCAAAGCCGCCATTCTTGCCGGCAAGCTGGCAGAGGGCGAGGCCCTGCCCAGTATCCGCTTTTTGGCAAAGGAGCTGGGGATCAGCGTCATCACCACCAAGCGCGCCTACGAGGATCTGGAGGCCGCGGGCTTCATCCACACGGTGCCCGGCAAGGGCAGCTTTGTGGCCGCCGCGGATCCGGAGCTCCACCGGGAGGCAACGCTCAAAAAGGTGGAGGCGCTGCTGCAGCAGGCACTGGACGAGGCGGCGGCAGGCGGCGTGACCCGTTCGGAGGTGCTGGAAACACTCAAACTGCTGTCAGAGGGAGAATGAACCATGGAAAACGCCATTGAGGTGCGCGGCCTTTGCAAGCGCTACCCCGACTTCCAGCTGCAAGACGTCAGTTTTACCGTGCCCGGCGGGAGTATCGTCGGCTTCATCGGCGAGAACGGCGCGGGCAAAACCACCACCATGCGGGCCATCCTGGGCACCCTGCGCCCGGACGGCGGCGAGGTGACCGTGCTGGGCAAGCCCGCCGGCCACACCAAAACGCTGGCTCAGGTGGGCGCGGTGTTTGAGGACGCCTTTTTCTACGAGATCCTCAGCCCCGCCGAGGTGGGCGCCTGCCTCGCGTCCATCCAGCCCGTCTTCGACCGGGAATACTACCGGCAGCTGCTGGCGGAGTTCGAGCTGCCCCCCGCCAAGAAAATGAAGGACTTCAGCCGGGGCATGCGGATGAAGCTGCGCCTGGCGGCAGCGCTGGCCCACCGGCCGAAGCTGCTTTTGCTGGATGAGGCCACCAGCGGCCTGGACCCGGTAATGCGCGCCGAGATCCTGGACCTTCTGCGCCGCTTCATCCAGGACGAGGAGCACAGTGTGCTGCTGAGCAGCCATATCACCGCCGATCTGGAAAAAGCGGCGGACTACATCGTTTACATCCAGAAGGGCCGCATTCTCTTTGAAAAGGAGGCGGACCTGCTGCTGGAAGAGTTTGGCGTGCTGCGGGCCAGCGCTCAGCAGATCGCCGCGCTGCCCGCCGACCTGGTGGTGGCGTCGCGCTCCAATGCCTTCGGGCAGGCTGCCCTGGTAAACGACCGCCGCGCCGCCGCTGCCCTCCTGCCGGACGCGGTGCTGGACAAACCCACCCTGGACGACATCATGCAGTTCTATTCGGAAAGGAGAAGCGTATGATCGGCCTGCTGAAGAAAGACCTGCTCATTCTGCGGCGGGTCTATATGAAGAACTTCTTCCTTGTGCTGGTGCTCTACACCGTGCTCGGAATCGCGCTGAAGATGACCAGCTTTTTCACCCTGATGAGCTGGATGTACGGCTTTTATGTGGTGAGCCTGTTCAGTGTGGACAACGCCTGCCGTTGGGATTTCTACGCCGCCACCCTGCCGGTGAGCCGCAAAGCGGTGGTGACCGCCAAGTTCCTGCTGCTGGGCCTCTGCGTTGCCGCGGGTTTTGCTTACAGCCTGATCACGGCTCCGGTGGCACATCTGTTGATCGGTGAGCCCATCGCCGAGAGCATTTTGGCCAGCCTGATGGTGACCCTCATCCTGATCATCTACTTTGCGGTGACCATCCCCCTCACCTATGCCTTCGGACCGGACAAAGCCCGCAGCGCCATGCTGTTGCTGGTGGGCGTTGCCGGCGGCGCCATCCTTGCCGCCGCCAGCCTGGGCGACGGCGCCGGAGCTGTTTTGATGATCCTGTTCGGCTGGATGGAAACCTCCCCCGTTCCCGGCTTCTCCATCATCACCGCCGCGACGGTGGTGATCTGCCTTGTCTGCTGGCTGGTCAGCTGCCGTATTTACGAAAAAAAAGAATTCTGAAAAAGCACAGCGCGCCGCCTGCCAAACGCAGGCGGCGCGCCTTTTGTCAAAAAGGTCAGCCCAGGGCCACGTCCAGCAGCATCATCACCAGAAAGCCCAGCATTACACTGCCGGTGCCCACATGGGAGTGCTCGCCCAGATGGGCCTCGGGAATGAGTTCCTCCACCACCACATAGATCATGGCGCCGGCGGCAAAGGCCAGCACCCAGGGCATCATGCCCGCCACGCTGCCCGCGGCCAGCACGGTGAGCAGGCCGAACACCGGCTCCACCACGCCGGACAGCGCACCGCAGACGAAGGCCTTGCCCCGGCTCACGCCCTGTCCCCGCAGCGGCAGGCTGATGGCCGCGCCCTCGGGGAAGTTCTGCAGGCCCATGCCGATGGCCAGCGCCACGGCTCCGGGCAGGGCAGCCGCGCCGCCGTCCCGGGCGGCCACCGCGAAGGCCAGGCCCACGGCCATGCCCTCGGGGATGTTGTGCAGCGTCACGGCCAGCACCACCATGGTGGTGCGCTTGAGGTGGACGGGCAGGCCCTCCGGCTCGTCGCTGCCGATGTGCAGATGAGGCATAAGGCGGTCCAGCAGCATTAAAAAGACGCCGCCCAGCACAAAGCCGCCTCCGGCGGCCAGCAGAGCGCTCTGGCCCTGCTCTTCGGCCATCTCCATGGCAGGGATGAGCAGCGACCACACCGACGCGGCGATCATCACCCCGGCAGCAAAGCCCAAAAAGGCCCGCTGCAGCCCGGCGCCCATATCTTTTTTGAACAGAAACACGGTGCCCGCCCCCAGCACAGTGGCAAGGCAGGTGGCTCCGGTGCCCAGCAGGGCAAAATACAATTCACGCTGAAGCATGCGGTTCTCCTTTTGCGCGCGGCTCACGCCGCGTTATTCTCGGCCGTCCCGCGCTCAAGGTCCGGCGCGGGGGCGCTGCTATCACTATACACTACCGCCGGGCGCATTTCAACTTGATTTGCCGTCCAAAAGCAGGTATAATAGTTAAGCGTTATACGTCTCTGTAGCTCAGATGGATAGAGCGTTCGCCTCCTAAGCGAAAGGCCGTGGGTTCGAATCCCGCCAGGGACGCCACATCAAAAGGCCCAGCCATACGGCTGGGCCTTTTATTGTTTCGGCGGCCTGCTCACGCGGGCACGGGCGGCCTGCCCTGCATGCGATAAAGCTGCAGCGCCACCAGAACGGTCACCGCTTCGGAGAAGGGCATGGTCAGCCAGATCCCGTTTTCCTGCAGCAGCAGCGGCAGCACCGCAATGAACAGGACCACCAGCACCAGCGAGCGCAGCAGAGAGATGACCGCGGAGGTCAGCCCGTTGCCCAGAGCTGTAAAATAGCCCGAGAGAAACACGTTGAAGCCGATGAACACAAACACCGGGCTGAACAGCCGGAGGGCCTGCCAAGTGATGTCGTAGACATTGCCGCTTTGCACAAAAAGGTGGATGATGGCCGGCCCGCCCAGCAGGGACGTCGCCAGAATGAGCACCGCCGTGATGGCGATGGTGCAAAAGCTGTAGCGCAGCATTTCCCGTATCTTGCGGGGTTTTTCCGCGCCCACGTTGTAGCTCACCACCGGCGCCACCGCCACCGCAATGCCCATGTAGAACGAGATAAAGAAATAGTAGATATACATGATGATGGTGACCGCGGCCACCCCGTCCTCACCGAAATATTTCATCACCAGAAGGTTGAACAGCAGAGTGGTGATCCCGGTGGAAAACTCGGTGAACATCTCACTGCTGCCGTTGGTGCAGGATTTGAGCAGCACCCTGCCGTCCGCTTTGGGGCGGGCAAACCGGATGTTGCCGAACCGCAGAAAATAGACAAGGCCGATGAGCGCGCTGGCCGTGATGGAAAGAGTTGTGCCCCAGGCTGCGCCCAGCGTGCCCAGTCGGAAAACACCCACAAAGAGATAGTCCAGCCCCACATTGAGCACCAGCCCCACCACCGACATGGCAAGCCCCACCTTGGAATTGCCGTCGCTGCGCACCAGGTACTCGAAGAACAGTTTGAACGCCATGGGCACTGTGCCCAGAAACACCACCAGCGCATAGGGCAGCACATGGGGCATAAGCCGCTCGCTGCTGCCCAGCAGCACCGCAATGGGCCGCAGAAACGCCACCCCCAGCGCGGTGAACGCCGCCGAAAAGGCCAGCAGCACCAGACACATGAAGCTGAAGACGCGGCTGGCCTGTTCCACCTCGTTTCGGCCCAGGTGCTCGCCAATGATGGCCCCCGCCCCCGTGGCAAGCATTACCGCAACGCCAAAGGTCACACAGGTGATGGGGATGACGATGTTGATCCCCGCCAGCGCGTCCGACCCTGCATAGCGGGAGACGAAAAATCCGTCGATGGTGGTATAAAACGAAAGAAAGATCATTGTCAGAACACTGGGCAGCAGGCTTTTCAGATACTGCCCGTAGCTCATTGGTTTTGCAAAAGCGCCGATCACGATATAACCTCCTTGCTGACGGGGCCCCCTGGGGCTATAATAAAGGATATAGTAACTATAGTGTCAAGGAGGCTGTATGGAAAATCTTTTTTCGATCGGTGAGCTTGCCAAATATCAGAACATCTCCAAACAGACCCTTATTTTTTACGACAAGATCGGCCTGTTCCGCCCGGCCTATGTAGACCCGGACAACGGCTACCGCTATTACAGCGCCGCCCAGCTGGATTTTCTGGACACCATCCTCATTATGAAAAAAATCGGCTTTTCGCTGAAAGAGATCCAGGAGCACATGAAGCACTACACCATCGACAGCAGCCTGGTGCTTCTGCGCAGCCAGCTGACCCGTATCGACCGGGAGATCGCTGAACTGAACCTGATCCGCAGCCGGCTGGCCCACCGCTGTGACCAGATGGAGCGCGCAAACTCCTTCCGCCAGACGCGGGCGGCAGTGCATGTGGGGCAGACCGGGGGCCAGTACATCCTCTACGAGCCGGTGCAGCCTCCCTGCAGCCCCCGGGAGATCAGCATTGCCACCAAAAAGTGCTTTGCCGCCTCCTTTGAAAAGCAGCTGCCCATCTTCTTCCAGTGCGGGGTGTCTGTTCCGCTGGAGCGGGTCCGCCGGGGCGATTTCATCCAGGCGTCCCTGGCGTTCCTTCTCACCGAAAACACCCCGCTGGCAAGCAACATCCGGCTGCTGCCCCCCGGGCGGTGCGTCAGCCTGTATCATTTTGGCGACTATGCCTCCATGGGCCGCTCGTACCAGGAGCTGCTGCGCTTCTGCGACGAAAACGGGCTGGAAATCATTTCGGATTCCTATGAATTCTGTATCAACGACTATCTTTCGTCCTATGACGAGAGCGAGTATATCACCAAGATCATGTTCTACATCCGCTGACCTGCTCTGCCCTGCCCCGCACGGCAGGGCAAATTTTTTTGCTCAAGTTACTTGACAAAGTCAAATAACTGTGTATACTTGACAATGTCAAGTGACGAAAGGAGCAAGGATATGTTCAATACACTGGCCTATCATTCCTCGGTGCTCTACCGGGATTTCACTTCCTACACCAGCGAAAAGCTGGAAAAGATGGGGCTGCACTTCGGCCTGCTGTTCTTTCTGATCTATGTGGGCAAGCACCCGGGCGCCACTCCCTCGGACCTGACCGCGGCGCTTCGCCTTGACTGGGGCCACTCCCAGCGGTGTATCACCAAACTGGTGGAGAACGGTTTTCTCACCAAGGAAAAAGCAGGCCGGTGCTACCGGCTGGATCTGACCGACAAGGGGCGGGAAGCCTTTGAGATCAGCCATCAGGTGTTCTTTGACTGGGACGAAAAGCGGCTGGCTGTTCTGACCGGGGAAGAGCGGGAAACGCTGTTCGCGCTGCTGCGCAAACTGAATCCGGGCAAAGAGGTGCCCCGCCATGTATGAGGCCATCGGCCGGCCGCTGCAGCTGGGCAGCCTTCGCCTGAAAAACCGTATCGTGTTCGCCCCCACCACTTTGGGTCTTGCGGGGCCGGAGCAGGAAGAAATGCTGCGGCGCATTGCCGCGGGAGGCTGCGCCCTCGCCTGGATCGGTGACGTGCCGGTGGAAAAGCGGGGGTTTGGCAGCCTGTTTTCCGCAAAAGGGTTTGAGCGCTACCGTCGGCTCACCGACGCCCTGCACAGCGAGGGGTGCCTGACGGGCGCGCAGCTCCATCAGTCGGATTCAGACCTGGGCGCCATGGTGAAATTCCTGCCCGCCCTTTTGACGCGGCGGATCGGCCCAGACGAACTGCGGCAGAAGCTGAACGAGGCGGCGGGCCCCTACATCACGGCCCTGCCGGCCGGCAGGGTGCGGCAGATCACCGCGGCCTTCGGCAGCGCGGCGGCCCAGGCCCGCCGGGCGGGCTTCGACCTGGTGCAGGTGCACGGCGACAGAATGTGCGGCAGCTTTGCCTCGCCCCTGTTCAACCGGCGCACCGACGCCTACGGCGGCAGCCTGGAAAACCGTCTGCGCTTTGCGCTGGAGGCGGTGGAGGCGGTGCGGGCCCGGGAGCCGGACCTGCCCATCGACTTCAAGCTGGTGGTGCGGCTGGAAAACTACGGCCGTGCGGGCCTTCTGCCCGGCGAGCTGGCAGTGGCTGTGCCGCTGCTGGAGGCCGCGGGAGTGACCAGTTTCCATGTGACCCTTGCAAACCACTGCGCCTTGCAGGACACCATTCCCCCGGCAAGCCACCCGGACTTCGGGGGCGAGGGCTGCTTTTTGTTCCTGTGCGATCTGGTGCGGCAGCACACCCGCCTGCCGGTGTGCGGTGTGGGCGGACTGACCGACCCGGACTTCGTGGAGCGGCAGCTGGCCGAAGGCCGCATAGACTGCGCGGCCATGAGCCGGCAGCTCATCGCTGACCCGGACTGGCCAAACAAGGTGCTCACCGGCCGGGCCGCCGGGGTGCGCCGCTGTGTGCGGTGCAACAAAGGCTGCCTGGGCGGCCTGATGGGGCACAAAGGCGTTCACTGCATTTTTGAAGGAGGCAACCACAAATGACCTATGCCATCGTTTATTCCAGCCGCACCGGCAACACCGAGCTGCTGGCCCGGACCATCCAAAAGGCCCTGCCCGCGGAGGACTGCGTTTACTTCGGCGGTCCCGACGCGGCGGCGCTGGCGGCCGACCGGCTGTATGTCGGCTTCTGGACCGACAAGGGCAGCTGCGACGAGGCGCTGGCGGCCTTTCTCTCCGGCGTGGAGGGCAAGGAAGTGTTCCTGTTCGGCACCGCCGGATTCGGCAGCCAGCCCGCCTATTTCCAGGCGGTGCTGAAGCGGGTGCAGGCAAACCTCGGGCCGGACTGCACCCTGGCGGGCAGCTACATGTGCCAGGGCAAAATGCCCCAGGCGGTGCGCCAGCGCTACGAGGCAATGCTGGCCGCGCCCGGCCATGCTCCCAACCTGGAGGCCATGATCGAGAACTTCGACCGTGCCCTCTCCCATCCCGACGCGGAGGACCTGGCCCGGCTGACGGAGGCCGTCCGCGCCTGAACATCACCTATCAAAATGATCGGAGGATACAAAAATGAAAAAACCGGCTAAGATCTGGCTGTGGATCGCCCTGGTGCTCTGCGTGTGCACCACCGGGCTGAACCTTTCCGAAGGACGCTGGCTGTCGGTGGCCATCGCCGTTGTTTCCATCATCGGCCTGTGCGCTCTGCTGTTCGCCCGGCGCAGGGCAGGCTACATCGTGATGTGCCTGTGCGCCGTGGGCTCCTTTGTGGTGGGCGTCACCCAGAACATGAGCACTCTGGGCGCCGTGCCGGCCATTGTGATGTCCCTCATCGGTTCCGCGCTGGTGCCGGTCATCACCGGCCTGTTCATCAAGAGCCAGTGGAACGAGCTGAAATAAGCGCCGCGCCCTTCCCCCGCCGGGGAGGGGCGTTTTTTGTTCCGGGGCATTTGCCAAGCCGGGGCGAATGCGGTATACTCTTTTTGTATTCGACAAAAACCGAGCAAGGCGGTGGAACATGAAAAAGCTCACAATGCGGCAGCTGCTGGCGGTGGCCAGCATGCTGTTCGGTATGTTTTTCGGCGCGGGGAACCTGATCTTTCCCGCCTCCATGGGTCAGCTGGCGGGCAGCAGCGTGTGGCTGGCCAGCGCCGGCCTGCTCATCACCGGCGTGGGCCTGCCGCTGCTGGGTGTGGCCGCCCTGGGCGTGAGCCGGGCGAACGGCCTGCTGGAACTGAGCAGCCGGGTGGGCCGCCGCTACGGCTTGTTCTTCACCTGTGTTTTGTATCTCACCATCGGGCCGCTGTTCGCCATCCCCCGCTGCGCCACCGTCTCCTACACGGTGGGCGTGCAGCAGCTGCTGCCGGGGGCGGACCAGCGGGTGGCGCTGGCGCTGTTCTCTCTGTTGTTCTTCGGTGCGGTGCTCTTTTTCTCCCTGCGTCCGGGCGAGCTGCTCACCTGGATCGGCAAGGTGCTCAACCCGCTGTTCCTGTGCTTTCTGGCGGTGCTGGTGGTGCGGGCGCTCCTTTCGCCTCTCGGCGCGGTGAGCGCGGCGGCCCCCGTGGGCGCCTATGAGACGGACGCCTTTGCCGCAGGTTTTCTGGAGGGCTACAACACCATGGACGCGCTGGCGGGCCTGGCCTTCGGGATCATCGTGGTGGACGCCATCCGCCGTCTGGGCGTCACCGAGCCCGGGCAGGTGGCCAAAAGCACCGTGGGCGCGGGGGTGTTCAGCGCGCTGCTGATGGGCCTCATCTACGTTCTGGTGGCGGTGATGGCCGCCCAGAGCCGCGGGCTTTTCGAGCCCGCCGCCAACGGAGGCGAAGCCCTGGCCCAGATCGCCCAGCACTATTTCGGCAGCGCGGGCGCGCTGATCCTGGCGGCCACAGTCACGGTGGCCTGCCTCAAGACCGCGGTGGGTCTGGTGACCAGCTGCGGCGAGACTTTTGTGCAGATGTTCCCCCGCGGGCCCCGTTATCCGGTGTGGGCCGTGGGCTTCTGCCTGTTCTCCTTCGCCATTGCGAACCTGGGGCTGGACGCCATCCTGGCCTGGACCGCCCCGGTGCTGATGTTCCTCTATCCCCTGTCCATCGTGCTCATCCTGCTCACCCTCTTCGGCGGCCTGTTCGGCAACGACCGCACCGTGCTGGCCTGGACCATGGGCTTCACCGTTCCGGCGGCGGTGCTGGACCTTGTCTGCGCCCTGCCCAAAGGGTCGGCGGCGGCACGGCTGCTGGCCCCGGTGGCCGGGCTTTCCCGCTGGCTGCCCCTGGCGGACAAAGGCTTCGGCTGGCTGGTGCCTGCCCTGGTGGGCCTTCTGGTGGGCCTTGCGCTGGCAAAACGCCCCCGGCGCGCGGCATAAAAACAACAAAAACTTCCCGGTGAAAAGGTCAAACGCCTTTCACCGGGAAGTTTTTTTGCCGTATCAGCCCTCCGCCTGCTGCACATAGCCGGGGGCGGGGCGGCCGCCTTCGATGTCGGTGACGCCGCGGCCCGTGTTTGGCTCAAACTGGGACCACACCGCGTCGCAGAGAAAGACCGCCGCCGCCACGGTGCACACCGCCACCAGCTTTTTCCGGCCCACCCGGGCAAGGGCTTCGTCCAGCAGCGGCGCAACCATGTACACCACCGCCAGGCCCCCCACGCCGAACACCAGCAGGCCCTCGGCGCAGATACGCCCGTTCAGGTTCAGGAAGTAGCCGCTGTAATCCCACCACTTGGTGCCGCCGTTGGCCAGTTCCAGCACCAGGGAAGTCATGTATTCCAGCGTGCCGCAAAGCAGGATGGTGGCCAGAAATTCCAGCGCCGGGCGGCCCCGCAGCCGGTAGAGCACCGTGAGCATGAGCACAGCGCCGGTGCCGTAGATGGGCAGCCAGGGCCCGTGAAGCACGCCCCGGTTCACCAGTTCGCCGGTGGACACCAGGTGCAGGCCCACCTCCCACAGCCAGCCAAAGACCGAGAGACTCAAAAAGATGGCCAGCAGCGACCAAACGGAATAACGCCGCATGTAGTTCAGCGACTCCACCAGCTTCTGGCGCTCCTCTTCCGGCAGGGGGTAGAGCCGCACGGGATAGGCCGTGCCCTCCACATCGTCCATCAGGGCGAACAGACGCACCCGGTCCGCCCGCCTTGCTTCCGCCACCCGATCCTGCTCCCGGGGGAACAGCAGCACGCCGAAGTCGTCCGCCAGCATGCCCCGCCAGCCCGAAAGGCTGTGCGGCTCCTTGTCGGGGGTGTTCATCACCCGGATGACGTCGGTGTATTTTTTTGCAATGGCTGCGGCGGGCGCCTTTTCATAAAGGTAGTCGTCGTGCAGCAGCTTCGTGCCGGGCAGGCTGTTCTGGATGGCCAGCGCCCGCAGGCGGGCATAGTAGCGGGTGAAGCTGGCGACCTTGTAAGGGTTGGTGAACAGCACGTTGCTCAGGCCAAGGGTAAAAATGCCCAGAACATCCCACCCGAAAAAGGAAAGCTCCATCACAAAGCATTCCCACTTGTGGCCCTGCATCATCCGGCGGGAGAGGCCGATGGCCTGCCGGGCGGTCATGTCCGGGTTTTCCGCCACGATGTAAGGCACCAGGAAATAGGAATACCGCTTCACTACGCCGCCCACCAGGGTGAGACACCACAGCAGATACAGCACGTATTTCACGCACATGATCCAGGCGGCCCGCCGCCAGCGGCGCACCCGGATGAGAAACAAAAACCGCTGCGGGGTGACCCGGTCGTAGAGCATGCCCTCCAGAAAGACCCGGCGCACCACCACCGGGAAAACGTTCTGGATGAAAAACCAGAACACCGCCATGCCCAGCGTGAACAGCACCACCAGCAGCGCCACGCCTCCGCTTTCGGACCCGGTGATGGAGGCGGCGGCCGCCACCGCCGTGACCACGATGGAGCCGGAGGTGATCTGGTTGACCACATCGGAAAGCACGCCCCGGGTGCGGCCAAAGGCGGGGTCGCCCTTTTGGGCGGCCTCCACTGCCGCCTGCTGGGCCCGGTCCGCCGCATCCCGCCCGGCCTGAAGGTCATTTTCCGCAATGGTGGCCAGAATGCTCTCCCAGGAATTTTCGGTCACCTGGGTCTTGAAATCGGGGTCCGCCGCGGGCGCGCCGAAGACCTGCGCCGTGGAAAAGCTCAGCGTGCTGGAAAACTCCGCCCCCAAAAACGCCGCCATGAGGCAGGCGGCCACAAAGATGAACCAGTGCTTTTTCAGGCAGGTCTTTGCCTGCCGCTTGATCTTTTTTCTCTCACTCATTGCCGCAATGCGGGCCCCGGCCGGGCGCCCGCGAACCTCCCTCCTGCGTGTATAGACAGTATATGAAACGCAAAGCCAAAAGGCAAGCGCACCCCAGGAAAAAGCTGGCTGCGCCCCCAGCAAAAACGTCCGCCTTTTTTCAAAAAGGTATGGACAACGCAAAAAAGTATGGTACAACGAATCGTCTGATAGGAATCATTCTCAAATGCGGCACGGCGCGCTGGCCCTGCCTGCGGGCGCTTTTGCCCTCGACCAGGCTGTAGCTGTTACTGAAACGAATTTCCCCGACCAAATCTTTCGCAGCTGGCTGCTGGACAAAAGCAACCTGAACGGCGCCGGCGCCGACGGCCTGCTCACCGGCGAAGAGCTGGCGTCCATCACCGTGATGGATCTCTCCCGCCGGGACATCCAGAGCCTGGAGGGCATTGAGTATTTCACCGCTCTGGAAAGCCTGAATGTGAGCAACAACAGGCTGACCAGCCTGAACGTGAGCGGCTGCCCGGAGCTTGTGGACCTGAACTGCGAGCGCAACAGGCTCACGGAACTGGACCTCTCCCGGAACACAAAGCTGGTGCAGCTCTACTGCCGCCACAATTCCCTCACCCAGCTGGACGTGAGCCGCAATCTGGAGCTGGTCTTTATCGAGACGTTCGACAACAGCCTCACTTCCTTTGACTGCTCCATGCTCAAAAAGCTGGAATTTCTGCACATCGACTACAACCGGCTCACCACCCTGAACATGAGCGGCAATCCGGCCCTGAAGGACAGCGGCTTTGTTGCCGCCAACAACCATCTGAACACGCTGGTCCTGCCCAACATCCCCAACTTCACCGTGGACGCGGACGTTTTCTACGAGCAGAACCCCCGCACCGGCTATGACAACGTGGAGTGGTATCTGGACGCCGCCCACACCCGGCCGGTGGCCCCGGGCGATAAGCTGCCCGCCAACGGCCAGACCCTGTATGCCCGGTGGGTGCCCAACCCCTACACCGTGTATTACCGGGCCAACGGCGGCCAGGGCACCATGGAGCCCCAGTCCGCCGTCTACGGCGCGTCCTTTGCCCTGACCCCCAACGCCTTCACCCGCACCGGCTACACCTTTGACCACTGGTCCACCTACAGCGACGGCGTGGGCGGCCGTGTGTTTGAAAACGGCGCCACCGTGCAGGACCTGGCGGGCCGGAACAGCAGCCGCACAGCGGTGTATCTCTATGCCCAGTGGCGGCCCAACACCTATACCATCCGCTTCTCGGAAGGCGCCGCGCTGCGCCGGGAGATCGAAGCCGCTGAGGCCGCCGGCATGCCGGGCGCCCTTCTGGTGGCCGGCAAGGTGAATCTGGAGCAGGTGCCCCCCATCCCCAAAACTCCCGCCGTGACCGCCTGGCCCGCCGCCGCTCCCCTCACCCGGGGTCAGGCGCTGAAGGCCAGCGCTCTCACCGGCGGCAAAGCCGACGTGCCCGGCAGCTTTGCCTGGAAGGAACCGGACGCCCGGCCTCAGGCCGGCGGCAGCTTCACGGTGGTGTTCACTCCCCAGGACGCGCGCCGCTATGAAACGGTGGAGCAGCAGGTGCAGCTGACGGTGCAGGACCCCCCTGTTTCCACCGCGCCCGCCGCCCCGGCCGCCACGCCCGCTCCCGCTGTGACCCCCAGCCCGGCTCCGGCCGCCACCCCTGCCCCGGCCACAGCGAAGCCCAGCCCCACCCCCGCTCCCACGGCCGCGCCCGAGGCCACTGCCACGCCGTCGCCCTCTCCGTCGCCCGCGCCTTCCGCCGCGCCGGAAAGCACCTCCTCGGCCGGCCAGGCCTCCGGTAACGGCACGTCCGGCGGAGCCGGCTTTGCCCTTCCCCTGCTGGCCGCTGGCGGAGCCGCCCTTCTGATCGCGGCTCTCCTGGTGCTGCGCGCCCGCCGCCGCTCCTGAGCAGGCAGACAAACGAAAAAGCGCCCCCCTTCCGCAAACGCGGAAGGGGGGCGCTTCTTTGTTTTCAGTCTCCAATGTAATATCCGGTGCGCCGGGTCAGCTGGATATAGTGCTTGTACAACACGCCGAACCGCCGCAGATATCCGGGCTTCCAGGGCTTTGCCTTGCCGCAGAAATGCAGAATGCCGGTGTTGCGCATGACCCAGTCCATGTCGCACACGCCGCCGCTGCGCAGCAGATAGGTGTTGTAGTTGCGCGCGTCATAGTTCCAAAGGGTGTCGTCCAGCTCCATCGTGCGCTCGCCATAGAGGGCGTTCAGAATGTCCTGGTCCGGCAGCAGCAGCGCCTTGCCCTTCTCCTCGGCGTAGCGGAAGATGTCCTGCGGACGCACCTGGG
The DNA here is from genome assembly GCA_019114225.1 of Candidatus Allofournierella pullicola. Classification (GTDB taxonomy): domain Bacteria; phylum Bacillota; class Clostridia; order Oscillospirales; family Ruminococcaceae; genus Allofournierella_A; species Allofournierella_A pullicola. Next base: position 180,729 of record DXFW01000002.1, on the reverse strand, counting down.
CCCGGGCCGCGTTCAGGTCGATGAGCAGCACGCCGGAGTTGAAATATTTGCAGTCGGTGCCAAGGCGCACCTGGTTGATGTTGTTCATCAGGCCCGTCTTGCCCGTGTGGGAGGCGGCCGCGAACAGCCGTCCCTCCAGCGGTGTTTCCCACAGCGGACGCAGGGAGTTCAGCACCAGGATGTCCGGGTCGATGTAAAGCACCCGGTCCAGTTCCGGCGGAAGGAAGCAGCCCGCCAGCAGCCGGTAATACATCTCCTGGGGATACTGCCGCGTGACAGGGGCGGAATCAAACACCGCCCGGTCCACGGTGAGGCAGTGCAGGGTCATGCCCAGCCGCCCGCACTGGCGCTCCACCATTTCCAGCGCCCCGGGGGCAATGCCGCTGTGCAGCAGCCACACCGTCAGCGGCTCGTCCGGGTGGGCGGTGCGCAGCGAGGTCAAAAGCACCTGCAGCGGCGGCAGATACTTCTCGTTCAGCGTCACAAGAATATTGATCTCGTTCATTTTGTTTGGTCCTCCTGCGGGCGGTGTTCCGCCCTGCCTTTATCCTACTCTATTTTTGCCTGCATTTCCAGCACCCAGTCAAATGTCTATGCCCGGCCCCGGTCTGTCATGCCTTTTTCGCTCTGATTTGCCGTCATTTTGCACAATTTTGCTTATATAAGTTTATTATTGCTCATTTTTGCAATCTATGTTACAATTTGTTTTGGGAAGGTTTCTTTCCCGCTGAGTTAAAAAAAGGAGGATCTTTTCCATGAGCAAGACAAAGGTCGCCCTGCTGGGCACCGGCTTCATCGCCAATATCCACGCCGAAAGCTACGCCCGTTTCGTCCACGACGCAGAGGTCGTGGCGGTCTATGGCCGCGACAAGGCGCACGCCGAAGCCTTCGCCGCCGCCCACGGCATTCCCGCCGCCTACGGCAACATCGACGAGCTGCTGGCCGCCGAGCAGGTGGACGTGGTGGACATCTGCCTGCCCAACTACCTGCACCACGAGGCCTGCCTGAAGGCCGCCGGCGCGAACAAGCATGTCATCATCGAAAAGCCCCTGGCCCTGACGCTGGAGCAGGCGGACGAGATGATCGAGGCCTGCCGCAGCCGCAACCTGAAGCTGATGTACGCCGAAGAGCTGTGCTTTGCCCCCAAGTATGAGCGGGTGCGCGCGCTGGTGGAAGTGGGCGCCGTGGGCGACGTGTACATGCTCAAGCAGGCCGAAAAGCACAGCGGCCCCCACAGCCGCTGGTTCTACCAGAAAGAGACGGCCGGCGGCGGCGTGATGATGGACATGGGCTGCCACGCCCTGGCCTGGTTCCGCTGGATGAACAAGAACAACCCCGTCAAGAGCGTTTACGCCGACATGAAGACCGTGCTGCACAAGGCCACCACCGACTGCGACGACAACACCGTCACCCTGGTGGAGTTTGAAAACGGCGTGACCTGCATTGCCGAGGACAGCTGGGCCAAGCACGGCGGCATGGACGACCGCATTGAAGTCTACGGCACCAAGGGCGTTTCCTACGCCGACCTGTTCCGGGGCAACTCCGCGCTGACCTACAGCACCGACGGCTACGACTACGCCAGCGAGAAGGCGGGCAGCTCCCAGGGCTGGACCTTCACCATCTTTGAGGAGGCCTTCAACCAGGGCTATCCCCAGGAGCTGAGCCACTTCATCCGCTGCGTGCGGGAGGACGAGACTCCCTGCGTCACCGGCGAGGACGGCCGCGCTGTGCTGGAGATCATCTACGCCGCCTACGCTTCCGCCAAGAGCGGCGCGAAGGTCAATCTGCCCTTTGAGCCCAAGGGCCTGAAGTACCCCATCGAACTGCTGCTGGGGGAATAAGCCTGCGATGAAAAAACTGGTTTTTGACACGGCGGAACTTGCCGCCGGCCACGCCGCCGACACGGTGGCCGCGCTGCTGGCCGAAAAGCCCGGCGCGGTGCTCTGCCTTGCGGCGGGGCACACCTCCCTGCCGGTGTTCGAGGCGTTTTTCCGCCGCGGACTGGACTTCTCCCGCGCCCGGTTCATCGGCCTGGACGAGTGGGTGGGCGTTGGCCCCGAAGTGGAGGGCAGCTGCGCGTCCTTTCTGGAGCGGAACTTCTTTTCCAAGGCGGGCGTGCGGCGGGAGAACATCCGCCTGTTCGACGCCCTGGCCCCGGACCCGGACGCCGAGTGCGCCGCCATGGAGCGGCAGATCGAGGACTGGGGCGGCATTAACTACCTTCTGCTGGGCATGGGCATGAACGGGCACCTGGCGCTGAACGAGCCGGGCGGCTCCTTTGAGCGCACCGCCCATGTGGCGGAGCTGTCCGAGACCACCAAAACGGTGGCCCCGAAGTATTTTTCCGCGGACATGCCGCCCCTGCGCCAGGGCATTACTCTGGGCGTGGCGGATTTCCTGCGGGCACGCCGGGTGCAGCTGGCGGTGTTCGGCGCGGCCAAGGCGCCCATCGTGGCCCGCCTGCTGGAAGCGGCTCCCACCACCGATCTGCCCGCCACCGCGCTTCACCTTTTGCCGGACGCGGAACTGCTGCTGGACGCGGCGGCCGCCGGGGCATAAACAACAACATTTCCATGCCGGGCATCTCCCTTCCCGGCTGTTCTCCGGCAGAGCGGCGCCGCCTTCGGGCGGCGCCGCTCTTCTTTTGGTTGCGCGGCTTTGAGCACCAAATTATAATATTTTTAAAGAACCGTGTAACGAACCGGCCTTTCCGGGCCACAAATGGGGTGAAAGGGGGCGCGCAGCATGGCCTCACCGCTGGAAGAACTGTTCAACGCCTTTCACCGGGATGTGTACACATATCTTTTCAGCCTGTGCCGCGACGCCGCCCTGGCGGAGGATCTGACGGGCGAGACCTTTCTGGAGGCAGTGCGCTCCTTCCCCGCCTTCCGGGGCGAGGCGGACTGCAAGACCTGGCTGTTCACCCTTGCCCGCCGCCGGTGGTTCGCCTGGCTAAAAAAGAAGAAGCGCCGCCCGGAAACGGAAGCGCTGAGCGAATTTCTGGAGTGCGGCGAGCCGGGGCCCGCGGCCCGGGCGGACGCCGCCGAACTCTTCGCCCGGGTGCGGGCGCTGCTGGCCGCCGAGCCGGCCCGGTCGCAGAAGATAACGTCCATGCGGCTGGAAGGATACTCCTTTTATGAGATAGGCCTCGCCTGCGGCGTGAGCGAGGCTTCCGCCCGGGTCATCGACTTCCGGGTGAAAAAGCGCATTCGCGCCGCGCTGGAACAGGAGGGATACTATGAACGGTGACATCGGCTGCGAGATCTGCAAAGACCTTTTGCCTCTGGTGGAGGACGGGGTGGCCAGCGAAGAGAGCTGCGCCGCCGTGCAGGCTCATCTGGAGCGGTGCCCCGCCTGCCGCGCCCTGGCCAAAGGGGCGGTGCCTCCGCCCGCCCCCGACGGCGAGGCCCTTCTGCGGCGGGTGCGCCGCACCCTGCGGGGCCTGACGCTGGTGATCCTGCTGGCGGGAGTTCTGTTCGGCGTGGGCCTTTCCAGCAGCATGAACATGTTCTACAACAGCCTGATCATGCCCGCCATGGGCGCGGCGGCCTACTATGTCTGGCGCTGGAAGGCGGCGGCGGTGCTGCCGCCGCTGCTGGCGGGGATGAGCCTTGTCTGCTGGCTTTTGTGCTGGGGCTGGGGCGTGGAGGCCGAGCCTCTGCCGGCCTATCTCATCTGGGCCGTCATCTACTGTGTGCTGGCGCTGGTGGGCGTGGCCATTGCGGGGCTGTTCCACTTCGCGCTGAAAAAGGAGGGCTGACGCCATGAAAAAACGGTTTCTCAAGCTGGCAGCCTTCGCCGCCGCCCTGGCCCTGCTGGCGGGGGTGCTGCTGTTTTCCAACGCCCTGGTGGGCAACCCGGTGTCCAAATTCCTGGCCGTCCGCTCCGCCCAGGGGTATCTGGCCGAGCAGTACCCCGGCTCCGATCTTGCGGTCGAATCGGCCACCTTCAATTTCAAGGACGGCAACTATATCGTCCGCGTCGCCTCCCCCACCAGCATTGACAGCCACTTCACCCTGGGCCTTTCCATGACCGGGCGTGTTTTGTGGGACGGCTACCATTCGGTGGAGAGCGGCTGGAATACCTGGGAGCGGCTGAGCGCAGAGTACCGTGCCCTGGTGGACGCGGTGCTGGACGACCCGGACTTTGCCTACAACGTGCACATCGGCTTCGGCGATTTGTGGATGGAGCAGGAGTACGGCGAGCCCTGGCCGCCCTATCTGCTGTACAGCGATCTGGAACTGGACGGCGACTACGACGTGCGGGAACTGGGCCGTGCCTGCGGGCGGCTGACGGTGTATGTGCGGCAGGACGAGGTGAGCGCCGAGGAGGCGGCCCGGATCCTTTTGGAGATCCGCCGCGCGCTGGACGAGGTGAACGTGCCTTTCTACTGTATCGACTTCGTGCTGGAACGCCCCCTCACCGAGGACGGCCGCCTGCCCGAAGGGGACGTTCAGCTGCGCTACTTTGCCTACGAGGACATCCGGGAAGAGGGCCTTGTGGAGCGGGTGAAGACGGCGGACGCCGAGGCCAAAGCCTACTACGCCGCCAAAGACGCGGAGAAATAAACCGGCCGACCGCCCACAATTTACAATAAGTTTACTTCCTTGCGCCCTGCCCCGCCTTGATTTAGGCGGGGTTTTCGGGTATGCTTTAGAATGAGCATTATTTTTTAAAGAGGAAAGGCGGGAATCATTTGGCTTCTCCGTTTCAGTTCAATTCCGACAATCCCTTCGGCAGCATGTTTGGCTTTTCGATGGGCGGCATGGGCGACTCCGGCTACCCCGGCGGCCAGCCCCACCGCGCGCCCCGCAAGCCCCGGCGCTTTGTGGTCAAAAGCCCGGTGGCACGGGTGCTGGTGAACCTGCTGGTGACGCTGGTCTTCGGCCTGGTCTATTTCTATCTGGAGCTTCCGGCGCTGAACTTCCAGGCCAAGGAGTTCTACGTCTTTATCTTCCTGCTCTGCGCGGTCTACTGCGCCAGCGCCATCTTCACCTCCGGGTTTGAAGGCAGCGACGTGCAGGGGTATTTCACCTTTGTGAAAAAGCAGTGCACCCTGCCCTTCTTTGTGGTGGTGGGCCTGGCGGTGGCGGTGCTGGTGGGCTCGCTGCTCTCCTGGGAGGTGCTCCGTGCCGGCAGCTACGCAAAGCTTTTGACGGTGGAGACCGGCGATTTCACCAGTGGAGTGGACGAGATCCGCTACGACCAGATCCCCATGCTGGACGCCGACAGCGCCCAGCGGCTGGGCAGCCGCAAGCTGGGCGAGCTGGCGGACATGGTGAGCCAGTTTGAAATTCTGCCCACCTACACCCAGATCAACTACCAGGGCCGCCCGGTGCGGGTGACCAGCCTTGCCTACGGCGACATCATCAAGTGGTTCGCCAACCGCTCCGAGGGCCTGCCCGCTTACCTCATCATCGACATGGTGACCCAGGAGGCGGAGGTGGTGCGCCTGGACGAGGGCATGAAGTACACCACCGCCGAGCACTTCGGCCGCAACCTCTACCGCCATCTGCGGTTCCAGTTCCCCACCACGATGTTCGCCGAGCCGGTGTTTGAAATCGACGACGAGGGCACCCCCTACTGGGTGTGCAGCCGGGTGGTCAAGACCATCGGCCTGTTCGGCGGCACCGACATCCAGGGCGCGGTTCTGGTGAACGCCATCACCGGCGAGAGCACCTATTACGAGAACGTGCCCGACTGGGTGGACCGGGTCTACGCCTCCGACCTCATCATGCAGCAGTACGATTACTACGGCCTGTATCAGAACGGCTTTTTGAACTCCATCTTCGGCCAGCGAGACGTGACCCAGACCACCGACGGCTACAACTACATCGCCATCAACGATGACGTGTATATGTACACCGGCGTGACCTCGGTCACCAGCGACCAGTCCAACATCGGCTTCCTTTTGAGCAACCAGCGCACCAAGGAGACCTTCTTCTACCCGGTGGCGGGCGCCACCGAGGCTTCGGCCCAGGCCTCCGCCCAGAGCCAGGTGCAGCAAATGCGCTATGTGGCCACCTTCCCCCTGCTGCTCAACATCGCCGACCAGCCCACCTACTTCATGTCTTTGAAGGGCGACGACGGCCTGGTGAAGATGTACGCCATGGTGAACGTGCAGCAGTATCAGATCGTGGAGACCGGCCAGACGGTGGCGGACTGTGAGAGCAACTACCGCCGGGCGCTGGCGGAGAACGGCCTCATCGACAATGGCGAGGCCGAGGTGCCCGACACCGAGCATGCCGAGGCAACGGGCGTTCTGGCGGAGATCCGCACCGCCGTGATGGAGGGCAACAGCTACTACTTCCTGCGCCTTGAGGGCCAGGAGGTGTTCTACACCGTCAGCGCTGCCGACAGCCCCATTGCCGTCATCCTGAACGTGGGCGATGAAGTTTCCATCACCTACACTCCCGGCGAAGAAGGCAGCATTCTCTCCGGCGCGTCGGTGGAGCGTCTCACCGAGAGCACCGCTCCGGCCATCCCCGCCGGGGAGGGCGAGCCCGGCGGCGAGGCCACCGGGCAGGAAGAGGCCGCCCAGCCGGCCGAGACCCCCGCCGCATAAAAAGCAACAAAAAAAGCCGCTTCGGGAAATTTCCGAAGCGGTCTTTTTTTGCTTATTGCGCCTGCCAGGCGGCCAGGGCGGCCTCGATGACCTTGTCCATGTCGTAGTACTTGTACTCGCCCAGCCGGCCGCCGAAGAGCACCTTCTCTTCGCCTTCGGCCAGCGCCTTGTACTGCTGGTACAGCGCGCCGTTGGCCTCGTCGTTCACAGGGTAGTAGGGCTCGTCCCCCACCTTCCACTCGGCACTGTACTCCCGGCTGATGACCGTCTTGGGCTGGGTGCCGAACTCGAAGTGCTTGTGCTCGATGATCCGGGTGTAGGGGGTCTCGCTGTCGGTGTAGTTCACCACCGCGTTGCCCTGGTAGTTCTCCATGTCCAGGGTCTCGGTCTCGAACCGCACGCTGCGGTAGGCCAGCGCCCCCAGCTTGTAGCCGAAGTAGGCGTCGATGGGGCCGGTGTAGACCACCTTGTCGGCCACAGCGTCCCAGGCGGCCTTGTCCGCCAGATAGTCCACGCCCAGTTTCACCTCAGCGCCTTCCAGCATTTTCTCCACCATGGCGGTGTAGCCCCCCACGGGAATGCCCTGATAGAGGGCGTTGAAGTAGTTGTTGTCGTAGACAAAGCGCACCGGCAGCCGCTTGATGATGAAGGCGGGCAGTTCGGTGCAGGGGCGGCCCCACTGCTTTTCGGTGTAGTGCTTGACCAGCTTCTCGTAGATGTCGGTGCCCACCAGGTTGATGGCCTGCTCCTCCAGGTTCTTCGGCTCGGCCACATAGTGGGCGGCCCGCTGGCGCTCGATCTCAGCCTGGGCCTGGGCGGGAGTGATGACGCCCCACATCTTGTTGAAGGTGTTCATGTTGAAGGGCATGTTGTAAATTTCACCCTTGTAGTTGGCCACCGGGCTGTTGGTGTAGCGGTTGAAGGTGGCAAACCGGTTCACATAGTTCCACACATCGTCGTTGTTGGTGTGGAAGATGTGCGCGCCGTAGCGGTGCACCTGAATGCCTTCCACCGCCTCGGTGTAGATGTTGCCGGCGATGTGGTCCCGCTTTTCGAGCACGAGGCAGGTCTTGCCCACCTCCATGGCCTTCTGGGCAAACACCGCGCCGTAAAGGCCCGCGCCCACGATGAGATAGTCGTAGTGCTTGTTCATTCTGCTCCTCCTCTTTAGTTGAAGCCCACCACTTTCTGGCTGATCTTGTAGGCCGCCACGGCAATGGCTCGGCCCGCCGCGCCGGGCAGGTTCATCACAATGCCCATGGCGCCCCAGCGCAGCTTTTTGTAGACCCAGGGGTTGGAGGTGCGGATGTAGTTCCACAGCTGGCGCTTTTTCTCCAGATGCTCCGCTTCGCCGCCCCGGATGAGCAGGATGGAGGAAACGGTGGTGATGATCTCCAGATAATTGAACAGGTACTTGCGCAGCCGGGGCTCCTTCACCGCTTTCAGGTCCACCTGCTCCAACATCAGCTTGTTCACCCGCAGCTGCTGGTCGATACGGCGGATCATCACCGTCTCGTTCACCGACTGGTCGTTGCGGCCGATGTAGTAGTGGTAGAGGTCCACGTTCAGGTAGTAGAGGGTCTTGACCCAGCGCATGGGCACATAGACGTAGAGGTTATCCACATAGAAGGTGTGGCGGGGCAGGTCCAGCTTGCAGTCACGCAGCAGCTGGGTGCGGTAGATGACCGAGTGCATGAGGATGTACTGCCCTTTGCGGAAGTGGCCCGCCTCGGCCCAGGTGAAGGGCTTGCCCTCGGGCAGAACGCCCCGGTACTCCATCACTTTTTTGTGCTTTGCGCCTACCTTGTCGTAGATGTAGTTGCACACCAGCAGATCCACCGGCTCGGCGGCGGCAAAGCCGCGCAGGGTGTCCAGCACCTTGGGGTAGGCCTCTTCGTCCAGCCAGTCGTCGGAGTCCACCACCTTGAAATAGAGGCCGGTGGCGTTCTTCAGCCCGGCCATCACCGCGGCGCCGTGGCCGCCGTTTTCCTGATGGATGGCCCGGACGATGCCGGGATACTTCGCTTCCAGCTCGTCGGCAATGGCGGCGGTGTCGTCCTTGGAGCCATCGTCCACCACCAGAATTTCCACTTCGTCGCCGCCGGGCAGCAGCGTCTCAACGCAGTGGCGCATGTAGTCCTGAGAGTTGTAGCAGGGGACCGCAATGGACAGAAGCTTCACGCTTGTCGTCCTCCTTTGATTTGTTGTTGCTGTGCGCGTCAAAAGGCGGCACACAGATATTATACACGATTTTTGGAAAAATGGGACACAAAATTTGCACTTTTTCCTTCCGGACAAAAAGGAACGGGCGTTCTTATACCTATCGGTACAGGAACGCCCATTTCTTCATTTCAGGTCCGTCCGGTGCTCAGGCGGCCTTGACGCTCTCGGGGAAGATCTTCTTGTTCACGAAGAAGAACACCACCATCGAGATACCGCCGTTGAGCACGGTGGTGCCGATGTTGTAGATAAAGTCGGGCACCAGCAGGCCGGCCACCGCCACCCAAATGCAGTTGATGGAGTTGACGATGCAGGTGATGACGATGAACGCCGCCACATACCAGGCGATCTGGGGGCCGATCTTGCCCTTGGAGCGGAAAACGAAGCTGCGCTGGATGGGGAAGTTGACCACCTCGCCGATGATCATGGCCACCATGTAGGCGCAGAAGTAGGCAAGGCCGCCGTGGGCCTGGTCGTAGCCCAGGATGTTCCACTCAAAGGTCTCGCCGAACAAAGTCAGCGGAATGCCCGGCCAGCCGAAGGCGGTGTCGCCCAGGCCCGCGAAGGCCGCGGGCAAGAACTGCAGCATAAGATACTTGAACACGGTGATCAGGTTGCTGACGATGACGAACAGGCCGCCCTCCCGCACCCATTTGGCGGCGGCGGGGTGTTTTTCCGCAAAGTCGTTCCAAAGCTTCATTGTTGGTGTTTCCTCCTTGTACCAGGCGTTGTTCCAGGCCGTTTCCACGCCTGGTCGTTGTGGGACCTCAGTTCTTCCCGGCCTTGGCAATGCGGCCAAGCTCCCGCCAGCCGCGCCATACCTGCCCCAGGCCCTTGAAGAAGTGGCCGTTGACCATCACCAGAATGCCCTCGGCCATCTCCATGCTCACCATGCCGTTCATCATCTTGGCAATGCCGCGGAAGGGCATGTTGTAGATGAACAGGATGTTCAGGTCCGGCTTGCCGTTCGCAATGCTCTTGTTCTTCATGTTGGTCAGCACGCGGCCCGCCAGCCGGGCGATGGGATTTTTGGCGTAGTACATCTGGCAGATGGCGTCGTTCATCTCCAGAAGTTTCGTCTCGTCCCACTTGCCTTCGGGCACTTCGCGGCCCAGCAGGGCGGCAAAAGCCTCGTCGGGCACATTGTCCAGCTTGAGGTCGTAGTAGCAGGCCAGCGCTTCCTTGTTCGCGGTGGCCTGCACGGCCTCGCCCGCCACGTTCACGCTGCCGGAAAGGCGGATGTCAGCGCAGCTGGAGCCCACCATCACGGTGTACTCGCCGCCCTCCACCTTCCAGGCCTTGGCCTGCACATCGTACCAGCGGAAAGCCTTGTCGTCCAGGGGGATGGTGACCCGGCGGCTCTCCCCTTCCGCCAGGCGCACCTTGGCAAACCCCTTCAGTTCCTTGGCCGGGCGCAAAACAGCGCTGCCGGGCTTTCCGATATAGACCTGCGCCACCTCGGCGCCCTCCACACTGCCGGTGTTGGTGAGGGTAAAGCTGACCCCGGTCTCGCTCACCGCAAGGTCGCTGTAGGCAAAGGTGGTGTAGGAAAGGCCGTAGCCGAAGGCAAAGCGCACGGGCTTGTTTGCCGTTTCGAAATAGCGGTAGCCCACGAAGGGGCCTTCCCGGTATTCGGCGGTGCGCTGACGGCCGGGCCAGTAGTGGCTCACAGGCTCATCGGCCCACTCCAGGGGCCAGGTCTGGCTCAGGCGGCCGCCGGGGCACACCTGACCGGTGATGACCCGCAGGGCGGCCGAAGCGCCCGCCTGCCCGCACAGGCCGGTGTAGACCAGGGCCTTGCAGTGCTCCAGCCAGGGTGTCTCCACCGGGCTGCCGGCGGCCAGGACCACCACCACGTTGGGGTTGGCAGCGGCCACCGCTTTCAGCAGCTGGACCTGATTGTCCGGCAGGCGCATATGCTCCCGGTCCAGGCCCTCGGTCTCGCTGATCTCGGGCAGGCCCATGTAGAGCAGCACGGTGTCCGCCTGCCCCGCCAGGGCCACGGCCTGCTCGGTGAGGGCCTTGTCCGCCGCGTCCGCCCGGGTAAAGCCCTGGGCGTAGCCCACGTTCTCCAGAGGCACTCTGCCCAGCACATCCAGCGCGCATTCCAGTTTGGTGGGGTTCACCAGGCTGCTGCCCGCGCCCTGATAACGGGGGATGGCGGCAAAATCGCCGATGACGGCCACCTTCGCGCCGGCGGCCAGAGGCAGGATGTTCCCCTCGTTCTTCAGCAGCACCACGGCCTCTTCAGCCACTTTTTCGGCCAGTGCGTGGTGGGCCTCTTTGTCAAAGCTGCCGTCGGCCTTCTCTTTCGGGGCCACCGCCAGAATGACGTCCAGCAGTTCGTCCACCCGCTGGTCCACCACTTCCTCGCTGATGACGCCCGCCTTCACGGCGGCAATCAGCTGACGGTCGGAATCGCCGGCGGTGCCGGGCATTTCCAGATGGCTTCCGGCCCGGACGCCTTCCACATGGTCGTTGGAGCCGCCCCAGTCGGTGACCACGGCACCGTCGAAGCCCCACTCGTCCCGCAGGATGTCGCTCAAAAGGCGCTTATCCTCGTTGGCGTAAGTGCCGTTGATCTTGTTGTAGGAGGACATGATGGATTTCGGCTTGCCCTCTTTGACGGCGATCTCGTAATTGGTGAGATAAATTTCCCGGAAGGTGCGCTCGTCCACCACACTGTCGCTGGCCATGCGCAGGGTCTCCTGGCTGTTGGCGGCGAAGTGCTTGGGGCAGGCGGCAATGCCCCGGCTCTGAATGCCCCGGATGTAGCCCGCGGCCAGTTTGCCGGCGAGGATGGGATCCTCGGAAAAATACTCGAAGTTGCGCCCGCACAGAGGGCTGCGCTGGATGTTGAGGCCGGGGCCCAGCACCACGCTCACACCCTGGGCCACCGCTTCTTCGCCCAGGGCCGCGCCCAGCTCCTCGCCCAGGGCGGGGTCCCAGGTGCAGGCCACGGTGACGGCGGTGGGCCAGCAGGTGGCGGGCAGACTGGCGTTCAGGCCAAGATGGTCGCCCTCGCCCACCTGTTTGCGCATGCCGGTGGGGCCGTCGGACAGATAGATGGAGGGCACGCCCAGCCGCTGGACGGGGCGGGTGCTCCAGATGTCCCGGCCGGACAGAAGGCCGCACTTTTCCTCCAGGGTCATCTGCTCGATGAGTTCCTTGTGTTTCATTGTTCTGCTCCTTGCTCTGCCGGGCTTTACGGCCGCAGGGCGGGGCCCGAAGGCCCCGCCCCGGAAAGACCGAAAAAGCGAAAGGTTGTTATTCGGCGGCGCCTTCGCCCTCAGCCACGGTCACAACGGGCTGCTCGGAAACGCGGCGCTTGTAGTTCTTGACAGCCTTGATCTCCAGGGCCGCCAGAGCCAGCACCAGCACGGCGTCAATGCCGTAGCCGATCAGCTGCCAGGTGGGCAGGCCGGGGTTCAGGTTCTCCTCCGCATAAGCGCGGCTGTTGACCACGGTGTAAAGGATGTTCTTCACAGCCTGACGGGCAGCCAGCACGCCGGTGGCGCTGGTGGTGTCGGTGAGGTAGTTGGTCTCGGTGGGGTAGTTCACCAGGCAGAAGTCGGTGCCGTTGCGGATGGCCTGGTCAGCGTCCATGTAGCCGTAGACGCCGAAGTAGTCGGTGAGGACCATGCCCGCGAAGCCCCACTCGTCACGCAGGACGGTGTTGCACAGGGCGTTGGAAGCGCCGGCCCACTCGGTGCCGATGTAGTTGAAGGAGGACATCACCGCGTCGGCGCCGCCTTCCTTCACAGCCAGCTCGAAGGGCTTGAGGTAGATCTCGCGGATGGACTGCTCGTTGGCCCAGGTGCAGAGCATGGTGTTGCGGTTGGTCTCCTGGTCGTTCAGAGCGTAGTGCTTGATGTAGGAGTACACGCCGTGGCTCTCGGCGCCCTGCACGGCCTGGGCAGCCAGCTTGCCGCTGAGCACGCCGTCCTCAGAGTAGTACTCGAAGTTACGGCCGCTGAAGGCGGAGCGGTGGATGTTCATGGCGGGAGCGTACCAGCCGGACACATCCAGGTCATCAGCCATGCGGCCGATGGAGGAACCGAACTTGTAGACGGTGTCGGTGTTCCAGGTGGAAGCCATCATCACAGTGCCGGCAAAGCCGATGGAGCCCTGCTGTGTGAAGTTGTTGTTGATGGAAGCGGGGCCGTCGCAGTCGTAGGTCTGCACCTTGCCAATGCTGTTGATGGGAGCGGTCTGGTAGCCGCCCATGGCGATGAGCTCGCTCATCTCAGTGACGGTGAGCTGATCCAGGAAGGTATCCCACTGGGGATCGTCGTAGTCCAGACCCCGCATTTCCACCAGCTGGATGTTGTTCTGGGCGCCGGTGGTGGGCATCACATCATCGGCGTTGTTGTAGTTGTTGGGGTCGTAGTTGGCGTTGTTCAGGAAGCTGGCCTTGTGCTCCTCGCTCATGGACAGGCTGGCGGGAGCGGCAGTGGCCTCGGCGTAGTTGGCGAAGTGGTCGGCGCGGGACAGGTAGGTAACGTCGCCCTCCACGTTCTCGAACTGGTTGGTGACAGCGGTCAGGTCGGTGGAACGGCCCTCATCGTAAACGATGGTCTCGGGCACATTGTACACGCGGCTGTCCAGCACGGTGTGAGAGTCGGAGTTAATGCTGATGATGTAGTCGCCAGCCTCCAGCACGTAGGCAGCCTCGCCGTAGGTGTCGTAGGAAGCCATGTCCTCAGCCTTGAAGCTGATGGTCAGGGTCTGGGAAGCGCCGGGCTCCAGCACGTCGGTCTTGTCGAAGGCCACCAGGTTGGCAGTGGCTTTCTCGATGCCGCCGTTGGTGTAGGGCGGGTTGTAGAAGACCTCCACCACGTTCTTGCCGGCCACGCTGCCGGTGTTGGTGACGGTCACGTCGAAGCTGATGGTATCACCGTCCACGGTGATGTCGCTCATGGTCTGCTCGAAGGTGGTGTAGCTCAGGCCATAGCCGAAGGGATAGACAACGGTGGAGTCGTAGTCGATCAGGCCCTCAGCGGCGGCGGTCTCATAGAACTTGTAGCCCACATAGATACCCTCGACGTAGTTCACGAAGGTGGGCACAGCGGTGACCTCCGTGCCGGTGGAGAAGTTGGTGGAGACCACGGCGTGCTCGTCCATGTTATCGTACATGAACTGGCCGAAGTTGTTGTTGATGGGGGTGTTGAACAGGTCGTAAAGGAAGGTGTCCACGGTTTTGCCGGAGGGGTTCACCTCGCCGGCCAGCACCAGGCCCACGGCGTCAAAGCCGTTCTGGCCGGGGCAGGGAGTGTAGACAGCGGCGTCCACACCGTACTCCTCCAGGAAGCCCAGCTCCATGGCGTTGTTGGTGTTGATGAGCACGATGACCTTGTCGAAGTTGTCGCACACCATCTGCAGCATCTCTTCCTCGCGGTTGCTCAGCTGCAGATAATGGTCGCCGGCATCCCAGTCGTTGCCCTCGTTCAGGGTGTCGTCGTAGACGCCGTTGAAGTAGGAGTTGCCGGTCAGAGCGTCACGCTCTTTCCAGGTGCCGTCCACAACGGAAACCATGTCGGTGGGCATATCGGCGTTCTCGCCGCCGGGACGGGAGATGACCACCAGCGCGGTGTCGCTGAACTCCTTGGCGGAGGCCATCAGTTCATCGGTGTAGGCGTTGACGTTGGGCTCGGGCAGGGTCCAGTCCTGGGCCCACATGCCCACGCTGGGACGCTCGGCCTGGTAAGCCTCGTAGAAGTCCACCAGGTCCTGGTTGACGTTCAGGCCGGCGTTCTTCAGACCGGTGATGAGGTCGGTCACGGCGTACTGGTCGTTCAGAGCGCCGGAACCCACGCCGCCGTAAACGGGGGCGGTGGAAGCCCAGCCGAAGACGTTCACGTTGGCGCCGCTGGCCAGGGGCAGAGCGCCGTTGTTCTCCAGCAGGGTGACGCCTTCGCTCACCAGCTCGGTGTTGACCTCGTAGGCCTCGGCCATGCTCTCCTCGGTGATGGAGCCGCCGCCCATGGCCAGGTTGATCATGGTGAACATGGGTCCGAAGCAGATGGTGTTCACCACGATGATGACCGCCAGGCCCAGGGCGACCAGGGCGCTGCTGCGGACGAGTTTCTTCTTCGCGACGGGCAGAGCCTTGCAGGCAATGATCACCGCCAGCGCGACGACGAGAGCAACGCCCAGCACGATCAGATGAGTCTTCACGCTGGCCAGAACGTTGATCACGTCTTGAATGTTGATGGCTAACATTTTGCGATTCCTCCTTGCTTGTCTTCCGCCGGGGGTGTTTCCCCGCGCGTTATCACGGTTCCTACTTTAACACAGATTTTAGGTCCGGGCGCGCCGGAGGGACAAACTGCCATTTTTCCGGCACAAACGGGAAAACGCTTTGTGCAAAAACGCAACGAAAAGCCCGGCTTGTTTGTGCACCACGCACAAGCCGGGCTTTTTTATGGAAGTTATTGGGCCGCCGGGCTGTCCTCCAGCGGCAGCAGGATCTTCAGTTCAAACCAGTTTTTGCTGGTGTTCACCGTCACGGTGCCGCCGTACTTCTGGGCGGTGCGGCGAATGCTCTTGAGGCCGTAGCCGTGGTAGTCGGTGTCCCCTTTGGTGGTGCGGGGCAGGCCGTTTTCGAAGGTGAGCTCCCCTTCAAAACAGTTCTCAAAGCGCAGCAGCGCAAAATTCTTCTGGCGGGACACTGCCACATGGATGAGGCGTTTTTCCTTATCCCCGATCTTCTTCACGCTTTCGATGGCGTTGTCCAGCGCGTTGCCCACCAGCGTGCAAAGGTCCATGGGGCTCACCCCCGCCAGCACCGTGCCGTCGGCCACGGTGGTGAGATGGATGTCGTGCTTCTGGCAGTAGAGGCTCTTGCCGGTGAGCAGCACGTCCAGCACCTGGTTGCCGGTCTTGTTCTGGGCCTCGTAGGTGTTGATGTCGCTCTCCATCTCGTCCAGCCAGGCGCTGCGCCGGGCGGCGTCCGGCTCGGCCCGCAAGGCGGCGATCTGGTGCTTCAGATCGTGGTATTTGCGGTTGATGAGGTCAATGCTCTCCTTCGACTGCTGGTACTGAGCGTACTGGCTGCGCAGGATGTTGTCGATGGTCTCCAGCTCATGGCGCATTTGCAGCTCCGCCCGCTGCAGATGGTAGGCATAGAGGATGGCGATCCCTCCCAGGTCCACCAGTGTGCGGATGTTGAAGATGTCACTCACATACTGGCTGCTGAAGGGGGTGTCCGCCTGGGTATAGCTGAGGTTGCTGATGAGAAACGCGGACGCGCCGATGATGGCGGCGTTGGCCAGCTCCCGCGGGGTGACGGTGATGGGGTGCTCCGCCGTGCGGCTGCGGGTCTCCAAAAGGAACATCAGGCCGAACACCGCCCCGTAGACCACCGCCAGAAAGGCCAGCCGTGCCAAAAGCACGTCCTGCCCCGCCAGATTTGCATAGTGGTAATAGAGCTGCCATTCCAGCGAGGCGCCGAACTCCGCCAGGATGAAGGCCCGCACGGTGTAATACCCGGCGTTCAGCGCGCCCCGGCCGCAGCCGAGGAACAGAAACAGGAACATCAGCGCGATGGCCGCCAGCATGCAGGGGATCCACAGGGGCAGCGGCACGTCGTCGGTGGCCACCAGAAAGGCGCTCTGCACCGCCAGCATGCCCGCCGCCAGCGCCCAGAAACGCAGGCTGGCGCGTTTTGCGGGGCGCAGCGAAAGAATGTAGACAAGGCACGCCAGCCACTCGGCCAGCGCCGTGTACAGGCGGGGAATGTCCGCCAGGTCGCCCGGATTCATTTGACCACCTCGCCCACATAGTCGGTCAGCGCCGCCAGAAACTCATTTTTGCGCCCGCGGCTGATGGGCAGGGCCTGCCCGCCCACCATGGCGCAGCCGTCGCGCACGCTGTCCACATGTTCCAGGTTCACAAGGCAGCCCTTGTTGCAGCGGAAAAAGCCGAAGCTCTCCAGTTTTTCCTCCACCTCGCGGATGGTGCCGCTGGTGGTGTGCTGGCCCGCGCCGGTGACGAACACCAGGCTGTGGCCCTGGCTTTCCACATAGAGGATGTGGGAGATGTCCAGCTTTTGCGCCCCGCCCCGGATGGCGATGGTCATATAGCGCCGCGCCCGCTTCTTCATCCGGCCGATGGCCCGCTCCAGCCGCTGGCTGAAGGCGAAGTAGCTCACGGGTTTGAGCACATAGTCCAGCGCGTCCACCGCATAGCCCCGGATGGCGTACTGGGCCATGTTGGTGATGAAGATGATCACCACCTCCGGGTCCACCTTGCGGATCTCTTCGGCGGCGGTCATGCCGTCCATGAATTTCATCTGCACGTCCATCAGAATGATGTCGTACTGGGCGCGGTAGTTCTCCAAAATCTCGTCGCCGTCGCAAAAGCGCACCGTCTCAAACTCCTCGCCGCTCTCGGCAGCAAAGCGCGCCAGATACTCCTCCATCTGCTTCGCGCAGGAGTCCTCGTCCTCCACAATGGCGATGCTGATCATGGGCGTCTCTCCTTTCCTGAAATGCTTCGCGGCCGGCGGCGGGCCGGCCCAACATCCTTTGGAACAAGTGAACAAGGCCGCGCGGGCGGCAATGGGCAAATTGCCGAAAAGAGCGGCAAACGGCGCGGCAGCAAAGCCAAGGCTGCCCGCCCCGGCCAAGCAGCCGCGCCGCGAAAATGCTTGCTTTTTTGGGGGGTCCCGGTCAGGGGATGAACACACCGTGGATGGCGCTCACTGCCCGGTCGGCCTCTTTTTCGTCGATGATGACGCTGATCTTGATCTCGCTGGTGCTGATCATGTGGATGTTCACGTTGGCCTCAAACAGAGCCTCGAACATACGGCTGGCAACGCCGGGGTTGGACTGCATGCCCGCGCCCACCACGCTCACCTTGGCGTAGTTCTTTTCCACCTTGATCTCCTTGCCGCCAAAGCGGGGCTGGTTCTCTTTCAGCACCTCCACCGCGTTCTCGGCCTCGCCCAGGGGCACGGTGAAGATCAGGTCCTTATTGCCGCCGCGGCCGGTGGACTGCAAAATGATGTCCACGTTGATGTTGCGGCTGGCCAGCGCCCCGAACACCTTGAAGGACATGCCCGGCACGTCCGGCACCTCCATGATGGAGATCACCGCCACGTCGGTGTCCTTGGCAACGCCCTTGATGAGCATTCCTTCCATATCGTCTGCTACCTCCTTCACGATGGTACCCGGCACCGGGTTCAGGCTGGAGAGCACTTCCAGCTCCACGCCGTATTTCTTGGCAAGTTCAACGCTGCGGTTGTTGAGGACCTGGGCGCCCAGGCTCGCCAGCTCCAGCATTTCGTCAAAGGTGATCTGCTCCAGCTTGCGCGCGCCGGGCACCTTGCGCGGGTCGGCGGTGTAAACGCCTTCCACGTCGGTGTAGATCTGGCAGCGGTCGGCGTGCAGCGCGGCGGCCAGCGCCACGGCGCTGGTGTCGGAGCCGCCCCGGCCCAGGGTGGTGATGTCCTCCAGGCGGTTCATGCCCTGGAAGCCCGCCACCACCACCACGCGGTTGCGGGCCAGCTCGCTTTCCACCCGCTCGGTGTCCAGCCGGCGGATGCGCGCCTTGGAGTAGGCACGGTCGGTGATGAAGCCCGCCTGCCAGCCGGTGAGGCTCACCGCCTGCACCCCCAGCACGCTCAGAGCCATGGCCAGCAGCGCGATGGAGATCTGCTCGCCGGAAGCCAGCAGCATATCCATCTCACGCCGGCTGGGCTCGCTTGTGATCTCGGCCGCCTTGGCGATCAGGTCGTCGGTGGTGTCGCCCTGGGCGGACACCACCACCACCACGTCGTTGCCAGCCTTGCGGGTGGCGGCCACGATCCGGGCCACGTTGAACACCCTGTCACGATCGGCCACGGAACTGCCGCCGAATTTTTGCACGATCAAGGCCAAATTTCCTCAACTCCCTCTATCAACAAATGCCTCCTGGCATAAGTGTATGCATTTGCACGGTCTTATTCTACCACAGCACCGGTGTTATCCGCAAGCATTCGCCGCAGCGAGAAGGCCAGCGTCTCCGGCGTCTCGGCCAGCAGCTCTTCGGCCCGGCCGAAAAAGTCGCTGTTGTCCCGGTGGACCACCGCCATGATGGTGGGGCCCGCGCCGGAGATATACACCGCGTAGGCGCCCAGGTCCCAGGCGATCTCAAACACCCGCTCGCCGCCGGGGATCAGGGGCAGACGGTACTGCTGGTGCAGCGCGTCCTTGGTGGCCACCTTCAAAAGCTCATAGTCGCCGTCGCAGAAGGCCGCGGTGGCCAGCGCCGCCCGGGAAAGGTTGTAGACCGCGTCCGCCCGGTCCACCGTTTTGGGCAGCGCCGCGCGGGCTTTTTCGGTGAGCAGCTTGAAATTGGGGATAAAGGCCGCAAAGGCCAGCTCCTCGTTGATGGGCTTGCGCACGCTGTAGACCTGGCCCTCGTCGTAGACGCTGGTCACAAAGCCGCCCAGCATGGCGGGGGCCACGTTGTCCGGGTGGCCTTCAATGCTGGTGGCCAGGGTGAGCATTTGCCGCTGGGTGAGGGGCGAGCCCAGCAGGGCGTTGGCGCCCAGAATGCCCGCCACGATACAGGCGGAGCTGGAACCCAGGCCCCGGGCCATGGGGATGGGGTTTTCCTGCCGGATACGAATGCCCTTCAGCGGCTGGCCCAGCTGGTCGAACACCGCCTTGGCCGAGCGGTAGACCAGGTTGCCCGGGCCGGTGGGGATGAGCGTGCCGTCGCTGGCCAGGATGTCGATCCGGTCGCACTCCTCCATGGTGACGGTGTTGTGCATGGAGACCGAAAGGCCCAGCGCGTCAAACCCGGCGCCCACATTGGCGCTGGTGGCGGGCACGGTGATTTTTACCATGAGCGTTTCCCTCCCTCAGTCGGTGAGCTGGCGCAGCACCAGCTCCACTTTGCCGCCCAGGGCCGCCACCTTGCGGGCGGCTTCTTCCAGCCCGCGGGGGGCGATGTAGGTCACAAGATAGGCCGCTTCGCTGCCGTCGTCGCTCACCAGTTCGCCCTCGCCGTACAGCGCGGGCAGCACGGTGGCGGGCAGCCCCTTCACCCGCACATAGCAGGTGGCGGGGGTGGGGTCCTCCAGAAGGCCGTCAAAAGGTTCGCTGGGCTGCCAGAACAGGCTGTCGTGTATCTTGACGCCGTGTTTGAGGGCGTCGATCACGTCCGCCACCACCGCGCTGGCGGTGGGCAGGCGTCCCGCGCCCTTGCCGTAGAACACCACGTCGCCCAGCATGTCGCCCTTCACCAGCACCGCGTTGAACACATCGTCCACGCCCGCCAGCTGGTTGGACTTGGGCACCAGCATGGGCTCCACCGCGGCGGTCACCCGGCCTTCTTCGTCCCGCCGGGCCCAGGCGATGAGCTTGATGACGCAGTCCAGCCGGGCGGCGGCGGCAATGTCCGCCACCGTGATGGCGCGAATGCCCCGGGTGGGAATGTTTTTGGGGTAGAAATGGTGCCCGAAGGCAATGCTGGCCAGAATGGCGATCTTGCGGCAGGCGTCGGGGCCGTCCACATCGTCGCCGGGGTCCTTGGTCTCGGCGTAGCCCAGCTGCTGGGCGATCTTCAGCGCCTGGTCAAAGCCCATCTCCTCCCGGGCCATCTTGGTGAGCATGAAGTTGGTGGTGCCGTTCACGATCCCCTGCACCTGAGTGATGACGTTGGCCGCCAGGCACTGGTGCATGGGAGTGATGACGGGGGTGCCGCCGCCCACGCTGGCCTCAAAAAGAAAAGCCGCGCCGTTCTGCCTTGCCAGGGCCAGCAGCTCGGCGCCGTAGGTGGCCACCATTTCCTTGTTGCTGGTCACCACGCTGCGCCCGCTCTCCAGCGCTTTGCGCACATAGGGATAGGCAAACTTGGTGCCGCCGATGGTCTCCACCACCACTTTTATTTCCGGGTCGGCCAGGATGGTGTCGATGTTATCCACAAACAGGGCCGCGTCGGGATGATTGCTGAAATCCCGGATGTCCAGGATGTATTTGACCTCCACAGGCTGGCCTGCACGGCGGCTGACGCTGGCCGCGTTGCGGTGCAGCACCTCCAGCACACCGCCGCCCACCGTGCCGAAGCCCAGGATCGCGATCTTTGCCATAGGTCCGTTCGTTCCTTTCCTGTTCAAAGCTGAGTTTGCGCGCCCGCCTCACACGCCCTGGCGGATCTCCACCACCGTGCGCTGGCGGCGCAACTTTTGGAGCATTTCCTCCACGCTCATCTGCATGGTGTCGGTGCGCACGCTCACCGCCACCTGGGCCGCGCCGCTCTCCGGCGTGGACTGGTTGATGGTGACCACGCTGCCGCCCGCCGCGCTGATCCCCGCCAGCAGCCCCTGCAGCGCGCCGGTCTCGTCCAGCAGGGTGGCCAGCACGGTGATGACCTTGCGGCTGTTGCGGGCGTCGAACACACAGTCCTTATATTTATAGAAAGCGCTGCGGGACAGCCCCGCCTCGCGCACCGCCGACGAGATGTTCCGCACAGCGCCGCTGGCCAGCAGTTCCTTGGCCTTGAGCACCTTGATGAAAACGTCCGGCAGCACGCTTGCGTCCACCAGCAAGAAACGACGTTCCATACTCTTCCTCCAAATCCCCCCGCAAGGGGCGCGATTGTACTCGACGAAAGCACATTTGTGTCCAAAGGTGTTACAATGTTTATACTATACCACTTTGCCACGCCAAAGTGCAAGGCCCAGTGTGGACGCGGCGCGATTTTCGGCAAAAGGAGCAGTTTGGGCCCCGCCCGCGCATTCCGTTTGCACACAATACACAAAAGGCCCCTTCTGTGCGCAGGGTGCGCACAGAAGGGGCCTTGTTTATTTTGCCTCAGGGATGGAGGGTGCAGTAGCCGGGCATGTTGTCGGCGGTGTAGTAGCCCACTGCCCTGTTGGGGCAGTTGACGGCCAGCTCGCCGCTGTCCACACAGTAGGTGGCGGTCTGCACATCGTCGCTCACCGGGAAGCTCTTGGTCTCCAGGTCCGCCTGGATGGTGTCCATCAGCTGTTTCCACGCCTTCTGGATGGGTTTTGCGTTCTGGCCCCTCTTCACGTCGGTGAAGTCATAGGGCTGGTCATAGCCCCACCACACGCCGGTGACGTAGTAGGGGGTCAGGCCCACAAAGGTGAAGTCGTGGTTGTCGGTGGTGGTACCGGTCTTGGCGGCGGCTTCCATCTCGCCGGCGGGGCGGATGGAGGTGCCGGCGGTGCCGTTGGGGCCCAGAACGCCCTGCAGCAGCCGGTTCATGATCATGGCCGTGCTGGGTTTGATGGCCTGGGTGTGCACCACGTTGACGGTGTTGTCCAGAATGATCTCGCCGGTAACGGCGTTCTCCACGATGGTGTAGAGGTGCGGGGTCACATACTCGCCGCCGTTGCCGAACATCTGGTACGCGGAGGTGAGTTCCATCAGGCTGATACCCTCGGAAAGGCTGCCCAGCACCATGGGCGCGTAGTCGGCGTCCGCCTCGGTGAGATGGGTCATGCCCAGAGTGTCGTGGGCAAAGCTGTACATATAGTCCTTGCCCACACGCTGGCCCACTCGCACCGCGATGGTGTTTTTGGAGCGGGCGATGGCGGTGTTCACCGTCACCAGTGCGCCGTCGCCAAAGCCCTCATAGTTCTTGGGCCAGTCCTGCCAGATGTCGGGGTTGGCCAGCACCTCGGGGGCGTCGTTCTCGTACATCTTGGTGCCGTACTGGGGGTAGGTGGAACGCAGGTTTTCTTTGATGATCTTGCCCACGCCCAGGTCAGGCAGAGCGGTAGAGTAGTTGATGAGGCCGGAGTCAATGCCCAGGGAATAGGCAGCCACCGGTTTCATGGTGGAACCCACCGACCGCTGGGTGCCGCCGTATTCGGGGGCCACCGCACGGTTCAGGCCAAGGTCCGTGGTCTTTTCGCCCAGGCCGCCCACCAGCGCCAGCACCTGGCCGGAATAGTCCATGGTGAGCATGGCCGCCTGGGTGCGGGCGTTGTAGTAGTACACCGGCTCGCCCTTCTTGTTGGTGCCGGTCTTGTAGGTGCCGTCATCGTTCACCACGATGTTTTCCAGCTGGGCCGGGTCGGGCACCTGGCTCTGCAGGATCTCCTCCTCATGCCACAGCGCCGGGATGGCGTCGTCGGCGTTGAGCATGATCTTCTCCATTTCCTCCTGGATGTAGGGGTCCATGGTGGTGTAGATCCGCAGGCCGCCGTTGTAGATGAGGTTGTGCGCCTCGGCGGCGGTGTAGCCCATTTCGTCCTGCAGCTGCTTTTGCAGCATTTTGTACACCGCGTCGGCAAAGTAGGAGTTGTTGGAAGAGGTGGTGACCACCTCGGCCTCCTTCTCCTCCGCCAGCACCAGAGGGCTGTTCACCGCGTCCTCATATTCCGAATCGGTCAGCTTGCCCTGCTCGTGCATCAGCTGCAGGATCCAGTTGCGGCGCTGCAGGTGCTGCTCGGGATTGGTGTAGGGGTTGTAGCCGGTGGGGTTCTTGGTGATGGCGGCAATGCTGGCGCACTGGGCCGGCGAAAGCTCGGCTAGGTCGTTGAGCCCGAAGTAGTTGGACGCGCCCGCCTTGACGCCGGCGAT
The DNA here is from genome assembly GCA_019114225.1 of Candidatus Allofournierella pullicola. GTDB lineage: Bacteria > Bacillota > Clostridia > Oscillospirales > Ruminococcaceae > Allofournierella_A > Allofournierella_A pullicola. The sequence continues at coordinate 157,401 of DXFW01000002.1, read as the reverse complement.
GGAGCCGGAAAGGCTCACCGTGTTCAGGTAGGCTTCCAGAATGGTGTCCTTGTCGTAGCGCTTGTCCAGGCCCAGGGCGCGGAAGATCTCGCGCAGCTTGCGGTCCACCGACACGTCGTCGTCGCCCAGGATGTTCTTGATGAGCTGCTGGTCCAGGGTGGAAGCGCCCTGCATGCTGTCATAGATGGGGAAGCCCAGCTTGGTGGCGATGTAGTTCACGCCCGCGGCAAAGGTGCGCTTGAAGTTCACGCCGCTGTGCTCGTAGAAGTCCTTGTCCTCCACGCAGATGAAGGCCCACTTCAGATAGGGGTTGGACTCGATCTCCTGCAGGTCCACCCATTCGCGGTCGTTGCTGTCGTGCCATTCTTCCACGACCACCCACTCGCCGGTGTCGTGGTCCTCGGCCAGCAGCTGGCTGGTCTGGGCCAGCTCCAGGTTGGTCAGGTCCAGCAGCTCCGCGTCGTTGGCCGTGATCTCCACGGCGTAGAGGCTCAGCAGAACGGCCAGCACACTGCCCACCATCACGCCCAGACAGATACAGGCCGCGACGAACTTCATAAAGCCCTTGAAGATCCGCATGCCCTTGGACTGCTTTTTGCCCCGGGGCCCGTGGGAACCATTGCCCTCCCCAGGCTCCTGGCCCGCCGGGCGCGAAGAGCGCCGGGGCGAAGAGGAAATGCGGGAAGGCCCGTTCTTTGTGCTGCTGCGGGAGGCCCCGCTGCGGGACACGCTGTGCCCGGAGGGCGCGCTGCTCCTTGCGCCGGAAGACGCGCCGGTATGCGCCGGAGCGCGCTCGCCGGAAGCATGAGACGCGGCGCCGGCGTGGGAAGTGCCGGTGCGGTTGAGTTTCCGGCCCTGGGCGGAACCGGAAGTGCCGGCGCTGTGGGCGCCGGAGGTGCCGGAACCGTCGGGACGACGGATGCTGCGATGCTCGTTGGATTCTATGAGGACCGCCTCCTTTGCGGAAAATCGGTGTGTACTCAGCGGCCTGGCACGTCTTTTCGCGCAAACGAAAACAGACGGCCGCGGACCGCCATGCTGGTATTATACCACAACCCACCCCACTAAGTACAGTGAAATCCCCCTGAAAATTGTATGAATGGCCCGGGCAGGGCCCATACTGGCCGTGAAAGGGGGTCTTTTCCATGACAAAGATCTGGGTCGCGCTGCTGGCGGTGCTGTGCGCCGTGAGCCTCGCTCTGAGCCTTTTCTGGATGGTCCGGCCCGGCCGCGCCGCGCAGGACAGTTCCTCCGCCGCACCTTATATTCTAAAGGATCACGGCGGCAGGCTGGCGGTGTTCGCCCCGGAAGGCGGCGAGCCGCTTCAGGTCTACGACGTCTACACCCACCTGCTGCCCGAGGGGGACGTGGCCGCCCTGCAGGCGGGCATTCCGCTGGAGAGCCGCGAGCAGCTGGACCGTCTGCTGGAGGACTTCGGCGCCTGACGCCGCATGGGCCGCGGCCGCCCGCCGGGGGGCTTTCTTTGTTGCTTTTGTACGGGGGCTATGGTACAATGTTTTTGTAAAAATTTGTAAACAACGGAGGCGTCACCGTGGACCTTTTACGCAGTGATTTCGATCCCGCTCTGGTTTTGCAGCAGAAGCGGCGTATCAAGCGCGAGCTTTTGCAGAAAGAGGGCCTCATCCCCAAAAAAGTGGCTCTGATGAGCGGCAGCACCATCGGCGAGATCAAAAACATTCTGGAACTGTTTTTGCTGGCCAACGGCATTCAGCCGGAATTCTACGAGGGCGGCTATTCCCTGTTCTTTGAGAACCTGGTGTTCGACGACGGTTCTCTCAAAGCCTTCGCCCCGGATTTCATCTACATCCACACCAGCCAGCGGAACATCAAGCTCTGGCCCGAGGCCGAGGACGACGCCGCGGCCTGCGAGGAAAAACTGAATGCGGAGTTTGCCCGTTTTGAGCAGGCGGTCAAGGCGGCGCTGGGCTTTGGCTGCCCGGTGGTCATCAACAACTTCGACCTGCCCCTCTACCGGGTGATGGGCAACCGGGAAGGCACGGACGCCCACGGCCGGGTGCGCTTTGTGCGCCGGCTCAACGAGAAGCTGGCCGCGCTGGCCGAGGCCACCCCGAACCTTTACATCAACGACCTGGCCTATCTGCAGGCCCTCTACGGCATGGACCGCTTCAGCGACCCCACCGCCTGGTACGCCTACAAGTACGCGGTGAGCCTGGAGTGCCTGCCCTACCTGTGCCAGAGCGTGGCCAACATCATCAAGAGCCTGCTGGGCAAGAACAAAAAGGCCCTGGCCCTCGATCTGGACAACACCCTCTGGGGCGGTATCATCGGCGACGACGGCGCCGAGGGCATCGTGATGGGCAACGAGACCCCCGCCGGCATGGCCTACGCCGAGTTCCAGGGCTATCTGAAGGCTCTGGGCAAGCTGGGCATTCTGCTGAACGTGTGCAGCAAGAACGAGGAGTCCATCGCCCGCACTGGCTTTGAGCGGGCGGACAGCGTTCTGAAAGCGGACGACTTCCTCTGCTTCAAGGCCAACTGGGACCCCAAGCACCTGAACATCGCCGCCATGGCCAAGGAGATCAACATCCTGCCCGAGAGCTTCGTCTTTGTGGACGACAACCCCGCCGAGCGGGAGATCGTGCGCCGGGAGCTGCCCATGGTCACGGTGCCGGAACTCACCTGCCCCGAGGAGTACGTCGCCGCCATCGACCGGGCGGGCTACTTCGAGGTGACCACCCTCTCGGCGGACGACAAAAAGCGCGCCGAGATGTACAAGCAGAACGCCCAGCGCGCTCAGCTGGAGCAGAGCTTCGGCAACTATGACGACTACCTCAGGAGCCTTGACATGGTGTGTGAGATCGGCGCCTTCGACGCGCCCCACGCCGAGCGTATCACCCAGCTGATCAACAAGACCAACCAGTTCAATCTGACCACCCGCCGCTACACCGCCGCCGAAGTGGAGAGCCTGCTGGACAACGACGAGTACATCACCCAGTACGGCCGCCTGGTGGACAAGTTCGGCGACAACGGCCTTGTCACCGCCATGATCGGCCACAAGCAGGGCGACGTGCTGGAGATGGACCTGTGGATCATGAGCTGCCGCACCTTCAAGCGCCGGCTGGAGCACGCCATGTTCGACGAGCTGGTGCGCCGGGCCGCCGAGGCGGGGGTCAAGACCATCGTGGGCCACTACTACCCCACCGCCAAAAACTTGCTTGTGAAGGATTTTTATGCTACAATCGGCTTTGTAAAAACCGCCGAGGACGAGGCCGGCAACTGCACTTTTGAGTTCACCGGTTTCGAGGGCTACCAGCCCCAGTGCGGCGTGATGGAGATCAAACGGGTCTGACCCGAAAAGGAGCGTTCAAACAATGGATAAGCAGAGCATTTTCGAGGCCGTGCAGGAGATTTTCCGCGACAACTTCGACGACGAGGAACTGGTCATCACCCGTGAGACCTGCGCCGACGACATTGAGGACTGGGACAGCCTGGAGCAGATCAACCTGCTCACCGCCATGGAGAAGAAGTTCGGCCTCAAGTTCAAGCTGGAGGACGTGCGCGGTCTGGAGAACGTGGGCGACCTGCTGGACCTGATCGAGCGGCTCACCGCCTGATCCTATGCTGCAAAAAGGCCGGGCACCTGCCCGGCCTTTTTTAAAGGCAGCGCCGCCCCCGCCGGGCGGCACGGCCCGCCTCACTGAAAAAAGGAGTTTTGCACCCATGAACAGCTACACTCTGGCCGACATCACCCCCGGCATGACCGAGAGCTTCACCGTCACCGTGACCGAGGCGATGATGGACGCCTTTTACGCCGTTTCCGGCGACAACAGCCCCATCCACATGGACGCGGAGTACGCCGCCGGCCGGGGCTATCCCGGGCGGGTGGTCTACGGCATGCTGGGCGCCAGCTTTTTCTCCACCCTGGCGGGGGTCTACCTGCCGGGCGAGCACTGCCTGCTCCACAGCGTGGAGGCCAAATTTGCCAAGCCTGTTTTCATTGGCGACACCCTCACCGTCACCGGCAAGGTGACCGAGGTGAACGAGACCTTCGGCGAGATCACCGTCAAAGCGGTCATCGAAAACCAGAACGGCCAGAAGGTCACCCGCGGGCTCATCAAGGCCGGCGTGGCGAAATAAGGAGGACATATGAGCAACGTCTATCTCATCACCGGCGCGTCCAGCGACGTGGGCTGCGCCCTCATCCGCCGCCTGTGGCAGCCGGGGGATCTGTTCATCGCCCAGGGCGCGGGCGACCTGGGGGGCCTGGCCGAGCTGTGCAAGGAACACCCCGGCACCATCCGCACCTACGACGTGGACCTGACCAACGAAAAGGCGCTGGAGACCTTCATCGCCGACGTGCAGGCCACCTGCCCCGCCCCCACCCACTTCGTTCACCTGCCCGCGCTGCGGGTGGTGAACACCAAATTCAAAAAGTTCGACGAAGAACGCTTTGAAAAGGACCTGAGCGTGCAGCTGCGCAGCGCGGTGGCGCTGTGCAAAGCCTTCGTGCCCGCCATGGCCAAGGCGAAGAAGGGCCGGGTGCTCTTCATGCTCACCAGCTACCTGCTGGGCCTGCCCCCCAAGAACACCGCCGCCTACATCATGGTCAAGAGCGCCCTGGGCGGCCTTGCCAAGAGCCTGGCGGCGGACTACGCCCCCTTCGGCGTCACGGTGAACTGCGTGGCCCCCAGCATGATGGAGACCAAGTTCCTGGCCGACACCAGCGACCTGATCGTGCAGGCCAGCGCCGAGGCCAACCCCATGGGCCGCAACGCCACCCCCGCGGACGTGGTGCCCGCCATGGCCTTCCTGCTCAGTGACGAGGCGGGCTTCATCACCGGCATCACTCTGCCCATCACCGGGGGCAGCGCCCTGTGAGCGCCCCGGTGCTGCGCCTTGCCCGCCCGGACGAGGCCCAAAAAGTGGTGGATTTCATCAACGCCAACTTCGACTGGCGGCTGCCTCTTGTAAACAGAGAGGAATATTTCAATTTTTATTACAAAAACGGCAATGTGCTCCAGTTCGCCCTGGCCGAAGAGGAGGGCGTTCTTGCCGCCGTGGCAGGCTACATACGCTCCGCCGATACCCCCGGCGCCGACATCTGGGTGTCGGTGTGGGTGGCGGCCAAAGGCCACAACGGCGTGGGGCTGGAACTGATGGACGCCCTGCCCGCCCTCACCGGCGCGCAGGTGGTGGCCTGCAACAACATCCGGCCCAAGACCATGGCGTTCTACCGTTTTCTCGGCTGGCACGCCGACCGGGTGGGCCATTTCTACCGGCTGGCGGGCCTTTCGGAATACCGGCTGGCCCGGGTGACGGATCCCACCGTGCTGCCCGCCGGGGGCGACCTGGCGCTGGAGCCGGTGGAAGGTCCCGAAGCGCTGGCTGCGCTGGGCATGCCGGACAGCCCCCACACGCCCCGCAAGGATGTGTGGTACATGCAGCGGCGGTATTTCGCCTTCCCTCACCTGACCTATTCGGTCTACGCCGCAAAGGCAGGCGGACGGCTGCTGGCGTATCTTGTCTGCCGTGTGGTGGACAGCGGCCAGGGCAAAGTCCTGCGCATTGCCGACTTTGTGGGCAACACCTGCCTGCTGCCCCGGCTGGGCAAGGCCATCGACAGGCTTTTGAAGGAAAGCGGCGCGGAATACGCCGAGTGCTACTGCGCCGGGGTGGACCCGTCGGTGATGGCGGCGGCGGGCTTCTGCGAGCGCAAAGAGGGAGACGGAAACATCCTGCCCAACTACCTGCAGCCGCCCCTTTTTGAAAACACGGAATATTATTATTTCACCAGCGATCCTGAGCGCTTTGTGCTGTTCAAAGCCGACGGCGACCAGGACCGCCCCAACCTGCCCGCGGATTGAAGGCAGGCGCGCCCCGGGCAGCGGGGCTTTTCCCCGTCTTTTTCCGCCGGCAGCGGGCCGGCGGGCAAACAGGATAAAGGAGACTGCGGTATGAACACGATGGTACTGGGCATTGCCGGCGGCACCGGCAGCGGAAAGACCACACTGACCAAGCGGCTGAAGGAGCGCTTTGGCGAGCAGATCAGCGTCATCAGCCACGACAACTACTACAAACGCCAGGACGAGCTGACCTACGAGCAGCGCTGTCTGACCAACTACGACCATCCCAACGCCTTTGAGACGGAACTGATGGTGGAGCACATCAAGGCTCTGAAGGCGGGTGAAGCGGTGCTGTGCCCGGTGTACGATTTCTCCCAGCACAACCGCTCGGACGACTTCATCCAGATCCACCCCGCGCCGGTGATCCTGGTGGAGGGCATTCTCATCTTCGCCAGCCCGGAGCTGTGCGACCTGATGGACATCAAGGTGTTCGTGGACACCGACGCCGACGTGCGCATTCTGCGCCGTATCGTGCGAGACGTGAAAAAGCGGGGCCGCACGCTGGACAGCGTGGTCACCCAGTACCTGACCACGGTGAAGCCCATGCACGAGCAGTTCGTGGAGCCCAGCAAGCGCCGGGCCGACCTCATCATCCCCGAGGGCGGCAAAAACCCGGTGGCGGTGGAAATGCTCATCCACCGTTTGGAGAGCCATCTGGCAAGCGCAGGAAAAGAAGAATAAAAAAGGCCGCCGCACCCGGAAAACCGGGTGCGGCGGCTTTTTTCATGCAAACGGGCGGTCATTCTCCCTGCCCCAGCACCCCGGCCACCAGATGGCCGAACTGCTGCATCATCTCAATGCCCTCGGCGGGGGGCTCGTCCTGAGTGCCGTAGCTGGTGAACACCGAAAGGATGTAGGGCCGCTCGGAATAGACGATCCCCATGTCGTGGAAGGCGTTGTCCCAGCTGCCGTACTTCTTGGCGGCGGGCGCCGGGAACCACAGGTAGTCGTGCTGCGCCTCCAGGAAGGTCTCTTTCAGCCGCCGGGCGTTCTCGGTATCGGTCTCGAAATACTCATACAACGCCAGCATGGAAAGCCCGCCGTCCTGGGCGGTGGTCCAGCCGTGAATGCCCTCTTCCTGGGTGATCTCGCAGCCCTCGGGGGCAGTGAACCCCAGCTGGGTCAAAAAGTCCTGGAATCCGGTGTCCGCGGTGGCTGGCCACATTCCCGCCAGGCCGTGGGCCGCGTCGTTGGAGCTCACGGTGATCATGGTGTAAATGCGGTCCCAGCCGGTGGAACCGTTCCACTCGGTGTCCAGGTCGATCTCCCCTGCCTCGTCCCGCTGGGCCAGCCACAGGGCGTAGGGGGCTTTCAGGGTGCTGGCGCAGTAGAAGCCGGAAGACTCACCGTAGGTGTATGTATCGCCGGTGGTCAGATCCTGCAGCCACACCGACACAGTGCCCGGCTGCGCGTCCAGAAACGCGTCCAATGTGGCCGCAGCCTCGTCGGTGAGCAGGGTCTCGGGCAGCGGTGTGGGTTCGGGGCTGGGGGTGGGGGCCGGTGTGGCCGGGGTCTCGTCCTCCGGCTGCGCGGCGGACACGCTGCCCACGTCCTCGCCGTCCACCGGCAGCGCACTGCCGCTGTAATACCAAAGGGCCGCCAGCATGGCGAACACCGCCAGCACAAGCAGCACCAGCGTCAACGCGGGGCTGCTCTTTTTGGTTGTTTGCTTCTTTTCTGCCATTTGCAAGGGTCACTCTCTTTCCTGCCCGGCTTCCATCCCCCGGCGGAACGGGCATACCCCTATTATAGACCTGTTTCGACGGTTTTCCAGTCCCGGCGGGCAATTTTTGCATTTTGCCGGGCGCATTTTTACATCTTTGAAACGCCCTTCCGCCTGCCGCCGCCCGCGAAAAATGGGGGCCGGGCCGCCCCAGTTCGGCGGCCCGGCCCCCTTGCCGGTCTGATTTACCAGAGGTTCATCACCTGATGGTACATGTCAATGTAGGAGTGGGCGGAGACGTTCCAGCTGAAGTCGCAGCACATGGCGCGGTGCACCAGCACGGGCCAGCCATCCTTGTGCCAATAGCCTTCCTTGGCCCGCCAGCAGGCCTCGTACAGGTCGTGGGCGTTGTACTGCTGGAAGGTGAAGCCGTTGCCCCAGCCGTCGCCGGAGTCGTGGATGGAGTCCTTCAAACCGCCGGTCTCACGCACCACGGGGATGGTGCCGTAGCGGCAGGCCACCATCTGGGCCAGGCCGCAGGGCTCCGATTTGGAGGGCATGAGGAAGATGTCCGCGCCGGCGTAGATCTGCCGCGCCAGCGGGGGCACAAAGCCGATGTACACACCCACGCGGCCGGGATGGCGGCCCGCCAGGTCGTTGAAGAAGACTTCGTAGGCGTGCTCGCCGTTGCCCAAAATCACCAGCTCAATGCCCTGGTCGATGAGGCCCTCGGCCACGTCCCGCACCAGGTCCACGCCTTTATGGCCCACCAGGCGGGTGACCATGGCCATCACGGGGCTGCCGTCCTGTGCCAGGCCGAACTGCTCCTGCAGGCGGCGTTTGCACTCCGCCTTGCCCTCGGCAAAGGTGTCGGCGTTGTAGTGGGCGGGGATGTTGGGGTCGGTCTCGGGGTTGTAGCTGTCCACGTCAATGCCGTTCAGAATGCCGCACAGCTTGTACTGCTTCTGGCGCAGCAGGCCGTCCAGCCCATGGCTGAACCAGGGGTCCAGGATCTCGCCGGCGTAGGTGGGGCTCACGGTGCTCACCTTGTCGCTGGTCTCGATGGCGCCCTTCATAAAGTTGGCGCAGCCGTCGTACTCCACCAGATGGGCGTCCCGGCGGCCAATGCCGCAGGTGTCCTCCAGAATGTCCAGGCCGTACTTGCCCTGGTACTGGATGTTGTGGATGGTGAACACAGTCTTGATGTGGCTGTACTTGTCCAGATGACGGTAGTAGAGGTTCAGATACACCGGCACCAGGGCGGTCTGCCAGTCGTTGGCGTTGATCACATCGGGGGTGAAATCGGTGTAGAACAGCATTTCCAGCACCGCGCGGCTGAAGAAGGCGAAGCGCTCGCCGTCGTCATAAAAGCCGTAGAGGCCGGTGCGCTTGAAGTAATACTCGTTGTCCAGGAAATAGAAGGTCACACCGTCCCGCTTGGCGCTGAACAGCCCGCAATACTGGCTGCGCCAGCCCACAGGCACGCTGAAGTTGGTGATGTATTCCAGTTCGTCCCGGTATTTCAGATCACCGTAGAGGGGCATGACCACCCGGCAGTCCACACCGTTTTGCACCAGCGCCTTGGGCAGGCTGCCGGCCACGTCGCCAAGACCGCCGGAGGCGGCCCAGGGGTTGGCCTCGCTCGCGCAGAATAAAACGTTCATAAGTTTCCTCCTTGTGTTATGGGGAGGGGGCGGGGGCCCTGTGCAGGGCCCCCGCCCCTGGGGAGAGAGTCAGAGGACCAAAGGCCCTCTTTTGGCGTTATACGGTGCGGTTCTTCGCCACATACACCGGGAAGGAATCACTGCCGGTCAAAGACTTGTCGGTGGTGATCTTCACGTTTTTGTCGGTGACCACATACTCCACATGAGCGCCGGGCTCCACGATGGTGTTCTGCATGAGCACGCAGTTCTTCACCTTGGCGCCCTTCTTCACCTTGACGCCGCGGAACAGCACGCAGTTCTCCACGTCGCCTTCAATAATGCAGCCGTCGGCCACCACGCTGTTTTTCACATGGCTGTCCATGGCGTAGCGGGTGGGGGCGTTGTCGTGCACCTTGGTGTAGACAGGCAGCTCGGCGGGGAACAGAGCGTCCAGGTTCGCGGGGTCCAGCAGGCGCATGTTCTCCTCAAAATAGGTGGTGCAGTCGGCAATGCGGGCGGTGTAGCCGGTGTACTCATAGCCCTGCACGTTCAGCAGCTCCAGGTTGCGGGCCAGAATGTCCTTCTCAAAGTAGACAAGGCCGCGGATGGTGGCGTCCTTCACCATGGTGATGAGAGCCTCGCGCTGAATGACATACACATTCATGGACAGGTTCTGCACGCCGGGGCGGTAGTCGTTGCACAGCAGCTCGGTGACCCGGCCGTCCTGAATGCGCAGGGTGTAGTTGTCGTCCTTGAGGCCGGTGGGGATCTCCCGCTTTTCATACATCACGGTCACGTCCGCGCCGGTGGCCACATGGGCCTCGATGAGCTTGTTCACATCGAAGTTGTAGGCGATGTTGGCGTCGCTCATCACCACGTATTCCTCTTTCTGGTCCGCCAGGAAGTCCACGATACTGGCCAGAGCCTCCACGCGGCCGCGGTACATCTTCACGTTGGCCTCGGCGTAGGGGGGCACCAGGTTCAGGCCGCCGCGCTTGCGGGTGAGGTCCCACTCACGGCCGGCGCCCAGATGGTCCATCAGGGAATGATAGTTCTGCTTGACGATGATGGAGATGTTGCTGATACCCGCGTTGGCAAAGCTGGAAAGCACAAAGTCGATCATGCGGTAGCGCCCGCCGAAGGGAATGGACGCCATCGTGCGCTGCGTCACCATTTCGGGGATCAGGCTGTCACTTGCGTTGGGGAAAACGATGCCCAGGGCATCCGTGTTGGATTTTACCATTGCTCCTCACCATCCTTTACGTCTTTGACCACCATGGCCTTGGGACCCACCTTGGCGTTCTGGCCGATGGTGACGCCCTCGCCTACAACGGCGACGCCCCAGTTGTCCAGGTTATCCATGTCCTCGGGGCGCTCGCCCACCACCGCGCCGCTCTTGACGGTCACGTTTTCGGCAATGATGGAGTAGCGCACCTTGGCGCCGGGCTCGATCACCGCGCCGGGCATGATGATGGAGTCTTCCACCACGGCGCCCTCGCCCACCTTGACGCCGGCGAACAGCACGCTCTGCACCAGCTTGCCTTCCACCTTGCAGCCTTCGGTGATCATGGAGTTATCGATCTCGGCGTTGCCGCCCACCCACTGGCCGGGCATGCCGGAGTTGCGGGAGTAAATCTTCCACTCGTCGCTCCAGACGTCCAGCGGCATTTTGGGGTTGAGCAGGTCCATGTTGGCCTCCCACAGGCTGTCGATGGTGCCCACGTCCTTCCAGTAGCCCTCGAAGGGATAGGCCACCATCTTTTCCTTGCTGGCCAGCATGTTGGGGATGATGTTCTTGCCAAAGTCGTTGTCGGAGGCGGGATTGGCCTCGTCTTCGATGAGGAACTTGCGCAGTTTGTCCCAGGAGAAGACATAGATACCCATGGAAGCCAGGTTGCTCTTGGGCTCCTTGGGCTTCTCCTCAAACTTGGTGATGGTGCCGTCCTTGTCGGCGGTCATAATGCCGAAGCGGCTGGCCTCTTCCCAGGGCACCTCCATCACAGCGATGGTGCAGTCGGCGCCTTTCTCCTTGTGGAAGTCCAGCATTTTGGAGTAGTCCATCTTGTAAATGTGATCGCCGGAGAGGATGACCACATACTTGGGCTCATAGCGGTCGATGAAGTTGATGTTCTGATAGATGGCGTTGGCGGTGCCCTTGTACCAGTCCGAGCCGGTGGCCGTCTGGTAGGGGGGCAGCACATGGACGCCGCCGTACAGACGGTCCAGGTCCCAGGGCTGGCCGTTGCCGATGTACTCATTGAGCACCAGCGGCTGGTACTGGGTCAGGATGCCCACCGTGTCGATCCCCGAATTGACGCAGTTGGACAGCGGAAAATCGATGATACGATATTTTCCGCCGAAGGGAACTGCGGGTTTTGCCAGCCGTTGTGTGAGGGCATACAGGCGTGAGCCCTGCCCGCCGGCCAGCAGCATAGCGATACATTCTTTCATACTACTTCTCCCCTTATCGGCGGCCAAAGGCCGCCGTTAGTGCATTTTTTGCGATTCCCAAAGCGGCCTCATGCCTTCCGGGCGTCTTTGGCGTCCTTCGCCGTCTTTTTTTCCGCAGGTTTTTTTGCCGCCGCCTTTTTCACCGGTTTTTTCCGCGCCGGCTTGGGCTCCCTCGGCTCGGGCACCGAGAAATAAACGGTGCTCAGCGGCGGCAGCGTGACGGTAATGCTTTGGTCAAAGCCGTGCATGGGCGTTTTGCGGCTGCGCAGGGCCTTGTTGTGCACTCCGCCGCCGCCGTAGGCCTCGTCGTCGCTGGAGAGCAGCTCCCGGTAGGTGCCGGCCACCGGCACGCCCATCTGATAGCCCTCCCGCAGGACGGGGTTGAAATTGCAGACCACCATGACGGTGTGCCCGGCCGCGTCGCGCCGCAAAAACGCGATGACCGACTGGGCGTTGTCGTCCGGCACGATCCACTGGAAGCCCTCCCAGCTGTAGTCCACCTGCCACAGGGCCGGTGTGTCGTGATACAGATGGTTCAGGTCTTTCACATACTGGCTGAGCTGGCGGTGCCGGTCGTAGTCCAGCAGCATCCAGTCCAGGGCCTTGGCCTCGTTCCATTCGATGAACTGGCCGAACTCCTGCCCCATGAACAGCAGCTTTTTGCCCGGGTGCGCCATCATGTAGCCGTAGAAGGTGCGCAGGTTGGCGAACTTCGCGTCATAGTCGCCGGGCATTTTGTTGATCAGGCTGCACTTGCCGTGGACCACCTCGTCGTGGCTGATGGGCAGGATGAAGTTTTCGCTGAAGGCGTAGAAGAAGCTGAAGGTGACCTTGTTGTGGTTGCCCGAGCGGAAGAGCGGGTCGGTGCTCATGTAGCTGAGCATGTCGTTCATCCAGCCCATGTTCCACTTGAAGTTGAAGCCAAGGCCGCCGTCCTCCGCGGGCTTGGAGACCATCGGCCATGCGGTGGACTCCTCGGCGATCATCAGCTTGTGGGGCTAGCGTCCCAGCACGGTGCTGTTCAGCTTGCGCAAAAAGTCAATGGCCTCCAGGTTCTCCTTGCCGCCGTAGCGGTTGGCCTCCCACTCGCCGTCCCGGCGGTTGTAATCCAGATACAGCATGCTGGCCACCGCGTCCACACGCAGGCCGTCCACATGGAACTGCTCCACCCAGTACAGCGCGCTGGAGACCAGGAAGCTCTCCACCTCAGGCATGCCGTAGTTGAACACCATGGTGCCCCACTCTTTGTGCTCGCCCCGGCGGGGGTTGGGGTCCTCGTAGCAGGGCTCGCCGTCAAACATGTACAGGCCGAAGCCGTCCTTGGGGAAGTGGGCGGGCACCCAGTCCATGATAACGCCCAGGCCCGCCTGATGGCACTTGTCCACAAAGTTCATAAAGTCCTTGGGGGTGCCGTAGCGGCTGGTGGGGGCGAAATAACCGGTGACCTGATAGCCCCAGCTGCCGTCGTAGGGATATTCGGTGATGGGCAGCAGTTCCACATGGGTGTAGCCCATGTCTTTTAAGTACGGGATGAGCTCGTCGGCCAGCTCGGAGTAGTTATAAGGGTCGCCGTTCTCCTTGAGCCGCCAGCTGCCTGCGTGCAGCTCGTAGATGTTCATGGGGGCGGTGAGGGGGTCGCGCTTTTTCTGTTGCTCCTCCCACGCGCCGTCGTTCCACTCATAGCCTTCCAGCCGGTAGACCTTGCTGGCGTTGGAGGGCCTTGTCTCGGCGTGGAAGGCGTACGGGTCCGCCTTGAACACCAGTTCGTCCTGCCGGGTGGTCAGGCAGAACTTGTACACATCGTACTCGCGGATGCCGGGGATGAACGCCTCCCAGACGCCCTCGTCCAGCTTGGCCATCGGGTGGGAACCCGGCACCCAGCTGTTGAAATCGCCCACCACGCTGACGGCCTTGGCGTGGGGCGCCCAGACGCGGAACGCCACGCCTTCGTCCCCGCCCCGGCATTCAAAATGAGCGCCGAAGAACCGATATGCCTCAAAGTTGTTGCCCTGCTTGAACAGGTATATGGGCAGATCGGCCGGATTATTCTTTTTTTTCACGGTGACTCCCTCCCTGTGGGCCTTACGCCTCACTTTCACATATAATCTTACTCATTTTGGGGGTGTTTTTCAAGGGTTTTCTGTCATATACTGCTAAAAAAGCAATTTTGTTTTTCCTCGTTTTATGCACTTTTTACAGTATTGTTGAATATTCCTTGGATATTCACAATAGTTTTGGAAAAGTGCCGGTTTTTTTGCCGCATTTTAACATTGGGCGGCCGCCGCGCGCAAAAAAACGCCCGGACGACATGCGTCCGGGCGCGGGTTTATTTGGCCTGGGTGAAGCAGGCGCGGTTCTGCCACAGGTAGATACCGCCGCTGACCACGGTGGCCAGCGCCACCAGCCAGCACAGGATGTTGGAGATGAGCGACACCGCCATCACGTCAGTGGCGCCGGCCAGCGCCGCGGCAAAGAAGTAGAACAGGATGGTGAGCATTTGCAGCACGGTCTTCACCTTGCCCCACATGTTGGCGGCGATGACGGTGCTGGAGGAGGCCGCCAGCATGCGCACGCCGGACACGGCGAACTCCCGCGCCAGGATCAGCGCCACCACCCACAGGCTGCAAACGCCGTCTCTCATCATGTACAAAAAGGCCACGGTGGTGAGCAGCTTGTCGGCCAGGGGATCGGCGAACTTGCCGAAGTCGGTGACCATCTTCCACTTGCGGGCCAGATACCCGTCCAGGAAATCGGTGAAGCTGGCCAGGGCGAACACCACGCCCGCCGCCAGATACCAGCCGGACTGATAGTCCGCCGCGCCGTATTGGGTCATGCCGGCCAGCACCATGAACACCGGCACCAGCAGAATGCGCAGCAGGGTGAGTTTATTGGGCAGATTCATCCTCGTTCTCCTCCACTACATAACCGAACAGGTCGTACATATCGCTCTCGTCGATCTTCACCCGGTAAAACTCGCCGGGATAGAGGGGCGCTTCGCTGGCCACGCAGATGTTGCCGTCGATCTCCGGCGCGTCGGCGGCGGAGCGGCAGAGATACAGGCCGCTCTCCTCGTCCACACCGTCGCAGATGACCGTCTGGACGCTGCCCACCTTCTTTTCCAGCAGCTGGGCGCTGATACGGGCCTGCAGGTCCATGATGACGTCGGCCCGGCGCTGTTTTTCCTCCTCGGGCAGCTGGCCCTCCATCCGGGCCGCGGGGGTCCCTTCCTCGGGGCTGAAGGCAAAGCAGCCCAGCCGCTCGAAGCGGGTCTCCTTGACAAATTCGCACAGCTGCTCAAACTCCGCCTCGGTCTCGCCGGGATAGCCGGCGATGAGGGTGGTGCGCAGGGTGATGTCCGGTATGGCGGCCCGCAGGCGGCGGATGGCGCTTTTCACCACTTCCTCGTCGCCGCGGCGGTTCATGGCCTTGAGCACCCGGGTGTTGCAGTGCTGGATGGGCAGGTCGAGATAATGCACCACTTTTTCGTTGCGCTGCATGGCGGCGATGAATTCGTCGGTGATCCGCTCGGGATAGGCGTAGAGGATACGGATCCAGCGAAGGCCCTCCACCGCGTTCAGCTCATCCAGCAGCTCACAGATACTGTTTTTGCCCCAGTCCTCGCCGTAGGCGGTGGGGTCCTGGGCCACCACCACCAGCTCTTTCACGCCTTCGCCGGCCAGCCAGCGGGCCTCGGCCACACAGTCGGCCAGAGGGCGGCTGCGCAGCGGGCCGCGGATGAGGGGGATGGCGCAGTAATGGCAGCGGTTGTTGCAGCCTTCGGCAATTTTTAAGTAGGCATAATGGGCGGGGGTGCTGATGACCCGCTTGCCCCCCAGGGCGAGGTCGGTCTTGGGGCCAAAGTCCTCCTCCGGGGCGGCGTCCGGGGCGGCAAGGCGCTCCAGAATGGCGGGCAGGGCGGCGTTGCACCCAATGCCCACCACCGCGTCCACCTCGGGCATTTCTTTGCGGATCTCGGAGCGGTAGCGCTCGGCCAGGCAGCCGGTGACGATGACCTTCAGGCCGGGCTTGCGCTCCTTGAGGGCGCAGGCGTCCAGGATGTTCTCGATGGCCTCGGTCTTGGCGCTCTCGATGAAGCCGCAGGTGTTCACGATGATGGCGTCCGCCTCGGCGGGATCGGCGGTGGTGGTGTGGCCCGCTTTGATGAGGCTGTGGCAGAACACGTCCGCGTCCACCTGGTTTTTGGGGCAGCCCAGGGAAATGATGGCAATTTTCAAATGCGTTCTCCTTTTGTTTTGCCGTGCTTCACAGGTCTTCTTCCCCGTCGGCGGGGTGCTCTTCCAGCCAGAGCTCCACCGCCCGGCGGGCGTCGCCGGAGGAAAAGCCCCGGCGGGCCAAGGCCGCCAGCACGTTTTGTTTTTTTCCCGCCGCCAGCTTTGCGGCGTACTGTTTTTCCACAAGACACAGCGCGGCCGCGCCGTCCGGCCCAAGGCCCTCCGGCGCGTCCGCCTGACGTTCTTCAAAAAGCTGTTCCAGGGTTTGCCGGGCAAGTTCCCGGTCAACGCCCCGCCCGTCCATCCAGCGCAAGATCTCGCTGCGGGACTTGTTTTTGCTCAGCAGCCACTCGGCGGCCCTCCGTGCAAAGGCGCCGTCGTCCAGCAGGCCCAGCTCGTCCATTTTGGCCACCGCCGCGGCGGCGGTGTGCTCGTCGAAGTCCCGGCAGAGTTTTTGGAACAATTCGCCGGAGGCATGTTCCCGGGCGGCGAGATAGCCCAGCGCCTTGTCCTTGGCGCGGCGGGCGTCGCTTTTGCGCAGCAGCTCATCCAGTTCGGCGTCGTCCAGCGTCATGCCCTCCGCCAGATGTTCGCCAAAAAAGGTCTCGTCGTCCACGCTGAAGAGAAAGCCGCTGTCGCAGAACAGGGCGAACCGCCCTTTCTTTGTGCGGCTGATACGGGTGATGGTGGTCTGCATGGGGCGCGTCTCAGTCCTCCACCATGATGTCCAGATCCTCGTCGCCGCCCTTGGCCGGCGCGATGGTGGGGGCCGCGGGAGCCGACACCGGGGTAATGCCGCCCTTCACCGGCTTTTTGCCGGCGGCCAGCAGTTTGTCGGCGTTGGCGCGCACCAGCGCCTCAATCTCCGCCATGATGGCGGGGTTTTCTTTCAGGAAGGTCTTGGCGTTGTCGCGGCCCTGGCCCAGGCGGGTCTCGCCGTAGTTGAACCAGGCGCCGCTCTTCTGCACAACGCCCAGCTTGGCGCCCAGGTCCAGCACCTCGCCCACCTTGCTGATCCCCTCGCCGAACATGATGTCGAACTCGGCCTCACGGAAGGGAGGCGCCACCTTGTTCTTGACCACCTTGGCGCGGGTGCGGTTGCCGATGAACTGGCCGGAAGAGTCCTTCAGGCCCTCGATACGGCGCACGTCGATACGCACGCTGGAATAGTATTTCAGCGCCCGGCCGCCGGCAGTGACCTCGGGGTTGCCGTAGACCACGCCCACCTTCTCGCGCAGCTGGTTGATGAAGATGGCCACGGTGTTGGTCTTGCCGATGACGCCGGTGAGCTTGCGCAGGGCCTGGCTCATCAGGCGGGCCTGCAGGCCCACGTGGGAATCGCCCATCTCGCCCTCGATCTCCGCCCGGGGCACCATGGCGGCCACCGAGTCGATGACGATGGCGTCAATGGCGCCGCTGCGCACCAGAGCTTCGCAAATTTCCAGAGCCTGCTCGCCGGTGTCCGGCTGGCTGACCAGCAGGCTGTCGATGTCCACGCCGAGGGCCTGGGCATAGACCGGGTCCAGAGCATGCTCCACGTCGATGAAGGCAACTTCGCCCCCCTGCTTCTGGGCCTCGGCCAGAACGTGCAGGGCCAGGGTGGTCTTGCCGCTGGATTCAGGGCCGTAGACCTCCACCACACGCCCGCGGGGCACGCCGCCCACGCCCAGGGCAATGTCCAGCGAAAGGCTGCCGGTGCTGATGGCGTCCACCTTCATGGCCACGTTGGCCCCCAGCTTCATCACCGCGCCCTTGCCGAACTGTTTTTCGATCTGGGCCAGCGCCGTTTCCAGCGCGTCCTTCTTGCTGGCCGCGCTCTTTTTCTCCGGGGAGGCCATTGCCGCCTTCTTCTCTGCCATATCCTTCAAAACTCCTTGTCTGCGCGTCTCCGGGGCCGCTTTGCCCCCGGGCCGCTTCGTTATAACATCTGTGCTTATTATACACGATGGCCCCGGTGTTTACAACCATTAGTTGTAAAATGCCCGGGTATCATCCTTTTTATGTCCCATTTCAAGGCTTTTTACCTGCAACTACCCGGTCGCGGCCTTCCAGATCGGGGATACACGCCACCGCTTCGTAGCCTGCTGCCCGGAAGATGGCCTGCACGACCACGCCCTGCTTCCAGCCGATCTCCACCGCCAGCCAGCCGCCGGGGCGAAGGGCCGGCAGGTAAGCCGGGGCGATGTGCTCATAGAAGGCAAGGCCCTCCCGGTCGGCCCGCAGGGCCATGGCCGGTTCCCGGCGCACCTCCGGGTCCAGCCGCTCCATTTCTTCGTCGGTGACGTAAGGGGGATTGGAGAGAATGAGGTCGAGGCTTTCCGGGGCCAGCCGCCGCTGGTATTCGAACACATCCCCCTGCACGCAGGTCACGGCGGGGCGGGTCCCGTCAAAGCCGGGCAGGGCCGACGCGGCATTCCGTTCCAGATACCGAAAGGCGTCCGGGCTTTTTTCCAGACAGGTGACCCGGGCGGCAGGGCACAGGCGCTTGACGCCCAGGCCCACGCAGCCGCTTCCGGCGCAGAGGTCCAGCACCGCCGGGCTGCTTTTGCCCGCCAGGCGCTTTGCCCCTTCTTCCGCCAGCAGTTCGGTGTCTGCCCGGGGACAGAGCACCCCCGGCCCCACCGCCAGTTCAAAATCCAAAAAGGGCCAGCGGCCCAGAATGTATTGAAGCGGTTCCCGGGCGGCGCGGCGGGCGGCCAGTTCTTCCAGCCGGGCCAGGGCGGTCTCGTCCAGGTCCGGGTCCTGCCAGCGCCAGCCTTCCCCCGCCTGTGTTTCCACCAGCACGCCTGCGTCGAAGGCGGCGTCCTCCACACCCGCGGCTTCCAGCCGCCGGCGCACGGAGTCAAAGGCCTGCCGCGCCCTCACCACTTGGCCTCGTCCGGATGTTCGGGCAGAACGGGAAGCACGGCGGCGATGGCCACCTCGATCATGGAGTCGTCCGGCTCAAAGGTGGTCAGCCGCTGGAGCCACAGGCCCGGCGCGCTGATAATGCGGGTGAACAGGTTATCGCAGCGGCCGGCCAGCTTGATGAGCTCATAGCTGACGCCCATCACCGCAGGCAGCAGAAGAAGTTTGAACACCACCCGCAGGCCGGTGCTGCTCCAGGGCAGCACGCTGAACAGCAGAATGCTGACGATGAGCACCAGGATCATAAAGCTGGTGCCGCACCGGGGATGGAACCGCCGGTGGCGGCGCACGTTCTCCACGGTGAGCTCCTCCCCTGCCTCATAGCAGGCGATGGTCTTGTGTTCGGCGCCGTGGTACTCGAACACCCGGTGTATTTCCTTCATGCGGGTGCAGAGAAACAGGTAGCCCACAAAGAGGGCGATCTTGAGCAGGCCCTCCAGCAGCACCTTGCCCCAGCCCAGGGGAACAAAGCTGTCCACAAGGCCCACGATGGCGGTGGGCAGCACCATGAACAGCACGATGGCCAAAAGCCCGCCGCACACCGCCGCCAGCGCCATGAAAAAGTTCTGGACCGCGGGGCCGGTGTGTTCCGTGAGCCATTTTTCAAAGCGGCCGGGCTCGGCTTCGGCCTCGTCGGGCATGCTGACCTCGGCGGAGTGCATGAGGTAGCGGTAGCCCAGCACCAGATTTTCGATCATCGCGGCCGCGCCCCGCACCAGGGGGATCTTCTGCCAGCGATGGTGTTTCACATCTTCATAGGTCATGTCCAGCGTGCCGTCAGGCCGGCGCACCGCCACGCAGATCTTTTCGGGGCCGCGCATCATAATGCCTTCCATCAGGGCCTGGCCGCCCACGCTGGTCTTGAAACATTCCTTTGGTTTTTCCATGGTTCTCCTTTACTGTCCGGGCTGTTCCGCCCGTGCGTTTTCTGTTTTTGCCGGTTCCGGCCGGGGGCCTGTCTCCGCCCCGTGGGCAGGCCGGTACAGCGGCAGCCGCAGGGTGACGGTGGTGCCCACCCCGGGCTGGGAGTCGATGTCCGCCGAGCCGTCCAGGGCGGTCATGATCTCGTCCACCACCGCAAGGCCGATCCCGCTGCCCCGCACCGCGCCCTTGCCCTTGAAGAACTTGAGCTTGACGTTTTCCAGGTCCTCGGGCAGAATGCCCCGGCCCTGGTCGGTGATGGTGACATAGGCGTTTTCGCCTTCCTGCAAAAGGTCGATGGTGATGGCGCCGCCCCGGCAGGAGTATTTGACGGCGTTGTCCAGCACGTTGACGAACACCTGGCGCAGCCGGGCGGGGTCCGCCCAGATGGGCAGCGGCAGCTCCGGCTCCTCATAGACAAGGCGCAGCCCTTCTTTTTCGATCCGGGGCTGCATGAACAGGGCCGCGTCGGTGACCTCCGCCACCAGGTCCAGCCGCTGGCATTCCAGCTTGATGCCGCTCTGCAGCCGGGAAAAGCTGAGCAGCTCTTCCACCATGGTGTAGAGGCGGTCGGTCTCCTGGCCGATGATAGACAGGCCCTTGCGGTAGTTTTCGTCCTCCGGGTCGCGGATGGCGGCAATGGTCTCCACCCAGCCCCGAATGCTGGTGAGGGGGGTGCGCAGCTCGTGGCTCACCGAACTGATGAACTCATTCTGCATTCGCTCGGTCTTGCTCAGCTCGCCCGCCATCTCGTTGATCCGCTGGCACAGCCGGCCGATCTCGTCGTCGTAAGGGGTGTCGGGCAGCCGCACCGACAGATCGCCCCGGGCGATGGCCGTGGCGGCCTCCTCGATCTGGTGCACCGGCTTGACGATACTGCCCACAAAGAACAGGCCGCTCCAGACGGTGAACACCAGAATCAGCGCGCCCACCCCCAGCGCCAGCAGCACCTGCCGCGTCAGCGCCTCATCCACCAGCGCCAGGCTGGTGAGCATGCGCATGGCGGCGGCGTCCTCGCAGGCGTAGGGCACCAGCACCGTGATGGCCATTACCCGGTGGCCGCTGGCGTCGGTGTAGATCATTTCTCCCTGGCCGCTGCTGCCCGAAAGGGCACGGGTGAAGTCCTCCGGCGCCGCGTCATAGCGCACCACAGCGCCCGAGGAGGTGATGAGCGGCTGGCCGGAGGAATCCAGCAGCATGAACTCGAATTTATCCTTGGCGTCAAACTGCTCCACCGCCCGGTGCAGCAGCTGGCTGCGGCTGGAGGCCGTGAGCGCGGGGTTTGCGCCGGTGACGATGTTCAGCTGGCCGGAAATGCTGGAGATACGGCTGAGGATGGCCTGCCGCACACCGTTGTAATAACTGGAATAAGTGGCATAGATGAAAAGCCCTTCCGCCAGGGCCACCAGCAGCAGGGTCACAAGCAGGCTGCCCCGCAGCCAGCGTCGGGTGATACTGCTCACAGCCCGCCTCCTTTCTGCGCAGATGGGGTCCGGCTTTTAGCCGTTCCAGCGGTAGCCATAGCCCCAGACGGTGAGGATGTGCTTGGGGCTGGAGGGCTCGTCCTCGATCTTCATGCGCAGGCGGCGGATGTTCACGTCCACGATCTTCACGTCGCCGTAGTAATTTTCGCCCCACACGCCTTCCAGGATCTTTTCCCGCACCAGGGCGGTGCCGGGATTCTGGAAGAACAGCTCCATGATCTGGAACTCCACCTGGGTCAGGTCGATGGGCTCGCCCTTTTTGTAAAGCACACGGCTCTTCTGGTCCAGCACGAACTGGCCGCTCACCAGACGGGAGTCGTCCGCCTCGGCGGGGGCCTGGCCGGTGCGCTGCACCCGGCGGCAGAGCGCGTCGATACGGGCCAGCAGCTCCGACACACTGAAGGGCTTGGTCATATAGTCGTCCGCCCCGATGGACAGGCCGCGGATCTTGTCCTGCTCCATGCTCTTGGCGCTGAGGATGATGATCCCGATGTTGGCGTCGTCCCGGCGGATGGCCTCGCACAGAGAGAAACCGTTCATGCCGGGCAACATCACATCCAGCACCGCGGCGTCGCAGCCGCCTTCGCTGCCCAGCAGTGCCAGGCCCTTTTCGGCGCTTTCCGCCTCCAGCACCTCGTAGTCTGCCATGCGCAGGTTGAGGGCGATCAGCTCGCGGATGCTGTCCTCATCTTCCACTACAAGAACTCGTCTCATGGTTTGACCTCCTTTAAACAGGCCCTGAGGCCCGTCACGTCACGTCTTTTGGCTGTGCTCACAGCAGCCGGAAGCCCCGGATCAGGTCGCCGGACTGGGCCTGCGGCTCCGCCATGCCCAGCCTTGCCTGCACCTTCTGAGCGCCCAGATTGCCCAGCAGGAAGTAGCCGCCGTTCTGGGAGGCGTTGGGGCTCACCACCCGCACCGTGAGCTGCAGGGTCTCGCCGTCGGCGCTGCGCACCTGCCAGCTGTCCGGCTCGTCGCCGTCGGTGAGCATGATCTGCCCCTGCCATTCCCGGGGAAGTTCCAGATAATAGCCGTATTCCAGGTCGGCCACGCCGAAGCTCTTCACCTGGTCGTACTCGGTGGTGTAATCCATCCAGGCCACAAAGCTCAGCCGGTTCACCGCCAGATTTTCCATGCCGGAACCGTCCAGCTGCACGGGGATCTCC
This sequence comes from Candidatus Allofournierella pullicola, assembly GCA_019114225.1. Classification (GTDB taxonomy): domain Bacteria; phylum Bacillota; class Clostridia; order Oscillospirales; family Ruminococcaceae; genus Allofournierella_A; species Allofournierella_A pullicola. The sequence continues at coordinate 135,049 of DXFW01000002.1, read as the reverse complement.
ACCGCGCCGTCGCCGTCGATGTCCTGGCTTTTGAGCAGGCTGGAATACCGCTGGGTGGCGGTGAACAGGTCGTTCACCGTGATGGGATGATAGGTCACCAGCTGCTGCTGGCGCGCGTCGTAGTAAAGGATCATGCTGGCCAGGCTGTTGGCGTTGCCGGTCTGGCCGTCCAGAATGAGGTAATAGCTGCCGTCGTCGCCTTTGCTGGTGTAGAGACCTTCGCAGCTGGTGAACTGGTTGCCCACGGCCAGAGGCGGCATTACCGGGGTGAACTGGCCGTCCTGGGCGGTGAGCATTTGCAGCTGCAGGCCGCTGTCGGTCTCGGGGCCGATGATGACCAGGTCGTTGCCGCCGCTGCCGCTGATGTCCCGCAGTTCATACTGGGAATAGGACTGGTGGAACACCTCGTTGAGGGTCTCGTTCTGATAGGAATAGACCGCCAGGTACTTCTCCCCCGAGGCGGCGGCATAGCCCACCAGCAGCTGGGTGCCTTCGGCGCCCCGCAGGCTGGCGGTCTCGATGCTCTCCACCGAGGTGGCGAGGCCCTCCCGCTCCTGGGTCACCGCCCATTCGCCGTTCACGGTCTCCAGCACCGCCAGGTGGACGTTCTGCCCTTTGGCCGTGCTCACATAAAGCGCGGCGGCGTCGGTGTCGCCGTCGCCGTCCCAATCGTCAAAAACGAAGGGGGAAAGGTTCTCGCCGGTGGTGGGATATTTCATCTGCGGCGTCTCGCCCAGATAGGCGATGAGCGCTTTTTCCACCTCGTTCTGCTGGCCGTCCAGCTGAGGCGCGCGCAGCAGGTCTTCCACGCCGGCGGGCGCGGCACCGCACCCGGCCAGCAGACACACCGCCGCCAGCGCAGCGGCTCCTTTGAACCATCGCACGGCTGCCACCCCCTTTTGTATATACGAAGTTTATTATATCACGAAAGCAGTGCGATTCCAAGGGTCATCACCAAAAGGCCCGCGCCGAAGCCCGCCGCCGCAGTCTCCTTTCTGCCCAGGGACAATGCGGTGGGCAGAAGCTGCGCCGTGCTCACCCAGCACATCACGCCGCTCACCAGCGCCGCCATGCCGGTGACAAGGCCCACTGTGATGTGTCCGCCCAGCGCCCCGAAGGCCAGCAGCGCGCCCGCAGGCTCCGCCAGCCCCGAGGCCAGCGCCGCCAGGAAGGCCCGGCCCCGGCTGCCCGTGGCATAAAACACCGGCAGCGCCACCGCCAGACCTTCCGGCAGGTTGTGCAGGCCGATGGCCACCGCCAGCCGCGTCCCCACTTCCGGGTCCTCCAGCGAGGCGAACAGGGTCATCACCCCCTCGGGCAGGTTGTGGCCCACCAGCGCCAGCGCGGTGATCAGGGCGCTGCGCAGCACTCTTCCCTCCTCGCCGGCAAGCGCTGTTTCCTCCGGCAGCACTCTTTCCAGCAGCCAGCCCGCCGCCAGCCCCAGCAGCACAAGGCTTGCCGCCATCGCCCCCGCCCGCAGCGGACAGAACGCCGCAAGATACCGGCCCAGAGCCGCCGGCAGCATATCCATCAGGCTGATGGCCACCATGATCCCCGCCCCGAAGCCCATGGAAAAAGCCATGCCCTGCCGCCCGGGACGGTACAGTGCCCCCAGCGCGCCGCCCAGCGCCGTGGCAAGGCCCGCCAGCGTGGTGGCCATCATTGCGTACAGCATGCAAAAAACGCCTCCCATATCCTTTTTTACAAGGATATGGGAGGCGTTCAGCCCTTATGAACCGGCGTTCAATAGCCCTCGCCGGAAAGGCCCTGCACCAGCTTCACCATGCGGCTGGTGCCCAGACGGTCGGCGCCCAGTTCGATGAAGCGCACCGCGTCGTCCAGGGTGGAAATGCCGCCCGCGGCCTTGATCTTGCAGCGCCCCGCGCAGCAGCGGGCGAACAGCTCGATGTCCGCAAAGGTGGCCCCGGCAGTGGAAAAGCCGGTGCTGGTCTTGATGAAGTCGGCCCCGGCGTCGATGACCGCCTGGCACATGGTCTCCTTCTCAGCGTCGGTGAGCAGGCAGGTCTCGATGATGACCTTGAGCACATGGTCGCCCACCGCCTTCTTGATGGCGGCGATCTCTTCGGTGACATAGGCCACGTCGCCCGCCTTGAGGCGGCCGATGTTGATGACCATATCCACTTCTTCCGCGCCGTTCTCAATGGCGGTCTTTGCCTCGAACACCTTGGTGGCGGTGTCGGTGGCGCCCAAGGGGAAACCGATCACCGTGCACACCGGCACAGCGCCCTTCATGTACTCGGCGGCCTGCTTCACAAAGCAGGGGTTGATACAGATGGAAGCGGTGTGGTATTCCATCGCCTCATCGCAGATCTTTTTGATGTCGGCCCAGGTGGCCTCGGGTTTCAGCAGGGTGTGGTCCACCTTTGCCATGATCGCGGCCACGTCCATCATTTCACGCCGCCTCCCAATTTGCACTGTTTGCACTGGCGGGCCTTGCTCATGCCCACAGCGCTGAGGACGATGGCCACCACCGCGGCCACGGACGCAACGATACCCAGGATCAGCCCGGCCAGCCGGAACGCGGAACCTTTCATAGTCAAAACCTCCTGTCCTGCCGCCAAAAGGCGGCGCGGTTTGTCTTTTTTTCAGTATACCATACCGCCCGCCGTTTGCCCAGCCCCTTTCGCGCGGCGGCGCGGCCCCGCCGCTTTTTTTGGCGGCGGTTGCGTTTGCCCCCTTCAAAAAACGCGCCGCTGTGCTATAATAAATAAATATACGGAAAAAGGGGAGAAAAACTCATGCCTGTTCCGCTCACGCGGCTTTCCGCCGTGGAATACGACAATATCCTCCACGGGCAGATGACCCCCTCCATGGCGGTGCGCTACCTGCGGGAGGGGCGCATCCCCCTGCGTTCCTTCGCGGAAACGTTGCGGGGCATGTACCCCGCGCCGGACCTGGCCGAGCGGCTGGTGGACTTCTACCTGCAGGAGGAGCCGGGCGCGAACCACGAGTCGGTGGGCCGGCGGGTGCGCAACTGGCTGGCTGGCCGCAACCTGCCCACCGCCCGTGAGGACTTTTACCGCATCGCTTTCGCCCTGGGGCTGGAGGAGAGCCAGCTGAACTATCTGCTGGGGGCCTTCACCGGCTACGGGGTGCAGTACCGCACCGGCTGGGAGGCGGTGTATGTGTGGTTCCTGCGGGGCGACTACAGCTACCGGGAAGCGCGGGAGTTCTACGAGAGCCTGCCTCCGGCGGCGGGCGCGGAGCAGCTGCAGCAGGGCTGGACCAGCCGGCTCACCCACGAGATGCAGAACGAGTTTTTGCTGGCGCAAACGCCCCAGGACCTGCGCGCCTGCTACCGAAGGAACCTGCGCTACTTCGGCAGGCTGCACCTGCGCAGCTACTACTATTTCGAGCGCTACCTGGACCAGCTCATCCACCCAGCCCCCGCCTGGGCGGAGGAAAAGGAGCAGGATTATTCCATCGAAACGGTGATGGACAGCTACCTGTCGCTGCAGATGCCCGCCGCCCGCAGCCGCTCCAGCTACACCCTGATCCAGAAGCTCATCAAGCAGAACTGGCCCAACGCCACCGCCCTGAAGAACATCCGCAACCACCAGGAGGACGTGCCCCGCAAGCTGCTGATGCTGCTGTATGTGGTCACCGAGAACAGCCTGAACGGCAACGACGCCTACCGGGAGCTGGACGAGAGCTACATCACCCAGGAGGAGCGGGTGGAGGACCACTGGTGGACCCTGAACGCCATGCTGGCCGATTGCGGCATGGCCCAGCTGGACACCCGCAACCCCTTCGACTGGCTCATCCTCTACGCCATCAGCGCCGAGGAGGACGAGTTCATGAGCGACCGGATGGAGCAGGTCATCGCCAGCCTGTTTGCCGAGCAGCCCCAATAACAGCGCAAAGAGCCGCCCCATGGACCTTCGTCCATGGGGCGGCTCTCACTTTTTGCTTCAGCCCGCAACCGGCTGGCTGCCGGTGAACCGGCCGCCCTCCGCCACCACCAGCTGCGCGCCGCCCTCCGCCACCAGGGCGCCCTGGTTGTCCAGGCTGCCGGCCACGGTGAGGGTGCCGCCAAAGGCCAGGGTGCCCCGGTTGACCAGGGCGCCGCTCACCGTCACGGCGGCGCTGATGCGGCTGTCGCCGCCCAGGGTCAGTTCGCCCGCCAGCCGGCGGGAGTACTGGTCGTGGTTGTACTGGATCTCCACCTTTGCGTTTTCGCCGGAGGTGATGGAAGAGGTCTCGTCCACCAGCAGCTCGGCGTTGTACACCAGCAGTTCGCCGCTTTCCAGCGCGACCCCGCTGTTCTTCAGCACAAAGGAGCCGCAGGTCCGGAGCAGGCCGTCCTGGGCCTGCAGGTCGCTGTCTTCCAGCTCCAGCCCTTTCAGAGCCAGCAGGTAGCTTCCCGGCCCCAGCCAGGTCTGGCTTTCGGCCAGGGCCAGCGGCGCGTCGCAGGCCAGCAGGGCGTTTTCCAGCGCCAGGCCGGCGCAGTTGTCCAGCGCGGCCAGCAGGGCCGTGGCCCCGTCCCGCAGGGCAAGGGCGCCCCCGGAAAGGTCCACGCTGCCCGTCAGCGCCGCGCCCGCCCCCTCCAGGGTGAGGGTGCCGCCGGTGACGGTGAGGCGCGCCTCGCCGGTGTCCAGCCCCTTGGAAAGGGTCACGTCCCCGGCCAGGGCGATGTCCGCTTCCAGCCGGATCAGGGTGCAGCTCCCGTCCGCCAGCGCCTCCCGCAGGCCGGCCTCGTCCGCCACCCGGCGCTCGCCGGCAAAGTCAAAGGCCAGCGTCCGGCCGCCTTCCTCCGCCACCTGGCAGGCCAGCGTCTGGGACCCGGTGTCCATCCAGTTCACCAGGCCGCTGTTGCCGAACCGGGCCGCCTCATCCAGCTCCAGCGCGCCCGCGCAGCTGGTGCCGTGGGGCAGGAACAGGCCGTTGTTGGCCAGCTCGCTGCCCGCCTCCAGCTGCAGAACGCCGCTGTTGTCCAGCAGGGCCTGGTTCTCCAGCCGGCCGCCGTGCTCCACCGTCAGGGCGCCGCTGTTGATAAAGCGGGTGCTGCTGGCCAGGTTGACCCAGTTTTCGCCCGCCACGGTGAACTGGCCCATGTTGCAGACGGTGCGTTCGTAGAAGTTCATCCAGTTTTGGTCCCCCTCGCCCTGCTGGGTCCACTGGCCGGTGGTGTACACGTCGGTTTGGATGACCTGGGTGGCCCGGGAGGTGACCTCACCGTAGTTCACCAGCGCGCCGGGGGCTTCCAGGAACAGGCTGCCGCGCATCTCGCCGTAATTCACCAGCAGGGTGGCGGCAGACGGGACGGTGGTGATCATGCTGCCCACGTTCATCGAGCAGTCCAGCACGCCGCGGTTCACCAGCAGGGGGACGCTGTCCACCAGCAGGCCGGCGGCAAAGACGTCCATCCCCTCGGGGGCCTTGGCGGTCACCGTGACCCCCTCGCTGATGGCAAGGGGCACCCGGCAGGTCCAGCTGCCGTCCAGCAGCAGCTCCATATCCCCGTCGATGACGACGGCGGGGGTATAGGCGCGGGTCACCGCAGCCCGGAACTCTTTCCAGCTGGTCACATACACCGCGTCGGCGAAGATCTCCTCCTCCGACCGGGCCAGGAAGTGCTGCTGGAGGCCCCCCTGGTCAAAGTCCTCGTCGCCCAGGGAGGCGCTGCCGCCCTCTTCCACCGCCAGGTCGGCCTCGCTCTCCATCCAGAACAGGCAGTCGCCGCAGAGCGTGCCGGTGGAGCCGATCTCCACCGCGCCGGCATTTATCGTGCGCAGCAGGCCGTTGTTTTCCAGCGTGCCCTCCACCCGCACAAGGCCCCCCTCGGCCACGGTGAGGCTGTGGAACAGGCGCAGGCAGGCGCCCTGCTCCACCAGCAGGGGTTTGGCAAGTTCCAGATCCTGCGCCTGCACGGTCAGCTCACACCCGGCGGGCAGCGCCACGGCGGCCACGTCCTCGTCCTCCAGCAGCGCCCGCAGCTCCTCCTCGGAGGAGCCGGTGAAGGCCACCGCGTCCTCCCAGGAGCGCGCGCCGCCCGCGGCGGCCTGGGATGCGCCCGAAAGGGAGGTGACGCCGGAGGTGCCGACGGGAAGGGTGTTTTGGCCGCCCAGCGCCATGCCCGCCCAGATGGCCGCCGCCAGCGCCAGCGCCGCGGCGGCCCCCGCCGCCGGCCACAGCCAGGGGGGCCGGGAACGGACGGGGGCGGGGGGAACGGGCCCGTCGCCCGTGTCGTCTGTGCCGGGCGCGTCGTTGACCGGGATCTTGTTTTCGTCGTTCGATGAAACTCCCTTTTCATCGTCGGGCAAAACTTCCTTTTCGTCGTCCGGCGGCGGGGGCGGTGGGGGCGGCGCCGGCTCGACGGGCGCCTCGTAGAGGGCGGCCCGCAGCTCCTCCACCGTGCGAAAACGCCGGTGAGGGGCGGTGGCCAGACCCTTGAGCAGGGCGGCTTCCTGCCAGGGGGGCAGCGCCACCCCCAGCTTGCCGGGCCGCAGCAGCTCATCCTGGGCGATGCGGTCCAGCGCCGGGGGCGGGGCCTTGCCGGTGAGGCAGAAGTAGATGGTGGCGCACAGGGCATAGATGTCGGTCCAGGGGCCCTGGCCCTTCTGCTGGTACTGCTCCAGCGGGGCGTAGCCGTGTTTCAGGGTGATGGTCAGGGTCTCGTTGCCCTGGCTGGCCTCCCGGGCGCAGCCGAAGTCCAGCAGGCGCACCCGGCCGTTTTCCAGCATCAGGTTGTCGGGGGCGATGTCCCGGTGGAGCAGGCCGTTCTCGTGGACGATGCTCAGCGCCCCGAACAGCGGCTCCAGAATGGCGAACAGCTCCTCCGGGGGGATGCGCCCGCCCCGCTGGCGGGCCAGCTCGCTGAAGGTGGTGCCCTCGATGTACTCCATCACGATGTAGGCGGTGTTGTTGGCCTCGAAGTGGTCCCGCACCCCCACGATCACCTGCTGCTTTGCCAGCCGGGCCATGGTGCGGGCCTCGTCCAGAAAGCGCTGCTTGCCCCGCTCAAAACTGCGGGCGGCCAGGCCCATGAAGCCGGTGACCTCCAGCGACACGGCGGCGTTGCGGGTGGAGCGGTCCAGGGGGTAGTACTCCTTGATGGCCACCTTCATCTCCAGCCGCAGATCGCAGCCGATGTAGGTGATGCCAAAGCCGCCCTCGCCCAGCACCCGGCCCACCAGATACCGGTCTTGCAGCACGGTGCCGGGGGGCAGGTGATGGGGCGAGGGCCTGTAGGCCCCCTCGGTGAGGCCGCACACCGGGCAGCTGCCGCCGGGGGGCACCGGGCTCATGCAGTAGGTGCAGAATTTCTTTTCCACGGCGGCAGTCCTCCTTTCTTTCGCGCGTTACTATAATAATGACAGAAATCGTTTCGTTTCACAAGCATTTCCCCTTTTTTGGGCAGGTCAGGCGAAGAGCAGCACCAAAACAAGGATCGCCAGCCCCAGGATCACGGCGCCCGCCGCCGTCAGCAGCATGTGGGCCCGCTCGTCCAGCAGTTTCTGCAGCCGACGCTGGCCCGTCCGTGCATAGCCCGCCGCCCAGATCCGGCCCGCGCGCAGCCGCTGCCACAAGGTGGGCGGCAGGGGCGGGGGCGGCGGGTCCTCTATCCAGGGGCCGGGGGGCGGTTTCAATTCCTCCAGCCGGGCCTCGAACCGATCCGCCAGCTCCTCCATGGAGCCGGGGCGGGCGGTGGGCTGCAGCTCCGTCCCCCAAAGCAGCAACCGCTCCAGCCCGGCGTCCATCTCCACCCCCAGGGCGCCGGGGGGGACCAGCTTGTCGGCGCTGTCCGTCATCGCCATGAACAGGCGGTCCGGCGCGGCGGGGGGCACCTGGCCGGTGATGCAGTAGTACAGGGTGGCGCACAGGGCGTAGATGTCGGTGTAGGGGCCCTGGCCCCGGGTCTGGTACTGCTCGATGGGGGCAAAGCCGGGTTTCAGCACCACCGTCATGGAGCGGCCGTCCTCCATGGAGCGGGCGCAGCCGAAGTCCAAAAGGGTGAGGGAGCCGTCCGGCATGAGCATCAGGTTGTCGGGGGCGATGTCCCGGTGGAGCACCCCCGCCCGGTGGAGGCGGCCCAGGTCTCTCATCAGGGGCAGGGCCTTTTGCAGCAGCGGCACCGGCTCAAAGGTCTGGCCGGCTCTCAGCGCCTGGCGCAGGGTCACCCCGTCCAGGTAGTTCATCACCATGTAAGCGGTGTTGTTTTTTTCAAAAAAATCCAGTACCTGTACGATGGAGGACAGCCCGCTCACCGCCCGCACCATGCTGGCCTCGCTGAGAAAGCTGTTCTTGCCCCGCTGGTAGATCTCCCCGGTGCCCTCCAGAGGCAAAAGGTTGCCCCGCAGGTCCCGCTGGGGCTGGCAGCGCGTCGGGAAATACTCCTTGATGGCCACCGACCGGCCGCTGTTCAGCTCCTTGCCGATGTAGGTGATGCCAAAGCCCCCCTCGCCCTTGGCCACGCCCACCAAAAAGCTGTTGCGGGCGGGGCTGACCAGCACCGTGCCCACCGGCAGCTGGTGGTCGGCGGCGCGGGCGCCGGCGTCCTGCCCGCACCAGGGGCAATACCGGCTGCCCGGGGGAACGTCCTTCATGCAGTGGGGGCAGAATTCCCGGGCCATCAGCCTGGCCTCCTTTCCGCCACCACAAAGGTCTGGGCCTGGCCGCCCAGCCAGAAGGCCTCGCCGGGGCGAAGGCGGATGGTCTGCCCGCCGCTCAGGCGGCTGCCGGGGCTCACAAAGGTGCCGTGGGTGGAGCCCATGTCCTTCAGATAGAGCTCGCCGTTTTCCACCCACACCGCGCAGTGGCAGCCGCTGACGCCGGCGGTGGTGGTGGGCAACGTCACGGTGCAGCGGGCGGGGTCGCGGCCCAGGATGAGCTGACCGGAGGAGGGCAGGGCGAACCGCCTGCCCTCCAGCGCGCCCGCCACGCCCTGCAGCCGGTAGCCGGAGTCGTTGGCGGAAGGCGCCTTGGCGGGCGGCGTTGCGGGGGCGGCTTTTTTCCGCTTTTTCACCACCAGCACCACCGCCACGGCTGCCGCCGCGGCCGCCACTAGGCCCACCGCCAGCCCGACCAGCACCCAGGGGATGCCGCCGGCCATGGTGTAGGGCACATTGTTGGCGTTGAGCATGGGCAGCGCCTCGTTGATGTTCACTGCGTAGTTGGCCTGCTCGCCGGCGGTGTTGGCCACCGAGTAGGTGTTCACCCCCAGCACCTGGGCCCGCCCGTTCACCATCGGCCCGCCGGAGTTGCCGTGGCGGATCTCCGCGTCGGTGAGGATCTGCCCCACGCCGGTGCCCGCCACGGTGGAGATGCGGCTCACTATGCCGGTGCTCACGGTGGCGTCCGACTCGCCGCGGGTGGTGGTGGATTCCTTCAGCACGTTGTCGGAGATGCCGGGGTAGCCCACCGTGTACACGGTGTCGCCCACCATGTCGTCGGTGGGGCTGCACAGGGTCAGGGCCGCCCGCTTGTCGGTGGCGGCGGACAGGCGCACCAGCGCCAGGTCACGGGTGGCGTCGTAATCCACCACATAGGCCTCGGTGAAGTCCTGGCTGTCGAAGTAGACCCGCACCTTGGCCCGGCCCGTCACCACGCCGCCGCTGGCGTTGGTGCCCATGAGCAGCTCGCCGGCGCCGTTTTCCAGGTAGTACTCCACCACATGGTGGTTGGTGATGAGATACTCCACCGGCTGGTTCTTTTCGCCCACGAAAAAGCCGCTGCCCCAGCCGGCTTCTTCCCACTGGTCGCCCACCTGGATGCCCACCGCCACCACCGCGATGCCGTGGCGGGCGGTGGTGATCACGTCGCTGGCCGCAAGAGCCGGGCAGGCGAGGGCCGCCGCCAGCACAAGGCTCATCAGGATCGCAAACACACGTTTCATCAGTCATTCTCCTCTCGGTGTTCTTCCGGTTCCGCCCGCAGCCACAGGGCGACGGCGGTGTTGTTGTCGCTGTTTGGCGGGGCCTTTTGCCGCCGCAGCGCCCGCATGGCCGCGAGCCACGCCTGGGGGGAGTCGGCGGCGGCCAGCGTTTGCTCCATCTCCTCTTCCAGCACATACTCCCAAAAGCCGTCGGTGCACAAAAGGAAGGCGCAGTCCCCGGCGGGCAGGGCCGTTTCGCCCCCGTCCGCCTCCAGGTCCCCCTCCTGGCCCAGGGCCCGGTAGATGCAGGCCCGGTCCTCGTGGAAGCGGATCTGGTCCGGGGTGATCTGCCCCAGCAGCACCGCGATCTGGGAGGCGCTGTGGTCCCGGCTCTGCCAGGCCAGCCGCCCGCCCTCAAAGCGATAGATGCGGCTGTCGCCGGCGTAGGCCCAGGCGCAGCGGCCCGGCTCCAGGGCCAGCACCGCCGCGGTGGTCTTCATGCGGCAGGCGGGGGATTGCAGGGCCAGCACCGCCCGGTGGGCCCGGCCCACCAGCGCCTTGAGCTCGGCGGGGTCGGCGGCGCCGCTCCAGCCGGCCAGAATGGCGCGCACCGCCGCCGCCGAGGCCTCCTCGCCCTTTCCGTGGCCCCCCAGGCCGTCGCCCAGGGCCACGCAGAGCCGGTCGGCGTTCAGCCGGCGGCAGGCCACGGTGTCCTCGTTGCGCGCCCGGCCGCCCTGGTCGGTGTAACTTGCGTATCGGATCAATGCCAAGGCACCCCTTCTCTGTTTAAGATGCGCCGTCCGCCTCCGCCTGCCCGCCGCGGCAGGCCAGGATCACGGCGGTGTAGTTGTCCTGATCGGAAAAGCCCTTGCCGGCGATGGCGCTCTCCAGCGCCCGGGCGGCCTTTTCCGGCGGGGCGTTCAGGGCTTCGTTCAGTTCCTCCCGGGAAAGGGCGTTGTACACCCCGTCGCTCATCAGCACCACCCGGTCGCCGGGCGCGAGAGGCAGGGGGGCGGCGGGCAGGTCCACGCCCTTGAGTGCCCCCATGCCCACAAAGCTGGTGAGCGCGCCGCCCTTTTCGTCCCCCAGGGCGGCGGCCAGGGAAAGTTCGCCGTTCACCGCCCGCAGGGCCAGCTCGTTGCGGTAGATGTGCTCCCGGTTGAGCTGGTAAAGCGTCCCCCGCCGCCACAGGCAGACGCGGCTATCGCCCACGGTGAGAAAGTGGAGTTTGCCCTCCCGCAGCAGCGCCAGCACCAGGGTGGAGCCACTTTTGCGCAGGCCCTCGGGGCCCAGCAGCTCGTTCACCGCCTGCACTGCCCGGCCCGCCAGCGCCAGCAGGGTCACCTCGCCCCCCTCGTCGCCGGGGCGCTGGGCAAAGGCGTCCAGGGCTGCCTGCACGGCGGCGGCGCTCACCCGATCGCCGTCCGAAAGGCCGCCCATGCCGTCCGCCACCACTGCCAGCAGCCCGTGGGTGGGCAGCAGCGCCTGGTCAGACACAGCGAAGCAGTCCTGCTGGCACTCCCGGGCCCCCTGCTGGTGGAGCTTGCCGACCTCGTAGCCCGTCACCGGGCCCGGCTCCCGGGGCGCGGCGGCCCGGCGGCGGGCGCGCCGGCGCATCAACAGAAGGGCGACGATCGCCGCCACCGCCAGTGCCAGCGGCACGAACACCGCCAGCGTCGCCGCCCACACCGGCAGGCAGAAGGCGGCCAGCAGGCCGGTGTCCGGGTCGAATACCAGCCACTCAGCCATCGGTCTTTCCTCCGTCGGCCCAGCTGAACTGCTCGCCGCACAGCCCCACGAACAGCAGCTTGGTGTTGCCGATGGTGATGCGGTCGTAGTTGTGCAGTTCCACGCCGCCGCCGATTACCGGCAGGTCGTTCACCAGCAGCACGTTCTTGCCCAGCTCGTGGGCGATGTAAAAACGCTTTGTCTGGGGCACATAGGTCACGTTGGCGTCCTTTTCGGCGGAGATGGCAGCGTCCCCCCGGATGCGGATGTCGCCCGTCTCCCGGCCGATGTAGTTGTAGCCGGTGTGGATGCGGTAGTCGGTGCCCCGGCAGGGGCCATCCACCGCCACCAGCCAGCCCACCACCGGGGCGGGAGCGCCGGCGGGGGCGTCCACGTCCACGAACTGGGTCTTTCCCATGTTGTTCCCCGGGTTCGTCGGCGTGAGCGGGTCGATGGTATTGCTGAAATTCCGGCCGGGCTGCTCCCGGGGGCGGTCACCGCCCCCGTTGCCCGGGGAGAAGGGGTCCTCCGTTTCGGGAAAAGTTCCCGACGCGCAGAGCGGGCATCTGTCGTATTGGTTGGCGTCGTAGTAGTGGCCCTTGGGGCAGCTGATGATTTTTTGCAGGATCTCCGCCATGGTGTATTCCTCCTTCATCTTGGCCGGGACGCGCCGGTGCTCGCGGCCCGGCCTTTGTTCAATGCCTGCATTGTACCACGGCGGGGCGACCCCTCCGTCCAACCTTTTTCCGCGGGCTTTCAGCGGGCCGAAAGCCGCACTGCCGGTTTTCCGCCGCCCGGCGTTCGGGCGCAAAAAAACACCGTCTGCAAAAGCAGACGGTGTTTTTTTGGTTCGGAATGGATCACTCGGCGTCCTCGGCCTCGTCGTTCAGCAGGGCCTTCATGGACAGGCTGATACGCTTCTTGTCGAAGTCCACGTCCAGCAGCTTGACCTTGACCTCGTCGCCCACCTTCAGCACGTCGCTGACCTTCTCCACACGCTCGTTGCTGATCTCGCTGATGTGGACCAGGCCGTCAATGCCGGGCAGAATGCGCACGAAAGCGCCAAACTTGGTAATGCTCACCACAGGGGCGGTGAACACGCTGCCGATGGGATACTCGTTCTGCAGCTTGACCCAGGGGTTGTCCTCGGCCTTCTTGTAGCCCAGAGAGACCTTGTGGTTCTCGGTGTCCAGAGCCTTGACATACACCTCGATGGTGTCGCCCACGTTCACGACCTCGCTGGGGTGCTTGATGCGGTTCCAGCTCAGCTCGCTGATGTGGCACAGGCCGTCCACGCCGCCCACGTCCACGAAGGCGCCGTAAGCGGTCAGGCTCTTGACCACGCCGGTGTAGGTGTTGCCCACCTCGACGGTGGACCAAAAGGCCTCACGCTTGGCGGCATTGGCCTCGGCGGTGACCTTGTTGATGGAGCCCACGATCTTGCGGCCGGCGCACTCGGTGATGACCAGCTTCACGTTCTGCTTCACCAGAGCGTTGATGTCTTCATCGCGGCGCATGGTGGCCTGGCTGCGGGGCACGAACACCTTCACGCCCTTGACCAGAACGATCACGCCGCCCTTGTTGGTCTCGGTGACCACGCCTTCCATGACGGTGCCTTCCTCGGCGGCCTTGCGGACCTCCTCCATGCCCTTCATGGCTTCCAGACGCTTGCGGGACAGGTAGGCAACGCCTTCCTGATCGTTGACCTTTTCGACGACGAGGTCCAGCTTGTCCCCAACCTTGACCAGATCTTCCGCGTTGGCAGAAGGATCGTCGGTGAGTTCGCTCACCTTCACAAAGCCGGTGTGTTTGGTGCCGATGTCCACCTGCACCTCATTGGGCGCAACGCTGGTAACAGTGCCCTCCACGACCTTGCCTGCGAACACAGGCTTGAGATTCGCTTCGCTTTCGGCAAAAAGTTCGGCAAAGCTCATCTCTTCACGGATTTCTTCACTCATACTGTTAAGTACCTCCTCAATAATAGACGATGGCGTGGAAGCCCCGGCTGTAACACCCACCGTTCGCACCCCGGAAAACCAGGCCGGATCCAGCTCCTTGGCCGTCTCCACCGTAACACACCGGGTGTGCTTCGCGGCGACTGCTGCCAGCTTCTGGGTGTTGGAAGAATGATGACCACCAATGACGACCATCAGGTCGCATTTTTGGCTGAGGTCTTCCGCTTCCTGTTGCCTCGTCCACGTCGCACTACATATTGTATCAAATATTTTGGCGTTTGTATACCCTTTTTTTATAAACGCGGCACATTCTTGCCATTTTGTAACCTGAAACGTGGTTTGCGCCACTACAAAAACGGGTTTTTCGGGGGTTTCGGGGCCCTGCCAGCCCTCCAGCTGGGAAAGATCGGAAAAAACGAACACCTCTCCGTCGGTGTGTCCCACGATCCCCTGCACCTCCGGGTGGGCCGCGTCTCCCGCCACCAGCAGCGCCGCGCCCTCCTCGCTGGCCTTGCGGGCGATCCGGTGGATCTTGGCCACGAAGGGGCAGGTGGCGTCGTGGCACTCAATGCCCGCCGCTTCGATCTGGTCGTAGACCGACCGGGGCACCCCGTGGCTGCGGATGACCAGCTCGTAGCCCTCCGGCACATCCGCCAGCGTGCCGGCGGTGACCACGCCCAGCGCCTCCAGCTCGGCCACGCACTGGGGGTTGTGGATGAGCGGGCCCAGGGTGGCCACCTTGTGCCCGTTTTTTGCCAATTCGGTGGTGAGCTTCACCGCCCGGTCCACGCCGAAGCAGAAGCCGGCGGTCTTTGCCTTGATGATCTTCATGGCGCTCTCCTCACTCAAAAGTGGTTCTCGTCATAGAGCTTCTGCCAGGCGTCCAGCAGCAGCTGCTTGTTTTCCCGCAGCTTGGAGGCGCTCTTGTGCTCGCCCAGATACAGCGTCCCGGCGGGGATGGGCTCGCCGAAGCACACCCGCACCCGGCTGAACAGCCGCATGCGGCCGTGGCGGTAGATGATACGGCAGGGGATCATGTCCACCCCGGCGGCGCTGGCGATGACAAAGGCGCCGCTTTTCAGCTTGCCCGGCTCGCCGGTCTTGGAGCGGGTGCCTTCGGGGAAGATGAGCAGCCCCTGCCCGGCCCGCACCTTTTCGATGGCGTCCTCCACGGCGGTGGTGTCGCCCCGGCCGCGGGTGACGCCGAACACCCCCACCTGATGGAAGAACCAGGTGAAGAATGGATTCACGTGCATGACCTCTTCCTTGGCCATCACCAGCATTTTTTTGCCCCAGAAGCGGGCCAGCACCACGAACACCGGGTCGATGGCGGAGAGGTGGTTGGGGGCCAGCACGAAGCCCCGGCCGTCCTTGGGCAGATTCTCCCGGCCCACCACCTTGATGGCGAAGCCCAGGTGCCAGATGACCCACGCAAGGGGCACAATGATCGCGTAAAGCATTGCCCGTCTCCCTTCTCTTAGTGCCCCACCCGGTCAAGGATGAGGTTTTTGAGAGTCTGGAAGCTCTCTTCAAAATCCAGCTCGCTGGTGTCCACCAGCACCGCGTCCTCCGCCTGTTTCAGGGGCGCCGTGGCCCGGTGGGTGTCCTGCCAGTCCCGCTGGCGGATGTCCTCCAGCACCGTTTCGTAGTCCGCCGGCTGGCCCTTCTGCTGCAGTTCCAGCATGCGGCGCTTTGCCCGGGCCTCGGGGGAGGCGGTGAGGAAGATCTTCACGGTGGCGTTCGGCAGGATGACGGTGCCGATGTCCCGGCCGTCCATGAGCAGGTCGTGGGTGAGGGCCATGTTCCGCTGGGTGTCCAGCAGGAAGGAGCGGACCGCCGGGTGGGCGGACACGTCGCTGGCCGCCATGCCGATGGCTTCGGCGCGGATGGCCTCGCTCACGTCCTCACCGCACAGCAGCACCCGCTGGGTGCCGTCCACGTACTTCAGCTCCACCCGGACCTGGGGCAGCAGCGCCGCCACGGCGGCGGCGTTTTTGGTGTCCGCCCCGGCCCGCTTTGCGTACAGGCCGATGGCCCGGTACATGGCGCCGGTGTCCACATAGAGATAGCCCAGCTCTTTGGCAAGGCGCTTCGCCAGGCTGGATTTTCCGGCCCCGGAGGGGCCGTCGATGGCCACAGAGATCATTGCGTTCATGCTCCTTGTTTTTCGTGTTCCGGCGGCGCGGTCCGCCGTGTCAAAAAGCCCGCGCCGCCGCCTGGGCGGTGCAGAAGGCGATTTGCAGGTTATAGCCCCCGGTGTAGGCGTCCACGTCCAGCACCTCGCCGGCGAAGAAGAGGCCGGGGCAGAGTTTGGAGGCCATGGTGCGGGGGTCCACTTCCTTCACGTTCACCCCGCCGCTGGTGATGACCGCGTGGGCCAGGTCGCCCCGGGCGGTGACGGGCACCGTCCAGTGCTTCATCAGCCTCACAAGACGGCGGCGGCTCTCCTTGTCGATCTGGCTGGCCTTCAGCGCCGGGTCAACGCCCCAGCGTTCCACCATCACCGGCTGCATGCTGGCAGGCAGCAGCTTTGCCAGCGCGCCCTGGGCGCTCTTGGCTCCCAGCAGCTGGAAGTCCCGGCCCACCCGGGCGTAGAGCTGGTCCTCGTCCAGGGCAGGCTTCAGGTCGATTTCGGCGGTCCAGCGGTGCTTTTCCATCTCCCGGATGTAGCTGGAGGCGGAGAGGGTCAGCGGCCCGGAAATGCCGAAATGGGTGAACAGCATTTCTCCCAGCTCGCTGAACACGGGCCTGTCGTCCCGCAGCAGGGTCAGGGTGACGTTACGCAGCGAAAGGCCCATCATCTTTTTGCAGGCGGGGTCCGGGCTGACCAGGCTGCACAGGCTGGGCACCGGCTCCACGATGGAGTGGCCCGCCTGTTTTGCCAGTTTGTAGCCGTCGCCGGTGGAGCCGGTGCCGGGGTAGGACACGCCGCCGGTGGCCACCAGCACGCCGTCGGCCAAAAGACGGCGGCCGCCCTTGGTGACCACGCCCGTGCAGCGCCCCTCTTCCAGCACGAGGCTCTTTGCCCCGTCCATCACGATGTTGGCGCCGGCCGCGTACCGCAGCAGCGCGGCGCGGATGTCCTCGGCCCGGTCGCTCACCGGGAACACCCGGCGGCCCCGCTCGGTCTTGAGGGGCACGCCCAGTTCCTCGAACAGCTCCATGGTGGCCGAGGGCGGAAAGGCGTGGATGGAGGAGAACAAAAACCGGGGATTGGTGCGCACGTTCTGCAAAAAGGTGTTCTCATCGCACTCGTTGGTGACGTTGCACCGCCCCTTGCCGGTGACGAGGATCTTTTTGCCGGGCATTTCGCTGTGTTCCAGCACCGTGACCCGGTGGCCCAGCCGGCAGGCCGCGCCCGTCGCCATCAGTCCGGCGGCACCCGCGCCCACCACGATCAGTTCTGCCATGAGACGTTCTCCTTCCAGAGGGTGAGAATGCCCGCCGCACTGAACAAAAGCAGCAGCGGGTGCACGGTGGAGAGATACATCGCGTAGGTGCCGATGTTGAAGCTGGACACCTCCACGAAGGCGATCATAAAGCAGCGCAGCAGCGCCATGGCAAAAAGCCCCGCCAGCAGCAGCGCCAGCATGCCCCTGCCGGGAGCGATGGGCCGCTTTTTGCGCGCGTCGCCCAGCAGCGCCGCCGAATTTTTCACCTGCAGCACCACCGCCGCCGCAAAGGCCGCGGGCAGCGCCACGGCGTAGACAGCCCGCAGCGCTTCCAGGCCGAAATAGACCAGCCGCTGCACCGGGCTGTAATAGGGCAGCGCCGTGCCCGCCTGGGCGGCGGAGTTGGTGCGCTGGCCGAGGTAATCCTCCCACACCGCCAGGTCTTCGACGGGGCCGATGGAGAGGTTCTCCGCGTCATAGGGCTCGCACCCGCCAAAGGTCAGCGAGTACCACAAACTGCGTGCCCCCTCCGCCAGAACCGGGCCCACATACTCCGCCCGGATGGGGGGCGTGGTGCCGGTGCGTTTGGGGCCGTTTGAGGGCAGCTCCCCCGCGTCGCACAGGGCGTTAATGGCGTCCGCCACGCCCTGCCAGTATTCTTCGGCCTTTTGGGCGCTGTCGTAAACGCCCTCATAATAGGCCGCCTTGCGGATGGCCCAGTAGAAGCTGCCGGACTGGTAGTCGTCCAGCTCCGGGTTGCGGAAGCTGTTCTGCAGGTCCTCGTCCTCCTCCAGCCATTTCTCCAGAGGGGCCAGCGCGGGCACCTTTTCATAGAGCAGCTGCCGGGCTTCGGCGTTCACGCTCACCAGCGGCTGCCACTGGCCTGCTTCCACCCGCGTCATGGCGCCCATGGCGGCGGAAAAGCCGCCGGAGGAAAAGTCGCTCACGGTGAACACACCGTAGTGAGCGTAGTTCACGGCACTGAAGGCCAGGATCCCCGCCGCCAGCAGGGCGAAGGGGATGGCCAGCGCGGCGCACCGGGCCAGTTTTTTTGCCAGGGGCATTGCCGCCCGCAGGGCGGTGACGAGCAGGATGAGGCTGCCCGCGGCGGCAAAGGGCAGCAGCCACATGCCGTCCTCCCGGGTCAGCCAGGCAAGGGCAAGGCCCAGACCGGACATGCCCAGCCAGGGCAGGCCCTTTGCCAGCGGCCCGCGCCAGCGCAGCGCCCAGCCGCAAAGCCCCGCGAAGAAGAGCATGCACAGGGCCGGGAAGATGTTGTCCCGGTAAACGCGCAGGGTGAAGCTGGCGCTCACCGCCGGGCTGAAGGCCAGCAGGGCGAACACCAGAAAGCGGCTTTTGTACCGCCGCAGCACCGGGGCGAAGGCCAGCGCAGAGGCCAGCGCCGCGCCGCAGGCCAGCAGCTGGCCCGCCGCAAGATAAGGAATGTGCAGCGCGTTGCACAGCGCCAGCCACACCGCGAAGAACATGTGTTTTGACAGGGTGAGCCAGTCGTACTCCCCCAGCCACTGGCCGGCGGAGATACTCTGGGCCGCCCGGAACATCAGTTCATCGTCGATGGGCGCGCCGTCCACCCAGACCCAGATCATCTGGAACCGGCTGACGGCCAGCTTTGCAAGCACCACCAGCGCCACCGCGATCCAGAAGGCGCGGCGGCTCATATCCTTTTGAAAAAAGCGTTTCATTGAATGAACCGTTCCTTTATTTCTGCAGTTTCTCCACGCCTTCGATGAGGTAGCTCTGCTTTTTGAAGGTAAGACGCACCAGCAGGTTCAGGTACTTCACCGCGATGGTGAGGATGAAGAACAGGCCCGAAAGCCCCGCAGAAAGCAGCAGCATGGTGGTGGTCCAGCCGGCGATGGGCTGACCCAGGCAGAACACCGCCACCGTGTACACCAGCGCCAGCAGGGTGAGGAACATCATCCCCAGGCTGATACCAAGGCTCAGTTTGTAGCCCGCGTCGGTGTAAAGGGCGAGGCTGTCCACCGCTTTGTCCAGCCGCGGGCCGTCGTCGGCTCCGGCGGCGCCCTCAAAGCTCAGGCTGGCGCAGGCCAGGCCGCTGGCGGCGTAGGCCGCCTTGCGGTAGGCCAGATCGTCGCTGATGGCCTTCACCCGGTTGACGGCCCGGCGGCTCACCAGCCGGAAGGCGTCGGTGGAAAGCTTGTAGGGGCTGTTGCTGAACTTGTTGAACACCCGGTAGAACGCGCTGCTCGTCAGCCGCTGGCGGCTGGGGCAGACGGTGACCACGTCAAAGCCGGTGAGGGCTTTCTGGTAAGCCTGCCAGATGAGCTCGGGCGCATAGTTCATCACCGGGTGGTCGAATTCGAACACAAAGTCACCGATGGCCGCATCCAGCCCGGCGTTCATCGCCCGCTCCACGCCCTGGCGCAGGCTCATGTTCACCACCGTCAGGGGTGCTTCAAGATGTTCGGCGGCCCACGCCTTCAAAGCCGGCACCGTGTCGTCGGTGCAGCCGTCGTTCACCGCGATCAGTTCATAGTGGGAAAAATGCTCTGCCAGCACCTTGTCCAGAACGGCAAAAAAGTCCGCCGCGGCGCGGCCCGCGTCGTGAAGGCAGACCACCGCCGAAATGAAATTGCTCTCTTTGTTATTGTTCTGAGCCATCTTGCAGCACCTCGTCCAAATCGTATACCGTGTTGATCTTGCCGGAAAGCACGCTCACAAAGGCCGGCGCGTCGGAATACCGGCGGATCACCGTGGGGCGGGAGTCGTCGATCTCGCTTGCCTTCAGGATGGGCTTCATGCTGAACAGGCTGCCGGCGTACTCAAAGCCGTATTCCTCTTTCAGATACTTGCGGGCCAGCTGGCTCATCTGGGGCCAGGCGCTGGCGGGCTTTGCCGGACAGTCGTTGCAGTTGAAGAGGTCCCCCGGGCGGCAGCACCCGCCGCTTTTTGCCTGGCAGGCAAAGGTGGGCAGGCTGTCGTAGCTGGTCACATGGGGGGTGAAGGTGACGCTGGTGAGGCTGTGGTAACCCGTGCGTCCGAAGGGCATGATGGAAAAGAAGGGCCCGTCCATCACCGTGATACCGGTGTCCTTGAGTTTGTCGTTCACGGTGCAGAGGATGATCTCGCACAGCTCATACTTTATTTTAAAAGGCTCGAAGCCCAGCATGGCGTGGACTTCGTTCACCCCGGCGTAGGTGGCGTTGAGCAGGAAAGGTGCTTCTGCGCTCACATCCCCCGCCTTCACCTGCCAGACGCTGCCCGCCTGCCGGATGGCCTCCGGCTTGCGGGAATAGAGCACGGTGACGTTGTCCATGGCGGAAATGCGCTTCAGAAAGTGCTCTTTCAGGATGTTCGCGTCGTAGGTGTACTCGGTGGTGAGAAACGCCCCGTCGCACTGGCCGGGATTGAAGTATTTGGAAGGGGCCACATCGTCGCAGCGGATGTTCGCCGCCGCGCAAAAGCGCCGGAATTCCTGGGCGTTGGTCCAGGAGAAGTGGGCGCTGGTGGCATAGACCTGGTCAAACTCCCGCAGCAGGCAGAAGCCGTAGTCCTTGCAGAAACGCTCGAAGTAATGGGCGCTCTTGATGGCGGTGGAGTAGCTGCGGGGGTAGTGGTAGCCCATGTGCACCCGCGCCTGATTGATGTAGGTGGCCCGCCGGAAAGGGCTCGGGTCCTTCTCCAGCACCAGAACTCTTTGGCCCGCCGCGCCGCACCGTTCGGCGGCGTAAAGGCCGTAGAGCCCCGCGCCCAGAATGATCTTGTCGTAGGTCATGCCTTGCCTCCCTTATTGCGGGTCGTATTTGCCTGCCAGCGCTGCAAAGAGGATTTTCAGAAGATTGGAATTGCCCTTGAAGCCCTTGATCTTGGTGGGGGCGGGCTCGTTTTTGGGATAGGCCCGCTCCACAGGCACCTCGCAGGCCTTGAGGCCCAGCTGGGTGGCCCGCACGCTGAGGTAGGCCAGCAGCTCATAGCCGGGGAAGATGTCCCGCAGAGGCTGCACCGCCGGGTGGGTCAGATAAGCGCGGCTGTAGGCCCGGTAGGCATTGGTGGTGTCGGTGAACCAGTGGCGGGCCGCCAGGCTGATGACCGGCGCGTGGATGAAGCGCACCGCCAGCCAGCGGGAGAGCGGAGTGTTCACCGCCTTGCCGCCCTTGACGAAGCGGCTGCCCTGCACCAGGTCGTAACCCTCACTCAATTTTTCAAGGAACAAGGGCACGCTTTCGATGGAATCCTTGTTGTTGCCGTCGATGGTCAGAATGCCCTCGTAGCCCCGCTCCAGCGCAAAGTGCAGCCCCATGCGAAGCTGCGCGCCCTGCTTGCCGGGGCCGGTCTTGGTGAGCAGGCAGTTCACGCCCCGGCTCTTCAGCCCGGGAAGCTCCATGCTGCCGTCGGTGCTGCCGCCGTCGCAGAGGATGATATCCACCAGGCCGCACACGCCGGCTGCCTTTGCCCGGTCCAGTTCCTTCAGAATGCGGCCCCCTTCGTTGATGATGGGGATGAGCAGGCAGTAGTCGCTGCGCTTTTCCGCCAGCATTTCCACGGTATAGTCCGGCACGCCGGGAATGTTTTTGCGCTCTTCCATGGTTTTAACCGAACACCTCCGCCACATATTCCAGGCTGCGGGCCAGCTCTTCTTCACCTGCGGCCTTCATCTCCAGGGACACAAACCCCTGATAGCCCACACCCTTCAGCAGCAGCGCCAGCTCCCGGTGGAGCGGCCGCGGCTGGATGGGCGCAAGGCCCGGCTCGCTGATGTGCACATGGCTCACCCGGTGGAGATGGGCGGCCACGTCCGCCGCCGTCTCACCGTTTGCCACCATGGCCCCCACATCCAGGTTGACCGCAAGGCCCGGCCGGTCCAGCCGCCCCGCCAGGGCGAACACCTCTTTGTGGGTGTTGAGGAAATTGGTGTTGTACATCGGGGGGTTGGCCTCCAGCGCGATCACCGCGCCCCGGCGCCGGGCAAGATAGGCCAGCTGCTCGAAGAAGCCGTCCGCCTCGGCAGCGGTGTGCCCCTCGGGGATGTTCCGGTTGCGGGGGCAGCCGAACACGAGGCTCGTGCAGTGGCAGGCGTAGGCAAATTCCAGCGCCTCAGCGGTATAATCCGCCAGGGCGGCGGCCTCATCCGGCACGAAAATGCTTTCAGTCCGGCCATACCAAATGCTTTGCATGCTGGGAATGGAAAAGCCGTATTTCTGCCACATCACCCCGGCGAACAGCGCTGCGCCGGGCAGATTGTCGTAGGGCCGCTCCGGGAACACCCGGGTGGGCGCGATCTCCAGGCCGGTGTAGCCCAGCTCCTTCATCTTTGCCCAGACGGCCTCGTCCTCCACGGCGCTCCAGCCGATGTTGGAAGCGGAAAGTTTCATGCCTGTGCCTCCCAAGTTTTCATAAAGCGGCAAATGCCCGCCAGTTCCTCTTCTTCGGTGCAGATATATCCTTCCGCGCCGCCGAAGAGGCCGGCGTGTCCGGTGCGCATGTCGTAGTCAAAAGGCACACCGGGCAGTTCGTTTTTGAATGTGCCCCCGGTCACCGCCCGGTAGACCGCGGCGGCGCTCACCGGCGGGGTGGCCAGGTTCAGCACCCGCAGGCCGGCGTCCAGCGCCGTGTCGATGTGGCCCCACAGGCCCGCCAGGTCATAGAACTGGTAGACCGAGCGGCTGTCGGTGAAGTTGAGGGCGTTCCAGTCGTTCTGTTTGAACCACTCCCGCAGAGCGGCCGCGTCCGCCGCGCCGCTGAGCTTGTAGAAGCCGTTGCCCGCGTCGGTGTAGGCGGCGGCCACGAGGCCGCTCTTTTTCGCCAGCTCTTCATACTTTGCCGGGCGCAGCAGCGCCGGGGTGACGGTGTGCAGGTCGTAGAGGAAGTTCTTTTTCAGCCCCTTGCCGTAAAGCGCGGGCAGGCGTACGATGAGGGCGTTTTCAAAGTCCTCCCTCACCCACCGTTCCAGCTGCAGACGGTTGGCCCCGTAGGGGGCGAGATCCGCCGCCTCCGGTTCGTCCGCTTCGGACTTGCCCCGGCTGTCGGCATAGACGCAGACGGAGGACACGAGCACCGCCTGTCTGGCGGCAAGGCGGCGCAGATTTTCCCGCGCGGCGCGCATTACGGCAAGGTCAGCCTCCGGGTCCTGATTGGCCAGATACATGGCCGCCGGTACGCCGGCATAGACCACCAGGTCGTTGTCTTTGCCGAACTGCTCGGCCACATCGGTGGAGTGGCAGGCCGCGTCAAAGGCATGGCTGGCCAGGAGGTTCCCCCCCACAAAGCCGGTGCTGCCCACAAGAACGGTGCGCCCCATCTTCTTCGCCCCTTTCAAACAGTCATAGCAATACAGAATACATTATACACAAAAAGCCCCCGGCATACAAGGCCGGGGGCTTTTTGCCCTCCTTTAAGAAATTTGTAAGAAAAAGGGCGGCCGCGTCGTAAGAATTACAGGATATACTGGCAGACGGTTGGCAAGGTCTTTGCCATCGCGTACAATAAGAGGCAAAGACGGAAAGGGGGCGCTGCGGCATGGAACCGCTTTGCATCCTGGTGGCGGACGACGACACCGACATCGTGAACGCCGTGCGGCTGTATCTGGAAAAGGAGGGCTTCACGGTGTTCGGCGCGGCAAACGGCCTGGAAGCGCTGGACATTCTGGAAAAAGAGACGATCCATCTCATTCTGATGGACGTGATGATGCCCCGGCTGGACGGTTTTTCGGCCATCATGCGCATTCGGCAAAAGCGCAATCTGCCCATTCTGGTGATGAGCGCTAAAACCGAGGATTCGGACAAGGTGCTGGGGCTTTCCATCGGGGCGGACGATTACATCACCAAGCCTTTCAGCGCCATCGAGCTGGTGGCGCGGGTGAAGAGCCACCTGCGCCGGTATCTGGAGCTGGGCGGCGCGGGGGCCGGCGGCTCGGTGCGCCGGGTGGGGCGGCTGGAATACGACTTTGACGCCCACAGCCTGCTGGCGGACGGCGCGCCGGTGAAGCTCACCCCCACCGAGACGCGCATTATGGAGCTGTTTATGAAAAACCCGGGGCGGATCTTCTCCGCCGAGGAGATCTACGCCCGGGTGTGGAACGAGGCCGCGGCCTACGCGCCGGAGAACACGGTGATGGTGCACATCCGCCGCATTCGCGAAAAGATCGAACTGAATCCGAAAGAACCGGAATATTTAAAGGTGGTGTGGGGTCTTGGGTACCGATTGGAAAAAAAGTAAACTCGCCGCCCGCATTCTCTGCGGCTGGCTGGGGATGATGAGCCTGCTGGCGTCGGTGCTGTGTCTGCTGGCGTGCGGGCCTTCCATGCTGGGCGGCAGCGCCCTGGGCATGGGCGACCTGCTGGCCGGGCAGCTCAGCGGCTCGGTTTACTATCAGGAGAAGATGGCCCAGTTGTTCTACAATTGCTCGCTTTTGGCCGCGGGCGGCGCCGCCGGCGACGGCACGCCCCTGACGGCGGGCCAGAACACCCAGCTGCGCAGCCAGGCGCGGGAGGCGCTGAACAACGACAGCGGAGCGCTCAGCTCCGGGCAGGTGCTCTTTGCCGTTTTGCCCGACAGCGAGAGCGGCGCAAGCTACAGCAACACCGATTTCGCCCTCTGGGAGGACGGCCGGGTGGCCGCGCCGCTGGGCTACTCGGTGGCTCTGGCCGCCACCAGCGGCTCATCCTGGGGCAACCGGGCGCTGCTGGCGGCTTACAACAAGCTTTTGAGCAGCCAGACGGTGTACCCCAGCGCCGAAGGGCTGGAAAGCGCCGTGGTGGTGCTGGCGGTGCAGGACGGCGCGGGCCCCTGGCTGCCGGGCTTTGTCGGCGAGGGCCTGCGGCAGGTGGAAACGCTGCGCCCCCACCTCATCCTCTTCCTCTTTGGCTGCACCCTTGCCTTTGTGTGCGGCGTGGTGTGCCTTGGCTGGCGGCGGCGCGCCCTGCCCACCCGGGCCTGGGCCGCGTCCCTCACCGGCCGGGTCTGGCTGGAAGTCAAGCTTCTCGTCTGGCTGGCGGGGCTGTTCTGCCTCTGGGTCTGGCAGGCGGTCTATGTTCCCGACCCCCTCTGGACCGTGCTGCCCGTTTTGCTTTGGCCGCTGGTGTGGCTCTCCGTGGAGGACCTTCGTTTGAACGGTGCGGGCGTGTTCCGCCGCAGCCTTCTGGCCCGTCTGGCGGGCCTTGTGTGGGGCGCCTGGCGCGCCCAGCCCTGGCAGCGCCGGGTGGCCGGGCCGGCAGTGCTCTGCTGGCTGGTGCCGGTGGTGACCGTGCCTCTGCTTTGGCTGATGTTCTTCACCTGTTACTGGGCGGCCCCGGGCCTTGTGTTGTTCGCCCTTGTTCTGGGCCATCTGGCGGCGCTGGCCATTCTGCTGGCGGGGCTTGCGCTGCAGCTGCGCTTTTGCCGGGACGCAGGCCGTCTCACCGGCGCGCTGCACACACTGCGCTGTGAGGGCGCGGTCCAGCCCCTTCATTTCAAAACGTCCGCCCCGCTGCACGGCGCCGCCGAGGACCTGAACGCCCTGCGGGAAGGGATCGACGCGGCGGTGGAGCAGCAGCGCCGGGCGGACCGGATGAAGATGGAACTGCTCACCAACGTCTCCCATGACCTGAAAACGCCCCTCACCAGTATCATCAACTACGCGGACCTGCTCTGCGCCGAGCCCCTGGAGGGCGCGGCGGCGGACTACGCCAAGGTCATCCAGCGCAAGGCGGACCGTTTGAAGCACATGGTGCAGGACGTGTTCGACCTTTCCAAGGCGGCCAGCGGCAGCCTGCCTCTGGCCCCCGAGGCCATCGACCTTGCAAAGCTCATCCGCCAGACGCTGGCGGACATGGACGAGGCCATTGCCGCCAGTCCCCTCACCTTCCGCACCGCGCTGGCCCCCGAAGCCTGGGTGCTGGCGGACGGCGAGCGGATGTACCGTGTGTTCCAGAACCTGTTCTCCAACGCCCTGCGCTACTCGTTGGCGGGCAGCCGGGTGTATGTGGACCTGGCCGCCGAAAACGGGCAGGCTGTGGCCCGGGTGAAGAACGTGGCGGGCTACGAAATGGAGTTTGACCCCGCCGAGATCACCGAGCGCTTCGTGCGGGGAGACCCCTCCCGCACCGGCGAGGGCAGCGGGCTGGGCCTGTCCATCGCCAAGAGTTTCACCGAGGCCTGCGGCGGCACGCTGGAGGTGCGGGTGGACGCCGACCTGTTCTGCGTGCAGGTGGCGCTGCCCCTCACCGAAAAGCCCGCGCCCCAGCCCGCCGAAGACGGCGGGGAAGCCGGGCCGTCCGAACCCTGCGCCGCCGCGGCCCTGTGACCGGGCGTGCCGAACTGTGTTGAGAGGTTTTTGCCATGTCTTATTTTTCCCAAGTATTCACTCCTGCCCCGGCGCCCCGGGCCCCTGAGGGAGCCGAGCTCATGCTTCTGGGCCGCCGCCGCGGCTTTTTCGGTGAAGAGAACCTGCTGCGGCTGGTCACTTTTGTGACGCTGCTCTTGCAGGCCATCAGCTTCATCACCACCCTGCAGGGGGCCACCGTGTTCCTGGGCGGTATCTTTGTGCTGGCGCCCCTCTTCTTCGCGCTGGCGGTGCAGGCCACCGCCTGGTTCCTGGCGGGCAGCCTGCGGGTGCGTATCACGCCGCTGCGCTGCGTGGCTCTGGGGCTGGCGCTGTGCTGCTCCACTTACTACTCCTACGTGGGTATCTACAACACCGTGAACCCGCCCGCCATGTACCTTTCGGCGGAGTACGCCCAGGTGCGCAGCACGCTGGACGGCACCTATGCCGCCCGCCGCACCGAGGCCTTCCGCACCGCCCAGGACCAGATCAACACCATGGTGAGCGATCTGGCCGGGCGCTACAGCCTGCTGGAACAGGAGAGCGCCCGCCTGGCCGCCTGCTCCAAAGAACTGGAGGAAGTGAGCGCCGAGTATTCCGGCGGTCTGCGCGCCCCCAGCCGCTCCAGCTACGCCAATTATGAGGACTATGTGGCGGCCTACAACGCCTATCTTGCCAGTATCACCGCCAACGCCCCCGCAGAGCAGGCTGCCGCCCGGCAGGCCATCCTCACCCGTTACGGTTTCGACAGCGAGAGCGCCCTGGCCGAGGCCGCGGCTCAGAACGCCTCGGACCTTACCGCCTTTGAGGCGGCCACTGCCGAGCTGGGCGGCGAAGGCGAAACGGTGGCGGCGCAGCTGGAAAGCTCCCGCTCCTTCTTGCTGAGCGCGCTCACCGCCGCCGAGAGCGAAAACACGCTGACCAGCGACGCCCGGGCCGCTCTGGGGCGGCTGGTGCAGCTGGCCGCCGCCCAGACGGGCAGCACCCTCACCACCGACGATCTTCTGCGCCCGGTGGACGCCGCCATGACCGGCACGGGCGAGGGGCTGATGGCCTCCTTCGACGAACTGGCCGCCCAGCTGGAGGGCGGGCGGGTCACCCGTTCCAACGCCCAGGAGATGAAGACCCTGCTCACCTCCGAGATCTTGAACGCGGTGCTGCGGGTGAATGAAGTGGCGGACGAGGAAGTGCTGCAGGCCGACGACCCGGCCCTGCAGATCACCGACCTGCACCTGAAGCCGCTGCTTGCCCTCACCGTTCCCACCCAGCGGGGCATGGCGCTGTTCTGCCTGTTTTTGGCTGCGCTGATGGACGGCCTGACCCTGGTGTTCAGCATTGCCTGCCGCCGCAAGCCCACCCTGCTGAAAGCCCGCAGCCCCCGCCGCCTGCTGGCGGAAAACGGCGACGCGCTGGCGGCGCAGATCTGCGCCTGCCTGCCCGCCGGGCGGGACCCGATGGATGAGCTGGAACTGTTTATGTCCCGGTTCTCCGCCAGCCCGGACACGCTGGCCGAGGGCTACAGCCTGGCCGCCCCCCGGACGGACCTGGCGGTTTACGAGCGGCTGTGCGCCCTTTTGTGCCAGGCGGGCCTGGCTTCCATCCGCCCCGCAAAAGAGGAACAGCAAGGCCAGACGGTGCTGCTGCGCTCGGATTTTCTGCTTTTTGTCAATGAACTGCTCACCACCCGCAGCCGGGGAAGGCTTTCCAGCGATCTTGCCGCCGAGACCGCCGCAGGCCGCCGGGCCGCGGCGCTGGGCCAGACGGTCTGATCTTTTCATCGCACAAAGCGGGCCCCCGCCAAAAGGCGGGAGCCCGCTTGCTGTTTTATCCGAAATAGTGCTGGGGGTCCACCCGGTTGCCGCCCTTGAGCACCTCCAGGTGCAGATGGGGGCCGGCGGCGGTCTCGGCCATCACCTCGCCCACCGTGCCGATGGCCTGCCCGGCGCTCACCGTGTCGCCCACCGCCACCTGCAGGCTGTCTGCGTTCAGGCCGGCATAACGCCAGGTGAGTTCGCCTGCCTCCACCTCCACGATACGGCCCCACATGCCGTCGTCGTAGATGTTGCAGACAGTGCCCGCCACCGCGCTTTTCACCTGGGCGTTCTCGCCGCAGGCGATGTCCACGCCGTTGTGGGTGCGCCAGTCCTTCAGAGTCTCGTTGTAGACCAGCTCATCCCCGGAGTAGACCTGTGTGATCTGCCCATCGACCGGCTGCACAAAGGAGGGTACGGGCGCAGCGGCAGCCTCGCCAGAGTCCCCAGCCTGTGCGGAGGCTTCGCCAGAGCCAGACGCCGAGGACGACGGCTGTGACTGCTTTTCCGATGTTACGGGCACATCGTTCACCTTCTGCTCCACCTGCACGTCGGGCAAGTCCCATTCCTGCGTTCCCTCCTGTTCCAAGCTGCTGTTCGCGTTCGGCCCGAATCGCTGCATCACGTTGCGGATGGCCCAGAAACTGCTGGCCGCCGCCGCCAGGATGCAAAGGGCCAGGGCCAGATAAAAGCCCTTGCCTTTGAAAAACGAGATGATCCTGTTCATGCTATCGCTCCTTGTTTTTTTCTGCTGCCGGCCGCACAGGGCCGACAGCGGCCGGGGCGGCGGGTCATCGCTTTGCCCTTAGTTTGCGGCGCGCCAAAGGGTTTTATTCACCCGCGGCGGCAATTCCCCCTTGCCCCCCTTCGGGGGCAGGCCCCAGGTTTTGTCCGCTCCCTCTTGTAATCCGGGGGACAGATATAGTAAAATAATATCTTCCCAATCATCCGTTTTTCGGGAGGTGTTTTCTTGGGCCAAAGCTATGTGGCGGGGATCGGCGGGGCCAACGTGGACATCCACGGCCAGAGCCTTGCCCCCCTCATCATGCGGGACTCCAACCCCGGCCGTCTGCATGTGTCGGTGGGCGGCGTGACCCGCAATATTCTGGACAATCTCACCCGTCTGGGCCAGCGGTGCGAGCTGGTGAGCGCCGTGGGCGGCGACGTCTACGGCCGCATGCTGCTGGACTCCTGCGCTGCGCTGGGCGTGGGCACCCGGGGGCTACTGGTGCGGGAGGATCACCCCTCCTCCAGCTATATCTCCATCATGGATTCGGAGGGCGACATGCTGGTGGCCATGAGCGACATGCGTGTGCTCTCGGCCATCGACGCGGACTTTGTGGCCGCCCGCATGGACCTGCTGAACGCTGCGCCGGTGGTGGTGTGCGACGGCAACCTGCCCGCCGAGGCGCTGGAATATCTGGCCACCCACTGCACCGCCCCCCTTTACATCGACCCGGTGAGCACCACCTGGGCGAAGAAGCTGGTGCCGGTGCTGGGGCATTTCGACACCATCAAGCCCAACCGGCTGGAGATGGAGGTGCTGGCAGGCATGTCCATCGCCACCGACGGCGACCTGGAAGAAGCCTGCACCCGGGTGCTGGCCACAGGCGTTCGGCGGGTGTTCGTCAGCCTTGGGGCAGACGGCATTTACTACAAAGGCCCTGCGGGCAGCGTCCACCGGCGCAGCCGTGTGTTTGACAAACTGGTGAACGCCACCGGCGCGGGCGACGCCACCATGGCGGGCATTGTGCACGCCACGCTGGCGGGCAAGACGGAAGACGAAGTGCTGGACTTTGCGCTGGGGGCGGGCCTTGTGGCCATCGCCGCGCCGGACACCATCAGCGAAGAAATGAGCGAGCAAGCCGTTTACACTATGATAAAGGAGTATGTACAATGAACCTGAAGAACTATCTGGACATCGCACCCGAAGTCAAATCCGCCGTGGAGGCGGGCAAACCGGTGGTCGCGCTGGAGAGCACCATTCTCTCCCACGGCATGCCCTATCCCGAGAACCTGACCTTCGCCGCCGAGGTAGAGCGTATCATCCGCGCCGAGGGCGCCATTCCCGCCACCATGGCCATCATCGACGGCCGGATGAAGGTGGGCCTGTCCGCCGGGGAGCTGGAGCTGATGTGCAAAGGCGAGAACGTGGCCAAGGTGAGCCGCCGCGATCTGCCCATCCTGCTGGCCACCGGCGGCACCGGCGCCACCACCGTGGCCTCCACCATGATCCTGGCCAGCCTGGCCGGCATTCCCGTGTTCGCCACCGGCGGGATCGGCGGCGTGCACCGCGGCGCCGAGACCACCATGGACATCAGCGCCGACCTGCAGGAGCTGGCCCACACCCCCGTGGCGGTGGTGTGCGCGGGCGCGAAGATGATCCTGGACATCGGCCTGACCCTGGAGTATCTGGAGACCATGGGCGTGCCGGTGCTGGGCTACAACACCGACCAGTTCCCCGCCTTCTACTGCCGCAAGAGCGGCTTTGGCGTGGACTACACCGCCAAGAGCGCCGCTGAGATCGCCAAAATCGCCCGCACCAAGTGGGATCTGGGCCTGGCCGGCGGCATGCTGATCGGCAACCCGGTGCCCGAGGAATACGCCCTGGACTTCGACGAGATGAGCGCCGTCATCGACAAGGCTCTGGCCGCCGCCAAAGAGGACGGCGTGCGGGGCAAGAACATCACCCCCTACCTGCTGGCCCACATCGTGGAGTACACCGGCGGCAAGAGCCTGGCCACCAACATCCAGCTGGCCTACAACAACGCCCGTCTGGCCGCCAAGGTGGCCGTGGAGCTGGCGAAGCTGTAAGCCGCCTGTTCGGAAGGAGGGAGCGCCATGGACCGCTGCGGCTGGTGCGGCAGAAAGCTGCCGTACGGGCAGCATTTTTGCTGTGATGTCTGCAACGAGCGTTACGAGCGCACCCTCGCCCGGGACCAGCGCTGTATCAAATGGTTCCTTCTCCTGCTGGCCGCGGGGATCTGGATCGGCTGGTTTTAAGCCATCGTTTTTCTGAATACCGCACTGCAAAGCCGGGCCTCCCCCTTTCCGGGAGGCCCGGCTTTTTTCGCAGTTTCTGCGTATCGGTGCGCCCCACAGCGGGCGCACACAGAAGTGTGACTTCTTTCAAACTCCTGGCCCAAATTCAGCGCACTTTCGCTCTTTTTTGCAATTTTATCCATTTTGCCCTGCGTTGTCTGAATTTTTTCTACGGAATTGACAGTTGAAATGCGTCGGATCTTTGAGTATGATATTAAAGGTGTGCCGGGACGCGGTCACGCGGCCCCGCCGCGCCGTTCCATTTGGTTTCAGCAGTCAGCTGTCCGTCCCCTGCACCCGCCCCCCGACGGCCTGCTCACGGGCAGCCCTGCGCAAGCAATTCACTGTGGTGGGGGTATTGATCATGAAAAAAGCCAAAACTTCTCGTTCCCTGGCAGCAAGAATGGGTCTGGCGCTTCTGTTTGGATGCGTTGCAGGCCTTTTTTTTATGTGGCTGCGTGAAACGCTGAACGCCTCCGGCAACGCGGCGCTCTGGGGCACGATCAACAACATCCTGTTCCAGGACATCACCGCTGAAGGGGCCTCCAATGCCATCGGCCTGTTCTACATCATCGGCCAGATGTTCATCCGCGCGCTGCAGCTGGTCATCGTTCCGATGGTGTTCGCCTCCATCGCCCTGGCCATCGGCACCATCTCGGACACCCGCACCCTGGGCCGCATTTCTTTCAAGACCCTGTGCTGGTTCATGCTCTGCTCCCTCTTCGCTTTGGTCCTGGCCGCCACCGTCGGCCTCTGGCTGTTTGAGTCCGGGCTGTTCACCACCTCCATCGGTTCGCTTCAGGCAAGCACCGGCACCTCCGGCTCCAACCCCCTGAACGTGATCCTGAACATCGTGCCCTCCAACATCACCACTGCGTTCGGCAACAACACCGCCGTGCTGGCCGTCGTGTTCATCGCCGCCGCGGTGGGCCTGTGCATTACCGCCGTGGGCGAGGACCGCTGCCTGACGCTGACCAAGCTGTTCAACGAGGTCAACAACCTCTGCGTGGTGTTCCTGAACTTTGTGGTCTCCAAGGTGGGCCCGCTGGCCATCTTCGTGCTGCTGACCCGCACCTTCGCCACCTACGGAATCGACTACCTGCGTCCGGCTGCTTTCTACATGCTCGCCACCGTCGTGCTGCTGCTGGTGTATCTGGTGTTCGGCTATGCGCTGATCATCCGCTTCGGCACCAAACTGAACCCCATCCCCTTCATCAAGAAGATCTCCAAGGTGGCGCTGTTCGGCTTCTCCACCTCCTCCAGCGCCGCGGCCCTGCCCCTGAACATGGAGACCACCTCCCAGGAGCTGGGCGTGGACGAATCCGTCGCCTCCTTCGTGCTGCCCCTGGGCATGACCGTGAACATGAACGGCACCGCCATCATGCAGGTCATCGCCACCCTGTTCGTGGCTGGCTGCGGCGGCTATGACATCCCCCCCCTCTCCCTGCTGGTCATCATGGCCCTGGCGCTCATCGCTTCGGCGGGCACCCCTGCCGCCCCCGGCGCCGGCGCGATCATCCTGTTCACCATCCTGTCCGGCGTGGGCATGACCAACGACAGCGCCCTGATGGCCTACAGCCTGATCCTGGCCATCAACCGCCCCATCGAAATGCTCTGCACCTCTCTGAACGTGGTGGGCGACTCCTGCACCTGCCTGTATGTGGCCAAGTCCGAGAACCTGCTCAATGAGGAAGTCTACAACGCCAACCTGCATGAGCTGACCGCCCACGCCCAGGCCGAGACCGCGTAAAACTCTTTCAATCAAAAAGGCTGTTGCTCAAACCCATTGAGCAACAGCCTCTTTTTTATTGTTCACCCAGCAGGTCGAACATCCGCCGGGCGGTGTCGCCGGTGACGGTTCCGCCGTCGGGGGGCGCGGGCACTGCGTTCACCTCAAGGTAGAGGTTCTTTGCGTCGATGAGCGCCCGGTCGCAGAAGATACCCAGCTGGAAGGTAAGGCTCTCGCCGTCCTTGATGACGTAGCAATAGGCCTGGTGCTGGCTGTCCAGCTTGGCGTCGCCCTCCTCGGGGCGCAGGCTGAAATAGCCCAGCGCGGGGAAGGCGGGCTCGCTGCCCTCTTCCAGTTTGTCCGTCAGCAGCAGCGGCGTCAGGTCGTTGGCGTCCGCGATGACCTCGGTCTCCCCTCCGTCGGGGGCGGCGTAATCCGCTTTCAGTTCCACCAGCACAAAGGGCCGGGCGAGGATGTCCTCGCTGTCCACCGTGCAGCCGTACATGTCCACGCCGGATTCAGTGATGGAGTCATACACCTTCACTCCTTCCAGCGTGTAGGTCAGCCCCTCCACGCCCCGCTCGATGGCGCTCTCGGTGTCGTCCTCGTAATGAATGGTGAAGCTTTTATAGCCCGAAATGCTCCCGCCCACGCCTTTGGTCTCCGTCTCGCTTTTGCCGGAGGGCTCCGGGGCGGAGCCGGCCTCGCTGTCCGGGGCGGTGCTTTCCGGCCCGGAGGCCGCCGATTGGGGCGGAAGGCTCGGAGCCGGGGCGGACTGCGGCCCGCCCGAGCAGGCGGTCAGCGCCGCCGCAAGAGCAAACAGTGCCGCCAGGGCGGCAAATCTCATCTTCATGGTGTACACTCTCCTTTATCCTGTGTTCCGGCAGATTTCTGCCGCAGGATGAGTATCCCACCGGGCGGGACAAGAAGTATCCATCAAGACGTATCGGAGCTGCAAATCTTTGCGCACAAAAAAGCCCGTCGGTTGCCCGGCGGGCTTATGTAGTTTATTTTTGGCGGCTGCGGGCCCCCGCGCCCCAGCGCAGCGGGATGGCCACCACCACTGCCACGCCCAGAGCCAGGGCAACAGCAATTTTCAGCGTTTCGGCGCCTTTGGCGGCGGCCGCCGCCGAATCGCCCATGATGAAGCTGTAGGCGGTGTAGTAGATACCCGCGCCGGGCACCAGCGGAAAGATCCCCGGAATGAGGAACAGGGTGACCGGGGCTTTGCGCAGAATGGCGCAGGCCCGGGCGGAGACCGCCATGGGGATGACCGCCAGAAAACTGGCCGCCACCGTATCCGGCTGAAACTGCATGCTCAGCCAGTAGACCAGCCACCCGGCCATGCCGCAGATACCGCAGCACCACAGGTGGCGCGTCGGCACATGGAAGAGGATCGCAAAGCAGACGGTGCCGCAGAAGGCCGTCGCCAGCTGAATGAGAAGCGGACCGGTCACAATGCCACCCCCTCAATGAGATTTGCCACGGCCAGCACAAGGCCCGCGCCGATGGCGATACACACGGCAGTGAGCAGGGCGTCCAGCATGCGGATGACGCCGGAGAGGAAGTCCGAGTCGATGAGGTCCCGAATGCCCAGGGTCAGCGCCATGCCCGGCACCAGCGGCATAAGCGCGCCGATGATGGCTTTGTCGCTGTTGACGCCAATGCCGGTGGCAAAGATGAGCAGGGTGACCAGGGCCACAAACGCCGCACCCAGGAAACGGGTGAACAGCTTGCCCGCGCCCCAGCGCTCCAGCCCCAGCAGCACCAGCTGCAGGCCCAGGCCCACCGCAAGGGCCACCGCGCCGTCCTGCCAGACGCCGCCGAACAGGATGGCAAAGCAGGCGCTGCCAAAGCCGCAGGCCAGCACCTGCCGCAGGGCAGGCGCACAGGGTATTTTGCGGATCCGCTCCAGTTCCGCATAGGCTTCGTCCAGGCTCACCCCGCCGGCCGCAATGCGCCGGGACAGCTGGTTGATGGCCTCCACCCGGCCCAGATGGACCGTGCTGGCGGGCACGCTGCGCACCTGCGCAGGCATGTTGTTCTCCGGGCCGACACTGGTGAAAATTCCGTTGGTGAGCACGTAGCCATGGAAATCCGCCACGCCGAGGCTTTTGGCCATGATCTCCATGGTCTGCTGGGTGCGGCTGACCTCCGCGCCGTTTTTGAGCATGAGCTCCCCGGCCTCGGTGACCAGTTCCAGCACTCTCTGGGCTTCGTTCATTCTGCTTTTCCCCCTTTGGCGCGCCGCTTTTCCGCCGCGAACCAGACTGCGGCAGCCACTGCCGACACGGCGCTCACCGCCGCGCCCACTCCGGCGCCGGGATGGTGATAGCGCAGCTGAATGGAGTTCTCTCCCCCTTCCAGCCGCACGCCCATCATGCCTTCAAAGACCGGCTCCACCGGCACCTCTTCGCCGTTGCGCTGGGCGGTCCAGCGGCCGCCGTCCTCGTAGGCGAAGGGCAGCACCAGCAGCTCCCGGCCTTCGCCGCCTTCGATCACAAGGTCGATGGCGCCGCCCTCCCGGATGGAGAGCTGGGTGGCAGCGGCCGCTTTCAAGGCGTCGGCGGCTTCGGTGAGCACCCGGGTATCCAGGCTGTAGATCTGGATCTTTTCCCGGTATTCGGGCTTGTCCTCCACGCCCAGCTCAAAATACACCCGCTGGCCCGCTTCAAAGCTGCCCAGGGGAAACACGCCGCCCAGGGAGTCGCCCTGGAAGTATTCGCCCAGCAGCTGGCCGTCCACCTTCACGTCGCCGGGCAGGAAGTTGCCGGTGTCCGGCACGGCCAGATAGCAGGGCCCGCTCACCGGCACGGTGAACCACAGGCCAATGCCGCTGGCGTCGTCGTCAAATTCCACGTCTCCGGCCGCCAGCAGCGCGTCCGGCGTGCCCGGCACCAGAGCCGAGAGCATTTCGTTCTGAAGCCGGAAGGTGTTGGAGCTCGCCTCCACATCCACCCCCAGCGCCTCATCGCTGCCGGCAAAGGCCATGGGCAATGCCCAGGGGTTTTCC
Organism: Candidatus Allofournierella pullicola; assembly: GCA_019114225.1. GTDB lineage: Bacteria > Bacillota > Clostridia > Oscillospirales > Ruminococcaceae > Allofournierella_A > Allofournierella_A pullicola. Next base: position 99,264 of record DXFW01000002.1, on the reverse strand, counting down.
GCCGCGGTCAGAGCCGTGCCCGTCTCCAGCGGTTCGTAACCGGCGGGCAGCGGGCGGCTGCCGTCGGTGTAGAGGTACTTAATACCCAGCAGGCTGTCCGCCACGGCGGTGGAGCCCCAGCCGTAAATGGTGTAGTTCACATAGCCCATCTGCTCCAGCATGGGCTTTGCCGTGCTGGCCTTGGTGGAAGAGAAATGACTGATCCCCCAATAGCCCAGCAGCATGGGATCGTTGAGGGTGCGCATGTAGTTCTTTTCAATGCGGTAATAGCCGTTGTCCAGAGCGCGCACTGCCTCCACCACGGCGGTGTTCTCGTCGTAAAAGCTCTCAAATCCGCTCTTGGGATAGGTCTCAAATTTGCGCAGGGCCAGCACGCTGTTCGCGGCCATGTCCCCCAAGGCCAGGCAGCAAAAGCCCGCCGCGCCCAGCAGCGCGCCGGTTTTTTTGATGCCCATCAGCCACAGGCAGGCCAGCGTGCCAAACCACAGCCCGGCGCACATGACCAGCTTCATCGCAGAGAAGGTCTCTCCGGAGGTGAACCAGTAGCCCGCCAGCCACACCGCGCCGAGAGCCGCGGCCGCCGCCAACGCCCACAGCCGGGGCCGCTCTTCCAGCAGCACGCGGCCCGCCAGCAGCAGCAAAAACAGGCTGAACAAAAAGCTGTAGCGGTAGGGGAACCACACCGGCTCCTTGAAGCCGTGCCAGGCAAGATTCAGCCCGTTCACCCAAAAACTCAGCACCATAACGGCCAGCAGGCCGGCGGCGGCCAGCTTCTCCCGCCGGGACACCTTGCCCGACAAAAAGAACAGCACCGCCAGCGCGGCACAGAACACGCCGCAATAGACATTGGGCAGGCCGTTCGTCACGTCCTCCCAGAAGAAGTTGCCGAAGAAGAACTGATACACAAGCTGCGGCAGGGAGAAGTTCACCCCAAGGGTGAAGTCCATGCCGAACAGCGCGCCTTTCGTCTCCTCGATCTCCACCAGCGCGGGATACAAAAGGGCCATGGCGAGGCCCGCCGCCAGCACGCCGGAGGCCGCGAAGGCCCCGAAGCGCCGGCCCAGCAGCTTTGCGCTGCGCCCCTCAAGGCGCTGGCTGGTGGCCCAGTACCAGAAGAAGTAGAGCACGCTGAACAGGCACACTTCCCAGGCGGTGTAGAAGTTCAGCAGAATGCAGGCAAAGGCCAGCCAGAACAGCGGCCAGTGACGGCCGGTGTCCACCAGCTGTTCCACCGCCCACAGCACCAGCGGGGCCAGCAGCACCACGTCCATCCAGATGATGTTCTGGCTATAGACCACGCAATAGGCGCACAGGGCATAGCCCTGGCTCAAAACGCACAAAAGGGGGTTGGCGCTGCCATAATGCTTTTGCAAAAAGAAACAGCAGGCCGTGCCGGTGCAGGCCACCCGCAGCAGGAACATCAACTGCACCATCTGAGGGATCATGCGCACCGGGGCCAGCAAAATCAGCAGATTGAAGGGGCTGGCCATGTAGTAGGCGAACAGGCCCAGGGTGCTGCCGCCGCAGAGTTTTGAAAAGCTGTAGAAAAAGCCGCCCTCGGCCAGACGGCGTTTCAGATCCGCCAGGTAGGCCACATACTGGCCGTTGAGGTCGCCGGTGAGCATGGTGCCGTCGCCGAAGGGCCAAAAGCCCAGCACAAGATAGATGCCCAGAACCAGCGCCGCGCCGAGCCCAAAGCTCAAAAGCACGTTCCGCCGCTGGGCACCGCCGAGAGAATGCTGCGTGTTTGTCATACCTTGTTATACTTTCCCTTGTTTGTCTCGCAAAAAAGTTTTATCAGCCGCGGATGGCCGACTGCACCTGGGCAAAAGGCTCCAGCGTGGCATAGAGATGGGCGCCGATGACTTCCATCAGCTTGAAGTCCTCCTCGCTGTCGATGTCCAGAATGCCGGTGTCCATCATCAGGCTGGCGCCGATCTTGCCGTCCCACAGGATACCGGTGGTATTATCGGCCAGAAAAGCCCGGCGGTAAACATAGATACTGGCGTTCACATCGTAGAACTCCGGGGCCATCTGCCGGGCAGTGAAGGCCGGGGTGCCCGGGGCGTTCTCAATTCCCTTCTCCACGTGGTCGTCGCAGCGGCGCACCATGTTGAAGTAGGGGTTGCGGCGGCTCTCGGTGACGCTGAACACCAGGTCCAGGTCCTTCCGGCCCTCCGCCAGCTCAAAGGCGTTTTTGATGTCCTGGGCGGTGCGCAGGGGGCTGGTGATGTCCAGGTCCATCACATAGTCATAGGCGCCGTTTTTCTCTTCCATGCGGGCAAGGCTGTCCTGAATGACGGCCATCTTGGGCACCCGGTCGCCACCCAGCTCCTCGCAGCGGGGCAGATAGACCACCTCGGGGTATTGTTCCGCCACCAGCTTGGCCAGGGCATCGCTGTCGGTGTTGAGGCAGATGTCCACCTGCACGTCGGGGCGGCTTTCGCGGAACAGTCCCGCCGCCGCCAGGCTGTAGTAGACCAGCGGGCGGCCGCAGAAGGTCTTGAGATTCTTGTTCTTGAAGCCTTTGCTGCCGGCCCGGCCGCAGATGGTGATGAGCAGTTTTTTCATGGTGATCTCCTTTTTGCCGTCTTTGAGGGCGGCTCTCACATGGGTTCGCCCAGCGTCAGGCCCAGCACCTTCTGAGCCATGGCAGGGCTGTTGATACTCTCGCCTTTGCCTTTTCCGGCATAGTCGAGGAAGTAGTCCATCTCCCGCAGATAGCGCTGGTTCACCGGCTCCTCACAGTGGATGACCTCGCCGTTTTCCAGCGTCAGGGTGCCCGCGCCGAAGTCGGCGGTGACGGTGCCCTCCTTGCAGAACAGCTCGATGGCGCGCCGGTAGGTGCGGCCGAAGTAGTCCAGGTGCACCTCCGCCAGCAGGCTGGGGTAACGGGCGATGTAGACCGACAGGTCGTCCGAGTCGATCTCCAGATGGGAGTAGGTGCCCTTGAAGTTGTACATCTCCAGCGGCGCGCCGAACAGGTCCACCAGATAGTCCCACTCGTGGATGAGGTCGATGGTCACGCCGCCGCCCATCTCCTTGTGGGCGGAGTAGACGGTGCGGTAGTCCACCCCGGGCCGCCACTCCGGCAGGTAGGAAGAGCAGATGACCCGCGCCGAATAGGGCTTGAGGTCAGGCATGCGCTCTTTGAGGGCAAGAAACGTGCCGCACCAGCGCATGGGCGCGGCCACATATGCCTTCTGATTGGGCCCAAGACCCAGCTGCTCCAGGTCGTAGCCGGTGCCTTCAAAGATGGGTTTTTCGATGAAAAAGCAGTCCACCTTGCCCGCCAGTTCCGCCAGGGTGTGGGCGTGAAGATGGGTGGGATTGGTGATGAAGGCCGCGTCGTAATGCCCCAGCTGGTCATAGCTGACGTATTGGGCCCGCAGAAGGCCCTCCACATCTTCGGCCAGCGGCCGCATGGAGGAACGCAGCGCGTCCGCCTGCACTTCAATGCCCTTTTCCTTTGCCACCTGGAACAGATTCCGCAGATGGCGGGTGCCGATGGACCCCAGGCCCACGAACAAAACTTCCATCTTTTATGCCTCCTCGTCGCTCACCGCCGGCGGACGGCGGTTGTCGGTGATAAAGCCCACCCCGCCGGGGATGGCCCGCAGCTTTTCTTCCAGCGCCTCGGCGCCGTGGTCCAACTTGAACTGCATTTCCTCGCCGCGCACCGGCACCACGATGTAGAGCATGAGCCGCCGCCCCGCGCCCAGCTTCACCGCTTCAAAAGGCTTGGGACCGTTCTTTTCGCCGGGCAAAAACAGCACCGCCCCGGTGAAGGGACATCCTTCCGCGTAGGGGTGGGGCGGCGCACCGTTGGGGATGGAATGCCCCGCGCCCAGCCAGGTGTTGCCCTTGCGGGGCAGGCCCGCCAGCAGCCGCAGCAGCCGCAGGGGCCAGGCGGCGGGCTTATCCTCCGGGTCGTTCAAATGCTCGGGCCAGCGGCTTTCGTCCACCGGCCAGTCGCCGGGCAGGAACAACACCAGTTCCGCCCAGCGCAGCCACTCGTACTGGCGGTTTTTGGGCATGTCGTCCAGGTTCATGGGCTCGGCGCTCATGCCGATGGTGTAAGCCACATAATAGGGTTCGGCCTCGGTGGGCTTCATCACCGCCAGTTCAATGCCGGTGTCCGCGTCGTCCCACACAAGGGTCTCGCGCCCGGGAAACGCCGCGTCAAAATGGGCCAGCAGCCGGTCCTTATAGGCGGTGCGGAAGTGGCGCACCGTCACGCCGCTGGGCAGCGTCTCCCGTTTGGAAGCGCCCAGCAGCCCGTCCAGAAATCCCATGGTCTTATGCCTCCTCGATGGTCTCGATCAGCCGGATGGTCTCCAGGTCCTTTTCAAAGCTGTAGCGGGCTTCTTCCCTGCCCGCCAGCACGCCCAAAAAGTTCTGCAGCTCGTCCACGTAGGCGTTTTCCACGATGTTGTCGCTGTAGCGGGAGTCGTGCTCCACGCTGGCGTAGGTGTTCACGGCCTTCTTTTCGCCGCTGGCATGGTCGAAGTCGTAGAGGCTCTTGGGGTTGCCCTCCCAGAACAGGTGCAGCCCTTCGCCGAAGCATTCGAAGTTGCGCACCGCCTTGGGGCTCACCACGTCCACCGCCAGCATGCCCTTGGTGCCGTTTTCGTGGCGCAGGGTCACAAAGACGCTGTCCGGGTAGGAAATTTCCAGCTCGCTGAGCTTGTCCTTTTCCGCGTGCAGGCTCTTCACCGGGCCGAAGGTGCCCAGCAGCCAGGGCAGGTCAATGCCGAAGATCTCCCGCACGCCGCCGGTACGGGCGTCGCCCACGAAGAAGTTCTTATAGTTCTCCCAGGGGTGCCAGTCGGGCAGATACTGGCCGATGTGGTAGATGTAGTTCACCGGCTTTGCAAACTCATCCACCCTGCCCTTGATGTACTGGGTCTCGCCCCGGTAGAGCATGGTGGAAGATAGGAACAGGGGCAGGCCCTTCTCCTTTGCCAGCGCCATGTTCTCGGCGTAGCCGTCGCTCACCAGATTCAGCTCGGTGAACACCGGCAGGCCCGCTTTGAGCAGCTGGCCGATGATGGCCGCATGGGTGAGGGGCGCGGTGCACACCAGCGCGCCGTCGAATTTTTTTGCCGCCAGCGCCGCGTCAATGCTCTCAAAGCCTTCCACGCCCAGGGCCGCGGCCTCCTCCCGGCGGGAGGGTGCGGTGTCCACCCCGGAGAGGGCGATGTTCTTGTCGATCCCTTTCAAAAGCCGGGCGCGCCGCTTGCCCATGCTGCCCAGGCCCACGATGAGAAGTTCCATACGTTCCACCTCGTTGTAGTTCAGTCTGCGGCCTTACTGGCCGTCGTAAAACACTTTCGGCGCGCCGAACTCCGGCCGGCGCACCTGTTCCAGCAGGATATCCACGATTTTTCCGCTGGTGTCTCCCCCATTATAGGGGCTTTTCGCGCCCTTTGCAACGGCGGCGAACTCCGGGCTGACAGCCTTGCGCACCGCCGCGATGACCGCCTGTTTTTCCGCCGGGCAGCACAGCACATTGGCGCACAGGGGCCGGCCCTCCTGCCGCCCGCCCACGTTCACCGTGGGCACCCCGAAGGTGGGGGTCTCCACCACGCCGCTGGAGGAATTGCCCAGCACCAGCGCCGCGGCGGCCATGGCGGAGAGATACCGTTTGACCCCAAGGCTGGAGCGCACCGCTGCGGTGTCCGGGTGCTTTTCGCCCCATTCGTCCCACATGGCATTGATGGCAAGGCCGCCCGCGTCGGCGTTGGATTTGGTCACCAGCCACACAAGGCCCTCGGTGCGGGTGAGCTCATCCATCGCGTCCAGCAAGGCGCGCATTTGGGCGGCCACGTCCACGCCGCCCGCCGTCTGGGGATGGAAGGTGACGAGGCCGAAAGGCCGGGTCAGATCAAAGCCCACGCTCTCACTCAGCGCGGCGGGGTCCAGTTTTTCCATGGTACGGATGTTCTCGTCCCCCAGGCCCCCCACGTTGAACACGGTGGCGGGCGCCTCGCCCATGCGGATGACCCGGGCAGCGGATTCCTCGCAGCTGGGGAAGTGCAGATGGGCGATTTTTGTCAGGCAGTGGCGATACCAGTCGTCCTGAGCGCCCAGGGTCACGTCGCCGCCGCTGATGTGGGCCACCGGCACACCGGTGAAGGCCGCGGCCTGGGCAGCGGCCAGAATCTCGTAGCGGTCGCCCAGCACAAGGCAGCAGGCGGGCTTGTGTTCGGCAAACCACTCCGAGAAGCCCCGGATGGCTTTTTCCACCGCCCGCGCGGTGGCCAGGGGCCCCTCGTCCTCCTCAAAGAGGATGGGGATACGCGCCGCGATGGGCATGCCGTCCGCCTCGATTTCGCTCACCGTGGCCCCGTGGCGCTGGGACAAATGCGCACCGGTGACCAGCAGGGCCAGTGCCGCGTCCGGCCGGGCGGCCAGCTTTTGCAAAACGGGACGCAGCAGGCCGTACTCCGCCCGGGTGCCGGTGACAACGGCGATGAGAGGTTGTTCCATGGCCCTCTCCTCCTTTTGTTACAGTTCGATGGGCTCGTCCTCGGCAAAGTCCCGCTTTGCCGCAAGGCCCAGCACCTCGTGCCAGCGCATGGGGGACACGCCGTCGCCCGGGCGCTTGGTGGTGAGATTCTCGGCGGTGAAAATTTCACCCTTTTTGATGGCCTTGGCGGCCACAATGCTCTTGCGGGCAATGGGCTTGTTCTTTGCCTCGCTGGCACTCACCGCCTTGCGGCCGGTGCCGAGAGCGGCCTGGGTGTGACGCACCGCTTTTATCATGGCGGTGAGTTCCGGCACGTCCAGGCTGGCCTTGTGGTCGGGGCCGGGGAGAGTCTTGTCCAGCGTGAAGTGCTTTTCGATGACCACCGCGCCCAGAGCCGCCGCAGCCACGTCGCACTCCCAGCCGGGGGTGTGGTCGGAGAGGCCCACCGGCACACCGAACTGCTCCGCCAGCTCCAGCATGGCCAGCAGGTTCGCGTCCTCATAGGGGGTGGGATACTCGGTGTTGCAGTGGAGCAGCGTCACACCCGGGCAGCCGCCGTCCTCCAGAACGGAGAGGGCGTCCTCGATCTCCGGCAGGGTGCTCATGCCGGTGGAGAGCACCACCGGCTTTTGGGCCGCCGCCACCGCCTCAAGATAGGGCAGGTTGGTGATCTCGCCGCTGGGAATTTTGAAGAAAGGCAGGTCCAGCTCCTTCAAAAACTCCACACTGGGCAGATCGAAGGCCGCCGAGAGGTACTGAATGCCGATGGAATCGCAGTACTCCTTCAGCTGGCGGTGACCCTCAAAATCAAAGTGCAGCCGGCGGATCATCTCCAGCTGGCTCTCGCCGTCCCCCGTCTGGGCCTTCTGATACTCGGCCTTGGGGGCAAATTTCGACACCACCAGCTCCGGCACGGCGGTCTGGTATTTCACCACGTCCGCCCCGGCGTTTTTGGCCGCCAGCGCCATCTGCTTTGCCATTTCCAGGCTGCCGTTGTGGTTGACGCCCGCCTCGGCAATGATGAGAACGTCCTGCATATTGTTATCGCTCCTTACCGTTTGTTTTCTTCTGCCAGAATGCCAGCGCCGCGAGGCTGGTTGCCCCCGCCAGCGTCAGGCCAAAGCCCGCCGCCGCGCCCGGCTGAGTATAGTTCAAAGTAAGAGTGTGGCTGCCCGCGGGCACTTCCACCGCCAGCAGCGCCCCCGCCGCTTTTTGCACTTCAGCGGGTTCGCCGTCCACTTCGGCCCGCCAGTTGTCGTCGTAAGGCACCGTGAGCACCGCGAGGCCGTCGGCCTGCGCACTTGTTTTCAGTGTGATGGCGCCGTCCACCCAGCTTGTCACGGCGGGCGCGGCCGAGCGCAGTTCCTCACAGGCGGCGGCCAGGGCTCCTTCGTTCAGCACCGCGAAGCGGGCGGAATCCACCGCCGCGCCTAACGTCACCTTCACCGTCTCCCCCGCCTCGAAGCGGCCCAGGTCCACCGCGGCGTCCGCCGAGCGGTCAGTGGAGAGGACCGTCCCCTTCTCCTGGCCGTTCACCGCCAGGGGCACATCTGCTCCCGCGCCGCCGAACACGGCGTAAAGAATGCCGCCTTCCGGCAGGGTCAGTTCGAATTCAGCGCCGCTTTCAGCGCTCTCCACCGGGGTGAACAGGGCGGCCTCTTTGCCCAGCAGGGCGGTGTAAAGGGTCTCGACTGCCTCAAAAGCGTTCAGACCCTCGGCCAAATCGAAAGCCCCGGTCTCGGAGGGCGACCAAAGCGCCCGGGGCAGGGCGTTGGGGTTTTGATACACCTGCCAGGGAGCGGCGGTGTCGGTTTGTTCAAAATGTGTGGGCACCGCGTCCGCTTCCCGGGCCAGGAACCACCCCACCGACAAAAGGCTGTCGGCGGCGGCGGTGCTGCCGGAAAGATAGCCGTAGCTGGAGCCGTAGTTGCGGTAGCCCAGGGCCATCAGCAAAATGGACGAGGCACCGTCCTGCACGCTGCTGAAATGGGTCAGCCCGTCGTAACCCAGCAGCATGGGGTCGTTGAGGGTGCGGAAGGAGGTCTTTTCCACCCGGTAGTCTTCCGTGTTCTGTTCCTCCACCGCCCGGACGGTGGCCCGCCCGGCCCGGACAAACTCCGTGTAATCCGCCACCGGGTAGGCTTCAAAGAGCCGAAGCGCCCAGTATCCGTTCAGCGCCAGCTCCCCGGCGGTGAGGGCGGCCAGAGCCAGAGCGGCCAGCCGTTTTTTGCCGCCCTTGAAGCGACCCCACAGCCAGGCAAGGCCGATGGCCGCCGCCAGCAGGCAGCAGGCCAGCAGCCAGCGCCGCCGGCCGTAGGTCTCGGCACGGAAGAAGTAGACCAGCACCCCCAGCGCCGCCGCCAGCGTCCCGGCGGCAAGGCCGGTTTTGAGGCTCAGCGGCTCGGCGAGGGCCCCCGCGCCCAGGGTGAGCAGCAGGAACACCAGCAGGAAACTCTCCCGATAAGGGAACCAGTTGGGGGCGGCAAAACCGTGCCAGACAAGGTCCAGCGGCCGCCACCAGAGGCTGACCAGCAGCAGGGCAGCCAAAAGGCCGTAGACCAGCTTTTCCCGCCGGGGACGGGCGGAGAAGAAATAGAGCAGCGCCGCGCCCAGACCCAGCATGCCGCAGTAGACCGGGGGCAGGCCGTTCTGCACGTCCGCCCAGACGAAGTTTCCGGTGAAGAATTTCTGGACGAGTTCCGGCGGCGAAAACTGCCCGCCGCCGGTGCTCCCGAGGCCGGTGCTCTTGACCTGCAAAATTTCCATCACTGCCGGCAGCAGCACCGCACCGGCCAGCGCCGCCGCCGTGACTCCCGCCGCAGCAAAGCGGCCAACGGCCGAAAGCGCAGCCTTCGCGCCGGGGCGGGGCGTTTGCACTGCAAGCCCTGCAACGAAATACAACATGGAGAATATGCACAGCATATACCCCATGTAAAAGTTCGTAAAGATGGCCGCGGCCAGCGCCAGAGCGAAGCCCACAGCCCCTTTGCCCGCCAGCAGCCGGTCGATACCGGCACAGACCAGCGGCAGCAGAATCACCGCGTCCAGCCAAAGGACGTTCTGGGCGTAGGCAACCGAATAGCCCATGAGGCCGTAGCACCAGCACAGGGGCAGCCAGAGAGCCTGTTCGCCGCCCCAGCGCCGCTCGAGGTAAAAGCAGAAGGCCGCCGCCGCCAGGATCACCTTGAGAGCCCAGATAATGCAGCACAGCTGGCCGTAGAATTCCGGCGCGATGACAAGGTAGAGCCAGGCGAAGGGGCTGGCGAAATAGTAAGCAAACAGAGCGAAGACCCCGCCGCCCAAGCCCAAATCGTCGGCATAAAAGAGGCTGCCGCCCCCGCGCACCGCGTCATAAAAGTGGGCGTAGAAGGGAATATACTGGCTGTTGAGGTCCCCGGTCATCACCGAGTTCGGCCCGAAGGGCCAGAAGCCGCAGGCGACATAGACAGCGCACAAAATCAGCACCATGCCCCCCGCAGCCAGAACCAGACGGCCCCGACGGCTCTGTAAAAAGCGGTTTGCTTGTTCCATTCCACACCTCGTACGGCGGGGCGCTTCAGCCCCGCTTTTTCAAAAGACGGCCTTTCCAGAAAAGGCCCAGATCGGCCACCACCGCCGCGGCGGCAGGCAGCACGGCCAGCGCCAGCGCCTGCCCGGCCCGGGGCACGAAATATCGCCAGAAGGCCACCGGCGCATTCACGGTGAGGGACGCGTTTTCGCCCTCGGCCAGAACCACGCCCGCCCCGGCGGCAGGGTCAATGCGAAGGGTCTGTGCCGTTTTGGGCAGCACCAGCAGCACACCGCCGGCAGTCTCATCGGCCCAGACCCGGCGGCGCAGGCTGAAGTCCTGCCCTGCGCCGGCCCAGTAGCCCTCGAAGCCGGAGGCCGGCGCGCCGGTCTCAAACAGCACGCTGCGCACCGGCTGGCCCGCCTGCAGATGGAACTGCGGGTCGGCCCCGGTGGTGACCCAGAGGCCCTCGTCGGTGAGGGCGACGTCCTGGCTTGTCAGCGAGGAAAGAGGCACCTGCACCGTGGTCAACCGCCCGGTGGCAAAGCCCACGGCGTCCCACCCGGCGTTTCCTAAGGCCCACAGCGCCCACAGCGCCAGGGCCAAGAGATAGCAGGCGGCCACCAGATGAGCCGCCGCCCATGCAAACACTCGTTTCATCCTTCGGCCCCCACATTGCAGACAAAGTCAAACTGCCCTTCGGCTTCGTTCCAGGCGTACACCGCGGACGCCTCTTCGCAGCCCGCCAGCCCGTCGCTGAACAAAGCCGCGTAGCCATCGGCAAAGAGGTCGTCGCCGCGCTCCACGAACACATAGTCGCAGCCCCGCTGGCGCATGCAGTCCAGCAGTTCTTCGGCGGTGTAGGGGTGGTAGTAGAGGGTGCCCTCTTCCAGCGCCCCGGGCAGCGCGAAGGTGCCGCCGCCGCCCTGGCCGTCGGTGCCGCTGTAGTCCAGATACCAGGGGTAAAGCTCATAGGAATAGAGGAACCAGCGGCTGCCGTCGTCCCCCTGGCTGACAAAGAAGATGTGGGCGTTCTCGGGCACCGCCGCCTGAACTTCCATTGCCTCGTCCCGGGTTGCCCAGCGCTCGGCATAGGCGGCGTTGCCTCCGCCGAACACAGTGAGGCTGAAGGGCAGCCGCAGCCACACCAGCGCCGCCAGCGCCAGCGTCATGGCCGCAAAACCGGTCTGCAAAAGGCCTTCCACGCGCTCCGAGCCCATGGCCCGCAGCACCAGCGCCGCCGAGGCCAGCAGCCAGCCCAGCAGATAGGGGTACATATACCGCTCAAAACCCACCAGCCCGTCGGACACTTCGTCCCGGAAGACGTAGACATAGGTCAGGCCGATGAAGAAGAAGTAGGCCGCGAAGCCCGCGGTGCCCAGCACGGCAAAGAGGCCCGCCTGCCGGCGCAGGGCTTTTTCCTTCGTGAGGATGGCCGCCCCCGCCGCCATGGCCACCGCCAGGGCGATGATCACCGCGAAGGGGCCCACCATGGTGGTTTTGGAGGTGAACAGCGCCCGCACAAGGCCGCCCATGATGGTGGTGAATTTCTCGGTGCGGCCAATGCCGAACAGCTCTTTCACGCCGGTGATCACCATTTCGGCCATGCCCATCTGCTGGGTGCCGCCCACGTTGGAGGTGTCCGCCGTGCTGGCCAGCGAAAGATACTTCTGCCAGCTCCAGAAAGAAAGGCCGCAGGTGACAAAAAGCCCGGCCCAGCCCGCCGCGGGTCTTGCCCAGCGGCGCAGGGGGGTCTTTTCCATCAGCAGGCTGAAGGCGCCGTCGGCGGCGATGAGCCCCGCCGCCACCAGCGCCAGGGCAAAACCGGTGTCCTTTTCCAGGCACAGGGCGGCCAGCGCCAGGGCACTGGGCCACAGCGCCTTCTTTTCATTGATATAATAGACCGCCAGCGCGCCGCCGAAGGTCAGGCCCAGAGGAATGTCCGAGAGGGCCGAGGCGTAGAGGTCGGTGGGGCGGGTGACGCTGCCGTAGAGGGTGACCACGAAGGGCAGCAAAAAGCCGAAGCCCAGCGCCGGGACCCACTGCCGGGGCTTGCCTTTTTGGCAGGCGGCGGTGAGGGCGGCGAAGATGGCGATGAGCAGAATGTCGTAGGCCGCCAGCACCCGCCACTCGGCGTATTCGCCGAAGAACTGGAAGAACCAGCCCAGCACCACCAGCGCCGGGCGGTGGGTGCCCACCCAGGCCCAGCCGATGTCGGCGTTCACATAAAGGCCGCCGCTAGTTTTGACGATTTTGGCGGCGGTGCCCCAGAAGGAAAACTCGTCCCAGGTGGAGAACATGGGCTGCCGCCAGGCGAAGAAGGCCAGCAGCGCCGCCGACAAAACGAAAAAGGCGGCAAACCCGGGCGCTTTCAGCGCCGAAGCGGGCTGTTTTGCCCCCGGCCGAAAAGCGAGCACCCAGGCTGCCGCCGCCAGCACAAAATAGATCCATCCGGCCGCCGCCAGCACGCCCAGCATGCCCGCGGCGCTGAACCACACCATCGTGGCGCACAGCGCCGCAAAGGGCGCAAGCGGCGCGGGCAGGGCCGTGCGCCGCACCATGAGCACGGCAAAGCCCGCCAGCGCCGCCAGCGACAGATAGCTGAAAAACAGTTCCATATGCAAAAGCTCCCCGCGCCGTCAGGCCTGCTGTTCCAGGCGGCGGCGCATCTTTTCCAGTTCTTCCATCTGGCCCATGTCCATCCAGGCGGACTCGTTGATGGGATACACGCCCACCGGCAGGCCCTTGCGGCGGTATTCGTCGATCACGTCGGGGAAGCCCACCTTGCGGCCTTCCTCCATCTCCTCCACCACCTGAGGCTCCACCACATAAACGCCGGTGTTGGTGAGGAAGTTCAGCTCCGGCTTTTCCCGCATGGCGGCGATGGCTCCGTTCTCCCCCATCTCCACCACGCCGTAGGGCACGGTGTAGTGCTTGTAGGCGCAGATCATGGTGATGAGGTTGCCGTGCTTTTTGTGATACTGATACACGTCGCCGTAGTCCACGTCCAGAAGGGTATCGCAGTTGGAGAAGAAGAAGGTGCTGTCCAGCTTGCCCTTCAAAAGGCTCAGGCCGCCGCCGGTGCCCAGAAACTCCGTCTCGTCCACATACTCCACCTGGTAGCGCAGGTCTTCCAGATCGTTGAAGTAGGACTTGATCATATTCTTTTTGTAGTTTACCACCAAAACCATGCGGCGGCAACCGAAATCCGAGAAGCGCTCCAGAATGAGCTCACAGATGGGTTTTTCCCCCACCGGGATCAGGGGCTTGGGCAGGATTTTGGTGTAAGGATAGAGCCGGGTGCCCAGGCCTCCCGCCATCACCACCACCGGGATGTTCGCCTGTTTGCGGTTGTCCACGTCAAGGCCGGTGGCGAACACCACGTCCGCCACCTTGCCGTCCCGGTCCAGAAGGGGCAGCGCGTCGATATAATACCGCTCCAGCATGGACTTGGCCGCCCCCCGCTCCTCCAGCGGCAGGCTCTTGGGGCTGTAGTTCGCCGCGAGGCGCACCGGGTCCTCCAGCTTGCCGCCCCGCAAAAGGAACTTGCGCAGGTCGCCGTCGGTGAGCACCGCTTTCAGTTTGCCCTCCGGCGCGATGAACAGGATACGCTGGCCGGTCTCGTCCAGCTGCTTCATGGTCTCCAGGATGGTGGCTTCCTCCCGGATGAACAGTTCTTCCAGTTTCACTCGTCTTCCCCCTTTTCCCGCTTCAGCGTCACGGCGCACCCGGCAAGGCCGGGCAGCACCGCCAGCCAGAACAGCTGCCACGCCGACGGGATGAAGTATTCCTGCCAGGGCATGCGCTCGTTGAGCACGATGGCGGTGAGGTTCACCGTCACGCCCGCCGAGTCCGCCAAATCCAGACGCAGGCCCTGCCCGGCAAACCGGGGCAGGGTGTAGGTCCAGCTGCCGTCCTCCCGGGCCGTGGGCCACACCCGCAGGCGGGACGTGTAGCCGAAGGCCGGCAGATGATAATAAAGATCTTTTTCGCACACCGCGCCGCCCTCATACCGGGCCACAAGGCGCAGCCGCCGCACCAGCGTGCCGGGATTCAGCAGAAGTTGGGCGTCTCCGGTGGTGCTCACCAGCCCGTCGCCGGTGCGTTCCATGTTCACAAGGGTGTACTGCTCTGTGTTTTCCAGCGTGACGGTCTTTTCTTTCAAAGCGCCCGCGGCGTAAAGCAGCTGGTCCAGAGCGAAATTGCCCGCCAGCGTCAGCGCCAGCAGGCAGACGCCCAGGGCGTAAAACGCACGGAAAGGGCGGCGGCACGCCGCCGTCCAGAGATTTTTCAGCCGTTTCATCCCGTCACCTCCCCGGCAAGGGACACGGCAGGCGTCCAGCCCGCTTCGCCCTGTTCGTAGAGGGTGGGGCCCTCCTTCGCCGCGGCCAGGCCGTCGGCAAAGAGAGAGGCATAGCTCGCTTCAAAAATGTCGTCCACCCCGCTCACCAAAAGCACGTCCACCTGCTCTTTTTCCAGCAGGGCGGCGAACTTCTCGGCTGTGTAGGGCGCGCCGTAGGCCATGCCCTCCACCAGCACCGGTTCGCCGTAGGTGGCGCCGCCCGCGCCGTAGACAAGGGCCGGGCACAGCTGCTGATTGAACAAGAACCAGGAAAAGCCCTCGTCCCCCTGACGGATGAGGAACACCTTCTGCCCCGGCTGGATGGTTTCTTTCGCGGCCTTGGCCACAGCCACTTCCCGTCGCACCGAGGCGTACTCGCCGCCGCTCACCCCCAAAAGGGTGAACTGAGGCTCCGTGCCCAGGGCCAGCGCCGCGGCGAACACCGCGCCCGCGGCCAGCGCCGCCGCCCGGCCAAACACCGGGCGCTTTGCCGCTGCGCAGCTGACCCCCAGCACCGCCAGCGCCAGCAGCAGCCAGCCGGTGTAGAAAGAGGCAAAATACCGGGGATAGCTGGCGAGGCTTTCGGGGGTGGAATCTTTTAGAAGGAAGGCGTAGCTCAGCCAGAGCATGAGCCAGTAACCGGCAAAGCAGACAGAACTGCCCACGGCGAAGAGGGCGGCCCGCAGCCGCGCCCCTTTGTCCGGGGCCAGCAGCACGGCGGCCAAAAACACCGCCAGCGTCAGCGCCACCACCGCCGCGCCGGTGCCGAACACCGACACGTTCCGGTGGAAGAAGGCGTCGGTCATGGCGCTGCCGTACTGCCAAAAGAGGTCGCTGCGGGCTTCAAAGTAGCTTTCCGCCGGCAAACCCAGCAGCAGTTTCAGGCCGTTGACCACCACCGCGGGCAGGCTGGCGGAGGCGGTGTCGCCCATGCCGCCGGCGGCGGCGTTGCGCCGCACAAGGCCCGCGATATAGTTGTTCCAGAGAAGATACTGGGCGGCGGGGGCGGCAAGGCAGGCCGCACCGAAGCCCAGCCGGGCGGCGAAGCGTTTTGCCCCGCGCGTTTCGGCGGGAGCGAACAAAACCGCGTCCAGCGCCACCAGGCCCGCCGCGGCGAGACCCAGCACAAAGGTGTTGCTTTTCACGTTTGCCGCCAGCAGCAGCACCGGCAGGGTGAGCCATCGGGCCGCAGTGCCCTCGTCTTTGGCCGCCAGCCAGAAAGCCACGGCCCCGCCGAAGAGCATGCCGGCGGGCAGGTCGCCCAAAAATTCCAGCCAGGCGGTGTTCAAAAGGGCGGTGTGGCCCGCCACCGTGACCAGCGTGGGCACCGCGAGACCCGCCAGAAAGAGCGGGCAGGCCAGCCGGGCTTTTTTTGCGCAGCCAGCGGCGGCGGCCACCGCCGCCAACATCAGCAGATCGGCGGCAAAGATGGCACGCCAGGGCGCGAAGGGCCCGAACATCTGAAAGAAAAAGCTGGCCAGCGGCAGGGCCGCCAGCTCGGTCATCTGCCAGGGCAGGCCGGTCTCGCAGACGGTATAAAGGGCGCCCGTCTCGCACGTGAGCTTCGCGGCGGTGCCCCAGAAGGAGTATTCGTCGAAGTTGAGAAACTCCGGCCGCAGAACAAAGAGGCCCACGGCCAGCGCCACCGCCACCGCCCAAAACAGCTTTGCGGCAGGATTTGCCAGCGCCGCCGCCAGGGGGCAAGGCTCCCCTTTTTTCTTTGCCAGAACGGCCTCCGCAACGCCGCCCAAAAGCCCCAGCGCCGCCAGCGCAAGGCCCGCCGGGCGAAGAACGCCCAAAAGCCCCGCCGCCAGCAGGACCAGTTCCGTCAGCGCCAGCGCCGCCAGCGGCGCGGCGGCACTGTTCAGCCCCGCGCGGCGTGTCAGCACGGCGCTCATTCCAAAGAGGGCCGCCAGCATTGCCAGCAGGCCGAACAATTCGCCCCAGGCCACGGCGGGCCCTCCCTTCCTTGTTTGGTCTTACAGGGCCAGAATGGCCTCGATCACCCGGCTGCACTGGGCCTCGGTGAGGTTGGTGGAGCAGGGAATGTTCACGATACGCCGGCGGTACTCCCGGGCGACGTCCATGGCGTGGATCTCGTTGCGGCTGTAGTCGCACTGCTCGGGAATGAGCGACCAGACCGGACGGGTCTGAATGCCCTGGGCCTGCAGGCGGGCGATGACGTCGTCACGCTCCAGCCGGTCGGGCAGCAGCAGGCTGTAGAACCAGTGGTTGGAGCGGGTGCCCTCCCGGAAGGGCAGCATGGAAAAGCCCTTCACGCCGTCCAGCGCGGCCTTGTACTGCTCGTAGCGGGCGGTCTTGTGCTCAATGAAGCCTTCCAGCAGCTCCATCTGGGCAAGGCCCAGGCAGGCGTCGATGTTGGTCATGCGGTAGTTGTAGCCCACCTCGTCGTGCTTGAACTGCAAGAGGTCGGTCTTGGACTGGGTGGACAGGTGCTTTGCCCGCGCCGCCCATTCCGGGTGGTTGGACACCACCACGCCGCCGCTGCCGGTGGTGATGATCTTGTTGCCGTTGAAGCTGTAGACGCCCACATCGCCCATGGTGCCGGCGAATTTGCCCGCCAGCTCTCCTTCGGTGTACTTGGTGCCCAGGGCCTCGGCCGCGTCCTCGATGAGGGTGAGCTTATAGTCCTTTGCAATGCGCAAAAAACGGGGCATGTCGGCCATGTTGCCGAACACATGCACCAGCACCAGCGCCGACACCTTGGCCCCGGTGCGCTTGTTGTAAAGGCCGTCCGCCTTCAATTCGCACTGGTTGGCGCAGAAGTCCTCCACCGCGTCCGGGTCCATGGTGGCGGTCTCGTCGCAGCCGAAAAACACCGGCTCGGCGCCCACATACCGGGTGGTGGGGTTTACGGAAGCGATGAAGGTCAGCGCGGGCACGATCACCTCGTCGCCCGGCTTCACGCCCGCCACCAGCGCTGCCAGGTGCAGGCCGGCGGAGCCGGAAGCGCAGCACACCGCTTCGGGCATGCCCACATACTTTGCAATGCACTCTTCCATCTCGCCTACCTTGGCGCCGCTGGTGGACACCCAGGCGCCGTCCAGCGCCTCGTCCACGTATTTGCGCTCGTTGCCGCAGAAATTGGGCACCGAAAGGGGAATGAACTCACTCATCGTTATGACCTCGCTTTTATTTGGATCGATCGTCTTGTTTCAAAAGAGCGCCCAGCGCCCGGCGCAGCTGCCAGAAGGCCGCCAGTGCCAGCGGAGGCGCGAAAAGCAGCAGCATTGCCTCGCCCGGGCCGGGCACAAAGGCTGCCAGCGGCGAGAGGTCGGGGTTGAACACCACCCCGTTGAACCGGGTGACCACACCGCCCTGGCTGTCCGGGTCAATACGCACTTCGCTCACCTTCACACCGCCCAGATCGAAGGTGTAAACATCGGGGGCGGTCTGAATGCCGTAGACCGACTGGCGGGGCGAGAAATCCGTCTGCCCTTCGGTCTTCCAGTAGAGCATTACCGCCTGGGGCGGGCTTTGGTGCTCCACAAAAAGCCACACCGTGTCGAGATAGGCTTCGCCCTGCCACACCAGCTGGGCGTCGCTGTCGGTGGAAATGTACCACGGGCCTTCCTCTCCCGCGTCGTAGGGCCGGATACCCGCGGTGGTAAAGTCCTCAAGAGCGAGGGTTTTGGTCTCAGCCAGGCCCTGCCCGGCGTACCAGGCGGTCCTGGCAAGACTCACGCAGCCCAGCAAAAGCCAGAGGGCCAGCCCCGCCGCCCAGGCGATGAGGAGCGGTTTGAATTTTTTCATGCCGCGCCTCCTTCCACCCGGCTCCAGCGCACGGTGTCGCCGTCGTACTCGATGGCCAGCAGCACCGGATGGTCGGGTTTATCGTCCGGCAGGCCCTCGCAGCCGAAGGCCGGGCCGATCACGTCGGCGATGTAGTCATCGCTGGCGTCCACCAGCACGTGGGTGTATTTTTTGTCCAGCAGGAACAGGCGCAGATCATCGGCGTCCGCCACCGTCTGGTAGCTGTAGACCTCCGGCACGCCCTCCCCCGCCGCCTCAGGCGAGACGATGTTCATGTGGGTGGTGTCCCAGTTGTAATCGCCCTCATGGCCGTAGCCGAAGCCGCCAAAGCCCCGGGCGAGGGTGGCGTTCAGCTCAAAGCCGTAGTAGTTCCAGCGGATGGCGGTGTCACCCTGGCTGATGAGCAGCACCGTGTCCTCCCAGTCGAGAAGGCCGTTCACCGTCTCAGCCCGCTGCTTCACGTCCTGGCGCACGGAGTACACCGAATGGGGGTAGTTCCAGAAGCCCGCGGTGGGCATGCCCCGCCAGGCGATGAGCACACAGAAGCCCGCCAGCACCCCCACGGGCACCGCCCCGGCCAGTTTCGCCCAGCGCAGGTCGGCGGCGGCGTACCGGGCCAAAAGGCCCAGCGCCATGAGGAAGAAGCCCATGTAATAGGGGCCGATGTAGCGGATGTAATCCTGAAGGTTGGCCGCGTCGGTCTCGCGGAAGTTGTAGACATAGAGGAACAGGTGGAAGATGAGGAAGGCCCCCAGCGCCAGCGTGCCGAACACGCCCAGGCACACCGGGCGCAGCCGTTCGCCTTTCGGCGCGGTCAGCGCCGCCGCGGCCAGCACCAGCCAGATGAGGGCCAGCGCCAGCGCGCCGCCGCCCAGCAGGCACACCGGGATGGTGAAGGGGCTGGCGAACATGGCGTTTCGCACCTGGGCGAACTTTTCGGTGGGCTCCATAAAGCCCAGCAGCTGGGCCACGCCCTCGGCCATGGCCTGGCCTTGGGTGACCTCGTGGATCTCGCTGCCCACGGTGGTCTTGCCCAGGCCCGTGACCGCCGCCACATAGCGGCTCCAGCCGAGATAGGCAAGGCCGCCGGGGAGGATGGTCAGTGCCGCCAGCAGCGTATCCTTCAAGCGGCAGCCGATTTTGCGCTTCGGGGCGCACAGCAGCCGGTCGGCGCAGACAAGGCCCACCACAATGCACCCGTAGGCAAGGCCCACGTCCTTGGTGAGCACCAGAAAAGCCGCCAGCAGGGCGGTGAGGGACAGGGCCGCCGCGGGCCGCTGGCGCAAAGAGAAATAAACGCACAGGCTCGCCCCGAACACAAAGCCCAGGGTCAGATCGCCCATGAAGGAGAGATAGACGTTGGAGATACCGCCCAGGCTCGGCGCGCTGAAGAAATAAGGCGTCAAAAAACCGCAGGCAGCCACCACCGCCGTCCCCGGTTTGGAGCGGGGCAGGCTGGCCGCGGCGGCCACAGCGGCGGCCAGCAGCGCGTCGATGGCAAAATAGGCCGACCACTCGGAAAAGCCCTGGCCAAAGAACTGGAAGAGGTAGGCCACCAACATCAGCGCCGGGGTGGCGGTGCGGGCCAGAAGGTTGCCCGGCGCCGCCGGGTGCAGCATGTCCTGGAGCTTGGTCAGCTTTGCCGCCGAGCCCCAAAGGCTGAACTCGTCGGTCTGGGTGAACATGGGCTGGGTGGCGGCAAACACGGCCAGAAAGAAGGCCGCCGCCAACAAAAAGGTCATAAACCCGGGGCTCAGAAGCTCTTTGAGCGTCCCGGCAAGTTCTTTTTTGAAGATGAGCCACGCCGCCAGCGCCGCGGCGGCCAGATAAAAGACCCAGCCGCCCGCCTTGAGCAGCCCGGCCATGCCGGCAAGGCAAAGCCAGACAGAACCGCCGGCGATCACCGGCAGGGCCAGCAGGCCCGCATCCAGCTTAAAGCGGCGGGCCAGCACGGCGCTGTAAAGGCTGATGGTCAGCAGCGCCAGTATCCCACTGAACAGCGGCAAGCGCGCCGCCTCCTTTCGTTTTGGAAATCAGCCGATGACGTACACCGGCCCGATGAAGTAGTGCTGGAACAAGAGCACCGCGCCCAAAGCCCCGAACGCCGCCGAGACCCCCAGCGCCACCCGCTGGGCCTTGGCCTGGCCGGAAGCGAGACGGGGCTCCAGCACATGGCTCAAAAGGGCCGCCACCAGCACGAAGATCAGTAAGAAAGCGGGCAGGAAGTACCGTGCCTGCAGCCCGATGATCCGGATCATGCCCACCGGGGTGCTGGTGATGTACATGGCGGTGGCAGCGCCGGCCATGTAAACAATGCTCAAAGCGCCGAGGCCAAAGGCAGGCATGGGTTTGAGGCTGCTCTTCTCATGCACCGAAAGGGCCGCCGCAAAGAGCAGCACCAGCGGGCTGACCAGGCTGATGAAGGGCACTTCCAGGTCGAGAGCCCCGAACAGGCCCAGCTGGCCCAGGAAGAAGTCGTTTTCGTAAAAGCTGCCCAGCAGCACCGAAGCGTAGCGGAAGGGGTTGGCCAGAATGCCCAGCAGCTGGGGCACCTCCGCCGCGCCCTCGATCTGGCGGCCCACATAGGGATAGTTGAAGCGGAAGGCGGTGCCGTACCAGTCAAACAGCTTGCCCAGGGCAAGGCCGCCCACAAGGCAGCCCACCGCCAGCTGCCACTTTTTGACCCTCGTCTTCCAGGCCGAGCGGGGCAGCACCAGCGGCAGCACCACCCAAAGCAGGCTGATGTAGGGCTTGGCCAGGTTCATCATCAAAAAGGCCACGATGAACACGGCGATGTCCCTGTCCAGAATCTCGTCCTTGCAGTAGAAGCTGGCCACCAGGTAATAAAAGCCCAGCAGGGTGGCGTCGTAGCTCACCGAGGCGGCCATGTAAAGGCTCAGGGGCAGCAGCATGAAGGCGGTGAACACCGGCTTGTAGCGCTTGCAGTTTTTGAGCGCCAGCCAGCACAGCGCCGTATAGGCCGCCAAATTCGCCAGCCGCGCCGCGTAAAGACAGCCCAGCGCCTTGAAGCCCAGGAGGCGCGCCACAAGAATGCCCAGCGCCTGGGGCAGCATGGAGAGGGTCATAAAGAAATAGGGCTCGCCCACTTCTTCCTTCGCGGGCTGGCCGTCAAAATAGGCGGCAAAGCCGTCGGCAATGCTCTCCACCCGGCCGTCCTCTCCCCGCTGCTTGAGGGCATAGCCCGCGGTGGTGTAGCTGCGCTCCTCGCCCTCCTCGGTGTATTCGAGGCCCTGGCTGGTGTGGCTGGCCACCCACGCGCCGGGGAAGCTCTCCACCAGCTTTGCCACGTCGTCGGGGTAAAGGCGGTCGTGGTCGAAGGTGAAGCGACCCTGGCTCAGAGAATAGCTGCGCAGAAAGTGGGCCGTCTCGTCCGGCACCTGCAGCGGCGGGTCGGCAAAGCAGAACAGCGCCCCGCAGAGAAAGATGGCAAGGGCGGCCTTTGCGTCAAAGCTGCCGAGTTTCGAGCCGGCCCACACCGCCAGCGCCGCGGCCAGCACGAACACCGCCGCCGCGCCGTAGAGCAAAAGGGCAGGCACGCCGCGGTTATCGAGATAATAGACCACCCGCCAGTAGTACATGAAGCCCAGGGCGGCGGCCAGAGCGGCCGCGAGGCTCAGGGCGATGAGCACCGGCCGGGGCGGCCGTTTGAAGTGTTTTGAAAGCACGTTTTGCACGAAATGACCTCGTTCGTTGGATTTGCAGCGCCCTTTGGCAAAGGGCCCTTTTAAAACGGCATAAGCCGGGCCGCCCCTCCGTCGAGGGCCCGCCCGGCAGCCGGAACAGCCCGGCGGCAGCCGGGCCTTTTTTACAGATTGTAGACGTCGGGTTTGTACCGCTCCATGTTGCCCCGCAAAAACTCGATGGTGGCGGCCAGGCCCTGTTCAAAGGTGTAGGCGGGCTTCCAGCCGGTGAGGGCGCGCATTTTGGACGCGTCGCCCAGCAGGCGGTTGACCTCGCTGTTCTCCGGGCGCAGGCGCTGCTCGTCGCAGACGATCCTGGCCTCGGGGTTGATCTGGCGGATGAGCTCGGCGGCCAGATCGCCGATGGAGTGCTCCTCACCGGTGGCGATGTTGACCTCCTGGCCGATGGCGGCCTCGCAGTCGCCCAAAGCCATGAAGCCGGCGGCGGTGTCCTTGACGTAGTTGAAGTCGCGGGTGGGGGTCAGGCTGCCCAGTTTGATCTCGGTCTTGCCCGCCAGCAGCTGGGTGATGATGGTGGGGATGACCGCACGGGCGCTCTGGCGGGGGCCGTAGGTGTTGAAGGGCCGCACGATGGTGACCGGCAGCTCAAAGCTGCGCCAGAAGCTCTCGGCCAGACGGTCCGCGCCGATCTTGGTGGCGGAATAGGGGCTCTGGCCCTGGAAGGGGTGCTTTTCGTCGATGGGCACATACTGGGCGGTGCCGTAGACCTCGCTGGTGGAGGTGACCAGCAGGTGCTGGGTGCCCACCTGACGGGCGGCGTTCAGCACGTTCAGGGTGCCTTTGATGTTGGTGTCCACATAGCTGTCGGGGCTGTGGTAGCTGAAGGGGATGGCGATGAGGGCCGCCAGGTGATAGACGATCTCCTGGCCCTCCATGGCGTGGCGCACGCCGTTGGGGTCGCGCACGTCGCCCATGAACACCTCGATCTCGTTTTTGATCTCGGGGGGCAGGGTGTCCAGCCAGCCCCAGGTGCCGAAGGAGTTGTAGAGGCAGAAGGCCTTGACCTTTTCGCCCTTTCTGACCAGTTCCTCGGTGAGATGGCTGCCGATGAAGCCGTCGGCGCCGGTGACCATGACGGTATGTGCCATACTTGCGCTCCTTTTTGATGACGGGCTCTGGGCCCGGTTTTTCACAAAATCACTCGAAAACAGTATACCCCATTTACGGTCGGATTTCAACCGCCTGCGCCCTTTACACCGCCGCGCAAAACAGATATAATAGTTTAGATAATGCCCATCTGCGCGCTGAAAGGAGGCCGCCGGAGTGAGTTTTCAGAGTTTTTCCTACTTTGCGTTCCTGCCCGCGGTGGCCTTTCTGTATCTGAAAGTCTGCCCCCGGCGCTGGCAGAACGCCCTGCTTTTGGCGGCGAGCGCCGTGTTCTATTGGTTCAACCGTCCCACCGGCGATTCCTGGCCCGGCGCCTGGCCGCTGGTGCCCCTGGCGGTGCTGGCGGCGGTGTGCCTCTTTGTCTGGCGGATGGGCCTCGCCCTCGCCCGCAAGGAGAAAAAAGGCCGGCTGCTGGCCGCTGCCGTTGTCGCCCTTCTGGCGGTGCTGGCGGTGTTCAAGTATTTCAACTTCCTTTTGCCGGTGCTGCCCCTGGCCCCCGGCCTTCTCCACGCCCTGCCCTTCCCGCTTGGGATCAGCTTCTACACCTTTGCCGCCGTGAGCTATCTGGTGGACGTGGCCCGGGGGGACATGGAGCCGGAAGAAAACTTTTTGAACCTCGCGGCCTTCCTCTGCTTTTTCGGCACCATCACCGCCGGCCCCATCTGCCGCGCAAAACAGGTGCTGCCCCAGCTGAGGGCCGAGCACCGCTTTGACCCTTCCCGCACCGTGCGGGCTTTGCAGCTGTTCGCCCTGGGCCTCTTTAAAAAAGTGGCCGTGGCGGACGTGCTGATGATGTACGTCCAGCCCATCTACTCCGACGCCGCCGGCCACGGCGGCCCGGCCCTTCTGGCGGCCACGGTGGGCTACACCCTTTATCTCTACTTCGACTTCGCGGGCTATTCCGAGATGGCCCGGGCCAGCGCCCTTTTGCTGGGCCTGGACATCCCCGAAAACTTCAAGACTCCCTTCTTTGCCGCCAACTTCTCCGGCTTTTGGAGCCGCTGGCACATCAGCCTTTCCGGTTGGCTGCAAGACTACCTCTTCACCCCCCTCGTCTGGGCGGACGCTTCCAAACTGCCCCTCATCGGGCGGCGGGTGAGCCGTCTGTCGCCGGTGGTGTGCGTGTTCATCGTGTTCTTCGTCTCCGGCTTCTGGCACGGCAGCACCCTCCCCTTTGTGGTCTGGGGCTTTTTGCAGGGCGCCTACCGCGCCGGGGAGGAACTCATCCACCAGAAATTCGGCAAGCCCAAGAAAAAGGCTCCCGCCCGTGTGCTCTGGGCCAAGCGGGCCGGTGTGTTCGCCCTGTGGGCCTTCGGCATGGTGTTCTTTGCCGCCGGGTCCAATGTGGGCGGCGCCGGCTTAGGCCAGGCCTTTGCCGTGCTGGCGGGCTTTTTCCGGGGCTGGAGCCCCGCCCGCTTTGCCGCCGAGAGCTGGCAGGCGGTGCTGGACGGCTTCTACGCCCAGAACATGATGGCGGCGGCCTGGTGCGTCTTTCTGGCCTTTACCCTGGCGCTGGCGGTCTGGTTTGACTGGCAGCGGGCCTTCCATTTCAAGAACAAGAGCGCCGAACTGGTGCTGCAAAGCCAGAAGGCGGCGGTGCGCTGGGTGCTCTACTATGCCCTGGTGCTGTCCATTTTCGGCGGCCTGCTCATGGCCAGCGGCGGCTTCGGAGGCGCGAGTTTCGCCTATGGCGGATTCTAAATCAAACGGAAAGGGGGCGCGGGAATGCGCAACATTCTGAAAAAGCTGGCGCTGCTGGCTCTGCCGGTGGCGGCGTATTTCTGCGTCTTTGCCGCCTTTGAGCCCAACAACTATTTCGGCCTCAAGGCCTCCACCTCCAGCGAAGCCCCGGTGGCCCGGCTCAAAGCCTACGCCGCCAATCCCGGCCCCCGGATCATTGTGGGGGACTCCCGCCTTGCCCATTTTGACATGGAGCAGGTGGAAGAAGTCAGCGGCCGCCCCTGGCAGAACCTGGCCTTCGGCGGCGCCTCCCTGCGGGAGGGCGTGGACGTGGTGAACTGGGCGCTGGAGCAAAACCCCGACCTGGAAGAAGTGGTGTTCGGCCTCTCCTTCTACACCGTCACCGAGACCTACGACGCAGACCGGATGAGCAGCCTGGAAAAGACGCTGACCAATCCCCTGGCCTACATGTTCAATCTGGAATACAACGTGAACATGCTCACCGCCCTGTCCGAACGGCTGCGGGGCATTCCCAGCGGCGGAGCCGAGGAGACCGGCGACTGGGCATACCCCGAGGACTACACCGGCCCGGACGGCACGGTGTACGAACTGCACACCCGCCTGGCCACCTACCCCGAGGCCCTTTTGCCCCGGTGCAAGGGCTGGACGCTGAACGAGGAGCAGCTGGCACGTTTTTGCGAGATGGCCGCCGCCTGCCGGGACAAAGGCGTTGCGCTGACGGTGGTGCTGCCTCCCATGGCGGACATCGTGCTCACCGACACCTGCCAGCCCTACGGCATTGACGAGGCCATGGCCGCAGAGTTTCTGCCGCGCCTTGCCGGCTGGGCCGGAGAATACGGCTTTGCCGTGCTGGATTATGAATGGGCGAACCGCCCTGACTTTGACGACGACAAACAGTTCTTCGACGGATTCCATCTGGACACCCGCTACGGCCTGCCCCAGTGGGTGGATGAGCTGTTCGCCGACATCGGATAAACACAGGAGGGACCGGGAATGAGTCTTGACTTTTTGATCCTCTATGAGCACACCGTGCGGGAGTACGAGAGCGACCTTTTGCTGAAACTGGAGCTGGAGCGCCGGGGCTACACCGCCGAGATCCGCCAGCTGCTGGACCGCAAAAAGCTGAAATACTTCACCTGGAAAAAGCCGAAGGTGCTCGTTTCCAGCTGCATGTACGACAACGAGGCCATCAACAGCCACGTCTACAACAACATCGGCCGGTGCGACAAGATCGTGAACCTCCACTGGGAGCAAATGCTCAGCGACACCCAGGAGGCGGGCGACTGGTTCAACATGAACGGTAACGCCAAAAAGTGCGTGCAGACCTGCTGGGGCCGCCGCACCGCCGACCGCCTCATCGCCCACGGCATGGAAGAAAAGAACACCCCCGTCACCGGCGCGGTGATGATGGATTTTCTGCGCCCGGAGTTCGCGGGCTATTTCAAGTCCAAAGAGGCCCTGTGCGCCGAGCACGGCCTGGACCCCGCCAAAAAGCTGCACCTTTACATCTCCAGCTTCGGCTACGCCAGCATGACCGACGCCGAAGTGAAGGAGCTCAGCGAGATGGCTGGCACCGATTTTTCCGGTTTTGCCGCCACCAACCGGGTGAGCATGGCCGAGACGCTGGACTGGTTCGACCGCTATCTGGCGGACCACCCGGAGGTGGAGCTGGTCTACCGCCGCCACCCCAGCGAGTGGAACAGCCCGGCGCTGGCCGAGCTGGCGAAAAAGCGGCCCAACTTCCACGTCATCTTCTCCGACAGCGTCAAGCAGTGGATCGTGGCGGCGGACTCCATCTCCATCTGGATGAGCACCGCCATCGCCGAGGTGTACATGGCGGGCAAGAGCTGCCACATCCTGCGGCCCGCGCCCATCGAGCATGAATACGACCCGGTGATCTACGCCGGGGCGAAGTACGTCACCAATTACGAGGATTTCACCGCCGCCATGGCCGAGGATGAGCCCCCCTTCCCCATCGCGAAGGAGGTCATCGAGGGCTACTTTGACCCCAGCCCCGTCCCCGCCTATAAGCGGATGGCGGACCTGTTGGAACAGGCGTACAAAGAGCCGCCGCGGGACAAGCCCATGGGCGAAGGCTTTACCCCTCATTTCAACTGGCTCAAGTTCTTCGCGCTCTGGGGCGTGCACATCCTGTTCGCGCTGCGCCTGCCCCCGAAAAAGGTGTTCTTCTTCCACAAGGGCCTGGCGGATTTCGCCCAGCGCATTTACGGCTATGTGGAAAAAGCCTATGTGCCCAAAGCCGACGTAAAAGCCATGGAGGCGCGCATTGCGCCCTTTGTGAAGTAAAGGGGGCGGCGCTTTGAACTCCCAGCTTCGGAAGAACCTTCTGTTCAACACGGCGGGCAGCCTGCTGTTCTATCTGTGCCAGGCGGCGCTGAACCTGCTGGTCACCGCGCTGGCGGGCGTTGCCGCCAACGGCATGCTGGCCACCGCCATGACCATCGCCAACGTCTGCCTCTCGGTGGCCAGTTTTGGTATGCGCACCTTCCAGGTGTCCGACCTTGAGGGCAAGTACGCCGACCGCACCTATCTTTTGAGCCGCTACGTCACCCTGACGGCGGCGGGCGCGGGCTGCCTTGCGTTCGCCTTCGTCAACAGCTACTCCGCCGAGCAGCGCTGGGTCATCGCCCTCTACACCGCCTACCGCCTCATCGAGAGCTGGTCCGACGTATGGCACGGCTATCTGCAAAAGGCCGAGCGGCTGGACGTGGTGGGGATCAGCTTCGGCGTGCGCGGCCTTGTCACCGCCGGCACGGTCACCCTGGGCCTTGTGCTCACCGGCAACCTGGTCATCACCCTGGCGGCGCTGTTCGCGCTGAACGCCGTCTATGTTCTGGCGGTGGACCTGCCCCTGGCCCAAAAACACGCCGACTTTGCAACCCGGGGCGGCGGCAGCGTGTGGGCGCTGCTTGCCGAGTGCGCCCCGCTGGCGGTGTATGCCGCGCTGAACACCGCCATCCCCTCGGTGCCCCGCTATTTCTGCGAGCGGGTGCTGGGCACCGTGAAGATGAGCTATTTCAACAACGTGTTTTTGCCGGTGCTGATTTTGCAGGTGGCGGTCATCTATCTCTTCGTTCCCTTCATCACCACCTTTGCCCGGCTGTGGAACCAAAAGGACAAGGCGGGCTTTTTCCGTGGCCTTGTGCTGCTGGCGGCGGCGCTGGCCGCCATGTGGGCCGCCGGGGCCGCCGGGGTGGCGCTGCTGGGGCGGTGGGGCCTTTCCATCCTCTACCCCACCAGCCCGGAAATTCTGGACTACGCGCCCCTTTTGCAGCCGCTGGTGCTGGCCACCGTCTGCACCGTGGTCTCCACCGTGCTGTGCCACCTGCTCACCATCGCCCGGGACATGCGCGGCCTCATCCTGGGCAACCTGGCGGGCCTTGCCGCCGCGGCGGCGGTGAGCGTGCCGCTGCTGCGGGCCTTCGACGTCTGGGGCGCGGCCTTTGCCACCATCGCCGGCATTGGCGTGCAGGCGCTCTGCCTGCTGGCGTTCCTGCTGGCGAAATGCCGCCGGCAGTTCGCCTGACGCGGTTTGTAATCTGCCGCACGCCGTGGTATAATAACGCCGTTGGAACCATTCGACTTTTTTACAGGGAGGTACCCACCCGTGAAATACTGCAAAAAATGCACCATGCCCGACACCCGCCCCGGCATCACCTTCGACGCTGAAGGTGTTTGCAGCGCCTGCCGCCATTACGAGAGCCGCTCCAAGGTGGACTGGGACGCCCGCTGGAAGGAATTTGAAGCCCTGTGCGACAAATACCGCGGCTGCAACGGCCCCGGCGGCTACGACTGCGCCGTGGCGGTGAGCGGCGGCAAGGACAGCCACTTCCAGGTCTACATCCTGAAAGAAGTCATGAAGATGAACCCCATCCTCTTCAGCGTGGAGGACAACTTCCCCATGACCGAGGCGGGCAAGCACAACCTGAAGAACATCTCTGAAGCCTTCGGCTGCACCATCATCAGCTGCAAGCCCAACATCAAGGCCCAGAAGACCCTCATGCGGGCCTTCTTTGAGAAGTACGGCAAGCCCACCTGGTATGTGGACCGCCTCATCTACACCTTCCCCCTGCACATGGCCCTCAAGTTCAACACGCCTCTGCTGTGCTACGGCGAGAACGTGAGCTTTGAGTACGGCGGCAACTCCGACGAGGAGACCTACTCCGCCCGCGGCCAGATCGAAAACGGCGTGGCGGTGGGCTTCCCCACCGAGGAGCTGCTGAGCTACGGCGTGAGCGAGAACGACCTGGCGCTGACCAAGGCCCCCACCGCCGAAGAGCTGGCCAAACTGGACCCCTTCTACCTCAGCTACTTCCTGCCCTGGAACAGCTACAAGAACTACCAGCTGGCCAAGAGCCGCGGCTTCCACGACCTGACCCACGAGTGGGACCGCACCCACCACGCCGAGAACTTCGACCAGATCGACAGCCGCGCCTACCTGGTGCACAGCTGGCTGAAGTATCCCAAGTTCGGCCACGCCGCCGCCACCGACTACACCGCCCGCTACATTCGCTACGGCATGATGACCCGCGAGGAGGCCATCCCCGTGATCAAAGAGCGGGACGGCGCGCTGGACCCGTTGAGCGTGCGGGACTTCTGCGAGTTCTGCGGCTACAGCGAGGCGGAATTCTGGTCCATCATCGACAAGTTCTACAACCGGGACATCTTCTATAAGGACGAATTCGGCCGCTGGATGCTGAAAGAGCCCATCTGGGAAGAAAAGTAAGGATTTTTTTGCGGGCGTCCCCGAAGGGGGCGCCCGTTTTTGTTGTGACAAAGCCGTTACAAAAGGCCGCGGAAGGCTGTTTTTCCCGTTCTGCCGTGCTATGATGGGGGCAGAAAAGGAGGCGCGTGACCATGGTGAAAAAGAGACTGATTTCCCTGCTGGCGTGTTTCGCGCTGGCGCTGGCCGTTCCCTTTGCCGCCTTTGCGGATATAGGCCCCAAGCCCGAGGTGACGGTGCAGACCACCGGCCTTTCCGGGGACTGCTGGGTCACCCTTCTGGCGGAAGAGACGGTCATCGGCCCCTGGCACGAAACGGAAAAAGGAACGGTGGCCGCTGTGGAGCCGGAGGAAGCCCCCGTGCTGGACGCCTTCGATGCCTTCGAGGACCCGGACGGATATCACTTTTTACAGTGGTTCGACCGGGTGCAGGACGCTTCGCCCGCCACCTGGAGCTACATGGCCCCGAAGCACTTCAAGATTTTGTTCTGGTTCCCCGAGAGCGGCAGCTACGCCGTGACCGAAAAGCTGGACCGCTATGCCTATTCCGCCGTTTACCGGGTGGACTTTTCCGGCTTTGACCCGGCGGCGGGCGAAGTGCAGACCGTCGCCGCCCAAAAGAACTACGACTACGCCGGCGAGGCGCTGGGCCTTGCCGCCCGCTTTGTGCTCACCCTGGCGGTGGAGCTGCTCATCGCCCTGCCCTTCGGCTACTTAAAGCGGCAATATCTGCGGGTGCTGCTCATCGCCAATCTGGCCACCCAGCTGGCGCTGAATCTGGCGCTGAACCTCACCGCCTATTATTCCGGCTCCCTTGCCATGTGGGTGTTCTATCCCCTGTATGAGCTGGCGGTGTTCGCCGTGGAGGCGGTGGTGTTCCGGCTGGCGTTCAAGCCGGAGGCGGGCAAAGGCCATCCTGTGCTTTACGCCTTCGTTGCCAACGCCGCCTCCTACGCCTTCGGCCTGTGGCTGGGCAATGTGGTGCCGGCGCTGTTCTGAAAAAAGTGCTTGACAAACCCCGCCGCTGTGGGTATCATAATGCATATACGCAAAGACGTTGACGAGAAGAGTAGGTTTTCGGCATCGGCCTTTTCCAGAGAGCCCGGTCAGGTGGAAGCGGGCAAGGCACAGGAAACCGAACATGGCCTCTGAGTCGCGCGGGTGAGGGGCAGGAGCCTTAAATCCGCGACGGGCGCGCCCGTTAAAGCGCCAGGCTGTAACCGGCATATGCCGCCGCAGCTGCGAAGGCTTTTTCCGCGAGGGAAAGGCGAACCAAGGTGGTACCACGAAGCTTTTTATAAGCTCTCGTCCTTGCTGTCATGCAGGGACGGGGGCTTTTTTGTTTGCCCTTTGGGCCAATACCGGGTTGGAGTGAGAAGAAACAACATGATCGAGATCAAAAACTTAGGCAAAGTATTCACCGAAAAGAGCGGCAAGGTGGTGGCGCTGCGCAACGCCTCCGCCACCATCAACGACGGCGACATCTTCGGCGTCATCGGCATGAGCGGCGCGGGCAAAAGCACCCTGCTGCGCTGCCTGTGCCTGCTGGAAAAGCCCTCGGAAGGGCAGATCCTGCTGAACGGGCAGGACCTGGCGGCCCTTTCCGGCGCGGATCTGCGCAGCGCCCGCCGGCAGATGGGCGTGGTGTTCCAGGGCTACAATCTGCTCATGCAGAAGACCGTGGCCGAGAACGTGGCCTTCCCCTTAAAGCTCGATAAATACGACAAAGCCGCGGTGGACGCCCGGGTGAAGGAGCTGCTGGAGCTTGTGGGCCTGGCGGACCGGGCGGGCAGCTATCCCAGCCAGCTTTCCGGCGGCCAGAAGCAGCGCGTGGCTCTGGCCCGGGCGCTGGCCAGCAAGCCCCAGGTGCTGCTGTGCGACGAACCCACCAGCGCCCTGGACCCGCTGACCACCAAGAGCGTGCTGGAACTTCTCAAGGACATCAACCAGAAGCTGGGCGTCACCATCATCATCATCACCCACGAGCTGGCGGTGGTGCGCAGCATTTGCAACCGCATGGTGGTCATCGACAACGGCCTGTTCGTGGAGCAGGGCGAGACCGCCGAAATTTTTGAAAATCCCCAAAGCGAAGTGGCCCGGCTGCTGCTGGGCAAAGAGGAGGTGTGAGCGGCATGGCACAGTTTTTTGCAGAATACGGCGACCTTCTGCTGGAGGGCACCCTGGAGACCCTTTACATGACCTTTGTGCCCACCCTGGCGGCCTATCTCATCGGCCTGCCTCTGGGCGTTCTGCTCACCACCACCAAGCCCGGCGGCATTATGGCCGCCCCCACCTTCAACGCGGTGTTCGGCTGGCTGGTGAACCTCTTCCGCAGCATTCCCTTTATGATTTTGATCTTCTTCGTTCTGCCGGTCACCCGGCTGATCGTGGGCACCTCCATCGGCGCCACCGCCGCCAACGTGCCCCTGGCCATTGCCGCGGCTCCCTTCGTGGCCCGCATGGTGGAGCAGAGCCTGGAAGAGATCGACCAGGGCGTGGTGGAAGCCGCCCGCTGCATGGGCGCCACCAACTGGCAGATCATCACCCGGGTGCTGCTGGTGGAAAGCGTGCCCAGCCTGCTGCGCGGCCTTTCCATCACCATCATCACCATCTTCGGCTACACCGCCGTCACCGGCGCGGTGGGCGCGGGCGGCCTTGGCAACATCGCCTTCCGCTTCGGCTACCAGCGCTATCAGACCGACGTGATGTACGCCACCGTGGTGCTTGTGGTCATCCTGGTGTGCATTATCCAGAGCGTTTGCAGCTTTTTGGCCCGCAAGTCGGACAAGCGCAACCGCTGATCCCTTTGCTTTAAGGCTGCCCGGCACAGAGGGGTGCCGGGGGCTTTAAGAGATACACTCAACAGAAAAAGGAGAGAGAAGAACATGAAAAAGATCGTTGCACTGGCCCTGACCCTGTGCCTGGCGCTGGGCCTGGCCGCCTGCGGTTCCTCCGGCGAGCAGCTGCAGATCGGCATTCCCGCCGACGCCACCAACGGCGCCCGCGCCCTGCTGCTTCTGCAGGACCTGGGGATCCTCACCCTGAACGACGGCGTGGGCCTGGAGGCCACCGAGCGGGACGTGAAGGACAACCCCCACAACGTGAAGATCGTGGCCATGGAGGCCGCCAACCTGCCCAGCAGCCTGCCTGACCTGGACTTTGCGGTCATCAACGGCAACTATGCCTCCGGCGCCGGCATTGGTGACACCGTTCTGGTGACCGAGGACGCCGAGAGCGTGGCCGCCCAGACCTACGGCAACGTGCTGTGCGTCAAGGAAGGCCGCGAGGAAGAGCCCGCCGTGCAGGCTCTGCTGGCTGCCCTGATGAGCGAGGACACCCAGAACTGGATCGCCGAGAACTACAACGGCGTGGTCATGCCCATGGGCGCGCAGGAGCTGGCCTATCCCGAGATCGCCGAGCCTGTCACCCTGAAGGTGGGCGCTTCCCCCAGCCCCCATGCGGAGATCCTGGAGCATGTGGCTCCCATCCTGGCCGAGCACAACGTCACCCTGGACATCGTGGAGTTTGACGATTACGTAATGCCCAACACCGGCGTGGAAGACGGCAGCCTGGACGTCAACTACTTCCAGCACCAGCCCTATCTGGACGACTTCAATGCCGAGAACGGCACCCACATCGTGAGCGTGGGCGTTGTTCACTACGAGCCCATGGGCCTGTATCCCGGCAAGACCTCCAGCCTGGACGTGTTCAACAAGTAATTTGCTTGCAAAAAGGAGCCTGCGCGCTGCGCAGGCTCCTTTTCTTTTTGTTCACGCCGCGGCGGGCAGCGGGCGGCGCAGGTCCGCCCAGGCCAGCGGCCCCCGGTAGACCACCCGGAACCCCGGCATGCAGGCAAAATCCTGGGGCCGGATGAGGCTGGGGTGGCAGGGCAGCGTGAGCGCCCCGGTGCGCTCCAGCACATCCGCCACGAACTGGCTGCAAAAATATTTGCCCGGCCGCACATGGGGAATGCCCAGCCCCGCCAGGGCAAGACCCAGCACGTCATAGTCCCAGCAGGAGCCGGCGGAGGCCATCACCGTCATCTGCCGCTCGATGGCCTCGTAGGTGGCGCGGCTCACCGGCAGCTCCAGCAAAAGGCTGTCCGCCCCGCCGCAGCGGCCGAACACCCCGGCGTGGATGTTCTCCCGGATGAAGCCGCCGGGCAGCATGAAGGGCTCATAGCGCCGGGCAAAACTGTACATCCGCACAAGGTCCCGGTCCAGCGCGAGGCTGGCATGGGTATATTTGTTCCCGCCCACGCCGTGGAGCAGGCGGGCGAAGAGGGTGTCGGTGCGGGTGAGCAGGATGTAAACACAGGGCATGGGGGTTCTCCTTTTCCAGGGCAGCGCTTGCCGGTTTTGACGTCTTGTTTATAAAACGAGAGACCCGCCCCGTTTTTTTCAACGCCGCTGGATTTGACAACCGCCCCGCGCCGCCACTATAATGGAGGAAATCTCCCCGCCGAAGGAGGGTTTTGCCATGCGCCATCTGGGCACCGTGCCCCTGAAAACGGACCGCCTTGTGCTGGACCGGCTGACCGCCGCGGACGCGGAAGAGATGTTCCAAAACTGGGCGGGCGACGAGTCCGTGGCCCGGTTCATGCGCTGGCCCGCCCACAAAGACAGCCTGGAGACCTTTCAGCTGCTGGCCGGCTGGGAGTGCCTTTATTCCAGCGCCGATTACTACAACTGGGCCATCCGCCGCCGTGCCGACGGCACGCTGATGGGCACCATCGGCTTTGTTTTGGGCGAAGAGCAGGCCCCGGAAGCCTGGCGCGCGCCGGGCCTTGATTTTTCCTCCGGCGTGTGGGAGCCGGGCTACTGCCTGGGCCGGGCCTTCTGGGGCCGGGGCTACGCCACCGAAGCGCTGAAGGCGGTGCGGGACTTCTGGTTCGACGAGGTGGGCGGCGCCTGGCTGGGCTGCTGCCACGCGGTGGAAAACCCCGCCAGCGGCCGGGTGATGGAAAAGGCGGGCTGGAACTACGACCATGACGCGGTGTATCACAAGGCCGACGGCACGCCGGTGGCCTGCCGCACATACTATCTCAAGAAGGAAGAAAGGCCGAAAGACCTTTGAGGTGAAACAATGAGCGAACAGATCACACAGAGCACCCCGCCGGTGAAGGTGCTGCTTTTGGGGCTGGACATGGGCCAGTTTGACGCCGAGCGAAGCATGGACGAACTGGCGGCGCTGTGCGAAGCGAACAACATGGAGGCGGTGGCCAGTCTCATTCAGAAAAAGGACGCCCCCGAGGCGGGCACCGTTCTGGGCGAGGGCAAGCTGGCGGAAGCGCGCCTTACCTGCGAAAACCTCTCCGCCGAGGCCGCCGTGTTTGACGGCGAACTCACCGGCAGCCAGCTGCGCAACATCTCCGACGCGCTGGGCGTGGAGGTCATCGACCGCACCATGCTCATTCTGGAAATTTTCCGCAGCCGGGCGGTCACCGGCGAGGGCAAGGTGCAGACGGAACTGGCCCTTCTGCGCTACCGTCTGCCCCGGCTTGCCGGCCTGGGCGAATCTTTGAGCCGCCAGGGCGGCGGCGGCGGTGGCGGCGGCGGCGCGCGGCGCGGCGCCGGCGAGAGCAAGCTGGAATACGACCGCCGCCATGTGCGCCGGCGTATCGAGGCACTGGAACAAAAACTGGCGGAGCTGGAAAAGCGCCGGGGCGAAAACCGCCGCGCCCGCCAGCGGGCAGGCACCCCGGTGGTGAGCCTGGTGGGCTACACCAACGTGGGCAAATCCAGCCTTTTGAACGCTTTGTGCGGCGCGGACGCCCTGGAGGCGGACATGCTCTTCGCCACCCTGGACCCCACCGCCCGCAAGCTGACCCTGCCCAGCGGCCTCAATGTCATCGCGGTGGACACAGTCGGCTTTGTGAGCCGCCTGCCCCACAAGCTGGTGGAGGCTTTCAAGAGCACGCTGGAGGAGGCCGCCTATTCCGACGTGATCGTGAAGGTGGCGGACGCCGCCGACGACGAGCGGGAAACGCAGCTGGAGGTGACCGACCAGGTGCTGGCGGAGCTGGGCTGTGAGGACATCCCTCAGATCACCGTCTACAACAAGTGCGACAAGGCGGGGGCGGTGCCCTTCCAGCCGGGGGTGCTGCTCACCAGCGCCCGCACCGGCCGCGGGCTGGACGCTCTGCTGCAAAAGCTGGACGAAGCGCTGGCGGACCGGGTGCGCGCGGTGAAAATGCTGCTGCCCTACGACAAGCTCTCCCTGGCCGAGGCCATGCGCAGCCGGGGCAGCGTCACGGTGGAGGACTACCGGGAGGACGGCGTTTGGTTCGAGGGCTTTGTCAAAAGCACCGATCTGCACATCTATCTGCCCTATCTGGTGAAATAACAAAGCGGGCCCCGCTTGGCCGGGGCCCGCTTCTTTTTTCCATAACGCAGCAAGACCCGCCTTTCGGCGGGTCTTGCTGCATAGAGGGGTGGGAAAGTATAAATAAGGTGAGAAAGCATTTTTATAAACACCCGGTGGGGTGCTGTGGTTATTATTATACGGGTTTGCCTTTATATGTCAAATTAAAAATCCCGGATTTTCTTTTTGATTTTTATTTACAATTCCAAAATTTATTTATATAATTAAGTCAGTTTCAAAATCCACCCCCCGTTTTTTATTTTGTTAATTTTTACAGCCAAAACCCTTTAAATTATCAGTTTTTTATCACTATTGTCACTTTGTCGACGGGAGGCAGACACTATGGACAAACTGGACAAAAAGATCCTCGGCCTTTTGGCACAAAACGCAAGAATGTCGGTGAAAGAGATCGCAGAGCACGTTTCCCTCACCAGCCCGGCGGTGTCCAGCCGCATTCACCGGATGGAAAAGGAGGGCGTGATCGGCGGCTACACAGTGTTGCTGAAAAGCCCCGAGAGCCAGCAGACGGTGAACGCCCTCATCAGTGTGTCGGTTTCTCCTGCCGGACGGGATGAATTTCTGGCAGCCGTGAATGGCGAACGGCAGGTGACCCAGTGCTTCCACGTCACCGGCAGCCACAGCTACATCGTAAAGGTGGCCTGCGACACCATGCAGTCGCTGGAGCACCTCATCACCCGCTGCCAGCGCTCCGGCCCCACCAGCACCCAGATCATCCTGTCCACCCCGGTGGACCGCCGGCCCGACCCCATGGGCGCACCGGTGCAATAATCCGCCCGGCCCGCGCGTTTATGTATCAAAGGCCCCATCTTGGGGCACAGTATCCGAAAAAGGAGTTTTTGATAATGAAACGTATTTTCAGCCTGATGGCTGTCTGCCTGCTTGCCCTGGGCCTTGCCGCCTGCGGCTCCTCCCCTGCTTTCTCCGGCGAACCGAAGGACTATGTGACCATTCTCACCGAGGCCCGCCCCGCCGAGGACAATGAGAGCCTGGTCATCTTCCACCTGAAGGACGGCGTCTACACCGCCACCGGCGGCTATGCCAGCGACCTGACCGAAGAGGATGTGGCCAGCCAGGGCGCCATGTGCCTGCAGGTGCTGGGCCTCACCGAAGAGGACGTGGAAGAGGCCGTGTTCAGCGTGAGCATGATGAACGTGCAGTCCTATGGCCTGGCCATCGTCAAGCCCGCCGACGGCAAGGAGGCCGCCGTGACCGAGGGCCTGCAGACCTTCATCGACGGCCAGAAGGCCGCCCAGGAGAACTATCTGGCCGACCAGTACGCCATTGCCAAGGCCGCCAAGCTGGACACCGTGAAGTCCGGCGAGGTGGTGCTGGTGATGTGCGAAAACCAGGACACCGTGTTCTCCTCCATCAAGGACGCGCTGGCGTAACACCGCAGCCTGCCGCCGCCCGGGCGTTGCCCCGGGCGGCGTTTTTTGGTATAATGGGGCAGGCGGGGCCTGCCCCGCCGAACTTTTGCAACGAAAGGCGGCGCGCCATGAAAGCCACCGTTGTGATCCCCAATCTGAACGGCGCGGGCTGGCTGCGGGACTCCATCGAGTCCGTCTGGGCCCAGACCGAACAGGATTTTGAACTCATCGTGGTGGACAACGGCTCCACCGACGAAAGCCTTGCCATCGCCCGCAGCTATGTGGGCCGGGCAAACTACACCCTCATCGAAAACGCCGAAAACACCGGCTTCTCCTACGCGGTGAACCAGGGCATCCGTGCCGCGAAGGGCGAGTTTGTGGCGCTGTTCAACAACGATGCCTTCGCCGAGCCGGACTGGCTGGCCAATCTGCTGGCGGCGGCCCAGGCAGACGAGCGCATTTTTGCGGTGAGCAGCCTGATGATCCGCCATTTTGAGCGGGACCTGGCCGACGACGCGGGCGACTACGTCACCATTCTGGGCTTTGCCTGCAAGCGGGGCGACGGCATGAAGGTCAGCCGCTATCAAAAGCCGGGCCGGGTGTTCTCTGCCTGCGGCGGCGCGGCCCTTTACCGCAAGAGCATTCTGGACAAGATCGGTCTGTTCGACGAGCACTTCTTCGCCTACTTCGAGGACGTGGACATCAGCTGGCGGGCCAACAGCCTGGGCTACAAAAACGTCTACTGCCCCACCGCCCGGTGCTACCACATCTGCGGCGCCACCACCGGCGCGGTGCGCTACAACCCCTTCAAAAGCGTGCAGAGCGGGCGCAACAGCATTCTGCTGCCCTATAAAAACATGCCCATCCTGATGTTTTTGCTCAATCTGCCCTTTTTGGCGCTGGGCTATCTGATGAAGGCGGTGATGTTCCGGCTGCGGGGCTACGGCCCGGCCTACTTTCAGGGCTTCAAGGAGGCGCTGAAGGTCATGGGCAAGCTGGACAAGCCCAAGTTCCGCTTCAAAAATCTGCCCAACTACGTGCTCATCCAGCTGTGGCTGGCGGTGGACACCGTGCGCTACTTCATCTACCGCGCCCAGCGCGCTTTGCACATCACCTGAATTTTTCCCCTGCCCTTTCTCGGGCGGGGGAGTTTTTTTGCCCCCGCCCGCCTTCTTCCCTTCCGCCGCCTTTCCCCTCTCCCCGGCGCTTCCGAACATTTTGACAAAAAAAGTTGTCAAACCCTATTGACAAAGAAAATTGTCATGCTATACTGATATTGACAATGATATTTGTCAATTTGACAATTACCTTTTGCACACCATGAAAGGAGGCCGCCTATGCCGCTGGCAAACCGCGTGAAGGAGCTGCGGGCTGCGAAGGGGCTGAACCAGCAGGAGCTGGGCGCGCTGGTGGGGGCGTCCCGCCAGACGGTGAGCCTGATCGAGCGGGGGGACTACAACCCCTCCGTGACGCTGGCTCTGCGCATCGCCCGGGTGTTTTCGGTGCCCGTGGAAGAGGTATTCACATTGACCGGGGAGGGAACGGAATGAACAAGCAGGCCAAAACGCCCAAAACGAGCAGGGGCGTCTACATCAAATTCACCCTTATCATGATCGCCAGCGCCCTGACGGGCGCCCTCATCAGCATCTTCCTGCTGGGCCGCGAGGACGGGCTGATGCAGCTGGCCCAGCAAGCCGGCGACTGCCTCACGCAGGCCGGCCCCTGGCTGATGGCGCTGGGCCTTGCGCCCTGCGCCGCGGCTCACGGGCTGTACCTGGCCGGCCAAAAGGCCGCCGCCCGGGCCGGCGAGGACGACGAAGCCTTTGAGGCGGCGAACCGGCGGCTGAGCCTTTCCATGGTCTTTTCGGCGGTGGCGATGCCCTGGGTGATGCTCACCTCATGCCTTGCGGTGCCCGCCGTGACCCTGTGGGAAAGCGCCGTCCCCGCCCTGGCGGTGGTGCCGCTTATGATCGCCGAACTGGCCTGGAGCTACGGGCTGCAGGCGGCGGTGGTGCGGGCCGAGCAGCGCCTTGCGCCGGAAAAGCGGGGCAACGTGTTCGACATCCGCTTTCAAAAAGACTGGTACGACAGCTGCGACGAGGCCGAGCGCCAGCGCATCGGCGAGTGCGGCTACCACACCTACACCGTCATGAACAAAATCTACCCCTTCGCCATGCTGGCGGCGCTGCTGGCGGTGATGTACGGCGGCGCCAGCGTGCTGTGGGCAGTGATGCTGGGCGGGCTGTGGCTCACCCAGACCCTGACCTACCTTTTGCGGGCCCATGCGCTGGATAGCGGCCGGGCCAAAACCGAATGAAACAGGAGGAACCAGACGATGAAATGGACCAAAACGGAAAAACGGCAGCTTGCCATCTTTTTTGCGGTGGCCTTCGGCGCGCCCTGTCTGATGGGCGTGGCGATGGCCCTGGTGCACAGCATGGGGGGCAGCACCGCGGTGTTTGCCAACGCCCAGATGTTCTACCCCGCCGCCGGCGCGATGCTGGCGCTGCTCGTCACCCGCCGGGGCGATAAGCTTCTGCCCCGCCGGTTCTACTTCGGCTTTCTGGCCCTCACGGCGGTGATGGCGGCCGTCTCGATGGCCACCTTCATGCAGCCGGAGACGGCGCTGCTGCTCGCCAACCTCGTCATCATTCTGGGCAGCCTGGTGTGCCTTGTGCTTCATTTCCTGGACGGCAGGGCCCGCCGCACCGCCGGCGGCCTGCGCCTTGGCGGCGCCGGCGGCGGCAGGGCCATCGTGCTCACGGTGCTGCTGTTCCTGGCTTTGTATCTGGGGCGCTATGCCATCCTCATCGCCGTCTCCAAGCTGGCCGACCCCTCCGCCACCCTGGCGGACATGGGCTTTACCACCGACTGGCTCTATCTGGGCATCAATCTGGCTGTCCTGCCGCTGAATTTCTTTCTGGTCTACACCCCCTTTCTGGGCGAGGAATACGGCTGGCGCGCCTTTTTGCAGCCTCTTCTGCAAAAGCGGTTCGGCCCCCGGCGGGGCGTGCTGGCGCTGGGCGTTTTGTGGGGGGTTTGGCACCTGCCGCTGAACATCTTTTTCTACAGCCCCAGCACCTGGCTGCAGAGCCTTGTCAATCAGATCGTGCTCTGCGTGTGCCTGGCGGCCTTCTTCGGCTATGCCCAGCACAAGACCCGCACCGTGTGGGTACCGGTGGTGCTGCACTATCTGAACAACAACCTCATCGCCGTGTTTGCCGGCACCACCTCCGTCATCGAGAACCAGGTCATCGGCTGGGCCGACGTGGCGGTGGGCGCCGTGCTGCTGGCGGCCCTCTATCTGCCCAGCCTGGCCAGCCGCTTCTGGAAAGAGCCGCTGCCCTGCCTGCCGTTGGACGCCCCCGCGGAGCCTGCGGCCCCCGCCGCAAACGCCGAAGCGCCCGAAGCCGGCAATCAGCCGCCCCAGTATGGGCCTTTGAACTGAACGCAAAAAAAGAACGCCCCGCGGGGCGTTCTTTTTTTGCGTCTTTTTAGTCGCCGTCTTTCAGGATGCAGGCGTCCCGGTCGGGGCCCACCGAGATGTAGCGGATGGGCCGGCCCACCGCCTTTTCGATGTAGCGCACGTAGTCTTTCGCCGCCTGGGGCAGCTCGGCCCAGCGGCGGCAGCCGCTGATGTCGCAGCGCCAGCCGGGCAGGGTCCTGACCACGGGCTTCGCGTTGTCCAGCTGGGTGCCCATGGGGAAGCGGCCGGTCTCCTTGCCGTCCACCAGATACTTCTCCACCACCGGCACCTGGTCCATATAGTCCAGCACGTCCAGCAGGGTCAGAGCCAGCTCGTCCGCACCCTGGCAGTTCGCGCCGTAGCGGCTGGCCACCACGTCGAAGGGACCCACCCGCCGGGGCCGGCCGGTGGCCGCGCCGTACTCGTGGCCCGCCTCCCGCAGCAGGTGCTTTTCTTCCTCGGTCATGGCCAGCTCGGCGGTGAAGGGGCCCTCGCCCACGCAGGAGGAGTAAGCCTTCATAATGCCAATGCTCTTGTCCAGCTTGTGGCCGGGCAGCCCCGCGCCGATGGGGGCGTAGGCGCCGATGACATTGGAGGAGCTGGTGTAGGGGTAGATACCGAAGTCGATGTCCCGCAGAGCGCCCAACTGAGCCTCAAACAGAATTTTCTTGCCCGCGTCGTCCGCCTCGGCAAGATAAGCGCCGGTGTCGCAGACATAGTCCCGGAACACTTCGCCGTACTTTTTGCACCAGGCCCAGGCTTCTTCCAGGTCGATGGGCTTTGCACCGTAGACCCGCTCCAGGGTCAGGTTCTTCCACTCCACAATGGTGGCCAGGTGGCGCTTGCGGCCTTCGTCCAGGTGCACCAGATCCCCCATGCGCAGGGTCTTTTTCATGTATTTGTCGCCGTAGGCGTAGGCAATACCCCGCCGGGTGGAACCGAACTGGCTACCGCTGGCGGAAAGCCGGTCTTCCTCCAGCCCGTCCTCAGCCACATGCCAGGGCATGCAGACGGTGGCCCGGTCGCTGATCTTCAGGTTTTCGGGGCTGATCTGAATGCCCTGCTCCCGCAGAGCGGCGATCTCCTTTTCCAGATGGGCCGGGTCGATGACCATGCCGCCGCCCATCACGCACACCACGCCGGGCCGCAGAATGCCCGAGGGCAGCAGATTCAGGATGAACTTGCCCCGCTCGTTCTTCACGGTATGGCCCGCGTTGTTGCCGCCCTGATACCGGGCCACGATGTCATAGTCGCGGCTGAGCAGGTCCACCATACGGCCCTTGCCCTCGTCGCCCCAGTTAACGCCAGTGATCGCTGTCAACATGTCTGTTTCCCCTTTTCCCCGTTTTGAATATAGTATGTCCGAAAAAAAATACAGCGGCTGACGGATCGTGAGATCCGGCAGCCGCTGCATACCCTTTTTCACGCAGATTAGAATACCACCCCAAAACGCGAATGTCAACAGTTTTTTGCGCCTCATATCCCGCCGCGCCCCCGCATATACATTCTGCGTGAGAACACATCACGGGGAGTGACGCTGTGTGAAAGGGAACATCGACGA
The DNA here is from genome assembly GCA_019114225.1 of Candidatus Allofournierella pullicola. Lineage (GTDB taxonomy): Bacteria > Bacillota > Clostridia > Oscillospirales > Ruminococcaceae > Allofournierella_A > Allofournierella_A pullicola. The sequence continues at coordinate 57,117 of DXFW01000002.1, read as the reverse complement.
GCGTGCCACGCAGTTGGCGCTGTACATCATCGAACACCGTGCCACCGTGCGCAGCGCCGCCGTCGCCTTCGGCGTCAGCAAGTCCACGGTGCACAAGGATGTGACCACCCGGCTGGAGCGGCTCAACCCGCAGCTGTTCCGCCAGGTGCAAAAGGTGCTGGGGGCCAACAAGGCCGAACGGCACCTGCGGGGCGGAGCGGCCACCCGGCTGAAATATTCCCGCGGATGAACGCCTCTGCGTTTCACAAAAAGAGCGGGCCCGGTGCGTGCTGACCGGGCCCGCCTTTTTTATTGTTCCAACTCCCGCGCGGCCAGCGCCAGCAGCTTGCGGATGGGCAGCTTCTGGGGGCAGGCCTTTTCGCAGGCGCCGCAGCCCACGCAGGCCGACGCCTCGCCGCCGGGCACCGCGGCATAGCGGGCAGCCGCGTCCTGTTCGCCCCGCAGGCGGGCGTTGTAGGCCGCGAAGCGGTCCGGGATACGGATGGCCGCCGGGCAGCCGGAGGTGCAGTAGCCGCAGGCGGTGCACTGCACCAGCTGTTCTTTGGTGAGGATACGCCGCAGCGGCTCCACCGCCGCCCGTTCCTCGCCGGAAAGAGGCGCGGGCGAAGCCATCACCCGCAGGTTTTCTTCCATCTGCTCCGGGCTGCTCATGCCCGAAAGCACCATCTTCACCCCTTCAAAATCGGCGGCAAAGCGCAGGGCGAAGGCTGCCGGGCTGCTGCCGCTCACCTTTGCCAGCAGTTCCCGGGCCTCGCCGGGCAGCTGCGCCAGCCGCCCGCCCCGCACCGGCTCCATCACCACCACCGGCTTTTGGTGGCGGCGGCAGACCTCGTAGCAGGCGCGGCTCTGCACCTGGGGGTCCTCGTAGTCCAGATAATTGAACTGCAGCTGCACGAAGTCCAGCTGGGGATACTCGGTGAGGATACGTTCCAGCACCTCGGCGGTATCGTGGAAGGAAATTCCCACATGACGCACCTTTCCCTCCGCCTTCAAGGCGAAGGCCGTCTCATAGGCGCGGCAGCTCTTGTAGAACTCAAAACGCCCGGCGCTCTGGGCATGCATGAGATACATGTCGAAATACTCCACGCCGCAGGCTTCCAGCTGTTTTTCAAACAGGGGCCGGATGTCCTGTTCCTTCTCAAAGAAGGGAGGCGAGAGCTTGTCCGCCAAAATGTACTTCTTCCGGGGGTACCGGCTGGTGAGAGCCGCCTTCAGCGCCGCCTCGCTCTGGCCGTCGTGGTAGCCGTGGGCGGTGTCGAAATAGCAAAAACCCGCCGCCAAAAAAGCGTCCACCATGCGGCTGGCGGTCTCGACGTCCACCTCTTCCCCCTTCATGGGCAGGCGCATGAAGCCAAAGCCCAGTTTTTTATCCGCGGGTCCGAACACAGGGCATTCCTCCTCTGGTCTGGTCTTTTCTTTATTATACCTGCCTGCGCGCCGGTTGGCAACGCGGTGCCCTTTGTGATAAAATTACGGTAAACAAGGGCGCGTTGCCCTATACTGAATTCAAACGACATCGGGCAAGGAGGCGCGTTTTTTATGAGTGAAGCCATGTTGGACTGCGCGGTGGTGGGCGGAGGGCCCGCCGGGCTTTCTGCAGCCATCAACCTGCACCAGCGGGGCAAGAGCGTCCGGGTGCTGGGCGCGGGGGCGGGCCTGCTGGCCAAAGCCGAGCGGGTGGACAACTACCTGGGCCTGCCGGGGCTTTCCGGCAGCGAAATGCTGGCGGCCTTTGCCGACCACGCCAAATCGCTGGGGATCACCCCGGAGCCGGGCCGGGTGGCCAACGTGCTGCCCATGGGCGACCGCTTCATGCTGAACTTTGACGGCAACATTCTGGAAGCCCGCACGGTCATTCTGGCCGGCGGCGTGGCCAAGGCCAAGCCCATCGAGGGCGAGAGCGAGTTTTTGGGCCGGGGCGTTTCCTACTGCGCCACCTGCGACGGAATGCTTTACCGGGGCCGTGAGGTGGCGGTGTGGGGCCTTTCCCCCGAGGCCGCCGGCGAGGCCAACTTCCTTGCCTCCATCGGCTGCAAGGTGCGCTTTGTTTCCCCCAAGCGCCCGCCGGAGCTGAACGAGGCCATCGAGCACCTGCCCGGCGCGGTGCAGGCGGTGGGCGGCGGCCAGACGGTGGAATGGATGAAGGTCGCGGGCAAAGAACTGCCCATCCAGGGCCTGTTCATCCTGCGCAGCGCCATTGCGCCGGACACCCTGCTGCCGGGCCTTGCCATCGAGGACGGCTTTGTGAAGGTGGACCGCCGCATGGCCACCAACATCGAGGGCGCCTTTGCCGCCGGGGACATCGCCGGCGCACCGCTGCAGGTGGCGAAGGCGGTGGGCGAAGGGCTCATCGCGGGGCTTTCCGCCGCGGAGTATCTGGACAAACTGTGATTTGTGCAAAAACGGGGCCGTCCCTGCGGGGCGGCCCTGTTTTCTTTGGGCCAAGCCGCGTTTTGTGTTTACTCTTTTGGCATTCTATGCTATGTTTAAAGCAAGGAACACCTCTTTCGAAAAAGGAAAAGGAGACCCGCTTATGAACATCCGGATCCCAAAGCTTTTCCTGGCCCTGGTGCTGGCTCTGGCATTGTGCGCCTGTTCCCCCAAGGAAGCGGCGCCTCAAACGGCAGAGGCCGCCGGCGAAGCCTTTCTGACGGAATTCTTCACCGCCAACGCCGATGGCCGCTATGCTACGTTCTCCCGGGCTTCCGCCATAGACGAGGCCGCCGTCACGGCCTATTATGAAGGGCTTGCCCCCTATGTCAGCCCGGATACCCTCGACTTGCTTGTCGCCAACCGCACCCTGAGCCGGTACGACGAGTTTTACGCGGGCAAACAGGTGGAGGTGGCCGAAGTCCGGCTGGAGCGGACGGAGGGTGACGATTTTGATTTCACCGTCAGCCTGACCGTGGACGGCGAGGCTCAGGAACACACGGGCCAGCTTTCGGCAGAGCCGCTGGACGGCGGTTATGCCGTGACCCGTTTTTACTGCGGAGGGATGTGACCTCCCCCCGCTCCATCAAACCTGCGACACGCACAAAAAAGAGGCCGCCCGGCAGGGCGGCCTCTTTTTTGATTTGTTCTGAACGCCTTACATCAGGCTGCGGTAGAGAGCGGCGATCTCCTCCACGCTGGTGTCCCGGGGATTGCCGGGGCGGCAGGCGTCGGCGTAGGCGGACTCGGAGAGGAACTGCACGTCCTCTTCCTTCACGATGGCCTTCAGGTCGGCGGGAATGCCCACGTCCTGGCTCAGCTGCTTCACAGCGGCGCAGGCGGCCTTGCGGGCCTCGTCCAGGGTCATGGCGTCCACGCCTTCCACGCCCATGGCCTTGGCGATGTCGCGGTACTTTTCGCCGGTGGCGGGGGCGTTGTATTCCATGATGGTGGGCAGCAGGATGGCATTGGCCACGCCGTGGGGGGTGTCGTAGACAGCGCCCAGGCTGTGGGCCATAGAGTGCACAATGCCCAGACCCACGTTGGAGAAGCCCTGGCCCGCGATGTACTGGGCCAGCGCCATGCCCTCACGGCCCTCGGGAGTGCCGGCCACGGCGCCCCGCAGGTGCTTGGAAATGAGCTCGATGGCCTTGAGATGGAACATGTCGGTCATCTCCCAGGCGCCCTTGGTGATGTAGCCCTCAATGGCGTGGGTCAGCGCGTCCATACCGGTGGCGGCGGTGAGGCCCTTGGGCATGGTCGCCATCATGTCCGGGTCGACCACGGCGACCTCGGGGATGTCGTTGGTGTCCACGCAGACGAACTTGCGCTTTTTCTCCACGTCGGTGATGACGTAGTTGATGGTCACCTCAGCGGCGGTGCCTGCGGTGGTGGGCACGGCGATGGTGAACACCGCGTGCTTCTTGGTGGGGGCCACGCCCTCCAGGCTGCGCACGTCGGCAAACTCGGGGTTATTGACAATGATACCGATGGCCTTGGCAGTGTCCATGGAGGAACCGCCGCCGATGGTCACGATGCAGTCAGCGCCGCTGGCCTGGTAGGCAGCCACACCGGTCTGGACGTTCTCGATGGTGGGGTTGGGCTTGATGTCGCTGTAGACGCTGTAGGCAAAGCCGGCGGCGTCCAGCAGGTCGGTGACCTTTTTGGTCACACCGAACTTCACCAGGTCGGGGTCAGAGCAGACGAAAGCCTTTTTGTAGCCGCGGGCGGTCAGCTCGGGAACGATGTTCTCGATGGCACCCTTGCCATGATAGGAAATGGTGTTCAGAACGATACGGTTAGCCATTGGTATCCTCTCCTTTTCAGGTCAAACGAAACGTTTGTCGGGCGAAACGTTTCCGCCCGTTACAAGTATAACAATCTAATCGTCCCAGAGCAAGGGAGCGTTTCGCATGAAAAAGTCAAAAAATTTTTGGTGGCTTTGCAATATTTTCCTTTGTCCGGGTGTTTACTCTGTGCCGGCGGGGAACACTAACCCCACACCCGGCCGCACATTTCTTTATTATAAGGAGTCAAACACATGAAAAAACTTGCTTTGAGCCTCGCTCTCATCATGGCTGTGGCCGCCTTTGCCGGCTGCTCTTCCGCCCCCTCTTCTTCCGCTCCTTCCTCTGCGCCCAGCAGCTCCGCTCCGGCTTCCGAGCCCGCCTCTGAGCCTGCTTCCGAGCCTTCTTCCGAGTCTGCCGCTGCCGGCGACGTGACCCTGTCCAGCAGCCTGTCCGACATCATGGACACCGTTCTGGCCAGTGTGCCCGAGGACCAGATGCCCATGCTGATGCCCGCCGACCTGAACGGCGGCGAGAAGTACACCGCTCTCACCGAGGAGAACTCCGAGTACAACCTGGGCGTGACCAATGACCGCTATGCCGAGGGCATTGCCGCCGACGCCGCCATGACCTCTGTGCCCTTCTCCGTCTGCCTGGTGCGTGCCAACAGCGCCGAGGAGGCCGAGCAGCTGGCCGCCGACATCGAGGCCAATGCCGATCCCCGCAAGTGGATCTGCGTTGAGGCCGAGAGCAAGATCGTGGACTACTCCGGCGACGTGGTCATCCTCATCATGACCGGCGCCGACAGCGCTGAGGCGATCCACGCGGCTTTCACCGCGCTGGCTGAGTAAGCCGTGAACCGCAAACTCGTATTCGCAGCCGCGGGGCTTTGCCTCGCGGCTGCCGCCGTGACTGCCCTTGCCGCGGCAAACGGCCTGTTCAACAGCGGCAAGCGCCCCGACGAGAACGGCATGTACACCGCCCAGGGCCACTGGGTGGAGGCGCTGGGCGAGGCGGACACCGAAAGCGCCGCCCGCTTTGCCGAAAAGCTGAAAAATCTGAAGGCCGACCTGCTCACCGGGGACAACCGCGCCTTTTACGCCATCGTGCCGGACAAGGGCTATTACCTGCCCGGCGAGGTGACGCCCGCCACCGACTACGCGGCCCTGTTCGCCGCGGCGGACGAGGGTCTGGCAGACAGCGGCATTGAAAAAATCGACCTGACCGGGGCACTGACGCTGGAGGACTATTACTTCACCGACAGCCACTGGCGGCAGGAGCGCCTTGGCGGCGTGGTGGCCGCGCTGGGCGAGACCATGGGCTTTTCGGCGGACATGAACAGCTTCGACCCGGTGACGGTGGAGGGCTTCATCGGCGCCTACGGCAAGTACGGCGCGGACGTGCCGGAAGAACTGACCTACATGGTCAGCGACGCCACCGTGGCCGCCGTGTGCGACAACTACCAGTACCCCGACTCCACCGCCGTCTACGACCTGGCGCGGCTGGACACCGACGTGCCCTACGACGTATTCCTCAGCGGGGCCAGCCCCCTCATCACCGTGGAAAGCCCTCTGGCGGCCACCGACAAGGAGCTGGTGGTGTTCCGGGATTCCTATGCCAGCAGCCTTGTGCCGCTGCTTCTGGGCCAGTACCGCAAGGTCACGCTGGTGGACATCCGCTACATGGTCAGCGGCCTTGTGCCCCAGTATGTGGAGTTCACAAACCAGGACGTGCTGTTTTTGTACAGCACCTATGTGGTGAACCAGAGCGCCATGCTGCGCTGAACCCCCTGCGCGATTTGACAAAGACCGGCGTTTTGCTCCCGAAAATTTCGGGGCAAAACGCCGAACTTTTTTTGCCCGGGGTTGCAATCCCCGCCGGGCTGTGCAATACTTGTGTGTAATACCAAAAGGGAGGTGGGTCGAATGGGCTGCGCCCGGTGTGATGTATATCGTTTTGGCGGCAGGCATTTGGCCTGCCGCCTTTCGCTTTATCATGGCACTGTCGTGCAGTGCATGGAGGGGAGGGATCGCCCGTGAAAGGCTTCATTCTGCCCTCACGGGGAAAAAACATTCTGCTGGTGCTGGCAGGCAACGCCTTGTACGCCCTTGCGGTGGACATGTTCGTGCTGCCCTGCGGGCTCATCACCGGCGGCACCACGGGTCTGGCGCTGGCCGCCCGCTACTGGTTCGATGTGCCGGTGGCCGGGTTCGTGCTGGTGTCCAACATCATCATGTTCGTGGTGGGGGCGCTGGCCATGGGCCGGTGGTTCGCCTTCAACACGGCGCTGTCCACCTTCTGCTACCCGCTGTTTCTGGACCTGTTTGCCCGTATTCCCGGCATTGACGGCTTCACCCGTGACCCCATGCTGGGCACCATCTTTGCCGGTGTGCTCATCGGCGTGGCCATCGGGCTGGTGATCGGCGCGGGAGCCTCCAGCGGCGGCATGGACATCCCCCCCATCGTGCTGAACAAATACTTCGGCCTGCCGGTGGGCGCGGTGATGTACCTTCTGGATTTTCTCATCCTCATCGGTCAGATGGTCTTTGCCGACAAGGAGCAGATCCTCTACGGCATTCTGCTGGTGCTGCTTTACACCGTCATTCTGGAAAAAGTTTCGGTGATGGGGCATTCCAAGGTGCAGGTGAAGATCCTCAGCGAAAAGAACGACGACATCCGCCGCATTATCCTGCGGGTGCTGGACCGGGGCTGCACGGTGCTGCACGCCCAGACCGGCTACACCCAGACCGAGCGGGACATGCTGCTGACGGTGGTGACCAACCGGGAACTGGCAAAGCTGAACCACCTGGTGCTGGAGACAGACCCTCAGGCGTTTATCGTCATCAGTTCGGTGAACGAGGTGCACGGCCGGGGCTTCACCCTCCAAAAGATCTACAAATAATCGGCGCTGCGCCGGGCGAAGAAACGCGTCCGGCGCTCTTTGCGCCTTCAAGGCGGTGTTTTGTGTGAGAATGGAAAACGACCTGGGGCGCGACCCCATTCGCCAGCTGGTGCTGCGCATTGCCCTGCCCAGCATGCTGGCCCAGTTCGTGAGCGTGCTCTACAGCGTGGTGGACCGCATGTACATCGGCAACATCCCCGAGGTGGGCAATCTGGCCCTGGCGGGGGCGGGCGTTTGCGGCCCCATCGTGACCATGATCGGCTCGGTGGCCTTTCTGGTGGGCGTGGGCGGTTCGCCGCTGGTGAGCATTCGCATGGGCGCGGGCGACAACGAGGGCGCCCGCCGCATTCTGGCCAACTGTTTCGTGCTGCTTTGCGGGCTGGCGGCGGCGCTGATGGCGCTGGCCTACGCCACCCGGCGGCCGGTGCTGCTGCTCTTTGGCGCCAGCGAGGCCAGCCTGCCCTATGCCGAGAGCTACTACACGGTGTATCTGGCGGGCACCCTCTTCGCCCTGCTGGCCACCGGCATGAACCAGTTCATCATCTGCCAGGGTTTTGCCAAAAAAGGCATGCTCTCGGTGCTGCTGGGCGCGGTGCTGAACATCCTGCTGGACCCGGTGTTCATCTTTGTGCTGGGCATGGGCGTGTCCGGCGCGGCGCTGGCCACCGTGCTCAGCCAGCTGGCCAGCTGTATCTTTGTGCTGGTGTTCCTGTTTGGCCGCCAGCCCCCCATCCGCATTACCTTCGGCGGCTACAGCGCCCGCATTATGGGCCGGGTGATGGCCACCGGCTTCACCCCCTTCGTCATCATCGCCTTCGACAATGTGATGATCATTGCCCTCAACTCCCTGCTTCAAAAGTACGGCGGCGCGGCGCAGGGCGACCTGCTGGTGGCGGCAGCCACCATCTCCCAGAGCTTTATGCTGGTGGTCACCATGCCGCTGGGCGGCATTACCGGCGGCACCGGGGCCATTCTGGGCTACAACTACGGCGCGGGCCAGCCAAAGCGCATTCTGGAGGCGCAGAAGTTCATTCTTCTGCTCTCACTGGGCTACACCACGCTGCTGTTCCTCATCGGCCAGTGTGTGCCCGGGCTTTTTGTGTCCATCTTCACCAGCGACCCGCAGGTGGCCCAGCTGGCAGTGCAGGCCATCCGTATCAGCACGCTGGGCGTCATCCTGCTGGGCGTGCAGTACACCATCATCGACGGCTTCACCGGCATGGGCATGATGCAGTATTCCCTGCCCCTCTCCTTCCTGCGCAAGACCATCTACTTCATCCCCCTGTTCATCCTGCCCATGTTTTTCGGCGCCATGTCCACCTTTATGGCCGAGCCCATCTCCGACTTTGTGGCCCCGGCCATCTCGGTCATCGTCTACTGGCGGCGTATCCGCTATGTGGTGGGCCTCAAACAGACCAAAAAAGCCGGGTAACTCCGCCGTGCCGCGGGCCGCTTCCCTGACCGGAGGCGGTCCGCTTTTTTGGCCCTTGACATACTGCATTTTATATGCAACAATAGTTGCATAACATTTGTTGCACATAAGGAAGGTGAGGGCTGTGCCACCTACGGCAAAGGTCACACGGGAGATGATTTTGCAGGCAGTGCTGGATATCACCCGGCGCAAAGGTTTTGAGGCGGTGAACGCCCGAAGCATTGCCGTCCGGCTGGGTTGTTCCACCCGACCCATCTTCACCTGCTACGAAAACATGGAGATGATGAAGGCGGATTTTCTGGAATACGCCTTCGCTTTCTACGAGCAGCAGACGGCGGCCTGGGGCATGAACGAGGAAGCCTGTCTGTCCCTTCCCCTCACCTATCTGCGCTTTGCCCGGGAGGAGCCGCTGCTGTTCCGGGCGCTGTTCATCCGGGACATGGCGCTGGATATGCACCGGGCCGAAGATTTTTACAAGGAACCGGGCAACGGGCGCAAGGCGGAGACTTTTGCCCGCCAGCTGTGCGTGGACGTGCAAGCCGGACGGGAAATTTTTCTGGATTTGTTTCTCTGGGCCCACGGGGCGGCGGTGCTCACCGCCACCGGGAAACTGGATTTGGCCGACGTCGAGGCAAGACGGCGGGTGAAAACGGTGGTGGAAGCTCTGGCGGCTCCGCATCGGTCCTGAGTGGAAGGGAGGTTCACCGTGGAAACACACTATATCCGCGAATTCTACAGCCATTTTGACGAGGACGGGCGGCTGACCTCCCGCCACGGCTCAGTGGAGTTCATCACCACCATGCACTACATCCACCGCTACCTGCAGCCCGGGGCGCGGGTGCTGGAGATCGGTGCGGGCACCGGGCGCTATTCCCACGCGCTGGCCCGGGAAGGCTGCCGGGTGGACGCGGTGGAACTGGTGGAGCACAACATCGAAGTGTTCCGTCAGAACACCATGCCCGGCGAAGCAGTGACGGTCGCCCAGGGCAATGCATTGGACCTGAGCGGCTTTGAGAGCGACAGCTACGACATCACCCTGCTGCTGGGGCCGCTCTACCATCTGTATACGCCGGAGGATAAGCGCCGGGCGTTGGCCGAAGCCATCCGGGTGACCCGCCCGGGAGGCGTTATCTTTGCCGCCTATGTTATCTCGGACGGCTGCTTGCTGGACGAGGGGTTCCGTCACCAAAACATCGACATAGCCCAATACCTTCAGGAAGGCCTGCTGGACCCGGAGACCTTTGCCGCTTTTTCCCAGCCAAAAGACCTGTTTGAGCTGGTGCGCAAGGAGGACGTGGACGCGCTCATGGCCGCCTTTCCCGTGACTCGCCTCCACTACGTGGCCGCCGACGGCTGCGCTCTGCTGCTGCGGGAGGAAGTGGACTGCATGGATGAAGAACAGTTCGGGTTGTTCATGCGCTACCATCTGGCGGTGTGCGAGCGCCCCGACCTGCTGGGTGTGACCAGTCACGCTCTGGACATTTTACGCAAGTAACCCTCTGCCCCGCGCTCTGCGGGGCTTTTTCTTCGCCTCGCAAAAGCTTATTGTGCAAATTTCGTGGAAAAATATCACAATTATTCCACAGCTGCGGCGGCAGAATTTCGTGAAACACGCCGTATTTGACATTTCGTCCGCATTTTTTGTATTTTCAAGTTGTTATTTCCGCTTTGATTTCATATAATGAGTGATAGCGAATCATGGAAGGGAGCGTGCGCTATGCAAATTTGCCGCACCGAAGAACTGTTCGATCTCTCCCACACCCTGGCCGCCCCCCTGTTTGAGGGCAAGGAGTGGCCCTGGCAGGTGCTGGATGAGTTGAAGGATTTTATTCTGAAGCTGGGCGAGAGCCTGCCCGCCGGCGAATACGATCAGCCTCAGCCGGGGGTCTGGGTAGCCAAGAGCGCCAAGGTGGCTCCCACCGCCCTGCTGGGCGCGCCCTGTATCATCGGCCCCGAGGCCGAGGTGCGTCATTGTGCTTTCATCCGGGGCAGCGCCCTGGTGGGCGCGGGCGCCGTGGTGGGCAACAGCGTGGAGCTGAAAAACTGCATTCTCTTTGACGGGGCACAGGTGCCCCACTTCAACTATGTGGGCGATTCCATCCTGGGCTGTAAGGCCCATCTGGGCGCCGGCGCGGTGACCAGCAACCTGAAGAGCGACAAGAGCCTTGTGGTCATCAAAAACGGCGGTGAGCAGCTGCCCACCGGCCGCAAGAAGCTGGGCGCGCTGGTGGGCGACGGGGCCGAAGTGGGCTGCAACAGCGTGCTGTGCCCCGGCTCGGTGCTGGGCCGAGGCTGCCAGGTGTATCCCACCAGCTGTGTGCGGGGCGTCGTTCCCGCCGGGCACATCTACAAAGGGCCGGGCAATCTGGCCAAGCGGGTCTGACCCGCTGAACGCTGAAAGGAGACAATACACATGGGCAGATTATTTGGCACCGACGGCGTGCGCGGCATTGCCGGCGAGGATATGACCTGTGAGCTTGCCATGAACATCGGCCGCGCGGCGGCCACCGTGCTCACCTACGGGCGGCGGCGCCGTCCGCTGGTGGTGCTGGGCAAGGACACCCGCATTTCCAGCGACATGCTGGGCGCGGCGCTGGCGGCGGGCCTGTGCAGCGTGGGGGCGGACGTGATCGACCTGGGCGTGGTGCCCACCCCCGCGGTGGCCTACCTTGTGATGAAATACAAGGCGGACGCCGGCGTGATGATCAGCGCCAGCCACAACCCCTATCCCTTCAACGGTATCAAGATCTTCGGCGGCGAGGGCTTCAAGCTGCCGGACGATTTGGAAGACCAGATCGAGACCCTGATCGAGCAGGGGGATTTTGTGCTGGCCACCGGCGACGGCCTGGGCCAGATCAGCCATTCCACCACCGCCGTGCGGGACTATGTGGAGCACCTGAAAAGCACCATCCCCACCTCGCTGGAAGGCATGAAGATCGTGGTGGACTGCGCCAACGGCTCCGCTTCCGCCACCGCCGGGCAGCTGTTCAGCCAGCTGGGGGCGGACGCGGCCATCCTCTCCGCCGCGCCGGACGGGGTGAACATCAACGAAAACTGCGGCTCCACCCACATGGAGGCCCTGTGCGAAGCGGTGCGCTCCACCCCCGGCGCGGTGGCGGGCGTGGCCTTTGACGGCGACGCCGACCGCTGCCTGTTCGTGGACGAAAACGGCAGCGTGGTGGACGGCGACTTCATCATGGCCATCTGCGGGCTGGATATGCAGCAGCGGGGCAAGCTGCGCCGCAGCACCATCGTGGGCACGGTGCTCACCAATCTGGGGTTTGCCCGCTTCTGTGAAGCCAACGGCATGCACTTTGCCGCCACCAAGGTGGGCGACCGGTATGTTCTGGAGGAGATGGAACAGGAGGGCTACACCCTGGGCGGCGAGCAGAGCGGCCACGTCATCTTCCGGGACTACGCCACCACCGGCGACGGCCAGCTCACCGCCCTGCAGCTGCTGTGCCTGCTGAAGCGGTGCGGCGAGCCTCTCTCCAAACTGGCAAAGGTGATGACCCGCCTGCCTCAGGTGATGGAGAACGTGAAGGTGAGCGCCGCCGGCAAGCTGGAATTCTACAACAACGACGCCATCAAGAACGCCATCCGCGAGAAGAAGGAACTTCTGGGCGACACCGGCCGGGTTCTGGTGCGCGTGAGCGGCACCGAGCCGCTGATCCGGGTGATGGTGGAAGGCCAGGATGAAACGCTCATCCAGTCCATCGCCACCGAGCTGGCCGAACTGGTGCGCAGCGAGCTGGCCTGAAAACAGCCGTTCTCTTCCATAGCAGAAGGCCCCCGGCCGTGCTCAAAAGCACGGCCGGGGGCCTTCCTTTGTCTTTTCGTCCTGGTTCATTCCGCCCGGCTTTCAAACTCCAGGCGCTTTTGCAGATACACCTTGCTGGCGACCGCGCGGGTGGCATGGATGACCACCAGCTGGTCGTCGTCCGCCTCGGGGGCCACAGGATGGCCCTGCGCGGCCTGCTGCAGCGCCGTTTCCAGCTGGGTGCAGAAATAATCGTAGGCGCGCTGCACCTCGCACACCTGGGCCTGCATGCGGATGAGCCGGGCCACCTCCTGAATGCTCAGCACCTGCTTGAGGGCGCAGATGACCAAAAGCTGGGCCACATGGGTGCGGCCGTACTTTTTGTTGGTGGGCGGCTCCATCACCTTCTGCTTGACATAGTTGTTCACCATGGCCTTGGTGAGCAGTTTTTCCTCGCCCGGCGGGCACAGCGGGCTGAACACCTCGTTCAGATACCCGGTGACCTGATCCATGTACAAAGCGATTCCGGGCAGCTGCTCCCACCGGGGGCAGCTGAACTGCATCATCTGCGCCGCCTGTTCGCTGTTTTGAAAGCCCGCTTTCATCGTGCCGCTCTCCCCTCCTGTTTGTTTTTCATGCAATGTTATATATTATACCACATTTTATGTTTTTTTGAAGCACAGGCTTGACGAAGCCGCCGGCTGTGATATGATAAGAAAGGTTTTGCTTTTTTGAGGAGAGAGTATGCAATGCAATTCAAACAACTGTTGCGGCAAAAGTGGGAGCTGGGCCTCAAGCCCTACACCCGCACTTTTCTGATGTGGCTGGTGTGCGCCAGCATTGCCGGCGTGGCCTGCGGCGCGGTGGGCGCGGTGTTTTTCCATCTGGTGAGCTGGGCCACCGGCATGCGTCAGGCGCACCCCTGGCTTTTGTATCTTCTGCCGGTGGGCGGTCTGGTCATCGTGTTCGTGTATCAGACCTGCCGCATGGGCACCGAGCGGGGCACCAACGCGGTGCTGGAGAGCGCCCAGCAGGGCAAGCGCGCGCCGCTGCGGCTCACGCCGCTCATCATCATGGCCACTTTCATCACCCATCTGCTGGGCGGCAGCGCGGGCCGCGAGGGCGCGGCGCTGCAGATCGGCGGCAGCATGGGCGGTTGGCTGGGCGAAAAAATGCGGCTGAACCGCAACAGCCAGCGGGTGATGGTGCTGGCGGGCATGAGCGCCGTGTTCGCCGCTTTGTTCGGCACGCCGCTGACGGCGGCGGTGTTCAGCATGGAGGTCATCTGCGTGGGTGTTATTTACCATGCCGCGCTGCTGCCCTGCGCGCTGGCCAGCCTCATCTCCTACGGCACCGCGGTAATGCTGGGCACCAAGCCGGAGCGCTTTGTGGTGCACGGTGCGCAGGCCCTGAGCCTTGACAACGCCTGGCGCGCCACCCTGCTTGCGGTGGGCTGCGCGGTGCTGGGCATTTTGTTCTGTGTGGCCATGCACACTGCCAGCCATCTTTATCAGACCAAGCTGAAAAACCAGTATCTGCGCATTCTGGTGGGCAGTGCCCTCATCATTCTGTTCACCCTGGCGGTGGGCACCCGGGCCTACAACGGCGCGGGCATGGACGTGGTGGAGCACGCCATCACTGAGGGCGAGCTGGTGCACCCGGCGGCCTTCATCCTGAAGCTGCTGCTCACCGCCATCACCCTGGGCTGCGGGTTCCGGGGCGGCGAGATCGTGCCCACCTTCTTTGTGGGTTCCACCTTCGGCTGCCTTGTGGGGCCGCTGTTGGGGCTGGACCCGGGCCTTGCCGCGGCGCTGGCGCTGGTGGCCACCTTCTGCGCCGTGACCAACTGCCCCATCGCCAGCATTCTGCTGGGCGTGGAGCTGTTCGGCGCTGAGCCGCTGCTGCTCTATCTGCTGGTGTGCGCGGTGAGCTACCTGCTCAGCGGCCACTACAGCCTCTATTCCAGCCAGATGACCCTGGGCCCGAAGCTCACCAATCCCCCGCCGGAGAAACCTGTGGAGAGCTTCTGCCACTGACCGCAGCAAAAAGAGCCTTCCGTTTTCAAAAGCGGAAGGCTCTTTTTTTGATTCACAGGCCAAGCTCTTTGCCGCAGTAGGGGCAGCACTTGCCGTATACTCTGTGCAGATAGCGCCGGCAATGGGGGCAGCGGTAAAAAACCGCCTTGGAAGCAAGCGCAGCGAAAGAAGCCCCCAAACACAGATACAACAATGTTTGCGTTTTGAAAAGCAGCCACAGGAAAAGAAACAGCAGGGCAAGCGCCGCGCACACCCGTGTAATGCGAAGGGCGGTTTTCAGCTGCATCGTTCTTGCCTCCCCCTCTCACTGCGCCGCTGGCTCCAGCGTTTTGAGGATATGGTCCTTCACCTGGTCCTTGGGGATGTCCAGCGCAAGGGACAGCTCTTCATAGAGCAGTTCCTCCGCCCGCTTCATAAACTGCTGGTCGGTCTTGCCCAGCTTTTTGCCCCGGGCGGCAGCCTGCCGGGCCTTGAGATGGACGGCCTTGATGATCTTCACCAGAGACTCGCACTGGTAGGTGTGCAAAAGGCCCCGGTAGTGCTCCGCCAGGGTGCGCTGGTCGGTGCCCGCGCAGCAGCCCGGCTCTATTTCCGGCATGCGGCGGATGAGGTCCCTGGCTTCTTCCCCGGTGATGACCGGGCGCATGAACACCTTGGTCTCCACAGGGGTATACACCGTGCCGCTGCCGAACAGGGGCGTCAGGGTGTAGTACATCGCCTGCCCGCCGCCGCCCAGCTGCTGCTTCATGGAGACGCCCTCCACCCGGCAGATACCGGAATTGCCATACACGATCAGACTTCCTGTTTCAAACATCTCTTGTCCTCCATCTTCCGCCGTGCGGCGCCGCGCCGCTGCTGCCTGTATCCATCCAACTGTGCTTCTTCCGCTGACCCGGTCTGTCCGGGGGCCTCATCGTGATTACTATGCTACTATTATAGCACGTTTTTTCTGCGCGCGTAAGCCCGTTAAAGCGCGGTTTTGCGCCCTTTTGACGCAAAAAGAGGCCGCTGCCTTGCAGGCAGCGGCCTCTTTTCTGTCGGGTTCAGTTGGGCTGCTCGCCGGGGTGGTTTTTCCGCCAGGCGAGGAAGCTGTCCAGAATGACGGCGGCGCTCACCGCGTCCAGCTTGTCCTTGCGCTTTTTGCCGAAGGTGCCCGCCTCACTGAGCTGCGCCGCGGCGGTGACGGTGGTGCGGCGCTCGTCCCAGAATACGATGGGCACCTGCACGCCCAGCTCCACCAGCTTGGCCAGCTTGCGGGTCTTTTCCGCCCGGCCGCCCTCGGTGCCGTCCATGTTTTTGGGCAGGCCGATGACGATCATCCCCACGTCGTATTCCCGGCTGGCATAGATGATCTTTTCCGCCACTTTGGCCATGCTCTTTTCCTCGATCTGGCCGATGGGGCTGGCCAGAAATTCCGTGCGGTCGCACACGGCCAGGCCCGTGCGGGCGTCGCCGTAGTCCACTGCCATGATCTTCATAGTCGTTCGTTCCTCTCTTTTCCGCGGCGGTGGGCCGCTCGGCTTTATTGTAACGTAACCCCGGGCCCTTTGCAAGGGCGGCTCACCGCCCGGCGAGCCAGGCTTGCAGGGCCGGCAGGGCTGCTTGCCCGTCCGCAAGGCCCAGGTCGTAGACCTGCTGGAGTTTCTCCGGGTCGGTCTCGATCCGGCTGATGGGCGTTTTGACCGAAGGGCGGATCACAAAGGCCCGGCCTTCCGCCTGCCAGCGTTCCAGCTCTTCCAGCGCCCGGTTGTAGTCGGTGTGGCGGGCGGCCAGCCGCCGGGCAATGGCGGGATATTTGCGGCGCAGCAGCCGCAGCAGCGCCCCGTTCATGGGCATTTTGCGGTAGCCTTCTTCCCTTGTGAGCACCACGATGAGCTTATCGCAGCCCCGGGCGGCCATCCATTCAAAGGGGATACTGTCGGAAACACCGCCGTCCAGATACCGCCGCCCCTCCCATTCCACCGGGCGGGAGACGAAGGGCATGGAGCCGGAGGCCCGCAGCAGGTCCATCTGGTCAAAGACGCTTTTCACCTGCATGTATTCCGCCTGCCCGGTGTCCACATTGGTGACCACCGCAAAAAAGGGCACGCCGCTGTTTTGGAAGGCCGCGTCGTCAAAGGGGTCCAGCCTGCGGGGCACAAGGTCATAGGCGTAGGAAGTGCTGAACAGGTTGCCCTCCTTCAGCAAAGGCCGCAGGCCCATGTAGTTCTTGTCGCCGTTGTAGCGCTTGTTATAGCGCACCGCCCGGCCCTTCTGGCCGGAGAGGTAATTCACCCCGAACAGCGCCCCGGCGGAAACGCCCACCACCTCGTCGGCTTTCACGCCGGCGTCCAGAAAGGTGTCCAGCACGCCGGCGGTGAACATGCCCCGCATGGCGCCGCCTTCCAGCACAAGGCCGGTCTTCATGGTCCTTTCGCCTCTTTCCTGTTTTGCAGCAAAAGGGCGTCCCAACTGCGCAGGACGCCCTTTCGTTTGTTCTTAGTAGAGCTTCGCGCCCGCGGGGATGTGGGGATCCACCATCAGCAGATGGAGGCCCTCATGGCCGTCCTCCTGATGAACGGCGCTGATGAGCATGCCGCAGGAGTCAATGCCCATCATCTTGCGGGGAGGCAGGTTGACGATGGCGATGGCCGTCTTGCCCACCAGCTCCTCCGGCTCGTAGTAGTCGTGGATGCCGCTGAGGATGACCCGGTCGGTGCCGGTGCCGTCGTCCAGAACGAACTTGAGCAGCTTCTTGCTCTTGGGCACCGCGGTGCACTCCTTGATCTTCACCGCCCGGAAGTCGGACTTGGAGAAGGTGTCGAAGTCCACGAACTCGGTGAACAGCGGCTCGATCTCCACCTTGGAGAAGTCGATGGGGCCGCTCTCCGCCGCAGGCACGGCGTCGTTCACGGCGGCGGCAGGGGCCGCGGCAGCCGCGGCGGGCTTCTGGGCCGGCTGAGGCTTGTCGATGGGCTTCATGGTGGGGAACAGGATTACGTCCCGGATGGAGCTGCTGCCGGTGAGCAGCATGACGCAACGGTCAATGCCCATGCCCATGCCGCCCGTGGGAGGCATGCCGTACTCCATGGCGGTGAGGAAATCCTCATCCATCATCTCGGTCTCTTCGTCGCCGCGCTCCCGCTGCTCCACCTGCTTCTCAAAGCGCTGGCGCTGGTCGATGGGGTCGTTCAGCTCGGAGTAGGCGTTGGCCAGCTCGCTGCGGCAGATGAACAGCTCGAAGCGCTCGGTGAGGCGGGGGTCCTCCGGGCTGCGCTTGGTCAGCGGCGAGACCTCCACGGGGTACATGGTGATGAAGGCGGGCTGCACCAGCTTCTCCTCCACCTTCTGGTCGAAGCAGGCGTACAGGGCGTTGCCCCAGGTCTTTTCGGCGGCGTCCGCCAGCTCCACGCCGATGGCCTTGGCGGCGGCCACGGCTTCGGCGTCGTCGGTGATGGCGGCAAAGTCCACGCCGGCGTACTCACGCACCGCGTCCACCATGGTCAGGCGGCGCCAGCCGGGGGTCAGGTCCACCTGCTCGCCCTGCCACTCCACCTGATAGGTGCCCAGGATCTCCTTGGCAGCGCCGGAGAGAATGCCCTCGGCGATGTCCATCATGGTGTGGAAGTCGGCATACGCCTGGTACAGCTCCACGGTGGTGAACTCGGGGTTGTGCTTGGGGTCCATGCCCTCGTTGCGGAAGATACGGCCGATCTCATACACCCGGTCAATGCCGCCGATGATGAGCCGCTTCAGGGGCAGCTCGGTGGCAATGCGCATGTACATGTCGATGTCCAGGGTGTTGTGGTGGGTGATGAAGGGCCGGGCCGCCGCGCCGCCGGCGATGGTGTTCAGCACGGGGGTCTCCACTTCCATGTAGTCCCGCTCGTCCAGATAGCGGCGCATATAGCGGATGAAGCGGCTGCGCACCTCAAAGGCGCGGCGCACTTCGGGGTTGACGATCAGGTCCACATACCGCTGGCGGTAGCGGGTCTCCTGGTCCTTGAGGCCGTGGAACTTCTCGGGCAGGGGCAGCAGGCTCTTGGACAGCAGCACCACCTCGGTGACGTGCACGCTGATCTCGCCCATCTTGGTGCGGAACACAAAGCCCCGCACGCCCACGATGTCGCCGATGTCAAACTTCTTGAACTCCTGATACACGTCCGCGCCCACATCGTCCCGCTTGACGTACATCTGGATGTCGCCGGTGGTGTCCCGCAGGTCGGCAAAGCTGGCCTTGCCCATCACCCGCTTGCTCATCATCCGGCCCGCCATGCACACCTGACGGTGGTCTTCGGGGGCGGCGTCCTCGGGCAGGTCTTGGAAGTTCTCTTTCACTTCGGCGGCAAAGTCCGCCTGGGGCCACTTGGTGATGTGGAAGGGGTCCTTGCCCGCCTGCTGCAGGTCGGCCAGCTTCTGACGGCGGATCGCCACCAGCTCGCTGTACTCCTGCTGGGTCATCTCCTCGGCGGGAGCCGGGTTCTGGTTCATCTGTGCCATTCTATTCTCTCCTTTGCGGTGCAAAACGGCCGCGGCGCGGCCCTTGTCTACAGTAAGCTTTATTATAACACAAAAACAGGTGCCGTGGCACCTGTTTTTGCAGAATTTCCTTGTGTTTTGCAGCCAAAAAAGCCCTTACAGCGCCGAACGGGTGATCTCCACCACTTTGAAGACCACGGTGGCCCCGTTGGGCAGGGTGATCTCGGCGGTCTCGCCCGCCTTTTTGCCCAGCAGGCCCGCGCCCACAGGGCTCTCGTCGCTGATCTTGCCGTTCAGAGGGTTGGCCTCGGTGGAGCCGGTGATGTCGTACTCCTCGACCTCGCCGTCCTCGTCCTCGATCTTGACGTGGGTGCCCACAGCCACATGCTCCAGGCTCAGCTCGTCGTTGTCGATGACGCGGGCGTGCTTGAGCATGCCCTCCAGCTGGGCAATGCGGCTTTCGATGAAGCCCTGCTCGTTCTTGGCCTCGTCGTATTCGCTGTTCTCTGACAGATCGCCGAAGCCGCGGGCCACCTTGATCTTCTCGGCCACGTCCTTGCGGCGGACCGTCTTGAGTTCTTCCAGTTCGTTCTCCAGCGCCTCAAGACCGGCGCGGGTCATAACGAGTTCCTTCATGCTCATTGCTTTGAATGCTCCCTAACGATAATGTTTTCGCACCCGTGTGCGTTTTTTGATTCTGGACCTGCGCGCTGCGCGCGCAGCCGGACGGCGGGTCGTTCCTTTTTCCAGGCCTGCACTTGTCCTAATTTTGATAGTATAGTTGATTTAACTGCCACTGTCAATATTGGGCGATTGTTTTCAGCTATTTCGCCAAAAACCGGCCTCTTTTTTTGTGCCGCAAAAAACGGCCCACCGCCAGCCGTCCGGCCACCGGTGGGTCGTTTGCGCTTGCTTTGTTCATTGTATGCAGCCGGGCGGGGGTTTATGCCCCGCCGGGGGCTGCAAAGTGGTTACTCTTCGTCCTCGGCGCCGCCATCCAGCTTCTTGGCTTCCTCGATGACCTTGCCTTCCAGGTTGGAGGGCAGGGGCTCGTAGCGCACGAAGTCCAGGGTGAAGTGGCCCCGGCCCTGGGTGAGCTGGCGCATGAAGGTGGTGAAGTCCTGCATTTCGGCCAGAGGCACCTCCGCCTCCACCACCTGCAGGCCGTCCTCGTCGGGGCTCATGCCCAGCACGCGGCCGCGGCGCTTGGTCACGTCGCCCATGATGTCGCCGGTGTTGTCGCCGGGAACGTGGGCGCGCAGGGTGCCGAAGGGCTCCAGAATGACCGGGCCGGCCTCGGGCAGAGCAGCCTTATAGGCCAGCTTGGCGGCCATGATGAAGGCCATTTCGCTGGAGTCCACCGGGTGATAGCTGCCGTCCAGCAGGGTGGCCTTCAGGCCCACCACGGGATAGCCCGCCAGCACGCCGTGCTTGGCGGCCTGGCGCAGGCCCTTTTCCACCGCGGGGAAGTAGTTCTTGGGCACGCTGCCGCCGAACACCTTCTCCTCGAACACCAGCTCCTCGCTGTCGCAGGGCTCGAACTCGATCCACACGTCACCGAACTGGCCGTGGCCGCCGGTCTGCTTCTTGTGGCGGCCCTGGGCCTTGCACTTTTTGCGCACCGACTCACGGTAGGCCACACGGGGAGCGGTGAGCTCCACATCCACGCCGAACTTCGCCTTCAGCTTGGCCACCACAGCGTCCAGGTGCTGCTCGCCCAGGCCGGAGATGATCTGCTGGCCGGTCTCGGCGTCCACACGGTAGGCCAGGGTGCGGTCCTCTTCCATCAGGCGGGCCAGGGCGGTGCCGATCTTGCCCTCGTCGCCCTTCTTGGTCACGCGGATGGCCATGGACAGGGTGGGATTGGGGAAAGCGGCGGCGGGCAGGGCGGCCACACGGGCGGGGTCGCACAGGGTGTCGCCGGTCTGGGCGCCGGAGAGCTTGGTCACCGCACCGATGTCGCCGGCGGCGATGGAGTCAATTTCGGTCTGCTTTTTGCCGCGCATGTTCAGCAGCTTGCCGAAGCGCTCGGCTTCGCCGGTGCGGGCGTTGACCAGGTTGGAAGCGGCGGTGAGGGTGCCGCTGAACACCTTGACGTAGCTCAGCTTGCCCACGAAGGGGTCGGCCACGGTGCGGAACACATAGGCCGCCACGGGGGCCGCGGGGTCGCACTCCAGCTTCACCTCGTCGCCGCCGGCGGTGAGGGCCACGGGGGCGGGCACCTCGGCGGGGCTGGGCAGCAGGACTTTCAGGTTATACAGCAACATATCCAGCGCCTGCAGGTTCACGGCGCTGCCGCAGAACACGGGGGTGATCATGCCGCTCTTGCAGCCTTTGGCCAGGCCTTCCACGATCTCTTCGGTGGTGAAGGCTTCGCCGGAGAAGAATTTCTCCATCAGGGCGTCGTCGGTCTCGGCCACGGCTTCGCTCATGGCTTCCACCAGGCCGTCCAGGCGGTGGCCCATCTCGGGCAGGGGCACCTGCACCTGCTTGCCGCCCTCATACTTGAAGGCCTTCTGGCTGAACAGGTTCACATACACCACCGTGCCGTCCTCCTGACGGGTGGGCACCACGCAGGGGCACACCGAGGGGCCGAACTTGGTCTTGAGTTCTTCCAGGATCTTATAGAAGTTGGCATTCTCCAGGTCCATCTTGCTGACGAACACCATGCGGCTGCGGCCCAGCTTTTCGGCCAGGCGGTAGGCCTTCTCCGCGCCAACGGTCACACCCGAACGTGCCGAAACGGTGATGAGCACGCTGCCTGCGGCCTGCACGCCCTCGTACTGGCCCAGCTCAAAATCGAACAGGCCCGGCGTGTCCAGGAAATTCAGCTTCACGTCCTCGTACTCCACGGGAGCCACTGCCAGGTTCAGCGAAGCGCGGCGCTTTGCCTCTTCGGGGTCAAAGTCGCTCACGGTGTTGCCGTCTTCCACGCGGCCCATGCGCTCCAGCGCGCCGGTGGTGTACAGCAGAGCTTCCACCAGGGTGGTCTTGCCGCAGCCGGCGTGGCCGGCAACGAGAATGTTTCGGATGTTTGTGTTGGCGTAGTTCTTCATTCTAATTAACCCTCTCTTCTACCGCGTGTTTTGCAAAGGTAATGCGGCGGTAGCAACCTAAACAAAATTTTAGCACAGTTTGAATAATTTTTAAAGGATTATTCACGTTAAATGCGGGGCATGCCCCGCACAAAATCCGCCGAAAGCTTTGTGGATTTTGCCTATTGACGGGCCGGAACTTTGCCCCAAAAACCACAAAAAATCCCCGCCGGGCGCGGCCCGGCGGGGATTTTGGTTAATATTTTTTCAGCAGAGGCATGGCCAGGGTGAGCACTGCCCAGGCCGCCTGATAGAGCACCAGAGCCGGCAGGCCCAGCGCGCCAATGCCGCCGGTGAAGGCCATCACCAGCGCCAGCAGGCAGCTGACGCCCACGCCCGCGGCCTGCACAAAGCTGGCCACCTTCTCGCCCCAGGCCGCTCCGGCGGCGGCCCGCAGGCCGCCCACAAAGGAGGCGAAGCTGCCCATGTGGGTCATGCAGCCCTCGCTGGTCTCGGCATAGGCGGTGTGGGGGGCCAGCATGCGGCGCTCGGCGCCGGAAAGCACCTTTACACTGCCCGCGGGCAGGCCGTAGAGCACCGCCAGCCCTTCGCCGGTGAGGTTGAAGTCGTCGCTCTGCACCAGCAGGGACACGCCCTGGCTGCGCAGGTCGGACAGGGTGGCCGCCACCTGGGGGTTGGCCTTGTAGCTCACCAGGAACATGGCGAACAGACGGCCGCTCACCGCCAGATAGATGGGCAGGCGCTTGCCCTTGGTGTAGCGGTTCTCATAGTCCAGGCTGGGGATCTCCAGGCCCTGCTGCTGCATGAAGGCCCGGTTGCCCACGATGACCCGGTTGTTGTTCACCCAGGCGGTGAAGCCGTAGCCGGGCAGGTTCTCCAGGTTCTCCACCTTGAAGAGCATTTCGGTCTTGCCCTGGATGATGTTCATAAACACATCCCGCAGGGTGTCGCAGCCCTCGATGAGCACCGAGGCCGCGTAGAGGATGGCCAGGTCAATGCGCTGTTTTTCGAAGGTCTTGATCCCGTGCAGCCGCACGCTGGCGCCGGGCACCAGGTCCCTCGCGCCCACCACGGCGATGTTGGCACGGCCCAGCTGCTCGGTAGCCGCCGCGCCGGGGATGACCGCGCCCACCTGGGCGGCGCTCTTCTGGGCCAGCAGGCTGGGCAGCGCGCTCAGCAGGGTGGCCGCCAGCGGCCCGCCCAGGCACAGCGCGCCCGCCAGGGCGTTGACGGCAGCCAGGCCGCCGTGGCCCGCAAAGAGGCTGACCAGCGCGCTCACCAGAGCCGCGCCCAGCAAAATCCAACTCAGCTTCTGAGCCAGGCCGTCGCTGGCCCGCTCGGAGAAGCTCTGGCGCAAAAAGCCCTTGACCAGCGAGGTGGGCCGGTTCAAAAGCAGGCAGGGTTCCGGTTCGCCCAGGCCCTGGGCCAGGCGGGCGGTGAGCTCGGCGTCGCCCAGAGGCGCCGCCGCGGTGTGCTCGCTGCCGGTGCTGGCCATGCGGAAATTGCGGGAAACCACGCCCTGCATGACAAAGCGCCCAAAGGCGTTCAGGCACAGCAGCAGCACGGCAGGAGCGGCGAAGAGGGTGAGCTTGTCGGCCTCGAATTTATCCGCCGCCGTCAAAAGCACCACCAGCTGCACAAGCGCGCCGAAGGCTGCCAGCGCAGGGATGGTGTCGGCGCTGGGGCGGCCCCAGATCCCGGGCACGCCGTTTGCGAGCACCCGCCAGTTGACGGCGCAGGCCGCCGCCAGCGCGATCAGGTGCACCGCGAGATAGGCGGCGGGGGCGGTGGCCGGGTCGATGGGCCCGATGGGCGGCAGCGGGCTGGAGCCCACCGCCAGGCCCAGATAGAGAAGCAGGACCGTGAGAATGCCGGTGAGCACCGTGCGCAGGGCCAGCATGCGGCGCATGCCGTCCAGGTCCGCCTGCACCGCGGCCGCGTCGGCGGGGTCCTCGTAATCGTCGATGTATTCCGGCTGCTCGGGCTCGTCGAACACAGCCTCCGCAGGCGCTTCGCCGCCGAACATCCGGGGGAAGAAGCCCCGCTTGGCTCGCTGCTCTTCGGGCTCCTCTTCCGGCTCGCCGGCAGGCTCCTGTTCAAAGCGGATACTGCCCGCGGCCTCCTCCAGATCCTCCAGGGGGCGGGTGTCGTCCTCCAGCCCTTCCAGCTGGATCACGCCGGTGTCCGTCAGCTCGGGGCCGGCCTCCCGGGCCGCCGCCTGCGGCCGGGCAGGCTCGTTGTTCACCGGCAGGGCCACCGGCTCCTCCTCCGGCTGGGGCGCACGGGCGGAGTCGGGGATCATCAGGGTGGGCTCGTCCACCCGCACTTCCCCGGTCTCGGTCAGCTCGTCGTCCTCCTCAAAGCCGGCGTCGTCGTCCTTGTGGCGCAAAAAGCGGGCGAAAAAGCCCGGGTGCTGTTCCGGCTCCTCGTCGGGGATGACCGCCACGCTCTCGCTGAAAAACTTCTGGAACTCCGCGTCGAACTGCATTGTCTCGCTGATGGTGCCGGTGAGCTGCTGCAGTGCGTCGGGCGAGGGGGCCGCCGGGGCGGACACCGTCTGCTGCACCTGACGGATGACCTCATCGGTCTCCCGCTCAGGCTCGGCCGCCGGGGCCTTTGCCGCCGGGCGCTGCAGCGTGCGCCGGGCAGGCTGCTCCGGGGCGCTCTGGCGGGGCGCCTCCTGCTTTTGGGGCGCCTGTGCCTTGGCGGGGGGCGTTTGTTTCGCCGCCTGTTTTTGGGCGGGCGCAGGCGCTTTGGCGGGCTGTTCCGCCGCGGCCGGGCGCGCCTGTCCCGCCTCGGGCTGCGGGGCGGGGCGGGCCGTTTTTTCTTCCGCGGGGGCCGCGGCGGGCCGGGCTTTGGGCGCGGGCTGGGGCGCCGGCGTTTCTTTCACCGGCGGCAGAGGCAGGCCGTCTCCCAGGCCCAGGTCGGCCAGGATCTCGTCCACCGCCCGGTCACTGGCCGGGGCCGCCGCCTGCTGCTGTTTGAGCGTTTCCAGGATCTCGTCCACCGAGCTGGAAAATTTGTTGTCTGGCACTGATCGATCCCTCCATGCCTTGTGGGGCGTATGTGTTCAGCGGCGCTGCCGCGCGATCTCGTAGAGGATAATGCCCGCGGCCACCGAGACGTTGAAGCTGTCCACTCCGGTGCCGCGCCCGGCCATGGCAAGGCTCACCGCGCCGTCGCACAGCTTGCGCACCAGCGGGCTGACGCCCTTGCCCTCGCTGCCCATCACCAGCGCAACCGGGCCGGTGAGGTCCGCCTTTTCCAGGGGCTGGCCGTCCATGTCGGCGCAGTAGACGAACACGCCCTGCTCCTTCAGGCGGCGAATGCTCTCGCCGATGTTGGCCACCCGGGCCACCGGCAGCCGGGCCGCCGCGCCGGCGCTGCTTTTCAGCACAGTGGGGGTCAC
This sequence comes from Candidatus Allofournierella pullicola, assembly GCA_019114225.1. Classification (GTDB taxonomy): domain Bacteria; phylum Bacillota; class Clostridia; order Oscillospirales; family Ruminococcaceae; genus Allofournierella_A; species Allofournierella_A pullicola. Next base: position 31,847 of record DXFW01000002.1, on the reverse strand, counting down.
CGCCGCGCCGCCCCGCTTGGGGATGACCACGCCGTGGGCGCCGCACAGCAAAGCCGAGCGGATGATCGCGCCCAGATTGTGGGGGTCCTCCACCCCGTCGGCCAGCACCAGGAAGGGAGGTTCGCCCTTGTCCCGGGCGATGGCCAGCAAATCGTCCAGCCCCACATAGGAGATGGAAGAGGCGTAGGCCGCCACGCCCTGGTGGCTGTCGGTGCCGCAGCTCAACCGCAGCTTGTTGGGGTGCACCCGCTTGACCACCGCGCCCGCCTGTTTGGCCAGCGCGGTGTAATAGGAGGCCACCGCGTCGGGCAGGCCCTCGCTGAGCAGCACAGTGTCCACCCCGGCGCCGCTTTTCAGCAGTTCGGTGACCGGGTTCTTGCCGTAAACGAGGCTCTGTTCCAGAGCGCCGTTGTCATGTTTTTCGGGGCTGTTGCGCATGATTTCTCCTTTTTGTGAAAGGCGGCGGAACGCCGCCTTTGTCTCGTCGTTGTGCATACAAAAAAAGTATACCACCCCGCCGCAGGTTTTGCCAGTGTTTGACACAAAGTTTCGGCCCCTTTCGCCGCCGGGCCCCGGCAGCGGGCATGCCCCGGCGGGATTTTGGACATTCTTGCAAAAATTTATGCAGAATCTTTGGCGGTAGAAGCCGCGCTGCCCCCTTTGTAAAGACCGTTATACACTTCGTAATCCGGTTTTTAACTTTCCACATGTTGAAAACCTTGTGGAAAATGTTAAAAAACGGCCTGTCCGGGGCACTTTTTTCCACACCGTCCCGGGTTTTCAACCCGGTTTTCCACAGCGTTGTTGAAAGTTTTTCCGTAAACAAGGGGTTATAAACGGCCTGTCAATATTGGAATTTCGACGGTTTTTACTGGGATTTTGCCCCTTTTTTCTCTTTATTTACCGCCGGGCGGTTTGTCCCGGGGGCCTTGACTTTGGCGCTTGGGGCCGCTATCGTACAAAGCAGGAACACCCCTTTTGAGAAAGGAGACGTCATGCTGCTGTTGGAAAACACCCGCGGGCTGGATCTGGACGCCACGCTTGGGTGCGGCCAGACCTTTTTGTGGCAGCCGCTGGAGGGCGGCGGCTGGTCCGGCGTGGCCGCCGGGCGGGCGGTGACGGCCCGCATGGAAAGCGCGGTCCTGGCGCTGGACGGCGCGCAGGAAGAGGACCGGGCCTTTTGGGAAAACTATTTTGCGCTGGACATGGACTACCCCGCCCTGCTGGAGCGCTTTTGCTCCGGCAGCAAGCGGCTCGCGGCGTGCGTGGAGCACAGCCCGGGCATTCGGGTGCTGCGCCAGCCCTTTTTTGAGACTCTGTGCTGTTTCATCATCAGCCAGAACAACAACATCCCCCGCATTGCGGCCATCACCGGGCGGCTGTGCCGGGGGCTGGGCGAGCCGCTGGCAAACGGGCTTTATTCCTTCCCCGCGCCGGAGGTGCTGGCCGCACGGGAGCCGGAGGACCTGGCCTTTCTGCGTGCTGGCTGGCGTGCGGGATACCTCATCGACGCGGCCCGCAAAGTCGCCTCCGGCCAGGTGAGCGAGGCGGCGCTGGCCTCCCTCTCCGACGCAGAGGCCCGGGCCCTTTTGACGACCATCAAAGGAGTGGGGCCCAAGGTGGCGGACTGCGTGCTGCTCTACAGCCTTTCCCGCTGGAGCGTGGTGCCCATGGACGTTTGGATGAAGCGGGCGATGGCGCGGCTTTTTCCCCGGGGCGCGCCGGTGTGCTGCCGGCCGTATCAGGGGATTGCCCAGCAGTTCATCTTTGATTACGCCCGGGCCAGCCTTCCCCGGGGCGCAAAAGACAAAAAAACCGCAAAACCGCGCCGCAGCGATTGATTTTGGCTGTCTGATGGGGTATACTGTTTTAGGATTGCATCCATCCAAACGATCGGAGGTCATAAATATGTTAGTTTCCGCCACTGAAATGCTCAAAAAGGCCCGGGACGGCCACTATGCCGTGGGTCAGTTCAACATCAACAACCTGGAGTGGACCAAGGCCGTTCTGCTCACCGCGCAGGAGCTGAACAGCCCGGTGATCCTGGGCGTGTCTGAGGGCGCAGGCAAATACATGACCGGCTACAAGACCGTGGCCGCCATGGTGAAGGCCATGGTGGAGACTTTGAACATCACCGTGCCTGTGGCTCTGCACCTGGACCACGGCAGCTACGAGGGCGCCAAGGCCTGCCTGGAAGCCGGCTTCTCCAGCATTATGTTCGACGGCAGCCACTACCCCATCGACGAGAACGTGGCCAAGACCACCGAGCTGGTGAAACTGGCCCATGAGATGGGCGTTTCCGTGGAGGCCGAGGTGGGCTCCATCGGCGGCGAGGAAGACGGCGTTGTGGGCGCCGGCGAAGTGGCCGACCCCGCCGAGTGCAAGCGTATCGCGGACCTGGGCATCGACTTCCTGGCCGCCGGTATCGGCAACATCCACGGCAAGTACCCCGCCAACTGGAAGGGCCTGGACTTTGACGCGCTGGACAAGATCCACGAGGCCACCAATGGCATTCCCCTGGTGCTGCACGGCGGCACCGGCATTCCCGCCGACATGATCCAGAAGGCCATCAGCCTGGGCGTATCCAAGATCAACGTGAACACCGAGTGCCAGCTGAGCTTCGCCGCCGCCACCCGCGAGTACATCGAGGCCGGCAAGGACCAGCAGGGCAAGGGCTATGACCCCCGCAAGCTGCTGCTGCCCGGCTTTGAGGCCATCAAGGCTACCGTCAAGGAGAAGATGGAGCTGTTCGGCAGCGTGAACAAAGCGTAAGCCTCTTTTCCCATTGAACCGAAAAGACCGCCCCGGCGAGGGGCGGTCTTTTTTGCGTTTTCGGTCAGGCGTCCGGGAAGTAGTCGTGCAGGTCCAGGAGCACGCCGTTCTTGCACACCTCAACGTGGCAATGGTTCCCGGTGCTGTTGCCGGTGGAACCCACCGCGCCGATCTGCTGGCCCTGGGCTACCTTGTCCCCCACCGCCACATCCATGCTGCTCATATGGCTGTACAGGGTAGAAAGGCCATCGCCGTGGTCGATCATCACCACGTTGCCGTAGCTGTAATGCCACTGAGCCATGGTCACGGTGCCCGACGCCATGGCCAGCACTTCACTGCCGTAGGGCGCTTTCAGGTCAGCCCCTTTGTGGTAGTTGCTCTTCCAGCGGCTGACTTCTATATACTCCGGCACCGGCCAGGCAAACCCGGTCAAATCATTGGCGGCAAGGTTGGTCACCGGCTCGCCGTTGGTCCGGCCCACGCCCTGCACCGCGGGCTGCAGTTCCACCCGGTCCAGGGGCTCCCGGCGGGTCACCACGCCCTGCTCGTTATAAAAGGCCCATCCGCTGACCTCCTCGGCCCCGTTCCGCGGTTCCCGTTCCAGTACATAAGTATCAAACGGCAGGCTGTCGTCCTGGGTATAGTCGGTCTGTGCAACGATAGCTTCGGTCCAGTGTTCCCACTTCACTTCCGTCTCGCCTTCCTGCAGCTCAGGCTTTTCCGCCGGCTCTTCCATAGGCAGGGGCAGAGGCGTCGTCTCCGGCTCGCTTTCCGGCGCGGAGGTGTTCTCCTCACCGCCGGTCAGCGGCTGGGGCGAGGCGCTGCTCACCGGGGCGGACATCGGTGTCTCGGAGGCGGAAAGGCCCGCCGCCGCGCAGGCGGAGAGGCAAAGGGCGGCGGCCAGCGCCACAGCCACCCCTGCGGTGAGACGGCGGCCGGGGACTGCAGGGTGCAGCAGAGCGGCCAGCCGGGCCTGCAACTCTTTTTTGCTGCCGCCGAGACCCGCCGCGCCGGCGGGCAGGGGACGGCTTTGGGCCGCGTCCAGCAACAGAAGGCCGTAGGCCTTGCGGCGGCTGTCGTCCAGCCCGGCAGCGGCCTTCTCGTCGCAGGCATATTCACAGGCCCGGCTCCAGCGGGCCGCGTGGAGGGCGCAAAGAGGATCGAACCAGTGCAGCCGGCAGCACCAGCGCACCAGCGCCTTGGCCCACAAATCGCCCCGGCTCAGATGGGCAGCCTCGTGGCGCAGGGCCAGCTCCAGCCGGCCCAGGTCCATCCCTTCGGGCAGATAAAGCACCGGGCGCACAAGGCCGGCCATCACCGGGCCGGAAAGGCCGGGGCAGGCCCGCAGCCGGGGCGCACGGGCCACGCCCGCCTGGGCGCACACTTCCTGCCACAGCGCTTCCCTCTCCCCTTCCACCGAAGCGGAGAGACGCGCAAGGCCACGGACAAAGCACAGATAACGCCCCCACTGCCACAGGGTACACGCCACCGCGCCCACGGCCCAGATCCAGGGCAGCGCCGCCAGCACCAGAGCCGCCGGGTCCGCCGCTGGAGCCGCAGCGGCTGCCGCGGCAGGCAGCGTCGCCGGGGCGGCGCTTTGGGCGGTGCGGGCCGCCGTGTCCAGCGCCTGGCCCACCGGGGCCAGCGGCGCGGTCACCGGGGCGGGCTTTGCCGCAAAGAGCAGGGCCAGCACCGGCCCCACCGGCACCAGAAAGAAGGGGAAGGCCGCCGCCAGCGCCCTCGCCCGGGCCGCGGGCCGCAGCTTGTTCAGCAGGGGTGAGAGGGCCAGACAAGCCAGCACAGCCAGCGCCCCCGCCGCCGAGAGCGGCAGCACCCAGCGGTAGAACAGTTCACTCACCGTCCTTCACCTCCTCGTCCAGCCAGGCCCGCAGCTCCGCCAGCTCCCCGGCGGAGAGGCCCTTGCCGTCGTACAGCGCGGCCACCATGCTCTTGACGCTGCCGCTGTAATACCGGCCCAGCAGTTCCCGGGCGGCCTCGGCGCGGTAGCCGTCGGCGCTCACCAGCGGGCGGTAAACATTCTGCTTGCCCCGCTTTTCCACCGCCAGCGCCCCTTTGTTCACCATGCGGGCGAGGAAGGTGAGCAGGGTGGAGGGCTTCCAGCCTTTTTCCGCCATCCGCTCGGTGAGCTGCGCCGCCGTGACCGGCGCGCCCAGCTCCCATACCTTTTCCATGATCTCCAATTCCGCGTCGGAGAGTTTCATTTCCTTCGCCTCCATATTCTACATCTTGTCGTTGATTTAATACTACACGATGTAGAAGATAAATGCAAGCCCGTCGACGCCCTTTTCACAGTTTTTTCAAAGGCGGCTGCCCATGGACGGCAGCCGCCGCGGCCGGAGAGCGCGGGCCTCGCGCAAAGGCCGCGAGCAGCGCCGCCGGGCACGGGCGCACAACGGCGGGACCTGGGGCGGCGGGGCCGGACCTCTGCGCACTCTAAAAGCCAAAGCAAAGCGCCCCTCCGGGCTTCAAAACCGCGGAAGGGCGTTCTTGTTTGAAAATCGTTCACACTGCCTTTTCCAGCGCCAGCACCGCCACGGTGATGTCGTCCGGGCGGGCGCTGCGGCTGGCACGGCCCTTGGCCATGTCCGCCAGAATGCGGGCGGTCTCGGCAGGGGTGCTGCCCGTTGCGGCACACAGTTCCAGCTGCTGGCAGATCCAGCCGGGGCCGTCCACCAGCGCGCCGTCGCTCACCAGCACCACCAGCTCCTTCTCGCGGAGGGTGAGGGTGTGCCCCTCCCCCACCACGCTGCTCAGAATTCCCACCGGCAGGCCGGCGGCCTCCACCGGCTCAGCCTTACCGCCCCGCACCACAAAAGTGGGGCATGCCCCGGCTTTGTAGAGGCTGGCCCGCCCGGTGTAAAGGTCCACGCTCACCAGGTCCAGGGTGGCGGCGCTTTCCTCGTCGCTCTTGAGGGCCAGGGCCACGTTCACCAGCCGGGCGGCGCTCTCGGCGGCAAAGCCCGCCTTCAGTAGTTTGGCCGCCAGGGTGCAGGCCAGGGTGCCGTCGATGGCGGCGGGCCTGCCCACCCCCATGCCGTCGCACAGCAGCAGGTGAGCGCTGCCGAAGACGTCGCAAAACTGCTGCACCGCGTCGCCGCAGGCGCCCTCCTTGGCCGGATAGGCCGCCAGCCCAAACACCGGGTCGTACACCGCTTTTTCGGTGAGGGTGAGGGTGGTGACGGGGCCGCTGTGGTCCACCCCGAAGGGCGCCAGCGCCCGGTGGCAGATGGCCGCCGCCTCTTTGGCCAGCTCTGCCAGTTCCTCATCGGAAAACACAGTGCGGCTCACGCTCACCGTGCCCTGCAGCCGGCCGGAAGCGTCGTAGCCCAGCTGAGCCTCCAGAGGCTCCAGCCCCATGGAGGCCAGCAGTGCCGCCAGACGGGCGGTCTTGCCCTCGTCGGGGGCCACGGTCTGCCCCAGCTGCCCTGCCATCTGGCTCAGCGCCTGAGCCATGGCGGTGTACTGCTCGGTGAGGGCGCCGCGCATGGCCTGGGCCCGCACCCGGCTCTCCCGCCGGCTGCGGTAGAGGGTATAAGCCCGCCCCGCCGCGCTGCACAGCTCCACCGGGTGCACGCAGCGGCAAAACTGACCCGGCAGCTGCTCCAGCGCCGCCCGGCCCTGCTGCTCCAGAATGGGCTTGAGGCGCAAAAATCCGTCCACCGTGTCGGAGTAGTGTTCCACCCAGCAGCGCTCCCGCTGGCCGCAGCCCCGGCAGAGTTCCTCCGCCACATGGTCCATCACCCAGTTGTAGCTCTCCCCTTTTTGGGGCAGGGTCTTGTAGACGCTGTCCACCGTGTCGGCAATGCCGGTGAGGGCCTGAGCCACATGTTCCAGCTGGCCCACGGCGCTGGCCACCCGGGGCCGGGCGGCGCTTTCGGTCACCGGCTCCGCCTGGCCGGGCAGAGCCGCCAGCCAGCGGCGGGGCAGGGCGAAAAAGGCCGCCTCCGCCAGTGCCGCACTGGCCAGAAAGCCCAGCAGAGCCTCCGGGGAGGGCGCGGCCAGGCTGCACAGCACCGATGTGCCCAAAAACACCGCGGCGCTGCCCATCCGCTCGCCGGGGGTGAAGAAGGCGGCAGCCAGACAGCCTGCCGTCACCCCCAGCCCGGCAAAGGCCAGGTCCGGGTCGGCGGCGGTGAGCATTACCGCCCCAGCCGCGCAGAGGGCGGCGCAGTCCCGCACGCGGCCCCGGTAGGCAAGCCACAGGCTCGCCGCCGCCAGCACCGCCGCAGCGGGCTCCAAGGGGCCTGCGGGCAGGGCGCAGAGAGCGGGCAGGGCCAGCATGGCCAGCGGGAAGGCTTGTCCCGCCAAAGGAGCAGCAGGGCGGGGCCGTGCCTTTGCTGTTTTTGCCAGCGCCAGGCCCCCGGCCGCCGCCAAAACTGCGGACCCCAGGGTGGCAAAAGCCGCCGCCGGGGTGGAAAGGCCCGCCGCCGAGAGCATGAGCTGCACCAGCAGGAGGGTGCCGCTGCCCGCTGCCGCAGCAGGCCAGAAGGTGGTGCGGAAGAGCCAGCGCCCCGCCAGCGCCGAGGCCAGTGCCGCCAGCCAGCGCAGGCTGTCCACCGGGTCCAGCAGGGCGAGGTAGCCCAGCGCTGCCCCCGCCGCGGCGCTTTGGAGCCAGCTTTGCCCCACCCCCAGCACCAGCGACAGGCCAAAGGGGTGCAGCCCGCCAAAAACGCCCCCCGCCGCCAGGGAAAAACCGCCAAAGCCCGCCGCCAGCTGCCACAGCACCGGTCCCGCTTCTTCCAGACGGCGGCGCAGGCGCAGGGCGCGCAAATGTTCGTTCATCTTCCTCCACCTCTTTTTTCATCCTTGGGTTGTCAGCGCGGCGGCGGCCCGAAACTCCGCAGGGCGGGCCGCCGCGACTGCTGTGGTACCACCGGCGGCCATCCGCCGCCGGCATTCGTCCCAAGTATATGCCCCGCTTCCTTCACTTTTTGCCGCAGTCCGTCGCAAGTGCAAAATGCGGCAAAACTTCCCTTTTCCTCCCTTCTTCGGCCAGAACGCGCCTGCCCGGCGGCGCTCCGCCCCGCGTTGCCTTTTGCGGGCCGCTGTGGTATGCTCTTGCCAGAGAGGAGGAAGGATCCATGGCCCTGTTTCTCCGTTCCGCCGATCGGCGGGACACGACGGTGCTCACCGCCATTTACAATTCAAATCCGGAGTTTCTGCTCCATCACCTGGGCCGGGAACAGGTGGAGGAGGCTTTTCTCGCGTCCGAGCTGGAAGAAATGGCCCGGGCGGGGTTCTCCTCCCTTCTCATCACCGAAGGCGCAGACGGCCCGGCAGTGGCCGCCGCCGATGTGCGCGGCGGCGAGGAAGCCTATCTCTCGCTGCTCATTCTGGACCGCGCCGCCCAGGGGCGCGGCCTGGGGCGGCGGTGTGCGGCACTGCTGGAAGATCGTCTGCGCTCCGGCGGCAGCCGCCGGGTGCGCATTGACGTGGTGGACGGCCACCCCGGCAGCCCCCTGCCCTTCTGGCTGCGCCTGGGCTACACAGGCGGCGAGCGGGTGTCATTGACCTGGGGCGGCAAGACCAGCAGCGCCCTGGTGCTGTATAAAGAGCTGTGAAGGAGCGCGAGCCCATGGAGAAAAACACCGAGGAATTCCGCCGCTGGCTGGAGGCCACCCGGGATGAACCGTTGGAGAGCATGGCGGGCTTTTTTGACGCCCGCACCGAACAATACGAGGCCCACATGGCCCCCTGGACGGCGCAGTATCAGTGGATGGCCCGGGAACTGCCTTCCGGCACCCGCCGCCTGCTGGACCTGGGCTGCGGCACCGGGCTGGAGCTGGACTGCATTTTCCGCCGCCTGCCCGATCTGGAAGTGACCGGCGTGGACCTGGCGGGCGGCATGCTGGACCTGCTGCGCCGCAAACACCGGGACAAAGCGCTGACGCTGGTGCAGGCGGACTACTTCGCCTGGGAGCCGGAGAGCGGCCTCTTTGACGCGGTGGTGGCCTTTGAAACGCTCCATCATGTGAGCGCGGCCCAAAAGGCCGCCCTTTTTGCCAAGATACACCGCTGGCTGCGGCCCGGCGGCGTCTTTCTGGAGTGCGACTACGTCGCCTCCACCCCTGAGATGGAGGCGATGGTCTTTGCCGAGTGTGCCCGCCGCCGGGCCCGGGACGGGGTGCCGGAGAACGTCTTTGTTCACTTCGACACGCCCCTCACCCTGGAGCACGAGCTGGAAGCCCTGCGTGCGGGTGGATTTGCCGCGGTGGAGGTGCTTGGCTGTCTGCCGCCGGACGACCATACCCCGCTGCTGCGGGCGGTCAAAGCGCCCCTGCCTTGACTTTTGCGCCCGCCGGGGGGATAATTATACTAAACAAACCGGGCGGCCGAACCTTCGGCCGCCCTTTCAAAAAGGAGCATGGAACAAATGAAGATCGCTATCCCCTATGAGGCCGGTCAGGTCTTTCAGCACTTCGGCCACAGCCCTGCCTTCATGGTCTATGAGGCTGAGGGCGGCAAGGTGTTGAGCAACGCCCTGCTGCCCACCAATGGCAGCGGCCACGGCGCACTGGCGGGCCTGCTGGCGGCAAATCAGGTGAACGCCCTGGTCTGCGGCGGCATTGGCGGCGGCGCCCGCACCGCCCTGGCCGCCGCGGGCATTGCGGTGTACGCCGGCGTCACCGGCAGCGCCGACGCTGCGGCGGCCGCGCTGGCCGCGGGCAGCCTGAGCTTCGACCCGGACGCCGTCTGCGCCCACCACGAGCACCACGGCGAAGGCCATGACTGCGGCAGCCATGGTCACGACTGCGGTCACGGTGAAGGCCACGACTGCGGCGGCCATTGCGGCGGCTGAATCTGTTTTGCAAAAGAAAAAGCCCTGACCGAAAACGGTCAGGGCTTTTTTGTGCCGATTTATTTTACGATCCGTATTAAATCGACGGATTATTTCACGCCGTAGCGCTGCAGCAGGGCTTCGATCTTGGCGTGGGGATCGATGATGTTGCTCACGCTCATGTCGTGGTTGATGGCGGCCACAAAGTAAGCGATGTACTTGGACACGTCCACCTCGTGGAACCACTCGCGGCTGAGCAGGTCGGGGGTGCGGTAGGTCAGGTTGGTGCCGAACACGCCGCTGATGATCCCGTCGGCGTAAGCCTTGTCGAACTCGGCCAGGCCCGCGGTGAAGATGGCGTAGGTGGCGTTGCAGAAGATACGCTTTGCGCCCCGCTTCTTCAGCTCGTAGCCGATGTCCAGCATGCTCTCGCCGGAGGAGATGATGTCGTCGGCAATGAACACGTCCTTGCCTTCCACGCTCTCGCCCAGATACTCATGGGCAACGATGGGGTTGCGGCCGTTCACAACGCGGCTGTAGTCGCGGCGCTTGTAGAACATGCCCAGGTTCACGCCCAGCACGCTGGCGTAGTACATGTTGCGGTTGATGGCGCCCTCGTCCGGGCTGATGACCATGAAGCTGTCCGGGGTGGGCTTGAAGTCGGGGATGTGCTTGAACATCGCCTTCATCACCTGATAGGTGGGCATAACGTTGTCCATGCCCATCAGAGGCACCGCGTTGGACACGCGGGGGTCGTGGGCGTCAAAGGTGATGATGTTGGTCACGCCCATGCTCTGCAGCTCCTGCAGCGCGTAAGCGCAGTCCAGGCTCTCGCGGTAGGTGCGGCGGTGCTGGCGGCTGCCGTAGAGCAGCGGCATGATGACGGTGATCCGGTGGGCCTTGCCGCTGGCGGCCTGGATCAGACGCTTCAGGTCCTGATAATGGTCGTCGGGGCTCATGCTGTTTTCCGAGCCGAACAGCCGGTATTTGCAGCTGTAGTTGCCCACGTCCACAACGAAGTAGAGGTCGTCACCGCGCACGGTGTCCTTGATCACGCCCTTGCCGTCGCCGGAAGAGAAACGGGGGCACTCGCTGGGGATGATGAAGGTCTCCTTGTTGAGGCCCTTCCGGTTAGCCCAACGGACCAGATGGCTGTCGATCAGCGCGGTCAGTTCGTGAGCGCCGGGGGTGGCAATAAGGCCGAGGTCCGCAACGCCGTTGCCGTCAATAAAAAACTCGGTGCCGCTGTGCTGCTGCTCCATCACAAACAAACAACTCCTGTTCTTTTTTTCGATTCCTGCCCCGGCGAAGAGCCGGGTCGCACATGATTACACCAACATATTAACATACTTTTTACGAAAGGAACAGCACTCCGCGCATTTTTCGGCATTTTCTGCGCCCCGCCCACGCTGTACGACCGCAGTGGGGCACAAATTTGGAGATATTGCCCAAAAGCGCGCCGTTTGCTCCCCCTTCGAAAAGAGAGCCGCCCCTGTTCCCGAAGGAACAGGGGCGGCGAAAAAGCCTTTAGGCGCTGCGATCAGACCAGCTCGATGATGGCCATCTCGGCGGCGTCGCCGCGGCGGGGGCCGATCTTGACGATGCGGGTGTAGCCGCCGTTGCGGTCAGCATACTTGGGGCCGTACTCGTCGATGACCTTCTTGGCCACGGTCTCCTTGGTGATGTAGGAGTAGACCTGACGCTTGGCGTGCAGCTCTTCCTTCTTCCCCAGGGTCACCATCTTCTCGGCCATGGAACGAACTTCCTTGGCACGGGTGACGGTGGTCTCGATCTTGCCGTTCTCAAACAGGTAGGTGACCATGGCGCGCAGCATGGCGCTGCGGTGCTCGCTGGTTCTGCCGAGTTTTCTGGTACCGGGCATCCCGTTTCACTCCTTTGCTGTAATTACTCGTCGTCTTTGGTAAGGGTAAAGCCCAGAGAATCAAGCTTGGCCATGACCTCTTCCAGGCTCTTGCGGCCGAGGTTGCGGACCTTCATCATCTCGTCCTCGGACTTGTTGATCAAATCTTCCACGGTGTTGATACCCGCGCGCTTCAGGCAGTTGAAGGAACGCACCGACAGATCCAGTTCTTCGATGGTCATCTCCAGAGCCTTCTCCTTGCCCTTGTCGTCCTTCTCCACCATGATCTCGGCGCCGATGGCCTCCTCAGACAGGTTCACGAAGAGGTTCAGGTGCTCGGTGAGCACCCGGGCCGCCAGGCTCACCGCCTCTTTGGCGTTGATGGTGCCATCGGTCCAAACCTCGATGGTGAGTTTGTCGTAGTCGGTGATCTGGCCAACGCGGGTGTTGTCCACGGTGTAGTTGACCTTCAGGACAGGGGTGTAAATGCTGTCGACGGGCAGAACGTTCAGATCGTTCTTTTCCATCACCAGCTGCTTGTTGCGCTCAGCGGGCACATAACCCCGGCCCTTGTCAAAGGTGAGCTCCATCACGAGCTTGCCGCCTTCGTCCAGGGTGGCGATATGCCATTCGGGGTTCAGCACCTCGATCTCATCGCTGGGTTTGATGCTGCCAGCAGTAACTTCACACTCACCGGACGCCTCGATGCGAACGGTGACAGGGCCGTCGGCGTAGAGTTTGGCGGCAATGCCTTTGAGGTTCAGAACGATCTCGGTCACGTCTTCCTTGACGCCGGGGATGGTGCTGAACTCGTGAACAACGCCGTCGATCTTAACGCTGGTGACGGCTACACCGGGAAGCGACGAGAGCAGGACACGCCGTAAGCTGTTGCCCAAGGTGGTACCGAAGCCACGCTCCAGCGGTTCCACGACAAACTTGCCGTAGCGTCCGTCGGGCGACAGGCTCGCGGTATCGATTCTGGGGCGTTCGATCTCCATCATAGTTAAATCCTCCCTTGGCGGCCGGTCCCGGAAGGCCGGCCTATAGTGTTCGCTTTCCCTTGGGTGAGTTTGTTACTTGGAGTACAACTCAACGATCAGGTGCTCGGCCACATCGAAGTCGATGTCGGCACGGTCCGGCAGCTTGTCGACCACGACGCTCATCTTCTCGAGGTCCTTGGTCATCCAGCCGGGCACAGGGCGGGAGGCATTCTTCTCAGCGCACTCCTTCAGCTTGGCGCTGTCGGTGGTCTTGACTTCCACCTTGTCGCCGGCGCTCAGGAGGTAGGAGGGGATGTTGACGATCTTGCCGTTCACAGTGAAGTGACGGTGCAGGACCAGCTGACGGGCTTCCTTGCGGCTCATGGCGAAGCCAGCGCGGTAGACAACGTTGTCCAGGCGGCTCTCCAGGATGCGCAGCAGGTTCTCACCGGTCATGCCGCTCTTGCGCTCGGCCATGTCAAAGTAGCGGGCGAACTGGCTCTCCAGCACGCCATAGTAACGCTTCGCCTTCTGCTTGGCGCGCAGCTGCAGGCCATACTCGCTGACCTTCTTGCGCACCTGGCCGGCGCCATGCTGGCCGGGCACAAAGCTGCGGCGCGCGAACGCGCACTTATCGGAATAGCAGCGCTCGCCTTTCAAAAACAGTTTCTGACCTTCGCGGCGGCACTGACGGCACACTGCGCCTGTATATCTTGCCATTCTTGTTCCTCCTTAAAAATCAGATGCGGCGACGCTTGGGCGGGCGGCAGCCATTGTGGGGGATGGGGGTCACGTCCTTGATCATGTTGACCTCAAGGCCGGTGGCCTGCAGCGCGCGGATGGCGGCTTCGCGGCCGGCGCCGGGGCCCTTGACGTAGACCTCAACGGTCTTCATGCCGTGCTCCATGGCCACCTTGGCGGCGGCCTCCGCCGCAGACTGAGCGGCGAAGGGAGTGCTCTTGCGGGAACCGCGGAAGTTCAGACCGCCGGAGCTGGCCCAGGAAACGGTGTTGCCCTGCGTATCGGTAATGGTAACGATGGTATTGTTGAAGGTGCTCTGGATGTGCGCAGCGCCGCGCTCGATGTTCTTGCGCTCGCGCCGCTTGGTGCGCACGGCGCCCTTTTTAGCAGCAGCTTTAGTTGCCATTTCTCTTGCTCCTCCTTACTTCTTCTTGTTCGCGACGGTGCGCTTCGGGCCCTTGCGGGTACGAGCGTTGGTCTTGGTGCGCTGGCCGCGAACGGGCAGCCCCTTGCGATGACGGACACCGCGGTAGCACTGGACTTCCACCAGGCGCTTGATGTCCAGCGCCACGTTGCGGCGCAGGTCGCCTTCCACGATGACGTTGTTCTTGTCCAGGTACTCACGGATCAGACCTTCCTGCTCAGCGGTCAGGTCCTTCACGCGGGTGTCAGGATCGATGTTGGTAGCCGCCAGGATCTTCTTGGCGGTGCTGGGGCCAATGCCATAGATGTAAGTCAGGCCTACTTCGACCCGCTTTTCGCGGGGCAGGTCAACGCCGGCAATACGTGCCATAGTTTCAAAAACCTCCTAAAATAACATCCCATGTCCGTGTCGGGGGCTGCGCCGGGAATCTACGCACTTGCCCCCCAAGCGCTGGGGGGCCTTAGCCCTGGCGCTGCTTATGCTTGGGGTTTTCGCAAATGACCATCACGCGACCTTTGCGCTTGATGACCTTGCATTTTTCGCAGATGGGTTTCACGGAAGGCTTAACCTTCATGCTGATAACCTCCTTTGTGACTTGGGCGCTTTACTTCGAGCGCCAGGTGATGCGCCCCTTGGTCAGATCGTAGGGCGACATTTCCAGTGTAACCTTGTCCCCGGGCAGAATGCGGATGAAATTGGTCCGCAGTTTGCCGGAGATGTGCGCCAGCAACCGATGGCCGTTTGCCAGCTCCACCCGGAAGGTGGCGTTGGGCAGCGCCTCAACAACGGTGCCCTCAACTTCGATGACGTCTTCTTTAGACAAGCTCTTCCCTCCTCATGGCTTTGCGGGGTGCTGGGCGTCAAACGCCTCCACCGCCGCTGCGAGCTGTTTGTCGGTTGCAAGGCTTTCGCCCCGCAGAACGGTTGCGGTGGGGGCCACATGCCTTATCTTTTTGGCCTTGGGCCGATCCAGTTTGCGCAGACTGCCGTCCGCGAGAAAAAGCATCTGGCCTTGTATGCCGATCACCGCAAAGGTCCGGTTTTTGTCCCGGCCGGCTTTTGAGCGGACCAGCTGGCCTTTTACAAAGTCCATTCCGGGCCCTCCCACGCTTTGGTCAGAACTTCCGGTCCTGCGGCGGTGATGGCGACCGTGTGCTCAAAGTGAGCGGAAAGGCCACCGTCCGCCGTTGTTACCGTCCATCCATCGGCCCCCGTCACCACGGAGTAGTGCTTCTGGTTGACCATCGGTTCAATGGCAAGGGTCATGCCCGCCACCAGGCGGGGACCCCGTCCGGCAGGCCCGAAATTGGGCACTTCCGGATCCTCGTGGAGCTCTTTGCCCACACCGTGGCCCACAAAACTGCGGACGACCGAGAAGCCGTTTTCTTCCACATAGGTCTGCACCGCGTTGCTGATGTCGCCCACCCGCGCGCCGAACACCGCGGCGGCAATGCCGCGGTGCAGCGACTCACGCGTGACGTCCAGCAGGCGCTGGGCCTCCAGGTCCAGTTTGCCGCACCCGAAGGTGCAGGCATTGTCCCCGTTGAAGCCGCCAAACGCAGCCCCTGTGTCGATGCTGACGATATCGCCCGGCCGGATCACCTTTGCATGGCTGGGAATGCCATGGATCACTTCGTCGTTGACGCTGATACACGCGGTGCCCGGAAAACCATACAGGCCCTTGAAGTTGGGCTTGGCGCCCTGCCGTTTGATAAAGTCGAAGATGATCTTGTCGATCTCGGCGGTGGTGATGCCTGCCTCGATCGCTTCGCCTCCGTGCCGCAGCGCCAGAGCGCTGATCTCGCAGGCCCGGCGCATGGCGGCAAGTTCCTTGGCGTTTTTAAGCTGGATCACGCGTTACGCCTCCAGTGCTTTCAGCAGGAGAGCGGTGGTGTCGGCAATGGTGTCCTGCCCTTCCACCACCACCAGCTTGCCCCGCTGGCGGTAGAACTCCACCAGGGGCTCGGTCTGCTCGTGGTAAGCGGCCAGCCGGTCGCGCACGGTGGCGGGCTCGTCGTCCTTGCGGACGATCAGCGGCCCGCTGCACCGGTCGCACCGGTCAGGCTCGCGGCTGGGCTTGAACTCCAGATGGTAGGAAGCCCCGCAGGCAGAGCACACGCGCCGGCCGGAAAGCCGCCGCATGATCACTTCGTCAGCCACCTCCAGGTCCACCACCTTGTCGATGACCACGCCCATCTCCTCCAGCGCCTCAGCCTGGGCGACCGTGCGGGGCACGCCGTCCAGGATGAAGCCCTTCTGGCAGTCGGGCTGGGCCAGACGCTCTTTGATGATCCCGATGATGACGTCGTCGGGGACAAGCGCGCCGCTGTCCATAAAGGATTTCGCTTTCAATCCCATCTCGGTGCCGTTTTTCACAGCCTCGCGCAGGATGTTGCCGGTGCTGATGGCCGGAATGCCCAGCTTGTCGCAGACGATCTCGGCCTGGGTGCCTTTGCCGGCGCCCGGAGCGCCCAGAAGAATCAGATTCATGCTCGTTTGTCCCCTTTCTGTTTTGTGTTTCGCGTCAGAGCTTACTCAAGGAAGCCCTTGTGGTGCCGCATCAGCATGTAGCTTTCCATGGAGCGGCCGGTGTCCAGCGCCACGCCCACGACGATCAGCAGGCTGGTACCGCCCAGCTGAATGCTCACGCCGGTGACGTTGCCCAGCACGATGGGCAGCACCGCGACGATACCCAGGAACACAGCGCCGATCAGGGTGATCTTGGAGAGGCTCTTGGTGATGAAGTCGCTGGTGGGCTTGCCCGGACGAATGCCGGGGATGGCGCCGTTGTTCTTGCGCAGGTTGTTGGCGATCTCCACCGGGTTGTACTGAATGGCCACGTAGAAGTAGTTGAAGGCCAGGATCAGCAGCAGGTAGATAACGGCGTAGAGGACGCTGTTGTAGTTGAACACGTCGAAGAACGCCACCCAGAAGGAGCTCTTGACCTGCAGCAGGCTGCCGATCATGTTGGGAATGCTGCACAGGGTGCTGGCGAAGATGACGGGCATAACGCCGCTCATGTTCACCTTGATGGGAATGTGGCTCGCCTGACCGCCGTACATCTTGCGGCCCACCACACGCTTGGCGTACTGCACCGGAATGCGGCGCTCGCCGTTGGTGAGGATGACCACGAACACCACCGCGGCGATCGCCAGGATGGCGATGACGGGGATGTAGACGTAGTACTGAGGCTTGCCGTCAGCAGCTTCGGCCAGCAGGGCCTGCACGCTGCCGATGACGTCGCTCCAGCGGGAGATGATACCCACAAAGATCAGCAGCGAAACGCCGTTGCCGATGCCCTTGTCGTCGATCTGCTCGCCCATCCAGGTGAGCAGCTGGCTGCCAGCGGCGAAGCTCAGCACGATAACAACAGCGCTGAACCAGGCTTCCCAGCCGGTGTTGTAGGTCAGCACGCCCCAGCTGCGCAGCACCATGTAGTAGCCAATGCTCATGGCCACGCCGATGCCGGCGCCGGTGTAGCGGGTGATCCGGGTCAGCTTGCGCCGGCCTTCCTCACCCTCTTTGCTCAGCCGCTCCAGGGCGGGGATCGCCACAGTGAGCAGCTGGATGATGATGGAGGCGTTGATATAGGGCGATACGCTCAGGGCGAAGATCGCGCACTGGCTCAGCGCGCCGCCGCTCATCATGTTCAGGTAATCCAGCATGTTGCCGCTGCCGCCCAGCTGACGGAACAGCTCCAGCGCGTCCACGTTGACGTAGGGCACGCTGATGGCGCAGCCCAGCCGAAAGATCACGAGGATCATCAAGGTGAACAGGATCTTTTTACGCAGTTCGGGGATCTTCCACGCATTGCGGAACGTATCGAACACCTTAGATCACCTCGGCCTTTCCGCCTGCCTTCTCGATCTTTTCTTTGGCTGTGGCGGTGTAGGCCGCCAGCTGAACAGTGAGGGCTTTGGTCAGTTCGCCGTTGCCCAGCACCTTCACGCCGTCCAGGCTCTTCTTGATCAGACCGGCTTCCACCAGGGCCTTGGTATCAACCACGGCACCGGCTTCGAACTTGGCCTCCAGGTCGCTCACCTTAACGGTAGCATACTCGGTGGCAAAAATGTTGTTGAAACCGCGCTTGGGCAGGCGGCGCTGCAGCGGCATCTGGCCGCCTTCGAAGCCGGCCTTCTTGACGCCGGACCGGGCCTTCTGGCCCTTGTGGCCGTAGCCAGCGGTCTTGCCGTTGCCGCTGCCGTGGCCGCGGCCCTTGCGCTTCGCTGCCACGTTGGAGCCGGCGGCGGGCTTTAATTCATGAAGCTTCATCTGCTTGCACCTCCTTGCTGTTACGCTTTGGTGACCACGACCATGTGGCTGATCTTGGCGATCTTGCCGGCGGTCTGGGCATTGTCGGGCTGAACGGTGACGTCGCCGATCTTCTTCAGGCCCAGGCTCTTGGCGGTGGCGATCTGCTTGGCGCCGCGGCCGGACAGGCTCTTGGTCAGCTTCACGGTCACGGTGCCGGCCTTGACTTCCGCCTTCTTGGCGGCGGTCTTCTTGGCGGCGGGCTTGGCCTCGCCGTCGGCCGCCTTCTTGGTGGTGGTCTTCTTGGCGGTGGGCTTGGCCTCGCCGTCAGCCGCCTTCTTCGCAGCGGGCTTCTTGGCCGCGCTGGCCTTCTTGGCGGCGGGCTTCTTCTCGGCGGCAGCCTCGGTGGCCGCTACCTTCTTCTCGGTTTCTGCCATTGTAAGCTACCTCCTTAACCCAGAATCTCTTTCACGGTCTTGCCGCGCTTGGCAGCAACTTCCTCGGCGCTGACCAGACGGCACAGACCGTCGAAGGTAGCGGTGACCACGTTGCAGGGGTTGTTGGAGCGCAGGCACTTGGTACGGATGTCCTTAATGCCGGCAACTTCCAGCACCGCACGAACGGGGCCGCCGGCGATCACGCCGGTACCGGGGGCAGCGGGACGCATCAGAATGCGGCCGGCGCCAAACTCGCCCACGATCTCGTGGGGGATGGTGGTGCCCTTCAGGTTGATCTTGTGCATGTTCTTCTTGGCAGCCTCAAGGCCCTTGCGGATCGCCTCGGGAACCTCGCCGGCCTTGCCCATGCCAAAACCGATGGTGCCCTTGCCGTCGCCAACGACAACCAGAGCGCTGAACTTCATCACGCGGCCGCCTTTAACGGTTTTGGATACGCGGTTGATGGCAACGACTTTTTCCAGCATGCCGTCGTCAACTTCACGATTTCTTCTTTCCATTGTATCCTCCTCCTTACAGCTCCAGGCCGCCCTCACGGGCGCCCTCGGCCAAAGCTTTCACGCGGCCGTGATACACAAAGCCACCGCGGTCGAACACGACCGTCTTGATGCCCTTCGCCAGAGCCTTCTCGGCGATCATCTTGCCGACCTTGTTGGCCGCCTCGACGTTGCCGCCGAAGCCCTCGAAGCCCTTCTCCACAGTGGAGGCGCTGACCAGGGTCACGCCGGCCACGTCATCAATGATCTGGGCATAGATGTGCTTGGAGGAGCGGAATACATCCAGACGGGGGCGCTCAGCGGTGCCGCTGATCTTACCGCGCACACGGCGGTGACGACGAAGCCGGGCTTCGTTCTTGTCAGGCTTATTAACCATTGTCTTTCACTCCTTACCTTATTTGCCTTTGCCGGCTTTGCCCTCTTTGCGGATGATGTGCTCACCGGCATAGCGGATGCCCTTGCCCTTGTAAGGCTCGGGGGGGCGCTTCTCGCGCACTTCCGCGGCAAACTGGCCGACCTTCTGTTTGTCGATGCCCTTGATGATGATGGTGTTGGCGTCCGGAGCCTCGATCTTGATGTCGTCGGTCTCGTTCACGATCACCTGATGGGAGAAGCCCAGGTTCATCACCAGGCTGCTGCCCTGCTTGGCCACACGGTAGCCGACGCCCTGAACTTCCAGTTTCTTCTCGAAGCCGTTCACAACGCCCTCCACCATGTTGGAGATGTTGGTGCGGGTGAGGCCGTGCAGGCTGCGGGCCTCTTTCTCGTCATTGGGGCGGGTCACCAGGATTTCACCATTCTCGACCTTCACGGTCATCAGCGGATGGATCTTGGAATTCAGGGTGCCCTTGGGGCCCTTCACGGTGACGTCGTGCCCGTTGACGGAGACCTCGACGCCCGCAGGAATGACGATGGGTTTTCTTCCAATTCTCGACATTGTCTTTATGCCCCTTTCTTACCACACAAAGGCGAGTACTTCGCCGCCAACGTTGGCAGCTCTGGCAGCCTTGTCGGTCATAACGCCCTTAGAAGTGGAAATGATCGCGGTGCCCAGGCCCTTCATGACCCGGGGCATATCCTCGCAGTTGGTGTAGATACGCAGGCCGGGCTTGGAAACGCGCCGCAGGCCGGCGATGACGGGCTGGCCGTTGTCCTGATACTTCAGGGTCAGGCGCAGGGTGCCCTGCTTGGTGTCTTCGATCAGCTGCACACTCTTGATGTAGCCCTCGTCAACCAGGATCTGGCAGATCGCCTTCTTCAGGTTGGAAGCGGGAACGTCTACAGAAGGGTGTTTGGCACAGCTGGCGTTGCGGATGCGGGTGAGCAGGTCCGCGATGGGATCGGTGATATGCATGCCACTAACCTCCTTAAGGTTCTTCGTTTGGGTTGTTCTTCAAAAGCGGCGGGGCGGCGGGCCGTTTGGCCCTTAGCCGCCCGCCCGCTCCGCCGACCGCTTGTGGCCGGCAGGCAGCGGGATTTACCAGCTGGCCTTCTTCACGCCGGGGATCTCGCCCTTGTAGGCCAGTTCCCGGAAGCAGATGCGGCAGATGCCGTACTTACGCAGGTAAGCATGGGGACGGCCGCAGATTTTGCAGCGGTTGTAGGCGCGGGTAGAGAACTTGGGCTCGCGCTGCTGCTTGATCTTCATAGAAGTTTTTGCCACAGTCGTACCCTCCCTCAGTTAGCGAACGGAGCGCCCAGAGCCTTCAGCAGCTCCTTGGCCTCTTCGTCGGTGTTCGCGGTGGTGACAAAGCAGATGTCCATGCCACGCACGGCGTCGATCTTGTCGTAGTCGATCTCAGGGAAGATCAGCTGCTCCTTGATGCCCACGGCGTAGTTGCCGCGGCCGTCGAAGGAGTTGCCGTTGATGCCGCGGAAGTCACGCACGCGGGGCAGAGCCACGCTGAACAGACGATCCACGAACTCATACATACGCTCGCCCCGCAGGGTGACCTTCACGCCGATGGGCATGCCCTCGCGCAGCTTGAAGTTCGCAACGCTCTTCTTGGCGCGGCAAACCACAGGGCGCTGGCCGGTCACGGTGGCGATGTCGCCCAGAATGGCGTCCATCATCTTGGGGTTGTCCTTGGCGTCGCCGCAGCCCACGTTCACGACCACCTTGTCGAGCTTGGGGATCTGCATCACGCTCTTGTAGCCGAACTTGCTCATCAGAGCGGGAGCGATCTCGCTGACATACTTATCTTTCAAACGTGCCATTGATGTTCCCCCTCCTTACAGCTCGGCGCCGCACTTGCGGCACACGCGCACATTCTTGCCATCCTTCACGGCGTGAGCCACGCGGGTGGCCTTGCCGCACTTGGGGCAAACCGGCATGACCTTGCAGGCGTAGATGGCGCCCTCGGCCTTCACGATGCCGCCCTGCTCGCCCTGACGGCGAGGCTTGACGTGCTTGGTGACCATGTTGCGGCCCTCGATGATGACCTTGCCCTCCTTGGGGCTGACAGCCAGCACCTTGCCGGTCTTGCCTTTGTCTTTACCGCTGATGATCATAACGTTGTCGCCGGTTTTAACATGAAGATTGTTCATTCTTAAAACCTCCTTACAGCGATTCCGGAGCCAGGCTCAAGATCTTCAGGTAGCCATTCTCGCGCAGTTCGCGGGCGACCGGTCCAAAGATACGGGTGCCTCTCGGGTTTTTGTCTTCACGGATGATAACAGCCGCATTCTCGTCAAAACGGATGTAGCTGCCGTCCTCACGGCGCAGGCCATGCTTGCTGCGAACGATCACAGCCTTGACCACGTCGCCCTTCTTCACGGTGCCGCCGGGGGCCGCCTTCTTGACGGAAGCCACCACGACGTCGCCGATGTTCGCATATCTCTTGCGGGAGCCGCCCAGCACACGAATGCACATTAACTCTTTGGCACCGGTGTTATCGGCCACTTTGAGATACGTTTGCATCTGAACCATTGCCAGATCCTCCTTTCAAAGTACCAGGCTTATTTCGCCTTCTCAACGATCTTGACCATGCGCCAGCGCTTGTCCTTGGACAGGGGCCGGGTCTCCATGATCATCACACGGTCGCCAACGCCACACTCGTTATTCTCGTCGTGGGCCTTGAACTTCACGGTGCGCTTCAGGATCTTCTTGTAAAGGGGGTGCTGAACGCTGTCGCGCACGGCGACCACGATGGTCTTATCCATCTTGTCGGACACAACGGTGCCCACACGGGTCTTTCTCAAATTCCGTTCCATCGTTTAACCTCCCTTACGCTTTCTCTGCCAGGACAGTCAGCACACGGGCGATGTCCTTCTTGACGATGTCGATGCGGCCGGGATTCTCCAGCTGGTTGATGGCGTGCTGAAAGCGCAGGTTGAACAGCTCTTCCTTCAGCTCGCCCAGCTTCTTATTCAGATCCGCGGCGGACATGTTGCGCAGTTCTGCAGCTTTCATCAGCCTTCAACCTCCTTCACTTCGTCTTCACGCTTGGCAAACTTGCACTTGACAGGCAGCTTGTGCATGGCAAGGCGCAGAGCCTCGCGGGCGGTCTCCTCGTTGACGTCAGCCAGCTCGAAGAGAACGCGGCCGGGCTTGACCACAGCGACCCAGTACTCGGGGCTGCCTTTACCGGAACCCATTCGGGTCTCGGCGGGCTTTTCGGTAACGGGCTTGTCGGGGAAGATCTTGATCCACACCTTACCGCCACGCTTGATGTAACGGGTCATGGCGATACGGGCGGCCTCGATCTGACGGCTGTCGATCCAGCCGGGCTCCAGAGCGACCAGGCCGTACTGGCCCTGGTTCACAGTGTTGCCGCGCATGGCCTTGCCGGTCATGCGGCCGCGGTGGACGCGGCGGTATTTAACGCGCTTAGGCAGTAACATTACTTATTGCCTCCTTCCTTGCGGGCGGCGGGCTTGGCGCCCTTGAGGACCTCGCCCTTGTACACCCACACCTTCACGCCGATGCGGCCGTAGGTGGTGGCAGCCTCCGCAAAGCCGTAGTCGATGTCGGCGCGCAGGGTCTGCAGGGGGATGGTGCCCTCGTGGTAAGTCTCGGTGCGGGCGATGTCGGCGCCGCCCAGACGGCCGGCGACCTGGGTCTTGATACCCTTGGCGCCCCGCTGCATGGCGCGGCCCATGCACTGCTTCATGGCACGGCGGAAGCCGATGCGGCGCTCCAGCTGGCCGGCGATGTTCTCGGCCACGAGCTGGGCGTTGGTGTCCATGTTCTTGACCTCAACGATGTTCACGTTGACGGGCTTGCCCACCATCTTGGAGAGCTGGTCCTGCAGCTTGACGATCTCGCTGCCGCCCTTGCCGATGACCATGCCGGGCTTGGCGCACCAGATGCTCACCTTCAGCTTGGACTGGCCGGACTGACCGTCCAGGGTGCGCTCGATCTCGATCTTGGGCACGCCAGCGCCGAAGAGCTGCTTTTTCAGGGTCTTGCGGATCTTGTAATCCTCGACCAGGGTGTCGCCGAATTCCTTTTTGGAAGTAAACCAGCGGCTGTCCCAATCTTTGATGACGCCCACGCGAAGACCGTGGGGATTCACTTTCTGGCCCATTGTGTTTACCTCCTTCTTACTCTTTCTCTTTCAGAACCACGGTGACATGGCTGGTGCGCTTCAGCACGTGGAACGCGCGGCCCTGGGCGCGGGGACGAATGCGCTTCAGGGTGGGGCCGGGGGTGACAAAGCACTCGGCCACATACAGGCTGTTCTTGTCCATGTTGTGGTTGTTCTCCGCGTTCGCGGCAGCAGATTTCACCAGCTTCAGAAGGGGCTCGCAAGCGGCCTTCGGGGTGTACTGCAGAATCGCCAGCGCCTTGTCCAGAGGCTGGTTGCGGATCAGATCCAGCACGACCGAAACCTTCCGGGGGCTGATGCGGGCGTATCTAAGATGTGCCCTAGCTTCCATTGCTTTACTCCTCCTTTTGCTTACTTACCGGTCTTGGAGCCGGCATGGCCCTTGAAGGTACGGGTGGGGGCGAACTCGCCCAGCTTGTGGCCAACCATATCTTCCGTCACATAGACGGGCACATGCTTGCGGCCGTCGTGCACCGCGAAGGTGTGACCGACGAAATCCGGGAAAATGGTGGAGGACCGGCTCCAGGTCTTCAGGACCCGCTTCTCGCCGGCGGCGTTCATCTCCTGAACGCGCTTCAGCAGAACAGGCAGGACATAAGGTCCTTTCTTAACACTTCTACCCATGTTCGTTCTCCTCTCTTAACCGTTGGCGCGCTTGACAATGAACTTGTCAGAGCGGTTATGATGCTTGCGGGTCTTGTAACCCATCGCAGGCTTGCCCCAGGGGGTAACAGGGCCGGGACGGCCAACAGGGCTCTTGCCTTCGCCGCCGCCGTGGGGGTGGTCGCAGGGGTTCATAACAGAACCGCGAACGGTGGGCCGCCAGCCCATGTGGCGCTTGCGGCCGGCCTTGCCGAGGTTGACGTTCTCATGGTCCACGTTGCCGACCTGGCCGATGGTGGCAATGCAGTTCAGAGGCACATTGCGCATCTCGCCGCTGGGCAGACGGATCAGGGCGTAGCCGTTCTCCTTAGCCATCAGCTGAGCCATGTTGCCGGCGCTGCGCACCAGCTGGCCGCCCTTGCCGGGGTACAGCTCGATGTTGTGGATGATGGTACCAACGGGGATGTTGGCGAAGGGCAGGGCGTTGCCGGGCTTGATGTCGGCGTTGGGGCCGGCCATCACGGTGTCGCCCACCTTCAGGCCCTCGGGAGCCAGGATGTAGCTCTTGACGCCGTCGGCGTACTCGATGAGAGCGATATGAGCGGAGCGGTTGGGATCGTACTCCAGGGTCTTGACAGTGGCGGGCACGTCAAACTTGGAACGCTTGAAGTCGATCACACGGTACTTGGTGCGGTTGCCGCCGCCGTGATGGCGAACGGTGATTCGGCCGGTGTTGTTGCGGCCGGAAGCCTTCTTCATGGGCTCCAGCAGGCTGCGCTCGGGCTCGACCTTGCTCAGCACGCTGTAGTCGGTAACAGTCATGCCGCGGCGGCCCGGGGTAGTCGGCTTATACTTTTTGATAGCCATTGCGGTATTCTCCTTTTTGACTTATGAATTGTTATCGGGGTCATATCCCCATACGCGAGCCTTGCTCAGGCTCAAAGGAGCTGCCTTCGAAGAGCAGCTTAGACCATGCTCTCGAAGAAGTCGATGCCCTTGCTGCCCTCTTTCAGGGTGACAATGGCCTTCTTGCTGGCAGCGGTGTAACCGCCGTGCAGGCCCTGGCGGCGCCAACGGCCCCGCACGTTGATGGTGTTGACCTTCTCGACCTTCACGCCGAACAGCTTCTCGACCGCGTCGGCGATCTCGATCTTGCCCGCGTCGGTGGCCACTTTGAAGGTGTACTTCTTGTTGGCAACGCCCATCATAGAGTTCTCGGTAATGACGGGAGCCAGAATGATGTCATGTGCAGTTTTCATCAGCCCAGAACCTCCTCAAGTTTCTTGGCCGCGTCCACGCTCAGGATGAACTTGTCGGCGTTCACGACGTCGTAGGTGTTCACGCTGGTGGCGACGGTGGTCTTGACGCCGGGGATGTTGGCGGCGCTCTTGACCAGCTTCTCTTCCACGGCGGGAGTGACGATCAGGTTCTTCTTGCCGGCGCCCACAGCGCTCAGCATGCTGACCACGGCCTTGGTCTTGTACTCGGCCACGCTCAGGTTGTCCACCAGGATCATGTCGCCGGCAGCAGCCTTGGCGCTGATGGCGCTCAGGATGGCCAGACGCTTGACCTTGCGGTTGATGCGGTAGCTGTAGTCACGGGGCTTGGGGCCCAGGGCAACGCCGCCGTGAGTCCACTGCGGGCTGCGGGTGGAACCCTGACGGGCATGACCGGTGCCCTTCTGACGCCAGGGCTTGCGGCCGCCGCCGGAAACCTCGCTGCGGGTCTTGGTGCTCTGGGTGCCCTGCCGCTGGTTGGCCAGGAAGTTGACCACGGCGGCGTGAACAGCCTTCTCGTTGGGGGTGATCCCAAACACGGCGTCGGAAAGCTCTACGGTGGAAACTTTCTTGCCGTTCATATCCAAAACGTCAAATTTTGCCATTGTGCTTTCCCTCCTTACGCCTTCACGCTATCGCTGATGCAGACCACAGCGCCCTTGGGGCCGGGGACCGCGCCTTTGATGGCGATCAGATTATTCTCGGCGTCCACCTTGACGACCGTGAGGTTCTGGATGGTGACGCGCTCAGCGCCCAGATGACCGGGCAGCTTCTTGCCCTTGAACACCCGGCTGGGGGTGGAGCAGGGGCCCATGGAGCCGGCATGACGGGAAACGGGGCCGGTGCCGTGGCTCTCGCGCAGACGGTGGCCGTTCCAGCGCTTGATGGTGCCGGCGTAGCCCTTGCCCTTGCTGACGCCCACGACGTCGATGTGGTCGCCAGCGGCGAACACGTCGGCCTTCAGGATGTCGCCCACGTTCAGGCCGCTGATGTCGGCCAGACGGAACTCGCGCAGGGTCTTCTTGGGAGCGACGTCCGCTTTGTCAAAGTGGCCCTTGGCGGGCTTGTTGACCTTGCGGGCGGCGATGTCGCCGAAGCCCAGCTGCACGGCCTGGTAGCCGTCGCTCTCGACGGTCTTCTTCTGCACCACGGTGCAGGGGCCGGCCTCGATCACGGTCACGGGAACGACCTTGCCGCTCTCGTCGAACAGCTGGGTCATGCCCAGCTTCTTGCCGATGATACCTTTTTGCATTTTCCTTTTCCTCCTGTAAGGTTATTGGTTGACGCCGTGAGTAACTGTCAGCGCCAACATGACCTCTCCGCTTTGTGTCTTGAGCGAAGTCTCGCTGGTTGCCTTCTGTCAGCAGTTGGCGGCTCGTTGGCCGCCCTTACTGATTATAATAGGCTCACAGCTTGATCTCGATCTCGACGCCGGCGGGGAGCTGCAGGCTCGTGAGAGCCTCGACCGTCTTGTTGGACGGCTTCAGAATGTCGATCAGACGCTTGTGGGTGCGGCTCTCAAACTGCTCGCGGCTGTCCTTGTACTTGTGAACAGCCCGCAGAATGGTGACCACTTCCTTGTCGGTGGGGAGGGGGATCGGGCCGGACACGCGGGCGCCGGTGCGCTTCGCGGTCTCAACGATCTTCTCCGCCGCCGCATCGATCAGCTGGTGATCGTAGCTCTGCAAACGAATTCTGATTTTCTCCTTGACTGCCATTTTGTTCGCCTCCTGTTAAATTTGGTGCCTAGGCGGACCGATAAACCACTGAACACTGCTCCGGGTGTTTCACATTTTGGCACGAGAAAAGCCGGTGAACCGCTTGGCAGTTCCCCCGGACAGACCTGTGGCAAAGTGCGATGGACATTGGTACACCGCGCAGACGGCACCGTGTACGTATCCCTTTGCTCTCAGTAATTCTTTCGCCCGGTTCTAGATCGGACATACTCCGCGGAAAAACCCGTGCTGCCACGGCAACCTCCCGCATCAACGCATATCATGGCTTGCGCAGCTTGGTACACAAGCCATTTGCAGCCGAGTGTTATTGTAACACACCCCGCCGGGCGTTGCAAGACCTTTTTGTAAAAAAAATCGAATTTTTCAAAAAAAATTCTCTGTTTTGTTCAAAGCCCTT
Organism: Candidatus Allofournierella pullicola; assembly: GCA_019114225.1. GTDB lineage: Bacteria > Bacillota > Clostridia > Oscillospirales > Ruminococcaceae > Allofournierella_A > Allofournierella_A pullicola. Next base: position 4,504 of record DXFW01000002.1, on the reverse strand, counting down.
TCGGGGCGGAAAAACGCCGCGGAAAACCGGCAAAAAAGCCTGTTTTCCGCGGCGCCGGGCATCCGGACAGGCCGAATCAATCAATAGTAGAAGTTGTTGTGGTAGAAATTCGCGCTCACCGCGACGGCGGCAAACACGAAGATCATCACATAGAGCACCACGACGATGGCGTAGAGGATGAGGTTGGCGCGGGCCCAGTTGCGCTTGGAAAGCTTGGTGCCGCCGCCGAAGGCCCACACCAGCAGCACGATGAAGCCCACGATGGGGATGGCCGCCACAATGCTGCTCCACAGCCATTCGCCCGTGCCCACAGTGGGGCTGAGGGGCACGGCGGGAGGCGGAGGCGGAAAGCTGCCGGGCTGGGGCGCGGGGCCGGGCTGAGGCGCGGGCGCGCCGTTCACCGGGCCGGCGGGACCGCCGGGGCCGGCAGCTCCGGGGCCGCCCGCCGGGCGGGCATAGGCCGGGACCTGATAGCGGGGCGGGGGCACACTGCCGGGCACAGGACCGGAGGGCGCGGGTGCTTCAGCCGCGGGGGCCGCGGGCGCTCCGGGCGCAGGGGCCGCCGGAGCCTCGGGGGCCGGGGCGGGGCCGTCCTTCGGGCCCTGTGCGGGAGTTTCCGGCGCGGGGGCCGGGGTCAGCAGGCAGCCGCAGGCGGGGCAGGCAGCCGCGTCGTCAGGCAGAAAAGCGCCGCATTGTTTGCAGTACATCTCTCATTCACTCCTTCCGGGGTATGGGCTGTTCCGCCCCGGGAGGCGGAACAGGTCGGTTTTTCTCAGTATAGCAGACCGGGCCCGGGTTGTCACCTGTTTTGAGGCAGGGCCAGCCGCTCGGCCAGGCCGGGCTCCGGGGTGATGTAGGCGGTCTCGTAGCTTTCGTAGAGGACCATGCCCGGGCGCAGGTCGCCGGTCTTGCGGATGTTCTTGACGAAGGTGTAGTCCACCGGCACCTTTACGCCGCCCGCCAGGCTGGAGTGGATCACCGCCAGCTGGGCCGCCTCGTTCTGGGTGGCCAGGGGGATGTCCCTGCCTTCGCTCATCACCACCGTGTGGCTGCCGGGGGCGTTCTTCACATGGAACCACAGGTCCTTGCCCCGGGCGGTGTGGAGGGTGAGCTTTTCGTTCTGGAGGTTGTTGCGCCCCACCAGGATGAGGAAGCCGTCGGAGGAGCGGTAACGGTAGAAGTCGGCGGGCTTGGACTTTTTGTCCCTTACCTTATAATACTTCAGATATCCCTGGCCCTTCAGCTCCTGGCGGATCTCCCCCAGAGCCTGCTCGCCGGGGGCGGACTCCACCTCGTAGAGCACGGTGGCCAGATACTCGATCTCCTGCTCGCCCTGCTCCAGCAGCTTCACCAGCATTTTGGCGGCGGTCTGCTTTTTCTTGTAGTCCTTGAAATACTTCTGGGCGTTGCCGCTGGCGGAGAGCCGCACGTCCAGGGGGATGGTCACCGGCTGGCCGTCGTAGTAGTTGGTGACGGTGACGCTCTTTGCGCCCTTTTCCACCGCCCAGAGGTTGGCCTGCAACAGCTCGCCGTAGAGGCGCAGCTGGTCGGCCTTGCCGCTCTGGGCCAGTTCCTCTTTCCGGGCCGCCTGTTTGCGCACCGCCCGCTCGTGGAGATTCTTCACCGTCTTGTGCAGGTCCCGGCTTTTCTGGCGCAGGCGCTCGGCCCGGTCCTTGCGGCAGTAGTAGGCTTCCAGCATTTCGCTGAAGCTGTCGTAAAACTGCAGGCGGCCCTCGCCGTACTGGGTGAGGGCGGTGAAGCTGAACTCCACCGGTTTGCCCTCGTCGTCGGTGGCAAGGCAGGGCTTGCCGCCCGCCAGGCGGTCGGCATGGATGGCTTCAAAGGCCGCCGTCAGCGCGGCGCGCTGCCCTTCGTCCAGTTCGCTGGCCAGCAGGGCGCACTCGCCCCCGAAAGCCCGGAACAGCGCCTCCCGCAGCACCACCGGGCCCACGCCGGCGCAGCACTTGATGAGCGCCTGAGCTGGCGGCAGGTCCAGCTTGCAGGCGGCCTCCACCAGCTGGGCGGAGGTCATGGAGCAGAAATCCGTCTTGGCGGGCTTGGCGGGCAGCGTGTAGGCCAGGCCCGGCAGCAGCTGGCGGATGTCGGAATCCTCAAAGTCCACCCGTTTGAGGGCGTCGATGATCCGCCCGTTCTGGGTGAGCACCAGGTTGGAATAGCGGCCCATCAATTCCACCGCCAGCACGTTTTCCACCAGGTCGCCCATCTCGTTGGTGCACAGAAAGCGCAGGAACACCAGCCGGTCCCCCGGCTCCACCTCCAGGGCGGTGAGCCGCCCGCCGGTGAGGTGTTTGCGCAGCAGCATGCAGAAGCTGGGAGGCGTCTGGGGGTTTTCGAAGGACTCTTTGGTCAGGCAGATACGGGCAGAGCCGCTGCGGGCGCTGAGCAGCAGCTTGAAGGTATCGGTGCGGGTGCGCAGGGTGAGCAGCACCTCGTCCCGGGTGGGCTCAAAGATCTTGTCGATCTTGGCGTCCAGCAGGGTGTTTTTCAATTCGCCGGCGGTCAGGGCCAGCAGGGCGGCATCCAGTGCCATAGGTCTCACCTCTCATAAAAAAGGCCGTGCCGGGCGGGCACGGCCGGTTTGTTTTCTTTTCAGCGGACACGCAGCGCCGCCTCGGCGGCGTCCACATCCGTAAGGCCGTAAAAGGTCAGCGTCACCGCGCGGGTGCGGCTGTGGCCGTTGTGGTAATAGTGTTCCACCTGCCCGTTGGACATCACCAGGTCGCCGGTGCCGTCCTTATAGTAGAACTTTTCCACGCTGGTCACCGCGTCCAGGTCCCAGGCGGACACCTGTCCCCCGTTCACCACCACGGCCCGCCGGGTAGTAACGCCATACACGGTCCGGCGCAGGCGCCGGGAGGCACCGAGGCCGGGGAACAGCATTTTCACCCCCACCAGGATGAAGGGAATGCCGAACAGCGGAAAGATGACGCCGAACAGCCCGCCCACGAAGAGGGCCTGCAAAGCGGTCACCTCCCAGAAGCAGGCAAAGCCCAGGAACACCACGGCAAACAGCCTTTGCATGCCGCTCCGGGGTCCGTGAAGCTTTTTCGGCTGCCCCCACCAGACCAGCTGCTCGCCGGGGGCGAGCTGCCGTTCCAGCAGGCTCAGGGGTTCCTGGCCCGCAGGGTGCGGCGCGGCGGGCTGAAGGGGAGCGTCAGAGGGAGCGTCTCCCTCAAACATCTCCTCGTTGTAGCCAACCTGACTCCGGTTTTCATCCTCCCACATGGCGGCGCCTCCTTTATAAATAGGTAAAGGGCTCCTTGTTGCGGCGGCTGCACAGCACCCGCACCCCGGCGAACCGGCGGGTCAGTTTGTCCGCCAGCACCGGCACCACCGGGAATTCGGTGGCGTAATGCCCGGCCACGATCAGGCTCAGGCCCAGGCGCTTGGCGTCCAGCGCGTCGTGGTGGCCCGCCTCGCCGGTGAGCAGGGCGTCCGCTCCGGCCGCCACCGCCTCCTCGATGAGATGGTCGCCGCTGCCGCCCAGCACCGCCAGGGTGTTGATGGGCCGGCCGGCGTCCACATACTTCACCTTCGCGTTCAGGGTGGTCTGGCACTGGGCCGCCAGCTGGGCGGCGCTGACGGTGCGGATCTGGCCGATACGGCCCATGCCGCCTTCCGCGAAGCCCTTGGCCCCGGTGACGCCGAACAGCTTGCAGAGGATGTCGTTCACGCCGCCCTCCGCCGCGTCCAGATTGGTGTGGGCGCACAGGCCCGAGATGTTCTTCTTGATCATGCGGAAAGGCACGTCGCCCCGGCCAATGCGCCGCAGCGGGTGAAAGATCACCGGGTGGTGTGCCACGATGAGCTGGCAGCCCTGGATCTCCGCCTCGGCCACCACCTCGTCGGTGATGTCCAGCGCCACCAGAATGCTGGTCACGTCCGCGCCGCAGTCCACCAGAACGCCCACGTTGTCCCACGAGGCGGCCAGCTCCCGGGGAGCCAGCTGCTGCATGAACTGGAGTACTTCCTCAACTTTCGCCATGTTCCGCTCCTTGCGGGCGGCGCAGCTGCTCGGCCAGCGCCGCCGCCTCTTTCCATTCCGGGCTGCCGGGCGCAAGGCCCCGCAGCACCTTTTCCACTTTTTGGGCCAGCTGGGCCTCATAGCCCTCCGCCCCCGGCAGGTCCCGCCAGCGGCCGAACAGGCATTGGGGCCAGTCCGGCCGGCGCGCTTCGCCGGTGTACACCGCGCCGATGGCGGCGTACCAGCGGCCAGCCGCCAGGGCAAGCCGCTCCTCTTCGATGTCAAAGCCCTGCTCCCACAGCCACCGGCGCAGCACCGGGGCCTTGGTGGCGGGCACGCAGACCAGCCGCGTTCCCGGGGTCTTCACCCAGGGCGCGGCGGCAAGAATGTCGATGGTGGTCTTTGCGCTCACACCGGCCAGCAGGATGGTGTCCGCCTCTCCGGGGGCCAGGACCGTCAGTCCGTCCCCCAGACGCAGCTCCACCGCTTCCTCGCAGCCATAGCGGCGGCAGTTCTCTG
>DXFW01000019.1 GCA_019114225.1 Candidatus Allofournierella pullicola | reverse complement strand
GGGTCTACGCATACGAGGAAAGCAATTGGCCTGTACACGAGCAGATCCAGGACATAGAAGAGGATTGTATTGTTTTTGTGGAAGCATTCGGTTGCGCAGACAGAGCCATTTTTGGTGAACTGGTAAGCAAGTATGTTTTGCTTTATCGCCAGAGTCGTGCGATCGTCGTAAAGGGAAAAATGAGAGACGCAGCGGCCCTTTATAGAGAAAAGTGGCCTATTTGGTGTGAGGGCTTTACTCCGGTTGGATGCTTCAATCGAGAACCTGCTAAACATTTTGATGAAGCAATAAGAAAAGAGCATTTCGAAAGATATGATGGAGCGATTGCGGTTTGTGATGACTGCGGAGTAGTAATAATACCTAAAGAGAGAATCAACGAAGATTTTTTGGCCGAGCTGCATCAGATTGAAAATCAGGAAGATATTTGGTTTGACAGACTTGACCACTACAAAGAAAACACATTCCAAATTGTGTGTGAAAAAAAATATCTCCAAGACGATGTTTATATGAGTCGAAGCGCTATTGAAAATAGAAAGTGAGATGAACCGAGCAAACACTTTAATTTGCTTGATAATTGTGAAAATGATTTATCTAACACTTGAGTGAATGGATATAAGAATACCCACAATGTCTTTTGGAGGATGTACAGGTGGACCCTGAAAAAATCGAAATATGCTTTCAACAGCGTTGTCAAGATAGGGCAAGAGTAAAGAATTATTTTGACGTTGCAGATGATTCTTTTAAACCGAAACTCTCTAGCCGTCTGGATGTAAAGGCGTATGTGGATAAAATTTGCAATTATGCGAGTTTGATATGGTGCATGTATGAAGGAAGGGATATAGGCCTGTGCGCTTTCTATGCGAATCGTCCACCGATGGCGTTTATAACAAGTTTGAGCGTGTTAGAGGAATATCAGGGGTACGGCTTGGCGAAAAGATTGCTGGAAGAAATGGTGGAACGATGTACGCAAAATGGGTTTAAGAAAATCACATTGGAAGTTTATAAAGCCAATACCCGTGCGCAGCAACTTTATCTGAAGATGGGATTTGCCTTTTCCACAAAAGATGACGAAAAGTATGTAATGCAGAAAACCGATTTGAATCTTTTGTGGTAAAAAAGAGATAAATGGTAATGGATTTTTAAGGCTTCGAGGTTTCAGCAGCGAGCTTTTCACATGGTGCTCCATCAATATACAGTAAACTTTGGAGTGAGCAATCGAATTGAGCAACAGAATTCTATGACAGGAGACAGTACTTTGGATTTTTTGACTAGGGCGGAGAAAGGAGAAAAAGGAATCGACAGTATTTTGTTGCTTACGGGAGGTTTTCTGTGCACCAAGAAAATTCACGTAACTTCTTTTTAAAATATTTTTTATAAAACCATCAGTCGTTTTGTGTTTGGGACGCATTACGACGGTGTAATCTGCATTCTATCAAGAATGCGGTAAACGCATGCGTCTGCTTACACAGTGTGAGATGGGGATACCTAGCACATGTATCGTGCAGCTTTTCAAAGTCGGGAAGAGATGCAAAGAAGTAATGAAAAGAGGCAAAAAATGGAAAACGAAAAACTCTACATAGTGATGCCGGCCTACAATGAAGAGGCGACTATTGCTGATGTCGTGCGCGATTGGTATCCAGTTGTACAAAATCTTGGGGCGGATTCACGCATTGTTGTGGCGGATAGCGGGAGCAATGACCGTACACATTCTATTCTGTTGGATTTGCAGAAGGAGTATCCTCAAATAGAAATTCTTTCCGATACAGGCAAATTTCATGGCCCAAAGGTGATTGCGTTGTATCGTTATGCGATCGAGCAGAATGCGGAGTGGATTTTCCAGACGGATTCCGATGGGCAAACTGTGCCTTCTGAGTTTTCAAGCTTCTGGGATATGCGCCAGAAATATGACATCGTTTGTGGGAAGCGTGCAAAGCGTGGGGACGGCCTCATAAGAGCGCTTGTAGAAAAAGTGGTATGCATACTTCTGAGAGCTTATTTTAAAGTGAAAGTCCCAGATGCCAATGCACCCTTCCGCCTGATGAAAACGGACACAGTAAAAAAGTATCTCGAAAAATTATCGCCAGAGTACAATCTCCCTAATATTATGCTTACCACTTTTTTTGTATACTATAAGGAGAAAATACTCTTCTTACCGATCACATTCCGGCCAAGGCAGGGAGGCAAAAATTCTATCGATTTGGTCAAGATTGTGAAAATTGGCTGTAACGCATTGAAGGATTTCGCGGTTTTCAAAAAGAATATGAATGATACGCACGGAGAAAAACCATGGGGCACATGATGAAGTATGAATAAAGCGGAGCGTCACGAAATGGACACAAACAAAAAAGAGATGTATTGGAAGACTGCAGGTGTTGCAATAGTTTTTATGGCATTTGCGGTTCTTATGTTGTCCCAGGCAACTGCTTCTGGCTTGTGGTATGATGAGGCGATCGAATATTTCTATTCTAAAGTACTTGTCGGGCCAGTTCCTGTTTCTGCTACAAACAATATGTACGAACGGATTTGTTCGACTTATCAGCCGCCGCTGTATAATTTCGTCATGTATTTATGGCTCTGCATATTTGACAGTGGAGATTTGTCTTTCCGCATTCCGGGAATCTTGTTCACTTTGGCAGGTGCAGTGGGTCTGTTCAAAACCTTGCGAATCCACGGTTCCTATTGTTTAGCATTGCTGGGAACGGTCACATACTTGGGCACCTATCAGGTCGTTTATTACGCGCTGGAATGTGCTGAGTACAATTTGATGTTGTGCTGTGAGTGTTGGATGCTGTATTTTGGCTTGGCATATTTGGAACGGCATAGCAACCGGACGCTTGTTGGCTTCTTCACTTTTGCGGTGCTGGCGGTATACAGTCAATACGGGGCGGTTTTTGTGGTTGTTCCGCTATATCTGTTGCTGGCTTACGATGTAATACGCAATAAACACAAGTTTGCGGGAATAATCGGCTGCACACTGGGAATTGGCGCCCCTTCAGCTTTGGTGTTGTTTGTGTTTTTCCTATTGCCCCAAATGTTGAGACAAGGTAGCGCCATGGTTTCTCATGCTCCTGTTTTTCGCCATGGAGGTTTTCTGGACTTCTTTGTGGGTGCGATCAGTGTGGTCAAATGGATTTTTATGCCAGTTAGCGGTGTGCCGAGCGCCGAAGCTGGTCTGTTGGCTTTTGGCGGATTTACGGCGGTTCTTTGTATGATAGCGTTTATCATCAACAAAAAGTACAGAGAGATTTTTCTTGCGCTGGCAGTGTCGTATGTGCTGTACTTCGCCGCCGTGGTTTGCTCTTTCTACGGCTACAACAATTGGAGCCCTGATATGGTTGGTGCAGATAATTTCGGCGAACGATATAGTTTGTTTTTTGCCCCACTATTTGTTGTCACTTCTGTAATTGGCGTTTATTATGGCATGCAGATTTTTCGCAGCAAAATCATGTGGATATTGTTACGAGCTGTTTCCATTGCATGTGTCGTGTTTGTTTGCGGCACTATGGTCACCACGATGAGATTAGGATGGACAAAGAGCGATGTGCGAGAAGCAACCCAAAGCTGGTATGAGAATGGCGGCCCTGAAGTGACAACGCTTGTTCATGACTGGACAAAAGGCGGGTTCTGTTTCTATCTTATGCATAATGTGGAGTTTGAGGAGGAATATTCCGAAAACATTGTGTTGTGTGACCTTTGGATTAGAACCGCGTCGTCGCAAACAATGCGTGAACGATTGAAAGACCAAGGAATCTTTGACTTGGACAGATTTTATTACGTTGGACCGTATGTGAAGTATCGGGATAGTTACGATACATTCTGTCAGGTAGCGCAAGAAGAAGGATATGATATCACAGTTCTGTTTCAAGGTATGACAACACTGCTGGAACTGCAAAAAAGATGATGCCGTTGAGTAAAAAGATAGGCTAATTATCACTTGTACTGGTGCGTTAATGCGGATACGGGTACAAGACACAGCCATTGCAGCGTTCAGGGCAGTGTCAAGAGTTTTGTGTAAATTGGTTTACAGCCCCTGGCATAAATGGAATCAGTCAGCAATAGAGGCACCCTCAAGTGCCTCATCCAGGAGCCTCATGTTCATGTGCTGCTTGTTGCCCCAGTACGTACCGGCCACATGGCGCAGCCGGGCACGGACCAGCATGAGGGCAGAGGTACCGCGCGGGAAACTGCCAGTTTCATGGAGTGAAGATCTTCCACCACGGATCTGACACTTTCCCGGGCAGATCTTTTTGCTCTCCTGAGTGTGAATAGTCCTGAGCATAGACACCAGCTTCATCTTGGAGCGAGGTGTCACTGAGAAAACAATGTGGTAAAAATGGACGGTACACCGTTGGTGTTTGGCCACGGGAAACACTTCAGTCACGGCCTCCAGCATACGAAGACACTTGTCGCAAACAATGAGTTTCATCTCATATAGGCCGCGGTCACGAAGCCATTGGAAGAAATTGACTCGACTGGCTTTGTCCGCTTTCATGCTCTTTGCGGCAGCCAAAACCTCACGGTATCCGTCCGCATTGACCGTAATCGCTACCAGAATGACTACATTTTCAAACTTTTTGCCCCAGTTGCGGTGCAGGTAGATTCCATCCACATAGACATACGGATATCGACCTCCTTCCAAAGGGCGATTTCGCAGATTTCCGATGTGGACATACGCATTCTAGTTCAGTTCAATGATGGTGGAGGGAGAAATCTTGCTGCTCCACAGGGACTCAGTAATGCCCTCCACACGCCGGACGGATACCCCGGCCAGGTAAATGAGGACCTCCTCCACACTACTCTCCCTGCGGCGGTACCGCTCAATGATGGCGGTCACAAAAGGAGATACTCTTGGGCTTGGAACCTTTTAGGGGACCATCCCCGGAAATAGGGGTAAGATGGAGGCTGTAGTGGCCGCTGTGGTAGCCCTGGTGCTGCTCACTGCACTTATACCGGGGGCTGTCTGGGGCAATTCTTCGCTTCGGCCTCCAGCCATTCGTTGGGTGTTTCCTCTACGCTGTTCCGAACAAGCTCCTTGAGCCGCTCCCTGAAAACTTCCTTATTTAGCTGTACAATATTCTCGGACATTGTTTGCAGTCCCCTTTCAAAATGGTGTATCACAATTGATCCGAGTGTAACAAATTCAAGAAGGGCCGCGGCATTTGCCGCGGCCCTCTTATCATTGAATAAAACGATTACTTCGTCTCTTTGGCGAAGTTGTCGAAGTAGCCCTGGATGAAGATGATGGGGGTGCCCTTGTCGCCGGAGCCGCTGGTCAGGTCGCACAGGCTGCCGATCAGGTCGGTCAGGCGGCGGGGGGTGGTGCCCTGGCTGGCCATCTGGCCCTTCAGGTCGGCGTCCTTGTGGGTGATGCTGTCCTTGATGGCAGCGGTGAGCGCCTCGCCGGACAGGTCGGCGAAGTCGTTGTCCGCCAGGTACTTCAACTTCAGCTCGTTGGGCTGGCCCTCCAGACCGGAGGTGTAGGCCGGGCTCACCACGGGGTCCGCCAGCTCCCAGATCTTGCCCACGGGGTCCTTGAAGGCGCCGTCGCCGTAGACCATGGCCTCGATCTGCTTGCCGGTGGCCTTGCGCAGGCTTTCGGCCAGCTTGTCCACAAAGGTCTGGCAGTCGCGGGGGAAGAGCTTCACGCTCTCCTCGGTGGCCTTGTTGGAGCCCAGCAGGCCAAACTGCTCATTGCAGCCGCTGCCGTTCACCGGGGCGGTCATGATGTCGCTGAGCAGCAGCACCTTTTCGGCGCCCGCCGCCTCCAGACGGCGCTTGGAGCGGAACCGGCTGTGGATGTCGCAGCACAGTACGTTCTTGGTGTAGGGGAGGATGGCCCGCACGTCGTTGGCGAAGACGAACTCCACCTCACAGCCCTGGCTGCGGAACAATTCGCCGTAGTACTCTACGTAGTCCACGCCGGTGAAGGGGTGCTTCACGTAGCCGAACAGCTCGCGGTACTTCTCTTCGCTGAGCACGTCGCTCCAGGGGTTCACGCCCTTCTCGTCCAGGAGGTCCTCGTCGAACAGATGGTTGCCCACTTCGTCGGAGGGGTAGCTCATCAGAATGTAAGCCTTTTTGAAAGCGCGGGCAATGCCCTTCAGGCAGATGGCGATACGGTTGCGGCTGAGGATGGGGAAGGTCAGGCCGATGGTGTCGGTGCCAAACTTGGCGGTACAGTCGGCGGCAATGGCGTCCACGCTGGCGTAGTTGCCCTGGCTGCGGGCCACCACGGCCTCGGTCACGGCCACGATGTCCTTGTCCTGGAATTCGATGTTCTGCTCCTCACCGCAGGCGAGGATGGCGTCGGTGACGATCTTGACCAGATCGTCGCCCTCCCGGATGACCGGGCAGCGCACGCCGCGGGATGTAGTGCCGACAGTTCGCATAATTCAGTTCTCCTTTACCCTTTCGATCTGCGCCCGGTCCTGTGGCCCGCCGGCCTGCCGGGAAAAAAGTCCGTACCTATTATAAAGGATTATCCCTGTGAAATGCAAGGGAACAAAACACCCAACAGGGTGGATTTGCCCGAAGCAGGGTGTTTTTTTGGCATTTTGAGCGCCATTTGCCTGTGCCGAAAAAAGTGAAATGTAAAGAACAGGTTAAATAATGGCTTGCGCCCGGACCGTTTTGTGCTATGATAGGACACGGACGTTGTTTTTTCGAATGGAAACGAATGTGTGAGAAAGAAGGCGCATCGGCTTGGCTGGCAGCTATGAGATGAACATGACCAGCGGCCCGCTTCTGGGCAAGATCCTGACCTTTTCCTTCCCCTTGATGTGCTCGGGCGTTCTGCAGCTTTTGTTCAACGCGGCGGACATCATCGTGGTGGGCCGCTACACCGGCCACACGGCGCTGGCGGCGGTGGGTTCCACCTCGGCGCTCATCAACCTGATCGTCAACCTGTTCGTAGGCCTTTCGGTGGGCGCGAACGTGCTTATTGCCCGCAGCTACGGCGCGAAAAACATGGACGCGGTGCACAAGGGCGTGCACACCGCCATGCTCACCGCGGTGGTGGGCGGCGTGTTCCTGATCTTTGTGGGCGTGGCGGCCTCCCGCCCCATGCTGAGCCTGATGGGGACCCCGGACGACGTGATCGACCAGGCCGCCCTCTACCTGCGCATCTACTTCGTGGGCGCGCCCAGCCTGCTGGTCTACAACTTCGGCGCGGCTATCCTGCGGGCGGTGGGCGACACCCGGCGGCCCCTCTACTTCCTCACCCTGGCGGGCATCATCAACGTGGTGCTGAACCTGGTGTTTGTCATCGTGTTCTCCCTGGGCGTGGCGGGCGTGGCCCTGGCCACGATCATCAGCCAGACCGTCTCCGCTTATCTCATCGTGGTCTGCCTGCAGCACAACACCGGCGCATTCCGGCTGGTGCTGCACGAACTTCGCATCGACCCGGCGCAGTTCCGGGAAATTTTGCGTATCGGGGTGCCTGCCGGCGTGCAGGGTATGGTGTTCAGCCTGTCCAACGTGCTCATCCAGTCCTCGGTGAACAGCTTCGGCTCGGCGGTGATGGCGGGCAACACTGCGGCCTCCAACATCGAGGGCTTTGTCTACACTTGCATGAACGCCGTCTCCCAGACATCCATGAGTTTTGTGAGCCAGAACGTGGGCGCCCGCCGCTTCGGCCGGGTGGACAAGGTGGTGGCTCAGTGCATGATGCTCTCGGCGGCAGTGGGCGTCGGCCTTGGCCTCAGCGCCTATCTGGCGGGCCGCTGGCTGCTTACCATCTACACCTCCGACGCCCAGGTCATCACCTACGGCCTCTACCGCATGAGCGTGGTCTGCACCACCTACTTCCTTTGCGGCTGGATGGACTGCCTGGCCTGCAGCGTCCGCGGCCTGGGAGCGTCGGTGCTGCCCATGGTGGTGTCCATCATCGGCGCCTGCCTGCTGCGTATCGTCTGGGTGATGACCATCTTCCAGTGGGAGCGCACCCAGCTGTGCCTGTACATTTCCTACCCCGTATCTTGGGCACTGACGATGGCGGCACACCTCATCTGCTTCCTGGTCCTGCGCAAAAAAGTGCGGTCGCAAAACCCGGACCAACCGGCTGCGGCAGCGGCCTGAACTGTGAAACGAAGAAAGGCCCCCGGCGTTCAAAAAGCCGGGGGCCTTTTTCTGTGAAAATGAGAGCTTACTCTCCGATCTGCACGTCCACGCCGTTCACCTGCACGCCTTCCTCGGCGCGGATGAGGATGTAGCGCACCCCGTCGATGACCTTTGTCTGGACCAGGTCGCCCCGCTCGGGGTTCACCTGGATGGTCACATCGGGACAGCGCAGCTCCAGGTGCTTGGTGTCCACCAGATTCTTGGGCGGCAGGGCCGCCTCGGGGCCGAAGTCCTCCTCAAAGCGCTGCTCAAAGGCCTCCACCCGGGCGTCGTCCACGCCGCACTCCTCCAGCACCCGGGCGGCGGCGTGTTTGTCCAGCAGCAGGGGCTGGGGCTCGCCGCTCTCCTTGTGCTCGGCGATCATGCTGCACAGCTGCTCCTGTACCGACTGCACCACCTGGCAGCTGCACTCTTCGCCCAGCGCTTCGGTGAGAATGGCGTCGAAGGTCTCCTTCTGTGCCTCGGCGGGCATGGGCAGCGGGGCGGCAAAGATGCGGTCGGTGAAGGCGGTGTGGCTGTGGGAGGTGTCCTTGGTGTAGTAGAGCGCGCCGTAGAGGTTGGTGGAGCGGTCGTCGAAGGCGGGGAAGAGAAAGCCCATCTCCGGGGCGCTCACCAGCCAGTCAATGTCCCGGCTGCGGAAGAGGTTCTCATAGACAAAATAGCTCAGCGCGGGCTTGGTCATCTTCACCGGGCAGACGCTGCACAGAATGCCGGTGTACATCTCTTCGCTTCCGTCCTCGGTGCGCTGGCCGTCCTTGGAAAATCCGGGCACATCGTAGGCGTCGCAGGTGAGCAGGATGAGGTAGTTCCCCTCCACGTCGATGGTCTCGATGGCCCGGGCGAAGAACTCCTCCCGGGCGGCCTCGTCCTGCAATTTGGAATTGCGCAGGGCCATGAGCAGGGCGTGCTCGTCGCCTGCGTTGCCCGCCACCTGGGCGGTGGTGAAGGTGATGTCCAGCAGGTTGCGGCCCAGCGTGCCCGAGAGGGTGCGGCGCAGGATGGCCAGAAACTTATCCGCCTCCTCCTGGCCGGAGAGGGTGAGGGACTGGTCGAACCGGGCCACGATCTGGCGTTCCTCGTTCACATAGCAGCCCACCACATGGGAGATGTTCGACTTGCCCTGGCGGTAGCGGCGGCGGATCTCTGCGATCTCTTTTTCGTTCATGGCGATGTGTTCCTTTCTTGATGGGCGCGGGGCCCGGGTCATTCGGCGGAGGTCTGCATGGAGTCTTCCAGCAGGGCGAGCAGCCGCTTGAGAGGCGGCGTGAGAGAGCCGGTGCGGTAGAGAGCACCGAAGGAAAGGGGCTGGAACTGGGGCATTGGGATGTACCTCAGGCCCGGCAGGCGGGCGCCCGGCATGTCCGGCAGCAGGGTGAAGGCGTAGCCCGATTCCACCAGCGTGCAGGCGATTTCCAGACTGTCACAGAAAAGAATGCGGTCCGGCCCGCGCCCGGCCATCGCATGGCTGAACACCTCCAGAAAAGGCGGCGAATACAACGGCGGCGGGCAGCTGGCAATGCGGCCGCCGGCGGCATTCAGCTGGTCCACGGTGAGTTGTTCATACCCCGCCAGCGGGTGGTCCGGCGCGCAGACGCAGGCCACGGGGCAGTCCGCCAGATGGCGGCGGCTGGTTTTGGGGCCGGCCTCCCGCTGCATGGTAAAGATGGCCTGCACGTCCTCCTCTTCCAGAAGGTTGTCCAGCGAAGCGGAGGGCACCTGCCGCAGCACCGGCAGCAGCTGGGGCGTTTCCTGCCGCAGCACCGTCAGCGCAGGCTGCAGCGCCCGCAGCACCAGAAAGTTGCGGCACCCCAGGCCCATCCGCTGGGGCAGTTCCTCCCGCCACTGGCGCATTCGCGCCCGGGAGATACCCGTCAGCTTCAGAATTTCCCGGGCGTACTGGCCAAACTGGTGCCCCGCCTGGGTCAGCCGCACGTTTTTGCTGGTGCGGTGAAACAGTTTGACTTCCAGCTCCGCCTCCAGGGTGTTGATCTGGTGGCTCACCGCCGGCTGGGTGATGTGCAGCTCCTGCGCCGCCCGGGAAAAGTTCAGGTGATTGGCCACCGCAAGGAAGCATTCCAGCTGTGTCGTATTCAACAAAAACCCCTCCCCGGTTTTGAGAATTTTTTATTGTATGCGTAAATACAATAAAAGTTCTTTATAGATGATAACACATTTGAATTTCCCTTGCAAGAGAAGCTGTGCTATAAAATGATAAGGCAATGAACAGTTTTCACCTTAACAAACCAGAACGAGAGGCGACAGGCATGAAAGTGGACCGCAGGACACTGGCGCTGCAGAACCGCCAGATCAGCATCCGCATGGAGCAGCTCACCGACCGGATGGTGGAGCGCACGGGGCTTTCCACGGCGCAGGCGCACCTTCTAATGCGCATTCTGCGCTACGGGCCGGAGGGCACCACCCTCACCGAGCTGCACCGTCAGTGCGGTTATTCCATGGCGGCGCTGAGCAACATCCTCAAGCGGCTGCGCAAGGGCGGCTATGTCCGGGCCGAGACCACCGAGGCCGACAACCGCTGCAAGCGGCTGTATGCCACCGAGCAGGCCCTGCAGGCAAGAAACGCGCTGGACCGGGCGCTGCAAGGCAGCTGCGAAACCGCCTTTGAGGGGTTTAGCGAGGAGGAACTGTGCCAACTTGAGGCGATGCAAAAACGCCTTTTGCAAAACCTGGCAAGCCCAGGCAATGTCTGAAGGGAGTGGATACGATGAAGCAAGTGCTCAGTCAACTGAGGCAATACAAAAAACCGACCTATCTGTGCATTCTGATGGCCGCGCTGGAAGTGATCATGGAGATCCTGCTGCCGTTCGTCACCGCCCGCATTGTGGACGAAGGGCTGGAAGCGGCCAACATCAGCGCGGTCTACCGCTATGGCGCCATCATGGTGGTGCTGGCTTTTCTGGGCCTGGCCTTTGGCGCGGCGGCGGGCAAGTTCGCCTCCACGGCGGCGTCCGGCCTGTCGGCCAACCTGCGCCAGAGCCTGTATGACAACATCCAGACGTTCTCTTTTTCCAACATCGACAAGTTCAGTGTGCCCGGCCTTGTGACCCGCATGACCACCGATGTGACCAACATCCAGAACGCCTTCATGATGATCATCCGCATTGCGGTGCGCGCTCCGCTGATGTTTATTTTCAGCTTTGCCATGTGCATCTACATCAGCCCCAAACTTTCCGCCACCTTCCTCATCGCGGTGGTGTTCCTGGTGGTGGTGCTGGGCAGCATCATGGTGGTCACCCTGCGCATCTTCGACAAGGTGTTCCACAAGTACGATGAACTGAACGCCAGCGTACAGGAGAACGTCTCCGCTATCCGGGTGGTCAAGGCCTTCGTGCGGGAGGACTACGAGAACGAGAAGTTCGCCCGCGCTTCCGAGAACATCCGCAAAATGTTCGTCAAGGCCGAGGGCCTGCTGGCCTTCAACAACCCTGCCATGATGACCGCCGTCTACTTCTGCATCATCATGGTGAGCTGGCTGGGCGCGCAGTTCATCGTGGCGGGCGATCTGTCCACCGGCGATCTGACCAGCCTGTTCAGCTACATCATGTCCCTGCTGATGAGCCTGATGATGCTCTCCATGGTGGTGGTGATGATCTCCATCTCCCTGGCCAGCATTCACCGTGTGGGCGAAGTGCTGCGGGAGACCCCCGACCTGGCCGAGCCCAAGGACCCCGTTACCGTTATCCCCGACGGCAGCATCGACTTTGACCATGTGAACTTCTCCTACAAGCACGGCAGCGGCAAGAACGCTTTGTCCGACATTGACCTGCACATCCGTTCCGGCGAGACCATCGGCGTCATCGGCGGCACCGGCAGCGGCAAGAGCAGCCTGGTGAACCTCATCTGCCGCCTTTACGACGTGGACGAGGGCTGCGTCAAGGTGGGCGGCCTGGATGTGCGCCGCTACGACATGGAAGCCCTGCGTGACCAGGTGGCCGTGGTGCTGCAGAAGAACACCCTGTTTTCCGGCACCATTCTGGAGAACCTGCGCTGGGGCGACCCGGACGCCACCGAGGCCGAGTGCGTGGAGGCCTGCAAGGCCGCCTGCGCCGACGAGTTCATCGACCGCATGCCCGACGGCTACAACACCCGGATCGAGCGGGGCGGCGCCAACGTATCCGGCGGCCAGAAGCAGCGGCTGTGCATTGCCCGGGCGCTGCTGAAAAAGCCCAAGGTGCTGATCCTGGACGACTCCACCAGCGCGGTGGACACCGCCACCGACGCCAAGATCCGCGCTGCCTTTGAAAAGAAGATCCCCGGCACCACCAAGATCATCATTGCCCAGCGTATCTCCAGCGTGGAGCACGCGGACCGCATTCTGGTGCTGGACAACGGCCGGATCGACGGCTTTGACACCCACGAAAATCTGCTGAAGTCCAACGCCATCTACCAGGAAATTTATGAGTCCCAGGTCAAGGGCGGTGGCGACTTCGATCAGCCCGCGTGAAAGGAGGGGAAGAGAGTATGAATCCTAAAATGTCGCGTCCCGCGGACCCTGCCGCGGTGCTGAAGCGGGTCATCCGCTATATGCTGCATTACTACAAGCTGCCCTTTGCGCTGGTGGTGCTGTGCATCCTCATCAACGCCGGCGCCAGCGTGCTGGCGGCCACCTTCCCCCAGACCCTGGTGGACGACTACATCATGCCCATGATCGCCAGCGGCTCCACGGAGTTCAGCGGCCTGGCCGCCCAGATCCTGCGCCTTGTCGGCATTATGGCCCTGGGCGTGGTGGCAGCCTTCAGCTACAACCGCATTATGGTCAGTATCAGCCAGGGCACCATGTGCCGGCTGCGCAACGACCTGTTCCGCAATATGGAGGCGCTGCCCATCAAGTATTTTGACACCCACGCCCACGGTGACATCATGTCCGTCTACACCAACGACGTGGACACCCTGCGCCAGATGTTGGGGCAGTCTACGCCTCAGATCATCAACTCCTCCATCACCATGGTGGCCACTCTGGTGACCATGATCGTCATCAACCCGGTGCTCACCGTCATCTCCATCCTCACCGCCATCGTCATGCTGGTGGTGACCAAGAACTTCTCTCGTATCTCCGGCAAGTACTACATCCGCCAGCAGCGGGACCTGGGTGTGGTGGACGGCTTCATCGAGGAAATGCTGGACGGCCAGAAGGTTGTCAAGGTGTTCTGCCACGAGGAGGCCGCCAAGGCGGATTTCGCCAAGATCAACGAATCCCTGCGGGAAAGCGCCGACATGGCCAACCGCTACGCCAACCTGCTCATGCCCATCAACGCCAACATCGGCTGGCTGAGCTACGCGCTGGTGGCCATCGTGGGCGCGGTGCTGGGGATCAACGGCCTGGCGGGCGTGACCCTGGGCACTGTGGTCACTTTTGTGGGCCTGAACAAGAACTTCACCCAGCCCATCACCCAGGTGAGCCAGCAGGTGAACTTCGTGGTCATCGCCGCCGCCGGCGCCCAGCGTGTGTTCGACTTGATGGACCAGAAGCATGAGACCGACGAGGGCTATGTGGAGCTGGTGAACGCCAAGGAGAACGCCGACGGCCAGATGGAGGAAGTGGCCGAGCGCACCAATGTGTGGGCCTGGAAACACCCCCATCACGACGGCACCACCAGCTACACCAAGCTGGAAGGCAGCGTGGTGTTCGAGGATGTGGACTTCGGCTACGACGAGAACAAGCTGGTGCTCCACGATGTGAGCCTGTGGGCAAAGCCCGGCCAGAAGATCGCCTTCGTGGGCGCCACCGGCGCGGGCAAGACCACCATCACCAACCTCATCAACCGCTTCTACGACATTGCCGACGGCAAGATCCGCTACGATGGCATCAACATCGGCAAGATCAAAAAGCCGGACCTGCGCCGCTCCTTGGGCATCGTTTTGCAGGATACCCACCTCTTCACCGGCACCGTGATGGACAACATCCGCTACGGCCGGCTGGACGCCACCGATGAGGAGTGCATGGCCGCCGCCAAACTTGCCAACGCCCACGGCTTCATCAACCGCCTGCCGGACGGCTACAACACCATGCTCACCGGCGACGGCGCGAACCTTTCCCAGGGCCAGCGCCAGCTGCTGGCCATCGCCCGGGCGGCGGTGGCGGATCCGCCGGTGCTGATTTTGGACGAGGCCACCTCTTCCATCGACACCCGCACCGAGGCGCTGGTGCAGAGCGGCATGGACGCGCTGATGTACGGGCGCACCACCTTCGTCATCGCCCACCGCCTGTCCACCGTGCGCAACGCCGACTGTATCATGGTCTTGGAGCAGGGCCGGATCATCGAGCGCGGCACCCACGACGAACTGATCGAAAAGAAGGGCAAGTATTACCAGCTCTACACCGGCAACTTTGCCGAGGAGCCGGCGTAAAAGCCTTTGAACCATGCCAGCGCCCCCGCCCGGCCATTGCCGGACGGGGGCGCCGGTCTTTGCCCCGGCCTTGACAGCGGGGAAAACAAAGGGTAAACTGTAGGTAAATTTACAACAATAAAACGGGAGGGATAAAAGGATGGGCGAGATCAAGATCTTTGACTCGGAGCTGCTGTTGATGGAGTACCTGTGGGAACACGGGCCCTGCATTGCCGCGGACCTGGCCGAGGAGTTTTTGAAAAGATACAACTGGAAGAAAAGCACCACTTACATCGTCCTCAAGCGCCTGGAAGGCAAAGGCGCCATCTCCCGGGAGTATCCCAAGTATCTGGTGACGCCCATCGTCACCCGGCAGCAGGTGCAGAGCGCCGAGACCAACACCCTGGTGGACCGGATGTTCGGCGGCAGCTTTGCCAGCCTGTTCGCGAATTTTCTGAACTCGGACCAGCTCTCGGAAAAAACGCTGGACGAACTGCAGGCCATGATCGACGAAAAACGGAACAAAGACTGAAAGACGGAGCGGCAAGGCGGCCATGGACCTGTTTCTTTCCACCCTGAATATGAGCATAGCCTCGAGCTTTTTGTTTCTGCTCGTGCTGCTGCTGCGCAGAGTGCTGCGCGGCGCTGGCAGCACGGGCTTTTTGTACATGCTCTGGCTGCCGCTTTTGTTCCGCATGCTGGTGCCCTACACTCTGCCCAGCCCCGCCAGCCTGTTCAACCTGTTCAGCAAAAACCTGGCCACCCCCGGCGGCATGCTCATCTCGGTGGAATACTTTGACCCCTATCAGCCGGTGCTGCAAAACGTCTCCGGCGGCGAGGGCCTGTTCACAAAACAGCTGCTGGCCGTGCTGGCCGGTGTGTGGGGCGCGGTGGCGCTGGCGCTGGCGGCGTGGGTGCTGGTGCGCTATTTTGCGCTGCGCCAAAAGCTGGCGAGGGGCCGCAGCGCGGACCTGACCGCGCTGCAGCCTGTGTTCGACCGGGCGGCAGGGGGCAGGCGCACGCCGGTGGTGTATTCCGCCGCGGTCTCCTCGCCGCTGGTGTTTGGCTTTTTTCACCCCAAAGTGGTCCTGCCGGCGGAAATGCTGGACCGGCGGGAGGGAACGGAGTGTATCCTGCTCCATGAGCTGATCCATGTGCGCCGCAAGGACCACATCGTGATACAGCTGTTCACCGCGGCGGCCATTCTCCACTGGTTCAACCCCCTGGCCTGGCTGGCCCGGCGGCTGATGGTGAAGGATATGGAAGCCGCCTGCGACGCGCGGGTGCTGGAACTGCTGGAACCTAGCCGGCGGGTGGAGTATGCCCAGACCCTGCTGGATTGGGCGGACAGCCGCCGCCATTCCATGCAGTATGCGAACTTCGGCCAGAACGACACAAAAAAGCGCATTTTGAACGCGCTGAACTGGAAGCAGCTGCCCCGCTGGGCCCAAACGGTGCTGGCGGTGGTGATCTGCGGTGTGTTTGCCTGCACCCTCACCAACCCCGTGCTGGCGGAGGGGCATTATCTGCCCGTGTCCTCTCCCTTTGTGGGGGATGACCAGCGGGAGAATTTCCGTGCCGCTGCCGCCCGGCTGATCGGCGCGCTGGAAGCGGGCGACGCGGCACAGCTGGCCGCCCTTGCCAGCATGGACCCTGCCTACTACGAGCCGGTGTATGCTCCCTTCGGCGGAGTGCGCCTGCAGGTGAAGGACGCCCAGCTTTACTGCAACAGCAGCCGCTCGGCAGAAGTGTACCTCACGGTGGATGTGAAGGAGGGCGGCGGAATTTACAGTGAGGGCGAGGGCACGCTGGTGGCCCGTCTTACCCAGACCGGCTATCGGGCCGAGCCCTTTGTCGCCTGCCTCATGCCCCAGAAAAAATACGAGGACATCCGCCTTTTGGAGGACGAGAACGAGGCCGTGCGGCTGGCGGTGCGCCTGGCCCGCAACCTGCAAAGCAGCGAGGCCGGGGCCGGTTTTGACGCGGGCGGCCTGCCGCCCGTCACCGTGGCGAGGGTGTGTATGGAGAGCGCCGAACAGGACAAAGGCGAAAAACCGCCCTTTTCAAAAGAGCGTATGGCTCAGCTGGCAAAGGAGTATTTTGCCATCGAGGGCTTTTTCTGCGATGACCCGGCGGTGTACGACGCCGCCAGCGGCACCTATTTCTTTGACCCCGGGGAGGAACTGGCCTATTATCCCGTGGAGTTCACGCAGACGGAGGACGGGCAGACCACGGTATCGGTGGAAAGCTACCGGGACCCCATGAGCGCCTTCCCCCAAACCCAGCTTCAATGCCGCCTGACCAAGGTGGCCTGACCGGCGGATCAAAAATGAAAATTCCTATTGACCTTTTGCGGCAAAACGTGTATTCTTTTATGGGCGGATAATTTATTGCAATAAAATATTTTATCCCAAAAAATCATTGCCACCTGTTTGCCCGCCGGGGTGAAAGGGGAAAGTGAGGAACAAGATGAAGCAGAAAAAACGGAGCGTTGCCCGCCGGCTTGTGGCTGCGGGGCTGTGCCTCGCGCTGGCGGTGAGCACCTTCTCGCCGTTGGTGTTTGCCCAGGGAGACGTAACGGTGGAGACCGTGCCCTCCGCAAGCCAGGCGCAGGCGGCGGAGAGCGCCGCCCCTGCGGCCGAAGCGCCCGCTGCACAGGCAGAAAAGGGGACCCTGTGCGTGAAGGTGGGCGATGAGTATGTGGGAGACGGCGCAACGCTGCCGGAAAGACAGAACATGTTTGCGCTGTACGTGGACAATGGAGAAAAGGTGCCTGTGGATGACCAGTTCTCCGTAACGACCAAATGCCTCACCATGAATGGCGAAGAGATCCCCCGTGAAGTGATGGGCGCTTCCGTCATGAACATGGATTTCGAAGGCGTTTCTATCCCGGCGCTCATCTTTTATTATCTTGATGGTGAACAGTCGGAAGCCTTCTGGAACAGCCATAAAGATGACATGAGTTTCAAGGTGGAGATCAGCAGCACCGAGGCGAGCGGGACCATCACCGTGACCAAGAAGGTGTATCAGCCTACGGGCGTGCTGGAAGACTCCATCCCCGGGAAAGACGCCCCTGCGATGATCACTGCCGGCGAATATGGCCTTTACAATTTCACCGCCCCGGCCTGGGATGAACCGGAGCTTATGGGTGGCTCGGGAAACAGCATTCTTCCCCTGGCGGAGAATATTCGCCTTGAGGGTGACATCACGCAGTATTTCTCTCTGGCAGGTGGGGAATGGAAAAATCCCGCCGGGCAGCGTGTGGAGCTGTACAAGGACTCAAAGGTGTATGAGCTTGAGGATGGCCAGACGGTGACCGGCACCGTGGTTTTTACCGACGCTTTCACCGGGACCGAGCACACCGCCCACATCGCCTTCACCTATAAGGAAACGCGGCCGGTGGCTGCCTGGTATCTGGTGGAGGGGGACAAGCTGGTGGAGGCGGATTCCACCACCGTGCGTGTCAACACCTCCGGCAAACTCCATCTGCGCCTGGCCGCGCCCGGCCAGGGAGAGCTGTCCGCCGAAGCCGAGACTTACGATGTTTTCAATGGCGATATTTCCTATGGTGACTATTGGCTGACGAACAATGTGATGTCCGACAACAAGACGGTCGAGGTGAGCTATAACACCAAGAACATTATGGTGGGACATTCGATACAGGTGCGTTTCATTGGAGACCGCTATGCCTTCGAAAAAGACAACCCCGACAAAGCCTTCACCGTGAATATCGGCGAAAACAACGACTACAAACTGGCTACCTACAGCACTGTGGACGGCACGCCTGCCTTCGCGGGCTGCTATCAGGTGATCCCCCGTATGCCCGGCGGCGGATATGCCGCCAGCGAGCAGCAGCTGAAGGAAAGCGGTATCACCGTCACCTATGACGAGGCGGATATGTTCAGCATGATCGCGCCGGTGAAATATTTTGAGGGCGGCCAGACGCTGGATGTCTGGGCCTATGTGATGTTCCCCCTGCGGGACAGCTCCTCCAGCGCCGCGGACCCCATCACCTTTGATGTGCTGCGCGGCGGTGAGCTGCTGGATAAGATCACCGTTGAAGCGACCACCAGCTGGGCCGGCTATAACGACAAGATCCAGAAAGGCCGCGTCATCGACCGTGCTGTGGAGCAGCAGGTGGATTTTGAAGAGATGCGCAGCTTTGAGCTGGTGGGCGAAGACCGGGACAACCCCTGGACCGACCCCACCGCCCCGGTGGTGGCCGGTGAGCCTGTGGTGACCGGCGCCGCGAAAGATAACTTCAAGATCCTTTGGGCCGAGGGCAAGTCCACCTTTGGCATTGTGTATCTGGCCGAGCAGGTGGAGGGCCAGGCAGTGGTCACCATTCCCACCCGTCTGAAAAACGGCGGCGGCGAGTCCTCGGTGAAACTGATCATCAATTTTGCCAAGTATGCCGGCGCCGGCCGTTACGAATCTATCATGCCGAACCGGAGCGTGGACTTCAAGATGGTGGACTCTCTGGAAGTGGCGCTCGAAAACGGCAACCTCAACTTCGAGCAGGTCAGCGTTGCCCGTGACCGCATGGTGCAGGACGGAACCTTTGAGCTGTTCTTCTACGGCCTGCGGGAGGACGGAGCATGCACCTTCGGCAGCGATCTCATTAAAGAGATCACCTTTGCCAGCTCCGATGAAAGCGTTCTGAAGATCACCGCCAACCTCGACAAGGCGGATGTGCGCGATACGATCAACAATTCCGACAAAGCTTATGGCATTCAGCTCACCCCGGTGGGCACCGGCACCTGCGATGTGACCGCTACCATCAAGCTGAACCGGGATTCGTATTGCAATACGGACAAGACCCCGGATACGGTGACCATTGGCTACACCTTCCGGGTGCACAGCAACGAGAGCCTTCCCGCCGAGAGCGCCAAGAACGCCCAGGAGCTGCAGGCGATCCTTGACCGGCTGGAGACCACCGCCGTGCCCACCATCATCGAGCTGGGGGGCGGCAAATACGCCATGGATCTGGAACTGGAAGGCCTGAACGTCATCCTGCGCAGCAAGGACCCCTCTGACCCGGCCATCTTCACCGGCGACCCCAGCTATGAACCCTCCGAGCCGCTGGAGGGCCCGAACCTTCCCTGGCAGGCTTACATCGTGCGGGTCAATCCGGCCAACGCGGGCCTCTCGCTGGAGAATATCGTCATTGACGGCGGCGACAAGCGCGGCGGTGTGCTCCACACCTTCACTTCCATTACCCCGGGCCAGCTGCCCACGCCCTTCACCCTGCGGAACTGCACCATCAAAAACTGCATTACCGGCGTGATGGGCGCCAACAGCAATGCCAACAGCATTGTCCTGCGTGGCTGCACCGTGGAAAAATGCCAGGTTGGTGTGATGACCGCCACCAGCTTCAACACCCTGTTCAATGCCAACACCATGGCCTATCATCACCCGGGCGTGCCGCGGTTCTGCGACTTTGTCGGCAACCAGTACGACCTCATCGGCATTGATGACGGCGAGGGCGGCGCGTACATTGAGCAGTCGGTGCCTCAGAACTATTGGGGGACCGATGATTCCGGCAAGCTGAAGACCGGTCCCGTCGTGGGCGTTGTGGCAAACGACGGAAAGTATAACAACATCCTCGAGGGCCGGACCGCCGAGGTCTTCTCCTCTCCCTACTACCTGGACCAGACCCACAGCAAATTGAACGTGGACCTGGCCAAAACGGAACTGCAGGGCAAGACTGCTGTTCTGCCCCTGCAGCAGCCGGAAAGCGGCGAGAACGACTCTCTGGTGCTCACCGCCGAGGCGTTTGCAACCCTGCAGAAAGAGGGCCTCGCGGTCAGCGCCCCCATCAAGAACAGCGAGGGCAAGGACTTTGCCTCCTGGGCCTTTGCCTCCATCACCGACAGCACCATCGAGACCAACCTGAACATTTCCGACCAGCTGTCTGACAAGGCCCAGAACACCGTGGACAAACTGCCCGAGAGTGACCAGGCCAAGATCCTGCAGGAAGTGAACCTCAGCCACAACGGCACCCTGCCCGGCCGGGCCACCATCCGGATCAAGGCCACCGATGTGCCCGGCGGCGATGTGAGCAACCTGTTCCTCTACTGGGTCAAGGAGGACGGCACCATCGTGCCCGCCGAAGTGGTGGACGTGCAGTACGACGCCAAGACGAACGAGTACATCATCACGGTGGACCATTGCTCGGAATACGTCATCACCAGCGGTGAGCTGGTGGATGTCTCCGGGCCCGATCCCACGCCCAAGCCCACCTCCACCCCGGACGGCGGTTCTTCCGGCGGTTCCACCGGCGGCGGTTCTGCCACTCCCGCGCCCACCGCGGCACCCTCCGCGACCCCTGCGCCCGGGCAGCCCGGCGGCGGACAGGACCCGGAGGACCCTGCCAGCAGCAACACCCAGGAAAAGCTGTTCAGCGCCCAGCAGGTGATGGACTCCTTTGAGGCTCAGCCGGGGGATGTGACCCTGCGGCTGAACGGCCAGACCAAGGTCAGCCAGACGGCCTTCGCGCTGCTGATGGAGCGGGACGAGGGCGTGCTGCGCCTGGAGGGCAACGGCTATGCCTGGTCCTTTGACCGGGCGGACCTGACGGACACCGAGGTGCCCGGCGGCGTGTTCGACGCCGCTGTGAGCATGCAGCTGAGCGAGGCGGTGCTGGAGCGGATCCGCTCCTACACCGGCGACGCGCCCATGGCCGCACTGGACACCGCCTTCTCCGGCAAGCTGCCCGGAAAAGCCATTCTGGAACTCACCGTGGACGCGGCCCTCTTCGGCAACACCCGTTGCGGCCTGTTCTACCTGCCCGAGACGGGCGACCCCGAGCGGGTGGCCACCGTGGAGGTGGGGGCCAACGGCCTGGTGAAGCTGCCGCTGGAACACTGCTCCATCTACTATCTGGTGGTGGAGGAAACTCTGCCCGCTGCCCCCGACAGCGAAGCCGCGGAGTCCGCTCCGGCGGAGTCCGCGCCCGCGGAGCCGGAAGAAACTGCCCCGGCGAAGGGCGGCGCCCCGGCCATCCCCCTGACCCTTGGCGGTCTGGTGCTGGCGGCCGTGGCCGCGGCGGTGTTCTTCATCGCCCGCCGCCGCGGGGAATAACTCCCGCAGCAAAACGACAAACCGCGCCCCCGTTCGGCAAGGAAGCCGAACGGGGGCGCGGTGTTTTGTTTGTCCGGAGATCTCACGCCAGCCGGTGGCGCTCCAGCCAGGGAGTGAGGGTGGGTTTGCCGGCACGGATGTGCTTTGCCCGCACCGCGAACACCACCAGCGTGAGCAGGGTGAACACCGCCGCCCACAGCGCAAGATACAAAGCACAGCCGCTCACGTCCTGCCCGGCGCAGATGGCGCTGCGGAAGGCTTTGACGGTGTAGGTGAAGGGCACCCAGTCGTGGAGATACTTTACGAAGGAGCCGGAAATTTCCAGCGGATAGGTGCCCACCGAGCCGGCAAGCTGCACCACCATGAACACCAACATCAAAAAGCTGCCGATACGGCCCAGCAGGCTGGTGAAGAAGTACATCACCGACATGAAGGTGACCGAGGCGAGGCAGGCGATGAGCAGCGTCTGGCCCATCCGGGCGGGGGCAAAACCGTCCAGCGCGTGCAGCGCGCCCACCATCACCACCGCCTGCAGCAGCGCCACAGGGTAGAGCACAGAGGCCTTGCTCAGCCACCAGGCCGTGCCGCTCTTCATCTCGCCCTGATACTCGGTGAGGGGATACATCAGACTGAAGGCAATGCACCCCACCCACAGCGCCACCGACATCATGTAGGGGGCCATGGCGTGGCCGTTGTCCGGCACTTCGGTGAGTTTGGCTTCCCGGGCGCTCACCGGGGCGGCGATCATCTCGGCCACCGCTTCGCCGGTGTTGGTCTCGGCAATTTGCTGCGCACCGTCCGAAAGGGAAGCGCCCAGCGTGGCGGAGCCGTCTTTCATCTTGTCCAAGCCATCGGTCAGTTCGCCGCTGCCCTCATAGAGTTTGGAAGCGCCGTCGCCGATCTGGGCCGCGCCGCTGGCCAGAGCCGCCGCGCCGCTGTTCAGCGCCGCGCTGTTCTTTTGCAGCTCGCCGGTGCCGTCCGCCAGCTGGCCCGCGCCCTTTTGCAGTTCGTCCACGCCGGTCTGCAGGCGGGTCAGCCCGTCGGTGAGGGCGGGCAGCTTGGCGGAAAGGTCGCCCAGCCCGGTCTGCAGCGCCGCGCTGCCTCCGGCCAGCTTTTCCAGGCCGCCGCTCAAATCCTGCGCGCCCTGGCGCACCACGCTGGTGCCCTCCTGCTGCAGCTTCTGGCCGCCCTGGACCGCCAGGTCAATGCCCTGCACCAGCTGGGGAGCCTGCTGGGCCAGGGTGGCAGTGCCCTGCTGCAAGGTGGTAAGGCCGCCAGTCAGCTCGGCGGACTTGCCTGCCATCTGGCTAAGGCCGTCTGCAAGGGCGGGCAGGCCGGTGCTCGCCTCATTCAGCGCCGCGGCCCCGGCGGCTGCCGTGTCCACCCCAGCGGTGTAGGTGCCCAGGTTCTGCTGCAAACCGGCCGCGGCCTGCTGCAGCTGGGCCAACACAGCGGCGGTCTCCGGGGGAAGGCTCTGGGCCTGGGCCGTAAGGGCTTCCAGCCCCTGGGCCAGGGCCGCGGCCCCCTCGTTCAGGGCGGCGGAATTGGCCGTCAGGACCTGCAGGCCGCTGTTCAGCTGGGCCGCGCCCTCCCGGGCGGCCGCCGCCCCGGCACAGGCGCTTTCCAGCCCGGTTTGCAGGGCCGCCGCGCCCGACTGGGCCAGCTGCGCGCCCGCGTCCAGCGCCGCAGCGCTGTCCGGCAGGGCGGCGGTCTGGGATTGCAATTGGGCGAGGCCGCCGTTCAGTTCGGTGAGTTTGTCGTCCACCTGGGCGGCCCCGGCGGCCAGCGTGTCGCCGCCCGTCTTGGCGTTGTCCACGCCGGTGGTCAGGTCCTGAACGCCTTTGCTCAGTTTGCCCGCGCCCTCCGCCAAAGCGGGGGCCGCGTCGCCCAGCTGCCCGGCGCCCTGGGCCAGCTGCCCGACGCCCTCTTTCAGTTTGGCCGCGCCCTGGGCCGCCGCGTCCACACCGGCGGTGTACTTGGCAAGGCCCTCGGTGAGCTGGGTGCTGCCGCTGCGGAAGGTGAGGGTGCTGTCCGCCAGGAGTTTGAGGTTATCCCGGATGGTCTGACCGCCCTCGGCCAGATCGGCCGCGCCCTGTTCCAGTTCGGCCGCGCCGTCGGCCCCTTCCTGCAGCCCGTCGCCGATGTCCGCCAGCTGTTCCAGCATGGTCTCGGCGTAGGTCTGGGTCACGCTCTCCCGCACTTCGGCCTCGATTTGTGCCATGGCGCTTTCGCCCAGCTTGGAGGCGATGTAGTTGGTGCCGGGATTGGTCTCATAGCCCAGCTCCATGGCCTTGGGCGACGGGCCGGTGACGGTGGCCGCGTTGGCCGAAAAGTCCTTGGGGATGGTGATGACCATGTAATAGGTCCCCTCCGCAAGGCCCTTTTGGGCGGCGTCCGCGTCCACAAAATAAAAATCCAGGGAGCCGTCCTCCCGCAGATTGTCGGCCAGTTCGCTGCCAATGGACAGCGTCTCGCCGTTGTATTCCACCGGCTGGTCTTCGTTCACCACCGCCACCGGCAGACGGTCCACGCTGCCGTAGGGGTCCCACATGGACCCGAGAAACAGCGTGGTGTAGATGGTGGGGATGGCCACCACGGCCACCATCACCACCAGCATGATCCAGTTGCTCCGCAGAGCCTTCCATTCGTTTTTCAGCATGACCTGAAATTTCGCACCCTTTCCTCCTGTGCAGTCTTGCAAAAAGCAACGCGGCGTTGAATTTTCGTCGCGGTATTGCTTTTTCTGTGAGGAGAATTATACTGAAAGGGAGATAAACACTCAACCGTTGATTTTTCGTCCAAATGGCGTTTAATCAACACGATGACGATAAATTGTTGAACATTCAAAAAAGATTTACAATTGGCCTTGCGGGCAAAAAGGAGAGAGACCATGGACCAGACGCGGGACCGGCGTATCCGGCGCACCCGCCGACAAATAAGGCGGGCGCTGGCGCAGCTCATGCAGCAAAAGAGCGCCAGCGAGATAACGGTGAAGGAACTGGTGGACCTGGCGGACATCAACCGCTCCACCTTTTATCTGCACTACAACGACATCTTCGACTTGCTGGCGGCGGTGGAACAGGAACTGTTCGACGAGATATACGCGGCGGTGCACATCCACCCGGTGAGCTCCTTTGAGCAG
Source organism: Candidatus Allofournierella pullicola (assembly GCA_019114225.1). Taxonomy (GTDB): domain Bacteria; phylum Bacillota; class Clostridia; order Oscillospirales; family Ruminococcaceae; genus Allofournierella_A; species Allofournierella_A pullicola. The sequence goes on along the minus strand of DXFW01000019.1, from coordinate 56,489 downwards.
GAGGGCCTTGCTTTCATCGAGGAGGTCTTTTCCATCCTTTATGATAACCGGGAGATCTGCGCCGCCCTGGTGGGCCCTCACGGGGACATGGCCTTTCTGCACCGCATTGAAGAGATGATGGAGGAGAACGTGCTGCAAAAGCTGCGGGAGGATTTCCCCGAGCGGCGCAGCAGCATAGATTACGGCTTTGCCTTCTGCACCACCGGCGCGGTGGGCCTCATCAAGCACTGGCTGGCGGGCGGCTGCGCCGAGCCGCCCCGGGAGATGGCACGGCTGACCTATCGCATGATCCACAACATGATGACCCATGGCCTTGCCCGGCCCGTGGGCGAGGGCTGAGCACACAAGGGGAAAACGCCCCGCGAAGCCGCCAAAAAGCGGACTTCGCGGGGCGTTTTCCAGAATGGGGGAGAAGAATATATCACTCCGCGCGCGCCATGGCTTGGCGGAAGTCGCGGGTGTCGGAGAAGATCTCGTTTTTGTAGGGGTTCTTTTTCTGCTGCACGGCGCGCCTCGTGATGATGGCCAGCACGATGACGTTGGCGGCCAGCGCCAGAATGGCGATCACGCCCTGCATGGTGGGGTCGGCGACGGTGGGCCGCACGGTGGGATCCATCACGCCGTCGGCGTAGAGCACCGGCAGGGTGCTGAACACGCTGGCGTCCTGGAACAGGGGGAACACCTGGGCAAACATGCACCACAGCGCCAGGGTGTTGGCCCGGTTCTGGATCCAGCCGCCCTTGTTCCACAGCGCGTTGGCAAAGGTGGGGGCCAGCAGCAGGGCCAGGCCGCAGTACCAGGCATGGGTGGGCAGGTTATTGTAGGTGTACTCGAAGTTCCAAAGGTCGTAGGCGATGATGTAGAGGAGGGTCATGTCCGGCCAGAGCATGTCGTCCCGCTTTTTGGAGGTGTAGATCCCCCACCAGCCGGTCATGCACAGAATGTTCAGAATGCCGGCAATGCCGTTGACCCAGTTCCACCAGCCGCCGTAGAGCCAGACGTTCTCGCTGGACAGCCACCACCGCTCGCCGGTGGCGGCCAGGGCCATGGCGCCCCGAATGCCGGACTCAAAGTCGCTGCCCACGGCGATGAGGATGTTGATGGCCACGATGACAAAGGGGAAGGCCTTGAACCAATGGGTCTTGCCCACGCCCCACTTGTATTTCAGCAGCATGAAGCCAATGCACCCGGCGGTGGCGGCGTAGAGCTTGGCGTAGTGGAACCAGCTGTTCATGTGGGTGTAGGTGGGATTGTTCAGCGCCCACTCGGCCCCCATGGCCGCGCCCACATAGATGGAAATGAAGTAGACCGTCAGCCCGGCGGGCAGGATGAGAAAGCAGAAAATTCCGCCCTGGGGCGTGCGGCGGGCCACCTCATTGGCCAGCACCAGCCCTGCGAACACCAGCAGCCAGCCCAGCAGCTGCCAGCCGGCGGTCTCGCCGTAGATTTGAAACAACATGATGATTCCTCCTTGTCGATAAACGACATAAATTTACGAATTGTAATTGAATTTTCCCCTCAAAGAGGCGGCTCATCGGGCACCGCGATGTCCCGGATGAGCATTTCGCTGCCCTGCACAAGGTGGGTCTGTCCGCTGCCGCAGGCGGGGCAGGTGCGCCCGTGCTCCAGGGTGGCGTACACATGGCCGCAGGCTTCGCACAGGGTGCGGGCGGGGATGGTCGCCACCCGCAGCTCCGCCCCGTCCAGCATGTCCGAGCGGGCGGCGGCCCATTTCCAGCAGTCCTGGAGATAGTCGCCCACCACGCCGGACACTTCGCCCAGCTCCAGCGTCACGGCTTTCACCCGCTTGACGCCGTTTTCCCGCCCGGCGGCCTCCACCGTTTTGATGATGTGGAAAACAATGCCCAGTTCGTGCATGGCGCTCAGCCTTTCTTGCCGAATTTCAGCCGCAGGCCCCGCTTGACCATGTAGGGCAGGATGGCCTTGAACTTGTCCTCGGTGCGCACCATGGTGCTGCACTCGGGCAGATCGCGGGAGAGATGGATGGCGTCAAACTCGCACTTTGTGGTGCAGATACCGCAGCCAATGCACTTGTTCGGGTCCACCACCGACGCGCCGCAGCCAAGGCAGCGGGCGGTCTCGGTCTTCACCTGCTCCTCGGTGAGGGTGCCGTGGGTGTCCCGGAAGGAGAGGCCCGGCGCGGGGGCCGCGGCCTCCTGGCGGGCGGCGCTGTCGTAGCCGTTCAGGAACAGGTTGTCCTTGTCCAGCTGGATGAAGTCCCGCCGGTTGCGGCCGATGGTGAGGCTGGTGTCCGGCTGGACGAAGCGGTGGATGGACACCGCGCCTTCCTTGCCGGCGGCAATGGCCTCGATGGCAAAGCCGGGGCCGGTGTACACGTCGCCGCCCACGAACACGTCGGGCTGGGCGGTCTGGTAGGTGAGGGCGTCCGCCGCGGCGCGCCCGCCGCCGGCCAGTTCCACCTTGCTGCCCTCCAGCAAATCGCCCCAGAGAATGCTCTGGCCAATGCTCAGGATGACCTGCCCGCAGGCCACGGTCATGGTGTCGTTTTCGTCGTAGACGGGGGCGAAGCGGCCCTCGGCGTTCAGCACCGAAACACACCGCTTGAACACCACGCCGGTGACCTTGCCGTTCCCGGTGAGAATTTCCTTGGGGCCCCAGCCGCAGTGCAGCTGCACCTGCTCGGCCTGGGCTTCGGCCACTTCCTCCGGGTCGGCGGGCATGGCGTCTTTGGCCTCCAGGCAGACCATGGAAACTTCCTCGGCGCCGCAGCGGCGGGCGCTGCGGGCCGCGTCGATGGCAACGTTGCCGCCGCCGATGACCACGGTGCGCTTTGCCGCCGGGGTGTGCTCGTTCTCCGCCACCGCGTGCAAAAAGTCCACCGCGGTGAACACGCCCTCGGCGTCCTCGCCGGGCACGCCGGCCTTGCGGCCGCCCTGGCAGCCGATGGCGATGTAGAAGGCCTTGTAGCCTTCGGCGCGAAGCTGGTCCAGGGTCACGTCCTTGCCCACTTCCACGCCGCAGCGGATGTCCACGCCCATGGCGCGGATAACGTCGATTTCCGCGTCCACCACGTCCTTTTCCAGCTTGTAGGAGGGGATGCCGTACACCAGCATGCCGCCGGGCCGGGCGTTCTTCTCGAACACGGTGGGTTTGTAACCCTTTTCCGCCAGGTAGAAGGCGCAGGAAAGGCCCGCGGGGCCCGCGCCGATGATGGCGATTTTTTCGCTGAAGCCCTCGCCGGTGCTGGCGGGCACGATGGGCGGGATGTAGCGGGTGGCGGCGTCCAGGTCCTTCTGGGCGATGAACTTCTTCACCGCGTCGATGGCCACGGCGGAGTCCACGTTGCCGCGGGTGCAGGCGTCCTCACAGCGGCGGTTGCACACCCGGCCGCAGACGGCGGGGAAGGGGTTCTCCTTTTTAATGAGGGCCAGCGCCTCGGTGTAGCGGCCTTGGGCCGCCATCTTCAGATAGCCCTGCACCGCGATGTGGGCGGGGCAGGCGGTCTTGCAGGGAGCGGTGCCGGTGTCGTGGCAGTTGACCCGGTTCTTGTCCCGGTAGTCCACCGTCCACTTCTCCGGGCCCCAGGGGGTCACGGCGGGGTCCTCCATCCGGGGATACTCCACCGGCCCGTCCTTAGTGCACAGCTTCTGGCCCAGCTTCACCGCGCCCGCGGGGCAGAACTCCACGCAGCGGCCGCAGGCCACGCAGTTTTCGGTGGTCACGTGAGCCACATAGGCCGAGCGGCCCAGGTTGGGGGTGTTGAACATCTGGCTCAGCCGCAGCGCGTTGCAGACGTTCACGTTGCAGTTGCAGATGGCGAAAATCTTGTTCTCGCCGTCGATGTTGGTGATCTGGTGCACGAAGCCGTTGTCCTCGGCCCGCTTCAGAATGCGCAGCACCTCGTCGTAGTCCACATAGTGGCCCTTGTGGGTCTCCACCAGGTAGTCCGCCATGTCGCCCACGCCAATGCACCAGTCCTCCGGGTCGTCGCCGCAGCCTTCGCCCAGCTTTGCCCGGCTCATGCGGCAGCTGCAAGGGCTGGCGGCATACTTGCCGTCGTACTTTTTCAGCCAGTGGCTGATGTGCTCGATGTCCACCGACTGGTTCTCGGTCTCGATGGCCTTCTCCACCGGGATGACGTGCATGCCGATCCCGGCGCCTCCCGGCGGCACCATGGCGGGGATGTGCTCCAGCGGCAGGAAGGTCATCCGCTCAAAGAAGGCGGTCACCTCCGGGTGCTCGTCGATCTGGTGCTTCTGCATGTTGAAGAATTCGGCGCTGCCCGGCACGAACATGGGCAGAACATACTGCTTTTCGTGCCGCTCGTTCTCCCAGTTGTATTCCAGCAGGCCGATGTAGCTCATCTGATAGAGCAGCGGCTCCAGCTCCTCGGCGCTCTTGCCGGTGGCCTTCACCAGCTGGGGCAGCGTCATGGGCTTGCGGACCTCCATCTTGAGGGCCACGTCCGCCATCTCGTCGGTCACAAGGCCCGCCAGGCCCCAGTATTCCGGGTCGTCGCCGGTCACGCCCTTCAGTTTGGCGGGAATGCGGTCGGTGATCTTCCGGCCCAGCTTCAGAATTTTTTCCCGGGGCTGCTCGTCCCGGGGGATCTCAAAGGACAGCTTGCTCTCGTCCAGGGGAAAATGGGTCTCACTCATGGCCGTTCTCCTTTTCCGTTTCTTCACCCCGCCAGGCGCGCACTTCCCGGCGCAGCCAGTCGTACCAGGCACCCATCCCCTCGCCGGTGGCGGCGCAGATGGGGATGACCTGGGCCTTGGGATTGCGCATTTTCACGTACTCGGTGCATTTTTCCAGGTCAAAATTGAAGTAGGGCAGAACGTCCATCTTGTTCACCAGCACCACGTCGCACACCTGGAACATCAGCGGGTATTTCAGAGGTTTGTCGTGTCCTTCGGGTACGGACAAAATCATGGCGTTCTTCACCGCGCCGGTGTCGAACTCGGCAGGGCAGACCAGGTTGCCCACGTTCTCCAGAATGGCCAGTTCCACGTCCCCGGTGCCCAGGCCCTCCAGGCCCTGGCGGGTCATGCCCGCGTCCAGATGGCACATGCCGCCGGTGTGCAGCTGGATGGCCTTCGCCCCCGCCGCCGAGATGGTGCGGGCGTCCACGTCCGAGTCGATGTCCGCCTCCATCACGCCGATTTTCATTTCGTCTTTCAGCGCCTCGATGGTGCGGGTCAGGGTGGTGGTCTTGCCCGAGCCGGGGCTGGACATCAGGTTCAGAAGGAACACGCCCTTCTCCTTCAGTTCCGCCCGCAGTTTCGCCGCCTCTTCGTCGTTGGAGGCAAACACGCTCTGGCGAATCTCAAGAATTTTAAAGGATTCCAATTCTCTCACACTCCATGGTCGTATCAGTGGTCGGGCCAGAAATAAATGCCGGCCCCGGCCGAACGTTAAAAGAATAACATTATTTGCTCAAAAAGGTCAATACATGCCGATTTTTTCGGAGTTCTGCGCAAAATTCAGCCTTGGCGTTCAGCCATTTGCATGGTAAAATAAGGGTGTGGTATCTGGTATGACCAATACGAGGAGGAAGACACAGTGGAATTTGAAAAACTCTCGGCCCCCAGTCTGAAGGATCTGTTCGTCAAGCAAATACAGGGGATGATCCTTTCGGGGGAGCTGGCCCAGGGCACGGCGCTGCCTCCCGAGCGGGAACTGGCCCGTCAAATGCAGGTGAGCCGGGCGGTGGTGAACGGCGGCCTGGCGGAGCTTGCGGCGCAAGGGTTTGTGGAGATACGCCCCCGCCAGGGCACCTTTGTGGCGGACTACCGGCGCAACGGCAATCTGAGCACCCTCATCGCCATCATGGAATACAACGGCGGCACCCTGGGGCGGGAGGAGATACGCTCCATCCTGGAGGTGCGCCGGGCGCTGGAACAGCTGGCGGTGGGGCTGATTTTGCGCAACGCCACCGACGAGGACATCGAACGCCTGGGCGACCTTGTGGCCCATATCGCCGGGGCCCAGACGCCCCAGCAGGCGGCGGAGCGGGCCTTTGAGTTCCAGCACGAGCTGGCCCTCATCAGCGGCAACAGCATTCTGCCCCTGTTCTACTACTCCTTCCGCGCGCCGGTCATCGTGTTGTGGGTGCGCTTTTGCCGCCGCTACGGCATTGAGGCGCTCTGCCGCAACACCGAGCTTCTCTACACCCATCTGAAAAACCGGGACGAGCACCAGCTGCGCCGCTGGATCGAGACCTATCTGGGGGAGGCCATCGAGGGCTGCCAGCAAATTTACAACGAGTGACTTTGCAGTTTTGCAATGATTCCGGCGCGGTGCGGCGAATGTGATACAATATTTATAAAGGCGGAAAGGAGGACGTTCCATGGGCTTCAAGGACGTTGTGCGCAAAACGGCCCACTGGCTTTTGCCGGTCGTGGTGGTCGCTTGCAGCCTGCTGGCTCTGGCGGCGGCCTTCTTCGGGCGCACGGCCTCCGCAAAGGATATAACCGTGGAGAACGGTGTTCTGGACCTCCGCCGGCTGGATATGTCCTCCACCGTGTTCGAGGTCACCGGCCGGTGGGATTTTTACCCCGGCGCACTGTATGACCCGTCGGACTTTGCCGCGGGAACAGTGGGAGAAAAGGCCGGTCAGGACGTCTCCCCGTCGGACTGGGCGTACGGCACCCATCGCCTGCTTATTCAGGCCCCACCTGACCGGTATTACTCCATCTGCGGCTTCTCGCTGGACTATGCCACCCGTATCTTTGTGAACGGGGTGCAGGCGGCGGAGTACGGCCGCGTGTCCGAAACGGAGGAAGGCTTTGTGCCCCGGGTGGGCTACATGACCGTTCCTCTGTTTTCCGGCCCCGGCGGCGAGATAGAAATCGTCGTCCAGTATTCCAACTACGTCCACAAGGACGGCGGCCACATCCCGCCTTTCCAAATCTCCACCCCACAAAACATCGAGGAGTTCAAGGCGGCGGGCGATCTTGTGTCCCTGACCCTCAGCGGCGGCCTGTTGCTGCTGGCGGCCTATTTCCTGCTCAGCGCGGCGGTACGGAACAAACTGTATTTCCTCTGTCTTGCCTTCTGCTGTGTGCTGACGGCTCTGCGGGACCAGAACTTTTTTGTGATCCACCTGCTGGCGCCGGATACGTCCTGGTATCTGGCCTACCGGGCGCTGATCCTCATCGTCATGCTCATGCCGGTCTCCATTCTGCTGATGTTGAAGTGCCAGTACTGGAAGGCCAGCGCCCAGGGCCCGCTGTGGGCCTATTTGGGAATGGCCGCGGCGGCGGGCGTGCTCATCTGCCTGCTGCCCACGCGGGAGCTGGTCACCATTTCCACCTTGGTGTACTATCTGTCCATTCCTTATCTCGTTTATCTGGCGTTCGGCGTCGCGCGCAGCTACCTGCGGCGCAAAAAACTGGAAACGGCGGACGTGCTGGTGCTTTTGGGCTTTGTTCTGCTGCTGGTGGGGCTGGCCTATGAAGCGCTTATGACCGGACGCAACGCCCAGATCACCCGCTACGGCGCCACCGCTTTGGGCATGCTGGGCTTCGTGTTCTTCAATGCGGCGGCCATGAATCTGTGGGGCCAGCGCCAGGAAGCGGAACTGATCGCCAGCCGCAGCCGCAGCGAAATGCTGAAAAAAATGAACCAGCTGAACATGGACTTTTTGCACAAGGTGGCCCATGAGCTGAAAACACCCCTCACGGTCATCTCCGGCTACGCCCAGCTCACCGGCATGCAGCTGGCGGCCGACCGTATCACCGACGAAGCGCCCGCCAACCTCCAGACCATCCAGCGGGAAGCCCAGCGCCTGGCAAACATGGTGACCCGGCTGATGGAGTATTCCTACGGGCACAGAAACGAGCTGACCTTTGGCCCGGTGGCGGTGGAGGAACTGCTGGAAAGCGTGGGCGCCATTGCGGTGCCCATGTGCGTGAAAAACAACAACACGGTGCATGTGCTGCCCTGCGGGCCATGGCGGGTGCACGGCAATTTTGAAATGCTGCTGCAAATTTTCATCAACCTTGTGGTGAACGCCAGCAAAAACACCCAAAACGGCCAGATCACCATCAGCGCCGGGGACTTTGGGCAGGGGAACTGCGTTCTGTTCCGTGTGGCGGACACCGGCTGCGGCATTGACCCGGCGCTTTTGCCCCATATCTTTGAGCAGGGGGTCAGCGGCGGCGGCGGAAGCGGCCTGGGGCTGACGATCTGCCGGGAGGCGGTGGAGGCCCACGGCGGCGAGATCTGGGTGGAGCGCACCGGAACCGAAGGCACCACGATGGCATTTACGGTTTTGAAGGAGGCGAGTGAGCAATGAGCACCATCCTGCTGGTGGAGGATAACCCTCACATCCTGCGGATCAACGCCGAAGTGCTTGGCCTGCGGGGCTACGAGGTGCTGAAAGCGGCCAGCGCCGCCGAGGCGCGCGGGCAGCTTCAGTGGCACCCGGTGGACCTCATCGTGCTGGACATCATGCTTCCCGACGCAAACGGCCTGGACTTGTGCCGCGAACTGAAAAGCCAGTATCACATTCCCATCCTGTTCCTCACCGCCTTGGGAGAAAACCGGGACGTGGTGGAGGGCCTTCGCGCCGGGGGCGACGACTATCTGACCAAGCCCTACGATCTGGAGGTGTTTGTGGCCCGGGTGGAGGCCCGCCTGCGGGGAAGCAGCGACAGCCGCCGTTATGTTACCTACGGCTGCCTGCGGCTGGACACCGTGTCTCTGACAGGGTTCGTGAACGGGCGGGACATTCAGCTCACCCAAAAAGAATTCACCGTGCTGTTGCTGCTGGCGCAAAACGCCGAGCGGCGGGTGCCCAGCAGCGAGCTGGCGCGGGAAGTTTGGGGGGCTGGGGCGGAGCAGGAGAACAACGCCCTTTGGACCCTTGTTTCCCGCCTGCGCAAAAAACTGAGGAGCGATGAATCCCGGCTGGAGATCGCCTCCCTCCGGGGCGGATACCTGCTTGAACAATTGTGATAGTTTTTTTCAAGGAGGGCCTTGCAATTTTGTAAGGCTCTCCTTTTTTAACTTTCTAATTGGTAAGATAAAAACGGAGACGTATGCCCCCGCAGGGGGCGGAAGGAGGCCGAAGGATGAAGCAGGAAAAACGCAGGATAAAGCCGTGGGCCCGCTGGACCGCAGCCTTTCTGGCGCTGGCCTTCGTGTTCACCTTCGGCGCCCAAAGCTGGATCACGGTGAAAATTTCGGCGGAAGAGAGCAACGCCGCCAAGACCTATCTGGCCCAGCAGACCGATTATGTCAACGCCTCCCGGCTGGAGCGGCTGCGCACCAAGCTGCAGACCCTCACCCAGCCCGACGGCCTGAAGGATTACTACCGGCTGGCCGAGACACACATCGCCGCCGAGGAATATACCGAGGCGCTGGAATGCATTCAGCGCTGCCTTGAACTTTACGAGCCGGAATACGGCACGACCCTGCAGGCGGAACTGCTGCTCAAGGAGGGCTGCCTGCTCACCATCCTGGACCGGGCAGACGAAGCGGAAGAAGCCATGGAACAGGTGGTGCAGCTGGCCCCCGGCCTGGCAGACGCCTATCTGGTGCTGGCCCAGCTCCACGCGGGCAGCGGCGACACCCAGGCCCTGGCCGCCGACCTGGAAAGCTATCTGGAACTGCAGCCCGCCGCGGCAGACATGCGGCTGCTGCTGGCCCAGCTTTATCTGGCCCAGGGCCAGGGCGACGAGGCGATGAAACACGCCGTCTGGCTGCAGGCCAACGGCGGCGCGCAGAACACCGATGTGGCGGGGCTGTTCACCGGCCTGGGGCTGGCAAAGCTGCAAAGGGAGGACACCGCCGGAGCCCTGGAGCTTTTTGAGACGGCCCTTTCGCTGGACGACACCGTCGATTCCCTTTGCTACTACGCCGGGCTGTGCTGCCTGCTGCTGGAACGCTACGACGAAGCGGTGGACTACTACAGCCGCTCCATCCAGCTGCAAAGCACGTTGCAGATGAGCCATTACGGCCGGGGCGCGGCGGAGCTGATGCGCGGCGAGCCGGACATGGAGCAGGCCGCCGGGGATCTTGCCTTTGCCGCCGGATATGACGGGGCGGACGCCGACCCGGTCATCAGCGCGCAGGCCGAAGACCTGCTGAACACCATCACGGAATAAACGGGAAAACCGAACGAGAGAATAAAGCGGCGCGGGGCGCGCCGGGGGCGAAGGAGGCGTTTCCATGAGAGACTCTTTGACAGCGAAAAATGCAAAGAAGGGGACACAGCGCATTCTTGCGCTGCTGGCTGCACTGGTGGCAGCTTTGTTCCTGACCGTCAGCGTTCATGCCGAAGACGCCGCTGCCCAACCGGGCGGCGGCCTTGCCGCGCCTGCAACGCAGGCCGCGGAGCCGTCTGGCACGGAACCGATGGATACGCCCCCGGCTGCGCCGACCGGCACGGAACCCACGGACAGCACGGAGCCCACGGGCGGCACCGAGCCCACGGGCGGCACCGAGCCCACGGGCGGCACCGAGCCTACGGGCGGCACCGAGCCCACCGGTGGCACCGAGCCCACCGGTGGCACCGAGCCCACGGGCGGCACGGAGCCCACGGGTGGCACCGAGCCCACCGGCGGCACGGAACCCACGGGCGGCACCGAGCCCACCGATGGCACGGAACCCGACGGCGGGGATGGACTGGAAGACGCGGGCGGCTCCGTGGTGGATCCGGACGCGCCGGAAGACACCACGCCCCCCACCGACGGCAGCGTTCTGGAAGACAACGGCGGCTCCGAAGTGGAAGAGGACTTCATGGTGCCGGAGGGCAGCGCCACTTTGTCGGTGAACGGCAAAACGCTGGATTCCGAAGCCTTCAAGAACGACACGGCCAACAGCGCCATCGTCAATGCCCTGAACGGCGCGGTGGACTACCTCAAGACCAACCTGCCTTCGCTGGAAGGGGAAAAGGTCAACATTGAGATCGTGGTCACCGCAGGCACCTACGAGGGCGACGTGGACCTCTCCGCCGGCAGCCAGCTCTACAACGACCTGCTGGACGCCATCGGCTATCACCTCACCGGCGGCGACGCCCCCGACCCCAGCGACCCGGCGGACAACGACAATTCCGTCAGTTCGGTCATCTTCACCGAGAATGACCGCGTTTACCCCTACGCAACCATTTCCATCGTCTCCGAACAGTATAAAAACGGCCAGCCGTCAGACGGCAGCGCCAACATGCAGGGCAACTTCATGTCGGACGGCTTCGACGTGCTGCTGGCCGGGCTGTATTTTTCCTCCAAAGAGCAGGTGCAGATCAAAAACGCCCTGGAGTTTACATACGAGGGCACCGAACTGGATGACAATGTGGTCATCCACACCGAGAACGTGGCCGTGGTGAATGTGAGCAGCGGCGGCGGCGATGACCGCATCGATCTGCAGGTGACCCAGGCGCCCAGCGCCACGGTGGGCGTGGGCAACTCCGATCCGCTGGCCATCTTCAACGCGGTGAAGGACATCTACAACGCCTCCCAGACCTCCTCCACCGGCGACGTCATCCAGGACACCGCCAACCAGTTCGCCCTGGCCATCAAGCAGCGTATGGAAGAACTCATCGAGGACATTGAAAACCGCACCATGACCAAGGTGAACGTGAACACCGGCGACGGCACCGACGACCTCCTGGTCCGGCTGGTGAACTCCACCAACGTCTACGCTGGCAGCGGCATCGACCCCCGCACCGGCAAGTTCATGGCCCTCTACAATTTTGACATCGACCTGGGCGGCACCGAGCTCACGGTGGACCTGGGCGCCGGGGCCGACACCATGTCCGTCACCGGCGGCCTCACCATGGTCAACGGCCGCAACCTTTACCAGGAGTTCTCCCAGCTGATTTCCAAATACGGGCTGGAAGAGGACCAGCTGCAGTACCGCAGCAAGTACGTCATTTCCGGCGGCGACGGCGACGACGTCATCACGCTGGACACCACCAGCGCCTTCCACGATGTGTTCGGCCTGGACGTGACCATCAACGAGGAAGAAAACGGCGGCTACGACCGCCTGCACCTCACCGGCAACCTCGCCGCGAAGTATATCTTCAACGGCGAGGACATCCTGGGCGACGTGCACTTTGAAGAGCGCATTTACAAGACCGGGGACGGCCTGCACCTGAACGCCCAGAGCGTTATCTGGCTGCTGCCCGATTTGTCCATCGACATCGTGGAGGAACTTCTGAACACGGTGGCCCTGCGGCAGGGCATGGACATCCACTTCGGCAGCGGCCTCGACGCCGTGACCGACCGCCTGGAAAACAAGCGCACCGTCCATTTGGGCAATGTGCCCACCGCCGAGTTCACCGCGCAGGATTTCACCGACTATGTGGTGTGCCGCTCGCTGGACCCCACCGTGGACGTCACGGTCAATCTGGCCGCCGCCGTGCATGGCATGGCCACCTATCTGTCCAACCTGCTGGTGGAAGCCTCCGGCAAGATCGCCGTTGAAAAGCTGCTGGCGGACGGCCTCACCGTCGTCCTTCAGGCGCCCGAAGTGGAGATTTTGGGCCCGGTGTCCGGCGAACACATCCTCGTCCTGGCCGAAGCCGAGGACCCGGACGTTCTGGCCGAAGACGCACTGACCATCACCGTGGCGGAAGATGAGCTCAGCGGGACCACGATGGAATACGGCGTGGGCCTCTACGAAGCTTCTCCCACCGTCCGTATCGTGGTGGCCGAGGGCGCGTCCCTCAACGCCGCCGGCGCGGTGGACCTCATCGCCTCCATCCGCCAGACCTCCGGCATGGTGGACGTGATGGCGGGCGTGGCTTCCAATTTCCCCAACTTTGTCATCGTCAAGCAGCCCACCGCGGAGATTTTGCTCCACGGCAGTATCAATGCCGCCCAGGGCCCCATCCACGCCCTGGCCTCCACCCTGGTGGATTTTGACTGTGCCGAGCTGCTCAGCTACATCCCCCTGTCCTTTGCCTGGGGCCAGGCGCGCACCACCGTTCTGGTGGACGGCGAGGCCAGGCTTTCCAGCGGCGCGGGCACTGCCCTGCGCACCGACAGCGAAGTGTACATCAGCGCGGTGGATAAGGGCAGCTTCCCCAAGGCGCTGCTCTCCCTTTCCAGCGCGGTGGCCATCGCTGAGACTGAGACCATCGTCACCGACGCTTCCTCCATCACCGCCGGCGGCGACGTCCTGCTGGACGCCCGCAGCCGCCTGGAGACCGAGGCCGCCAGCGTTGCCGGCCCCACCGACATCGCCCGCATGAAACCAAAGAGCGGCGTGTTCGTGGCGGTGAGCATTGCCCTGGGCCGCACCGGGGTGTATGTGGGCAACTACGGCGACGGAACGGGCAGCACCGCCTCGGTGGTCAGCACCGGCGGCACCGTCCGCGCCGAGGCCGACAGCCTCATCCGCAACCGCACCTACGCCATCTCTTCGCCCATCAGTGTGTATGTGGACGAGTACGGCAACCCCACCTTCACCCAGCAGCCCACCCAGAAGCAGTCGCTGCGCTCCATGGTCAGCTTGACCGAGTCGGTGCTGGGCATGCGCACCGGCACCTCCGGCACCCCCGCCTGGGCGCTGAGCAAGATCACCGGCAGCAACACCCTGGGCAGCCTGTTCAACAAAGGCGTGGCCGAGACTGACCCGAACCAGGATGTGGCCCGCACCCAGGCCATGGGCGCGCTGGCGCTGGCCGTCATCGACAACGACATCCAGGCCCTCATCGACACCGCCGGTGTGGTGAGCGCCGCAAACGGCGTGCAGCTGCATGCCTTTGGCGAGACCACCTCCCAGACCCGGGCGGACGGCTCTCTCTACAACAATTCCACCATCGCCGTCATCCCCGGCTTCGGCAAGGTGCAGATCACCAAGGACCCCACCAACACCGCCGCGGGGATCGCCGTGAACGTCACTTCGTTCACCCACAACGCCGCTGCCCGGATCGAGCAGGGCGTCATCACCGCGGGCAAGGCCCTGGCCGCGACCGTGGAGAACCGCCGTGTGGATTCCTCCGCCATCGCCAAGTCCGGCCACATCCCGCCGGCCGAGACCGCTATGCTGGGCGGCGCGATCACCGTGCATGTGATCACCCTGAACTCCAAGGCCGAGCTTGCGCCCGCCGCCGAATACCGGCTGGGCGAAGGCGCCGATCTGACCGTGGTCTCCCGCGTGGCCGACAGCCGCCTGGAGACCGTGGCGGACGCCAGCGGCAAGCGGGCCCGCCGCTCTCTGGGCATGCTGCCCCTGGAAGATGAAAAATCCTACAGCCGCTCCAGCGTTGGCGTGGGGGCTGGCATTGCCGTGGCCGTCACCGGTATCGACGTCATCGCCTCTGTGCCCGACGGAGTGGTGTTCCTGGCGCTGGACGGCACCAAGCCCACCGACGCGGCCTTGGGCAGCGTGACCGTGGATTCCTATTATATGGGCAGCGAGCGGGTGTTCGCGGCGGCAGGCTCCGCCGGCGGCACCTCCGTCACCCCCGTGTCCGCCACCAGCGTTTCCGGCGTGTACGTCCTTTCCGAGCTGGGTGAATCCGCCGGCCAGGGCGTGGATGTTGCGGGCGACGTGGCCCTCACGGCTCAAAACCGCATGATCCGCTTCCTCACCGCGGACGCCGCCAGCGCGGGCACCAATGTGGGCCTGGGCGCGGCTGTGGCCGTGGACGTGTTCAACGACAGCGCCGAGAGCCTGCTCAAACGGCGGGCCAAGGCGGGCAAAAACATCTCTGTGGCCGCCCAGTCGGTGAGCCGCGTCACCCAGACCGTCAAAGCCTCCGTGAAGGGCGCTCCGGCGGCGGGCGGCGGCGCCGGGCAGGACGCCGGCAGCGCCGGCGCGTCGGGCACCGAGGGCCTGGTGGGAGGCACCATCACCCCCGGCGGCAGCACCTCCTCCGACGGCTCACACCTAAGCCAGGCGGACCAGACCGCCGACCAGAAACTGAACAACGGCAAGGCCCTGGCGGGCCGCGTCAACACCAAAAACGTCAACACCTCTTCTGTGGAAAAGGCCGCTGCCGGACGCAGCCCCTTTGAGACCATGGAAGGCAGCATTCAGGTGGCGGCGGCCATCGCCGTGAACCTGCAGACCAACCTCTCCCGTGCCCTCATCGCCGATGTGGACGCGTCCGCCGGCGAGGACATCTCCGTCATCTCCCGCAACGACACCGACGCCAAGATCACCTCCAACGCCGGCACCACCAACAGCTATGTGGGCGTGGGCGCGGCGGTGGCTGTGAACATGGTGGACCACCAGAACATCGCCCAGGTGGGCAAGGGCAAACTGACCGCCGGCGGTAACATCACCGTGGCTGCCGAAATTTACGAGAAGGCCCAGGCCGACCTGCTGGACAAAGCCTACGACCTGCTGGTGGACTATATGCTCCAGACGGGTCATCTGGAAGAACTGCTGGGCGCGGTGGGCGACAATGCCCTCAAGACCAGCACCGAGTACATCTTCCTGTCCCTGAAGGATAAAGAGGACCTCACCGACGAGGATAAGCAGACCCTGGCCAAAGCCATCGAAGAGATGATCGCCATCGCCCTGTGGCAGCAGGACCTGAAAGAGGAAGACTGGGTCAAGGTGGACGACGTGGTGGTGGACGGCGCGGGCCAGCGCACCCTCACCGAACTTCTGGAAGAACTCATTTTCGCCGCCTACCAGGCGGACAATAACACCCCGTTGACCATGGACCACGTCTATGGTCTGGAGCAGTATGTCATCGCGCAGGTGATCGCAAGCTACACCGGCGCGGAGAATCCCTATGCGGAATACGGCGCGCAGTGGGGCTACGAGGCCCTCACCGCGGACCTGGTAAGTGAATTGCAGGCCATGATGGCCTACGCCGCCGAAAAGCGGGTGCTGGGCTATGAACTCATGTCCATTTTGCTCCAGCTGGCCCAGGGCGGCAGCCCCGCCCTCACCGAAGAGCAGAAGCAGGCGGTGGACGAACTGCTGGGCCTGGAGGACCCCACCGATGAACAGCGGGCCGAGGCGGCCAAGGAATACCAGGCCGTTCTCACCGAACAGATCAAGGCCAGCCTCACCGGCGACACCAACACCGCCGACCAGAACGCCAAACTCTATTCCGACGCGCTGACGGCCTACATCGAGGACGTCTTTGCCGTGATGGGCGAAGAGAGCAACTGGATCCCCTACCTGGGCGATGGCAACCGCCTGCAGGTGCCGGTGCTGGATAAGATCAGCGCCGAAATGACCCAGCTGAGCTTCGCGGTGAACGACCTCTACGAGGCCTTTGCCGCCCTGCTCACCACCAAATTCGCCACCGGCAGCGAGCTGGACGGCGTGGGCCACACCATCTCCACCCAGGCCGTCTCCGGCGTGGGCGCTTCCAGCGTGGGCGTGGCGGGTTCCGCCGCCATCACCATCATCAACGCTGTGTCCAGCGCCACCATCGCCGGGCGGGACGCCGCCTCCTCCGAGCCGGACATCACCGCCGGCGGCGACATCCGCGTGGAAGCCAACGAGGCTCAGAAGGTCTACACCACCGCCTCCGCCAGCGCCGACAAGTCGCTGGGCATGGCTGCCAAGGCGGCCACCGCCCGCAAGCCCGGCAGCTCGGTGGGCGTGGGCGCCTCCTTCGCCACCAACCTCATCGACGCGGTGGTCACCGCCATGATCGGCACTGAGACCACCGCCGGCGAGGCCGTCACCACCCTGGGCAACCGGGTCATCCGCGCCGCGTCCCTGGCCATTCTGGCCAACTTCCGCGACGATGTGGACACCGTCTCCGTGGCGGGCAGCGACCCCATTGCCCGGCGGGACAAAGCCTTTGAGTACATTCCCACCCTGGGCTCCGCCACCAACAAGCAGCTGGCCCAGGCCGCCGCCAGCGGCACCAACACCAAGGGGATCTCCTTTGACGCGGGCGTGGCCGTGGCGGTGGTGAACAACATCGTCAAGGCGGCGCTGCTCTCCGGCGGCAGCCTCACGACCTCCAACTCCGTGGACACCCTCAAGACCGCCATCGTCACCGGGCAGAACGCCCAGGGCGAGGACATTTTCGCCATGGCCAACGTGCTGGTGCAGGCCCTTTACGGCGGCGACAGCTACACCGGCGTGTCTGCCTTCGCGGCGGGCAGCCGGGCCGCCGTGGGCGCGGCGGTGGGCGTGAGCCTGGTGGACAGCGACATCACCGCATCCCTGGAAGCGGACACCACCGCGGCCGGCAGTGTGCGGGTGCACAGCGCCACCGACGTCACCGACGAAAGCTACGCCATGGCCACCTCCATCGGCGCGGACCTGGACCGCCTGCTGGAGAAGTTCCGCGAGGGGCTGAACTACATCAGCCCCGGCGCCGCCGAGACCAGCACCATCCGTAACAAGATCGTGGCGGCTACCAACAAGATGGGCGCGGTGAAGCTGCAGGAAAAGGCCAACCAGGTCAGCGGCAGCATCGGCGGCAAGCTGGACGCGGTGCCCTATTCCTCCAATCTGCTCAAGGCCTTCGGGCTGGACCTGACCAAGGCCACCTCCAAAACCAGCGGCCTGGACGCTTCCGTGTCCGGTTCCGGCGCGCAGGTGGCGGGCGTGCAGCCCCAGACCTCCAGCCTCAACGTGGCGGCGGCCATTGCCCTGGCTTTCACCGAGCACCACACCCTGGCCCGCATTCTGGGCAATGTCACCTCTCAGACGGGCGACGTGCAGGCCAAGGCCGAAAACGTGGTCAACTTCCGCAACCGGGCCACCGGCGCCACCGTGACCACCGCGCCCGCCGGGGCCAACACCGTGGCGGCCGCCGTGGCCGTGACTCTCAATGAGAACACCGCCGAGGCCAGCGTGGCAAGCGGCGTGACCCTGAACGCTGCAAAGGACGTTTCCGTCACCGCCGACACCACCCAGAACCTCACCGGCAACTACCCCGGCTACATGAGCGCCCAGGCCGTGGCGGCCTCCATCGCCACCGGCATGCTGGGCAAGCTGGGCGTGGCCGGCGCGGTGGCCGTGCTCACCGACAAGGCCGACACCCTGGCTCTGGTGGGCGGCAACGTGACCATCAACGCAGGGGGCGACGTGCGCGTCGCCGCCAAAGATCTGAGCAAGCTGGCCATCCGCGCCCTGGGCGCCAACATCGGCGCGCAGACGGTGGGCGTTGGCGCGGCCTTTGCCATGCTGCATTCCTTCAGCAACATCCACGCGCAGATGGGCGATAACCTCACCGCCCAGGCAAACAGCCTCACCGTCACCGCCCACCGGCCGCTGGTGGACGAGAGCATGTATCAGTTCCCCTTTGACTGGAGCGACCTGCTCACCGTTTCCAACCAGGACGCCACCGTGGGCGAGACCGACAAGGGCCTCATGCACATCACCCTGCCCGACGACCTGGACCACATCCGCCAGATCAAGGTGGAATGCACCCTCGGCACCGACGATCTGCTGGACGTGCTGGATATGATCAACTATCTGGCCACCGTGAACTACTATGTGGAGGCCATTTCCGGCAGCCTGCACCACGGCGCGGCGGGCGCCGCCAACGTGGCGGGCACCGTGGCCCAGCTGCTGACCGAGAACAGCGTGCTGGCCTCCATCGGCGGCAACGCCGCCCTCACCCTGGGCAAGAACGGCCAGGGCGAGAGCCTCACCGTGCGGGCGGATTCCTCCGCCGAAAGCCGGGTCATCGCCGGTTCCGCCAGCCTGGGCACCGCCAAGGCGGGCGCGGGGGCCGTGGTTTCCCTGGCGCAGATGAACGACAAGGCCGAGGCCAAAGTGGGCGGCGGCCAGGCGGGCCGCGCCATCAACGCGGCAGGCGATGTGACCGTTGCCGCCACCGCCAAAAATATCGTATGGGACGTGACCTCCGCCGACGCGGTCACCGGTTCCGCCCTGCTCACCCTGGGCGGCGGGTTCAATCTGGTGGAGAGCAGCACCGCGGCGCTGGCCTCGGTGGGCGACGGCGTGACCGTCAATGCCGCCGGCCGCTTTGCCGTGGACGCGGACAACGACTTTGAGCTGGCCCTCATCGCCGCCAACATGGGCCTTGCCGCCGGCAGCGCCAACGTGGCAGCGGGCGGCACCGTGGCCTGGACCGACATCCACAACGAGACGGGCGCCCGGGTGGGCGACAATGCCGTGGTCAAGGCCGCCGGCGTGGCCCTCACCGCCGACAGCGCGGACCGGGTGATGGAGATTTTGGCCTCCGTCTCCGGCGCGCCCTCCGGCACCGCGAACGCGGCGGCCACCCTGGCCTGGTTTGCCACCTCCTCCGAGACCATGGCCCTGGCGGGCAGCGGCGCGCACCTGGAAGCCCTTTCCGGCGACGTGCTGCTCCACGCCTTCAACGAAAGCGACCTGCTGGCGGCTCTCGTGAGCCTCTCCGCTTCCGGCAGTTCCACTGCCGCGGCGGGCGCCACCGTGCTGGTGCAGCAGTTCAATCAGAAGGCCCACGCCGGCGCGGGCGTCAGCGAGAACAGCGCCGTTACGGCGCAGAAGGCCACTCTCCTCGCCCGCAAGGGCAAGGTGCTGGTGGAATCCAAGGCGAACAACCGCTCGCTGGCCGCGGGCGCGGCTCTGGCCCCCACCGGCAGCACCACCCTGGACCTGGCGGGCGCCTATGTCCACAACGAGTTCGCCAGCGAGGCGGTCTCCCGCCTGGGCGACAACACCAAGGCGGAAGCCTGGGACAGCATTGGCATTCTGGCCGACGCCGACAATCTGGTGGTCAGCGGCGCGGGCGCGGTGGCCGGTTCCGGCAGCACCACCGCGGCCCTGGGCGGCAGCGCCACCACCGTCATCTTCAAAAACGTCGTGCAGGCTCTGGCGGGCGAACATTGCGACCTCACCGCCTGGGCGCTGGACAATGGCTCCACCGCGGGGATTCAGACGGCCAACCGTCAGGACCGGCGGCGGGGCGTGGTGGTCCATGCCTATTCCGCGGAAGAAATTTACATGGCGGCGGTGGCCGGTTCGGTGACCGGCTCCTCCACCGCGAACCTGGTGGGCGTGGCCGACACCCTGCTGGTGCAGAACATCGTGAACGCCCATGTGGGCAACAACAGCCGGGTCAGCGCCGGATTGAACAGCGCCGCGAACAAGGACGTGGACGGCGACGGTCAGTCCGACGACTCTCACGGAGAAGGCGAGATACTCGTTGAAGCAAAGGACGACACCTTTGTGGTGAACTTCGGCGGAGCCCTTTCCGCCTCCGGCAGCGCCACCGCGTCCCTGGGCGGCACGGTGGTCACCATCCTCTTTGAAAAGCAGGTCTCCGCCATTCTGGACGGCGGCGAAAACGAGATCCACGCCGAAAAGTCCATCACCGTGGACGCCGACAGCACCGACGAGATGTTCCTGCTGGCCGCCACCTTCGGCGTCACCGGCGGCACTGTGGCCGCGGGTGGGGCAGGCAACATCCTGCTGTTTGAAAACGCCGTGCAGGCCCATCTGGGCGGGCAGATCACCAGCGGCGGCGATGTGAAGGTCACCGCCGACACCCTCATCGACCTTTACAACGTGGCTCTCAGCGTGGCCGGGGCCTCCACCGCCGGCGTTTCCGGCGCGGCGGTGGTCACCAGCTTCAAGGGCCTCACCGAGGCCGTGCTGCTGGCGGGCGCCAGCGTCAACACCCCGGGCAAGCTGAACATCCTGGCGAATTCCAAAGAGTTCATCACCGCCGACGGCGCGGGCGTGTCCGGCGGCGGCACCGCGGGCGTGTCCGGCACTGTGGACGTCATCCTCAGCGAAAACACCGTGCTGGCCATCGTGCAGGACAATGCCGACGGCACAAAGCCTCTCATCCGGGCCAGCTCCATCACCCTGGACGCGCTGGACGACTACCAGCTCATCGGCGTGGCGGCCTCCGCGGCCTTTGGCGGCACCGCAGGCGCGGGCGTCACCGCCATCATCACCCTGGCCGACAACACCGTGGCCGCCGGGATCGGCGCGAACTATGCGGTGCAGACCTCCGCCGGCGACGTGCTGGTGAACGCCCTCAGCAAGCGGGATATCCGCACCTACGCGGGCAGCGTGGGCGGCGGCGCCACCGCAGGGATCGGCGCGGTCATCATGGCGCTGGTGGTGGGCGGCAAGCTGGACGACGATTCCGCCAAGGCTCTGGCCGAGCACTTCCACCCCGCCGACCTGCTGGCCGGCATGAAGGCCAAGACCCCCGCCGGGGCGAAAGGCGTCTACGACGAGCACGACGCGGCCTGGCTGAGCGAGGCTCTTGCGGGCAGCGGCAACAGCTACAGCGACGTGCCGGTGGACGATGAGTACGACGGCGCGGACCAGTATGTGAGCGAAGATTTCAACAAGGATTACACGGTGACCCAGGACCAGGACGGCACCGTGACCGCCGGCGAGCCCGGCGCAGACCTCACCGTCGACCCGGTGGGCGAGGGCAGTTCCGACGCGGACGAAGCCTACAAGATCTACGAAGGCTTCAAGAACGTGGCCAGCGCCGCCTTCACCCGTGCCTTCATCGGCGCGAATACCACCGTGACCAGCGCGGACGACATCACCGTCCGCGCCACCGACCAGCTGAACGCCAGCCTCGGCACCGTGGCCTTCGGGGCTTCCGGCGCCGTGGGCGTGGGTGTGGGCATGGCCGTGGCCATCCTCAACGGCACCGTGGAAGCCTGGGCAGGGGAGGGCTCCGTCCTCTCCGCCAAGGGCGGCGTCACCATCGAAGCCGTTGCCGAAAGCCCGCTGCTGATCGGCAGTGACCTCTCCGGGCAGGACGAGGCCAGCAACGACTATTTGAACAAGCAGGACAACGGCTTTGACGTGCAAGACCTGACCATCCACGCCCTCTCGGTGAGCGGCGGGGTGTCGGGCACCGCCGGCGTGGGCGTGGCCCTGGCCGTGGTGCACCTGGGCAGCACCGTCAGCGCCCGCCTGCTGGGCAGCGTGGAAGAGGCGAATGCCCTCACCATCCGCGCCGTCAGCGACTATCAGCACATTGTGGCCGCCACCCTGGGCCTGGGCGGAGGCATGGCTGGCGTTTCCGCCAGCGCGGCCGCCACCGTCTTTGACGGCAATACCCGGGCCTCCGTGGAGGGCACTGGTTCCCTGCGGGACGTGGCCGACATCCGGGTCGAGACCCAGGTGAACAACACTGCAGTCAGCGCCGCGGCGGGTATCGCCGCCGGCATGGGCGCGGTGAACGCGGGCGCGGCAGTGGCCATCAACAAGAGCCTGGTGGAGACCTTCATCGCCCAGGGCGTGTCCATCGGCGGCGTCCGCACGCCGGACATCACCCTGAACGCGCTGGTGAACAGCGGCGCGAAGGCCTTCACCCTCGGCGTGGCCGGCGGCGCAGTGGCCGTGGGCGCGGCGGTGGCTCTGGCCAAGACGGCTCCCACCGTCCACACCTACATCGGCGCGGCCCCGGACGCTGACCAGTTCGCGGCTCCCGGCACCGTGAACGCGGGCAGCATTACCATTCGAAACGACGTGAGCACCACCGCCGAAAGCTACGCCGCCAATGTCACCGGCGGCGCGGTGGGCGTCACCGCGCAGGTGCTGCTGGTGTTCAACACCGCAAACCTGTTCGCGGGCCTTGACCGGGTCAACGTGAACGCCGGCAATGTGGATATCGGCAGTGCGCTCCACGCCAGCGGCCGGGCCTATGTGGCCAGCCTCACCGGCGGCGCGGTGGCGGTGGGCATGGTGGTCAGCACCGTGCTGCTGCAGGCCGAGAACATCGCCCAGGTGGACGTGAGCGGCGTGGAGATGAACGCCGCGAACCTGAACCTCTATACCGGGCGCGAGAGCGACCGGAACACCTCCAGCGCCGAGGCGCTGGCTCTTGCCGCCGGGGCGGGCGCGGTGAGCGCAGGGCTCAACGCCGCCGTGGCGGACAACAACACCAAGAACATCGCCCGCATCCTGGGCGGCAAAGAGGCGGGCAGCCACCGGCTGAACGTCTCCGGCGCGCTGAACCTGGGCTCCTACGGCCAGGCCACCGCCAACGCCCAGGTCTGGGGCGTGAATGCCGGCGCCATCAGCGTGCTGGGCTCTGCCGCCGTGGCGCTGCTGCGGGCCGAGCAGCAGGCGAATGTGGACGGCGGCAACATCACCGCCGGCAGCCTGTCTGCCCGCAGCGGGCTGAACGAAGGCCTGGACCACATGAAGTATGTGGACCTTGACAAATTGCCCGGCGGCAACATCGTGGCAGCCCCCGCCGAGGATGTGGACGCCAGCGAGGAGAACGCGGCCGTCTTTGCCGGCCTCATCACCGGCAGCGGCGGGGCCGTCTCCGCCGTGGTCAACGTGGCCGCGGCCTATGGCCGGGCCCTCACCCAGGCCGTGGTCGCGCCCTTCAGCCTGGCCCTTTCCGGCAAGGCGGACGTGTTCGCCGGCGGCACCGCCAACGTGCTGGCCCAGAGCTTCAACCAGAGCGCCGGGGCCATCACCGCCGCGGTCATCGTGAACACAGCCTATTCCCAGAGCGAATTCGTTGCCATTCTGGACATCCCGGCGGGCAGCAGCGTGACGGCGGACAGCGTATCCGTTGCCACCGACTACACCGCCAGCGCCGTGGCGGCTCTGGCTCCCAGCGCCGGCGGCGCGGATCTGAGCGGCGCGGCGCTGCAGGTGAACGTGGGCGTGGCCAACGCCGACAGCCGCGGCACAGCCGCCGTCACCGGTGCGGGCCTGCTTTCCGCGGGCGCGCTCTCCGTCACCGGCCAGGGCGTCGCCACCTCCCGCGTCTACAGCGTGACCCCTGTGGCCAGCCTCACCGCCGTCAAGATCGCCGCCAACGTGCTGGTGGCCCTGCTGGACGCCGAAAACCTGGCCTACATTCAGGGCGTGGAAGTGGAAAACGCGGCCATCACCGTGAACGCGCGGCTGAACGCCGCCGACGGCCAGGGCGTCAGCGCCCTGCTGGCCAACAACATCAAGGGCAGCGGCGTGAGCGTGAGCCTCGCCTCCGCCCGCAGCAACACGGCAGTGGCGCTGAACCGCAGCGTCAACAAGGCTTTCATGGACTCCGTGAAGGTCACCGCCGGCGCGGCCCTTTCGGTCACCGCCACCGCAAACAGCCTGGCCAGCGCCAGCGCGGCGGACCCGGGCACCAGCGTGGAGCTGCTCTCTCTGGGCGTGAACGTGATCATCGCCCGGGCGGACGGCACCTTCGCCGCCTACATCAACATGGCGGAAGACCGGCCCGTCTCCGCCGCCTCCGTCACTGTCACCAACACCTACAACGCCCGGGCCGAGGCGGTGTCCCGCCAGCCCAACCAGGGCGTGGGCCTGCTGGACGCGGGCACCAACGTGGCCTATGCCAACGCGGGCGCCCTGGCCGAAGCGGCCATCACCGGCAACGGCAGCGTTACCACCAACAGCGTGACCATCACCCTGAACGGCACCGCCACCGCCGATGCCCGCATTGCCGGCACCAAGGTGAACGTGCAGGGCGCGGAACTGGCCGTGAACGTGGTGGACGCCATCGTCAGCGCCCGCCAGCAGGCCTACATCGGCCAGCCGGAGGGCGGCAGCGCCAGCGCGGTGAACGTCACCGCCCTGGGCGGCATCAGCATCCGGGCCAGCCTGAACGACAGCGCCGACACCGGCGCAAAGGCCATCGTGGGCAGCAACGGCTCCGACTCCGGCGTGAGCGTGTCCATCATCGGCGGCAAGGCCTCCCGGGCCAGCGCCGAGATGAACGGCCTGTCCACCGCCCACATCCGCACCACCGGCAGCATCGTCACCACCGGGCAGCTGGCGCTGCGCAACGCGGCCCGCAGCTGGGCCATGGCGAACATCGACGACGCCGCCGTGGAGGTGACTCTGGTGAACGCCAGCCTGGTGCTCACCGACGCCCTGGCCAGCGGCACCTTCAAGGCCCTGGCCCAGGCCGGCGCCCTGACCGCCGGCAGTGTGGACATCGCCAACACCTACTACGCCGAGTCCCATTCCGCCACCGGCCCCGCCGGCGGCGTGGGGGTCAATCTGGTCAACACCGACGCCAACCGCGCCGACGCTGAGACCAGCGCCACTGCCGACGCCTCCCTGAAGGTGACCGGCAGCGCCAGCGTGACCAATTCCGTGAACATCGCGAACACCGGCTACCTGCTGGCCGAGGCCCTGGGCCGCACCCGCAAGGTGAACGTTTCCGGCGTGAGCATTGCCGTCACCGTGGTGGACGCGGTGCTGAAGGGCGGCCAGACCGCCGACGCGCAGTTTGACGGCGAGGCCGTCATCGGCGGGCAGCTGAACGTGAACTCCGAGATCGTGCGCTCCGGCGGCTACGGTATCGCCACCGCCCAGGCGGGCGGCTCCGGCGGCGCGGACGTGAGCCTGGTGGGCGCGGGCGTCAACGACGTGTCCGCCCAGAGCGCCACCGTCAACACCGCCTCCCTCACCGGCGCGGGCACCCTGAACGCGGGCAGCGTCAGCGTGCGGGCCAAGAGCCTCACCGAGGCCGAGGCCACCGCCAAGTCCGGCGTCAGCGTGGGGCTGGTGCTGCTGGGCAGCCTGAACGCCTCCTCCTCCACCCACGACAAGGTGGATGTGCTGGTGGAAGGCATTACCGTCAAATCCTCCGGCGCCTTCACCGCCGAGGCGGTGGGCAACACCGTGTCCGAGGCTGTGGCCGCCAGCGAGGGCGGCGGCGGCCTGGTGACCGCCGGCGTGAACACCGCCACCGCGAAGGTGGGCGGCTCCGACGCAGCGCCCCAGACCGTGCGCGTCACCGTGAAACGCAGCTTCATCGAGGCCGCCCGGGATGTGACCCTGCGGGCCTACAACACCGGCGACGCCCGGGCCAACATCGAAAAGGGCCTGAACGTGGCCGCCGGCAGCCTGACCGTGAGCGTGCTGCCCACCAACGCCTGGTACGACACCGGCGTGGACGTGCTGGAGGACGCTGTGGTGCGCTCCACCACCGGCAGCGTGAGCGTGCTCAGCGAGGACGCCCCCAAGGGCCACAGCGAAGCCCGGGGCACCACCATCGGCATCGGCGTGAACGCCAGCGTCACCTACGGCGAGAACACCGCCGACACCGCCAACACCATCACCGTGAACGGCACCCTGGACTCCAGCGAGGCCCTCAATGTGGAGGCCGTCTCCGCGGCCCAGCTGAACGCCGCCACCTACGCCGACGGCGGCGGGTTCTTTAGCGGCACCACCCTGTGGTCCAAGAACACCCTGAACCGGGCGGTGTCCATCCTCATCGGCGAGAACAGCGCCCTGCTGGCCAACTACGGCGATCTGATCGTCAACGCCGTGGGCGGCTCGCGGGACAGAATCCTCACCCGCTCCGAGGTGTCCTCCGGCGGCGTGGTCGCCCTGGGCACCGCCACCGCCCTGGTGAACATCGACAGCGACGTGAAGGTCCAGATCGGCAAAAACGCCCTCATCCGGGCCCGCTTCAGCGCGGTGAACATCTACGCCGACGCCTCCCAGGCGGGCGTGGAGACCAACGTCAGCGCGGACGCCTCCGGCCTGGGGGTGGCCCCCAACTCCACCGCCAACGTGAACACCAGCCTAAACGCCGACGTGGTCATCGCCGGCACCGCCGGCGAGCCCGCAATCATCGAAGGGCGGGACGTGGAGATCATCGCCCGCAACGGCGAAGTGGATATCTACACCTACACCTACGCCAAGGGCTCGGCCCTGGGCGCGGCGGTGAACGCCATCAGCAACCCCAAGACTACCCTGACGGCGGACGTGAACATCGCCGGGGCCGACATCACCGGCCACGACAGCCTGCACATCTACGCCTCCACCCAGCCCGCCTACCGGGACGCCAACATCGACGTGCGCGCCACCATCCAGCTGAACGCGGCGGGCGAGGCCCTGGCCAGGGCCGGCGGCTCCACCACCGCCCACTCCAACACCGTGCTGGGCAGCGGCGTCATCCTGCGGGGCGCCACCGTGGCGGTCACCCGCTACGGCTTCGACGGTGGCCGCATCCGGCGGGACGCCCGCAAAGGCGGCTTCATCATCAAGGAGACCAGCACCAGCCACCCCTTCGAGAGCGGCGGCACCGTCGCGGTGAACGGCGGCACCGCCCTCTATCTGGGCGACGCGGCGGGCGGCGTCTACATCGACATCTCCGAGCACAAGGGCCAGCTGACAGTGCGCGAAGTGGGCGTCAAGGAGCCGGACAGCTTCTACACCACCGCGGGCAACACCGTGATCCTGCGGGACATCAGCAACAACCTGCCCGGCGTGGCGGACTTCACCCACGACGGCAAAAACGCCTCCGGCAGCGTCATCGTCTACAACCAGGCGGTGTTGCCCCGGGTCATCATCACCAACAGCTCGGGCTTTGACGTGCAGCTGAACGGCATCTACGTTTCCAACAGCGGCTTCATCCAGCCCTCCGTGTTCGGCATCAGCCACACCATCAACAATGTGGCCTACGACAAGCCCGAAGTGCGCACCGAGTTCAGCGGCACCGGCGGCGTGCAGGTCAGCGGCTTTGTGTCCA
Source organism: Candidatus Allofournierella pullicola (assembly GCA_019114225.1). GTDB lineage: Bacteria > Bacillota > Clostridia > Oscillospirales > Ruminococcaceae > Allofournierella_A > Allofournierella_A pullicola. The sequence goes on along the minus strand of DXFW01000019.1, from coordinate 29,173 downwards.
ACACCGACGGCCATGTGGAGTTCGTCTGGACCGGCGAAGAGGGCGGCGCCCTCACCGGCGTGGACAGCGTCACCAACATCTCCTCCGGCACCACCGTGTCGCCGGTGTGGGCCCATGACCTGCTGGTCAAGGGCGCGGCCAGTGTGGGCACGGCGAGCCAGGCCTTCAACGCCTATGTGTTCTCCGGCTCGAACGGCGTGGTGAACATCGAGGCCAGCGGCGACGTGTTCGTGAACATCGTGCCGGTGACCCTCATCATCGTGGATCAAGACAACAAGGAGCTGGAGCGCCACGACGACCCGGTCTACATCGAGCGGGTGGTCTCCCTGAACGGCAACGTGGAGATGGACCTCCAGGAAGGCGTGCAGGCCACCATGATCGCCGGCACCACCACCGTCACCATCCCTGTGCCCGGCACCCTGAGCTACATCACCAGCGCCACCGTGGAGCTGGCCAAAGCCTACACCCTCACCGGCAAGGATGTGCTGGACTACTACCTCCAGGGCTACGACGCGGCCGAGCGGCTCTACCGCTACCTGCTGCCCAACGGCACCCTGCTCTACATGGACGCCTGGGGCAATGTCTCCCGCATCGAAGAGGGCGGCGCCGAGACGGCGGTGGGCGACTTCGAATTTGTAAAAGACACCAGCGGCAACGTGGTGGAGATCAGGCTCAGCGAGGGCATCTCCATCGACCTTTCCACCGGCGACCTCACCGTGGAGGCGGACGCCTCCTACGAGGTGCTGCTGGAGGCTGTCAGCGCCAGCTGGTTCACCTCCAAGGGGCTGCTCACCGGCGGCGGGGAGGCCCGCATCCGCCTGGTCACCGCCTCCACCTACAAGGACGGCGATACCACCCTCACCGACGGGGACACCCTGCAGGAGATGGACGTGCGGCTGATCCTGGCGCTGAGCACCGCCGACATCGACTACTACTACCTCAGCGGCCTGCAGCCCACCATGGACGCCATTGCCGGCGCCTCCGACAAGACTTACTACTACTTCCTGCTCCACGACAAGGGGAGCGACAGCCTGCGGTTCTACGCCTTCACCGGCGGCAGCACCGAGACACAGGATGTGGAGCAGGAGAACAAGGACACCTTCAACAGGGAGCACCTCAACATCTCCGATGGCAGACCGGTGACCAACACCCTCAGCGACGGCGTGACCTATTATGAAGCGAAGTTTGATGAGGAGGCGAGGACCACCCATGAGTGGCGCGGAGCCACCCATGTGGGCAAGGTCCGGGACGGCGCGTCCACCGACCCCTTCACCGTGCCGAACTTCCTGGGCACCGGCTACGAGGTGGTCTGGAACTACGACAACACCATGACCATCGGCGGCGCCGCCGTGGGCCTTGTGTACATCTCGGGCCTTGGCTACACCGTGGCCCCCGGCCAGAACCTCAGCGGCGACGCGGCGGGTCTCTATCAGGCGCTCAGCGGCGTCTACTGGATGCCCGACGTGGAGTGGACGGTGGAGAGCAGCGTGGAGGTGGACGGCATCACCTACACCGCCAACGGCAAGAAGAACGGCAGGGACGTGTTCAACTTCGCTGAATTTGCCTGGACGCGGCGCAACGACAACAAGGATAAGCCCACCACCCAGAAGTATCAGACCCGCACCTACACCATGTACAGCTACTCGCTGCGCTTCACCTACGTGAAGATGCAGCCGGTGACCTCCAGCCTCTCCACCGAGTACTACACCAGCGGCGTGAAGTACACCGGCTTTGGCGAAGAGGTCTACGAGAAACCTGACGGCACGCTGTACGAGCATTACGACGTGACCAAGGACGAATACACCGGCAAGCTCACCCCCGAGGCCGAATACCGCCTCATCAGCCAGGTGTACTACATGCAGAACGCCGCCGGCAGCCGCGTCACGGTGGACGGCCAGGAGATCTGGTCCTACCTGAGCGAGGCCACGGCCCGGACGGTGAACGGCAAGCACTATTACGTGGTGGACAGTCACCCCGGCAGCGGGCTCTACCTGGAGGCCGCCGACCAGAACGGCGTCACCGTTTACACCCTGGTGAGCCAGAGCATGAGCGCCCCCGAAACGGTGCTGCCGGAAGACGAAAACTACCAGCACGACACCGGCAAGGTGACCTTCACCTTCAAGGTGGACAACAAGGACGTCACCATCACCCTTACCCCGAACAACGCCGCCACCGGCGAGACCGAGTATGAGGACCAGACCGGCAGCGACGGCAAGAAGTACACCATCGTCTACAAGGCCGCCACCGACAACACCGAGGCGGGCTGGTATCTGCGCACCACGACCACCACCGGCGAGGGCGACGATGCGGTGACCACCACCAACGACACCGCGCTGGCCGACCCCGTCAAGGTGCTGGAGAGCACCAGCTACGCGGTGCTGAACCGCTATGACTACGATGAAAACGGCAACCCCACCGATGAGACCACCAGGTATCTCCTGGACGGCGCCCAGGCCTACATCGACGTTGCACCCGGCAGGAAAGAGACCGGCGTCAACTACCAGATCGGCACCCTGGACGCCAGCGGAACGCTGGTGGCAAACACAGCGGGCCTGTATGTGGTCTGGGACGGCAAAGCCTACCTGCTGATGGACCCGACCGCCATGTTCGAGGCCTACGGCACCGAAACCGGCGGCCTTGAGGCGGAGCTGGTGGAAAACAAGGAGGCCACCGGCAACACCCTGCTGAAGACCAAAGACGGCGCGGTGTTCAAAAACGCCACAGGCGACACGGTGTATCTGAACCAGATGGAAAAGGGCAGCTACAGCACCGCGGAGGACGTCTCCGGCGGCCTGCTCATCCTGCGGCCCGGCAGCCCCGTGGGCGACGACGAGGAGCCCACCGTGCTCATCACCGGCCCCCTGGCGGACATCCCCGTCAAGGAGATCGCCCTGCCTCAAAACAACCGGGTGAATGGCAGCGGCTACCGCGTCACCGACACCCTCTACCTCACCAAGAGCGGCCTGGTGCTGACTCTGGTGCTGAACGCGGACGGTCAGGTGACCTTCAGCGCCAAGTTCGACGGCGTCACCTACACCTCTGACAAGATCGTGGCCACCGATTTGGGCGACCTGGGCACCCTGCGGGAGTACACCCTCAACGAGGAAGGCAAGCGGGTCTACACCGTGAACGGCAAGACCACCGCCTACACCCTCAACGGCGATCAGCTCTCCACCATCGACGAGAACGGCCAGCTGGTGGTGCTCACCCCCGAAGAAAGCATGGCGATCCTCTATGAGGAAATGCCCAAGGCCAACGACGCCACATTCACCATCAAGGCCGGCGAGGAAGTGTATCTCGAACGCCTCACCGACCAGATCGCCAAAGACCTGGCGGGCAACTACTACTATTCCGAAGACGGCGAAAATTACTGGTTCAACGCCGAATTTACGCCCCAGACCGACAGCAAGCCCTACGAGTACGGCGGGGCCATCCACGACCACCAGCTGACGGGCACCGTGAGTGTGGGCGGCACCGTCTACCTCACCATCTCCCAGGCGGCGGACACCAGCGAAACCAGCGCCACCTATGGCCAGACCATCCTCTACTACGAGCTGGACCAGAAGGAAATTTTGGTGGGTTCCGACGGCAGCGTCACCCTGCTGGGTGAAAACAGCCGCACCCTGAAACTGGAGCCCAACGCCGAGGTGGAGTATCTGTTCGGCTATGTGAGCGCCGGCGAAGACCTGGACGGCGCCGACCCCGCAAACAAAAAGAGCGTCACCATCCAGCTGAGCAACGAAAAGGGCTCCCTGGTGGACGGCGACACTGCGACCAAGCACGAGGACGACACCGACATCCGCACCAACGGCGGCAATGTGATCATCCTGGTGCCCAAGAGCGCTGCCGGCACCATCGGCACCGAGCTGGACGCGCTGGAGATCGACATGAACGGCGGCGCGCTGGTGATCCAGAGCTACACCGAGGGCCAGCAGCCGGTGGACGAGATCGTGGTGGATACCTTTATTAGCTCCAGTGAGGACGTGACCCTGAAGCCCACCGTGGTGGACGGAGCCGAGTTCCATGTGGACACCGAAGGCAACATCACCGGCGAGACCCTGGACGTGGTGAACGGCGGCACCGCCGACCTGGACGCCGGCGGCAGCATTTCCATGGGCGACATCACCGCCGACGGCGGCAGCACTGTGGACTTCGACGCCGAGGGTTCGGTGGAGACCGGCGACATCACCGCCGACGGCGGCAGCACTGTGGACTTCGACGCCGAGGGCTCGGTGGAGACCGGCGACGTCACCGCCGACGGCAGCACCGTGGACATCGACGCGGGCGAAGACTACACCGGCGGCGGCCTGGAGCTGACCGGCGGTTCCGAAATGGACGTCACCGCCGGCGGCAGCGCCACCATCCCCACCGCCACGGTGGACGACAGCACCCTCACCGCCCAAACGGGCGACGACTTCCGCTTTGAGCGTATCACGGGCGTGAGCGGCGACGGCAAAAATACCAACGTGACCATCTACGCCAAAGGCGTGGTGGGCCGCCTGCTGCCGGACGGCAAGGACGCCGTCATCTCCTTCGGCGAAGGCGCCAACGGTTCCAACGCCACCCTCTCGGTGAGCGGCGAAAAGAGCGTGGGCGAGGCCGACAGCTGCCTGCAGCTGGACATCCCCGAAACGCTGACCGTGCAGATCCCCAAGGCCGGCGACATCTGGATCGACGGCATTGTGGAGGGCGAAAAGGACGCCGAACAGTTTACCGGCCGCGGCGAGGACGGCACCATGCTCACCGGCGACGTGATCGACGCCATGGAAGGTGACGACACCATCGTGGGCGTGGAGCTGAACGCCCAGACTCCCGAGGCGATCGCCGCCCTGCTGCTGGAGCGGGCGCTGGACGAAGCCGACGCCACCGGCAAGGCCGAACAGCTTCTGAAGGACATCACCGCGGCGCTGGAAAAGACCCTCACCCCCGCCCTCGGCACAGAGGAAGCCTTTGAAGAAGCGCTGGAAAAACTGGACACCACCCCCGAAACCATCGAAAAGGCGCTGAAAGAGCTGGATGAACTGCTCCAGGCGCTGGAAGAGGCCAAGGACCCGGACGAACCGGAAGACCCGGCCGACGCCGCCCAGCAGGAGCAGAACAGAAAACGGCTCCGCCAGCTGCTGGACGAACTGCTGGTGCTGACCCTGCGTGTGCCTGAGGCTGATGAAGACGAAGGCCAGCCGGGAGACGAGCCCGGCCAGGACGAACCCCTCAAGGCTCTGATGGCGGACGAGGACCTCATCCCGCTCTACTGGGCGGCCCTCACCGACGAGGAAAAGCTGGCTCTGGTGGAGGAAAAACTCTGGGAGAAGGTGGAATACCCCGAACCCGCCGAGGATGACCGGGACTTCCGCGACCTCACCCTGGCCATTGGCGAATCCACCGGCGAGAGCAGCGTCACCAACAAGGGCAGTATCACCATCACCCAAAACGAAGGCACCTTTACTGCCCGAGAGGTGGTCTCCGGCTACGAGAACGTCACCATCACCGCCCCGTACATCGCCGGTGCCGAAGGCCTCACCAACGTCACCGGCACCGATCTGGTGCTCACTGCCCTCACCGGCAGTATCCGGGATCTGACCATCGACCAGCGCGACTGGGTGGAGCACACGGTGGTGGATGTGTCTGAGCTGCAAAAAGCCCCGGACGCCATGCCCGCCGCCGGCAGCTGGCGCATCACCCGCAATGCCCTCACCGGCCTGCTGGAGATGAATTTCTTCATTGATTTCACCACCATCAGCGTGGACGACCACGAGATCGCCACCACCCTCACCGCCACCGCCGCCGGTGATATCTCCATCACCGAGGTGCGGGGCGATCTGGGCCTGGCAAAGGCCGAAAGCACTCAGGGCGGCAACATCGACCTGACCGTGACCGGCGGCAGCCTGCTGGATACGAACGCCAGCCCCGACGGGCTGAACCTCGTCACCACCGGCAGCGCCAGCCTCACCGCCAGGGAAGGCACCATCGGCGCCGCCGAAGCCCCGCTGAACGTGGCGGTGGGCGACACGCTGACCACCCTCTCCCAGGGCAACACCTGGCTCATCACACCCGAAGACCTCACCCTCATCGCGGACGTGCTGGACGAGAACGCCCGGCTGGACGTGGTGGGCGGCAAGGACCTGACGGTGAGCAACACCGAGGGCGATCTCAACGCCACCCGGCTGCACGCCGGCGGCGACCTCTCGGTGACCAGCCCCAAGGGCAGCACCCATGTGAACGAATTGAAAGCGGGCGGCACCCTCTCGATGGATTCCGCCGAAAACATCACCGTGGACGAAGCGCTGGGCGACGTAACGGTGAAAACCGTGAAGGCGGGGGGAGATATCTCCCTCAACATCCAGGGCGAACTGAAGGACGTGGCCGCCGACCCGGTGAAGGATCTGGCCGAAGCCCAGGCCGAGGCCGCCCGCGCCGAAGCGGCGCAGAAAGCGCTGGAGCAGCAGCTGGCCGCCCGGCAGGAGTATCTGGACGCGCTGGAAAGCCAGCAGAAGGACCTGGAACAGCAGTTGGCGGACCTTGAGGCGGAGCACAAGGAGCTGGAAGAGCAGCTGCAGGAGGCTCTGCAGCAGCCCGAACCCGACCAGGCCGAAGTGACCCGGCTGGAAAAAGAGCTGGCGAAGCTGGAAGGCGAGATGGACGAAATTCAGCAGCAGCTGAACGACCTGGAAGGAGAGCGTCAGTCTCACGAGGCCGAAAAACAGGCCATCGAGGCCGCCCTCGACCAGGCGAAGCAGAAAGCCGAAGCGGCCCGCAAGGCGCTGGAGGACGCGCAGAAGGCGCTGGAAGGCGCCCCGGACGCCTCCATCACCGCCGGCGGCAACGTGGATATCCTGCTGGAGAACGGCGGCAGCGTGGGCGAGGCCGGCAACGCCCTCGGCGTGGACGTGGGCGGCGTGCTGACCATCGCCGCCGGCGAGGACGAAACGCTGAAGGGCGTCTGGCTGGAGAGTCCCTCCGACCAGCCGCTGAATATCGCCCCCCTCGAGGCGGAGGAGACCATCGTCATCAACACGGTGGGCGGCGTTGCCCCTGCGGGCAGCACCGACCCTGACTGGAACGGCCTGGACTTCACCGCGCCGGACCTCACCCTCAACAGCACCGCCGGCGACACCGGCACCAAGGAACGGCCCATCGAGACCATGGCGGACCGCATTTCGGCCATGGGTGACAACGTCTACATCCACAACCATAAGGACACCGAGCTGGGCGAGATCGTGGCCGATGAGACCGCGAACATCGTCAGTGACGGCAACATCACCGCCGGCAGCGGCCCCAACGACAAGGTCGTGGCGGGCGACGCGGAGCTGACAGCCAAAGGCGACGTGGGCAGCGAGGACGCGCCCATCCGCATTGAGGCCGATGAAGTCAGCGCCCAGGGCGGCAGCGTCCATCTGGAAAGCGAAGGCGACGTGGTGGTGGACACCATCGTGGCCGGCAAGGACGTGACCATCCGCACCGACGGTTCCGTCACCGACAAGGGCACCGCCGACGCCATCACCTCCGAAAACCTCACCATCGAAGCGGGCGGACACATCGGCACCAAGGATAACCCGCTGAACATCCATGTGTGGGGCAAGGTGGATCTGACCGCCGGCATTCCCTGGATCTATGTCCTCAACTCTTACACCCATCACGAAAGCCCATGGACTGAGCCGGAGAAACCGGTGGAAGTGCTGCAAACCGTGGTGGAGCAGACCCGCCGCCGCTGGACCGCGGACGACGAGCCTGAACCGGCGGAGAAGCCTCAGGACGAGAACGTCGACGACGAGGTGCCCAAGGCGCCGCCGGAGCAGCAAACAAGCGGCGGTACCTGCTGGTGCTGCTGGCTGTGCCTGCTTCTGCTGATCCTGGTGATCATCCTGCTGGCAGTGGTGCTGTGGCTGCTCTGGCTTCTGTGGCGCCGCCGCAAGGAGGAAGAGGAAGAACAGGCTTCCCGGTGAGCAAACACCGGACTGACGAACGCAGCCCCCGAAGCCAAAAGGGCTTTGGGGGCTGCACTTTTCTTTGCAGGCTGCTGCGCGCTGCGCTATAATAAAGAAAACGAAAAGGGGGAGATACAATGAACGAAGTCCTCAATGCCATTCTGACCCGCCGCAGTGTGCGCAGCTACAAGCCGGACCCGGTGCCCCAAGAGGCTCTGGAGCGCATTCTCACCGCCGGGCAGTACGCCGCCACCGGCATGAACCGCCAGAGCCCTATCATCCTGGCCGTCACCAACAAGGCCATGCGGGACAAGCTCTCCGCCATGAACGCCGAGATCATGGGCTCTTCCGGCGACCCCTTCTATGGCGCGCCGGTGGTGCTGGTGGTGCTGGCGAACAAAGCTGCCCCCACCTATATCTATGACGGCAGCCTGGTGATGGGCAACCTCATGCTGGCCGCCCACGCCGAGGGCCTTGCCAGCTGCTGGATCCACCGCGCCAAGGAAGAGTTCGAGAGCGAAGAGGGCAAAGCCATCCTCAAGGAACTGGGCATCGAAGGCGACTGGGAAGGCATCGGCCACTGCATTCTGGGCTATGCGGACGGAGGGCCAAAGCCCGCCGCACCCCGCAAGCCAAACTACGTGCACTACATCCGGTGAAATCAATACATGAAAGGTCTTCTGGTATAAACCAGAAGACCTTTTTTCGTAACTGCCGGGAACAGCAGAGGACAAACGACTGTGAGGGCAGGTGTATACAGATGAAAGAACTACCCACAAAACGCACAAAAATATTCATAAATCAACACAAAAATCAAAATATTATGTTGACTTAAATTTGATGATTGATATATTATGATGAAAACAGCTAGACTTTTCCCAAAATGAAAGGAGGAAATATGAAAACAATCAAAGTTGGTATGGTGGGCTGCGGAAACTTTGGAAATTTTCATCTGACCAATCTGCTCTCCATCCCGGGGGTGGAGGTGGTCGCGTTTGCTACGGGCAACAGGGAAAAGCTGCTGGCCACAGGCAAACGGGTGCCCTCGGCGCGTTTGTATCCTGACCACAAAGAAATGCTGGAACAGGAGCCGGAACTGGACGCGATTGTGGTGAGCATCACGCCGTATCGCCACGGAGACCTGGAAGTGATGGCCGCAAAGCGGGGTGTTGCACTGTACATAGAAAAGCCTATTTGCGTTACCATGGAAGAGGCGGAGCGCAACCTGGCAGCCATTGAGCAGGCGGGTATTATTACTTCGGTGGGGTACCAAGGGCGTTACAATGGCGAGATCGACAAAGTGAAAAAAATCCTGGAAAACCACACGGCCGGCCTCGTGGTGGGAAAATGGATCTATAGTGTGCCGGATCTACCGTGGTGGCGCACCCGTGCCAAATCAGGCGGCCAGCTTGTGGAGCAGTGCACCCATGTGTTTGACCTGTTCCGCTATCTTTTTGGAGAGCCGGCCTCGATTTATACAGTGGGCTGCAAAGGACTCAATCCTCCGCAGCCGGAGGCGGATACCGAAGACTGTTCTTACAGCACGGTTGCTTTCAAAAACGGCCAGATGGCGGCCATTTTGGCTGGTTGCTATCTGGATACGACCAAGGCGGTCGGAGATATTGGCTTCGATATTTATCTGGAAGACTCAAAAATTGAATACGGCTTTTTCACAGGCGTGAAATATATAGACCAGTCGGGCACACGGGAGGTGCCCTTTGAACCTGTGTATCACAAGCTGGCTATGGAGGCGTTCGTGTCGGCAGTGAGAGACCACGACCAGTCCCAAATTAAGTCCAGCTATGCCGATGCGGTGAAAACGCTTGCGTTCACTCTCGCTGCAAACCGTTCGCTGGAGACGGGTACCCTGGTGCAGCTTTGAAAAAGGAGAAAGCCACATGCTCTACGATCTTGTGATAAAAAATACTATTTATGTGAATCTGTTTACCCATGAGATGTATCCGGCGCAGATCGCGGTGCAGAGTGGACGCATTGCGCACGTTACCCAGCCGGGCGAAGCTGAGTTGACGGGAGTGTGGGAATACGACGCAAAAAACAAGTTCGCGGTACCGGGACTCATTGATACACATCTGCACATTGAAAGCAGCATGATGACCCCGCGGTATTTTGCAAGAGCGCTGGCGCCACGGGGCACGACGACCGTCTGCGCCGATCCCCATGAGATCGCCAATGTAATGGGCCTGAAAGGAATCCAGTATATGTTGCAGGCGACGGAGAATCTTCCTTTGAGAGTGCTCATCCTTGCACCTTCCTGTGTGCCATCGGTGCCGGAAGTGGAAACGTGCCGGGAACCATTTGGCGGCAAGGAAATTGAGTGGATACTGGAACAGCCCCGGATAGCGGGCCTGGGCGAGGTAATGGATTACCCGGGCGTGGTGGCGGACGCTCCTCGTATGCAGGAGGTGCTGTGCGCTGGCCGGAAGGCTGGTGTGTTTATTCAGGGGCATGCGCCCGATCTGACCGGTGAGGAATTATCCCGATATTTAGCTGCGGGTTGTGAATCGGACCATGAGACCCATCGGGTGGAGGAGGCACTGGAAAAACTCCGTGCTGGCATGGTGCTGGAGGTGCGCCATGCCTCCAATTGCTATGACTTGGAACGTCTTTTGCCTTTGCTGCTGAGGCTGGATTGCCTGGAAAACATCACATTCTGTACAGATGATACCGAGCCGGGCGATTTGGTGGAGCATGGGCATTTGGATGAAATGATCCGTATTGCGGTAAAAGGCGGGATGGACCCGATCGACGCGATCAAAGCGGCAACGGTCAACGCGGCGCGGCTGATTCGTCTGCGCGACAGGGGAAGTCTCCGCCCGGGAAATCTCGCGGATCTTTTGCTGGTGTCTGATCTGCATGACTTCCGCCCTGATGAAGTGTTCCTGGGTGGAGAGCTGATTGCACGCGGAGGTAACATGATTCGGGAAGACAAGGAAGAAAAACAGTCTTATCCCAATACTATGCTGCTAACAACCCCCATCCGCCCGGAAGACTTTCAGGTGCCGGCGCATGGGCCCAGTGTGAAGCTGCACACCATTGCTTACAATGACGACAATAAGTTCGTCACGTCACTGGAGACCTGCGAGTTCCCAGTGGAAAATGGCTGTGCATGCATTGGAAATCAAGCGGATTTTTCACTATTTGCAGTGTTTGAACGCCACGGCCGCAACGGTAGCCGGGCGCTGGCTCCAGTCCACAGGCTGGGGCTCGTTACCGGTGCGGTTGCAACCACGATCTCACACGATTGTCATAACCTTTTTGTGGCTGGCCGCGACCCACAGGAAATGTATCTGGCGGCATCTACGTTGGCGGCCACTGGCGGTGGAATTGTTTGCGTGGAACAGGGCCGTGTCGTTTTTCAGCTGGAACTTCCCCTGGCAGGACTGATGTGCGACGAGCCGCCTCAGGTGATGGCGCAAAAGCTGGAACAGCTGAAGGAAGTGCTTTCCCGGTTTGGCCTTCCTGGTCATACGCCGCACATGATGCTGTCTTCCTTTGCGCTGGCGGTTATTCCGGCAGTCCGGCTGACAGACCGGGGTCTGCTGGATACGATCCGGCAGGAAATGATCCCGCTCTATGCTGACTGAGAAAGGAGAAAACGATGTCTTTGATCAAAACTGTACCGGCGGTGCCGCTGTTCCGTCAGCGGGTGAATGCGGTCCCTGTGTTTTTGGAAAAAGAGGACTATCTGCTTCGTGTCAGATTGCTGAAACAGCGGATGGAGGAAAAACAGGTAGACTTTGTGGTGATTTATGGTGATCGTGAACATTTTTCTCACATGGAGTATTTCACCAGCTACGACTGCCGTTTTGAAGAAGCGCTCATGGTGATGGACCGGGAAGGAAAGGTGTCCATGATCGTGGGAAACGAGGGGCTGAGTTATAGTTATCAGATTCCGTTCAAGGTGGACCGGTATGTGTATCAAAACTTCAGCCTGCAGGGGCAGCCCAGAGAGCGGCCAGAGGCACTTCATCAAATCTTGTCCCGCACCGGCATTTGTGAATGCTCTCGTGTGGGACTCGTGGGAGTGAAGTATTTCGAGGATGGCAGAGAGGGTGACCCAACACACACCTTCGACCTGCCGGCATATATTCTGGCGGCGGTATATCGGCTTTGCCCGGCGGAACGTGTTGTGAATTTCACTCGCGAGCTCACAGGCTATCCGGACGGCATTCGCCTGCGGCTGCATACTCCCAAGGAAATCGCTTGGGCTGAATATGCCGGCTGCAGGGTGGCGAACGCTGTGCAGAACATGCTTGAAGCGCTCGCGCCAGGGCGCAGCGAATGGGAAGTCAGTGCCTGTTCCGGGGCCGGGCTGGAGGCAAATAATGTACACCCGATGATTAACTTCGGGCCGCAAAGCGTGAGTCTTGGGCTGAAGTCCCCGCGCCCGGACGTGTATTTGGAACTTGGCCAGGTGTGTGGGGTTTGCTATTCCGTAAGAGGAAACCTCACTTCCAAGATCGCTGTAGCTGCACGTGATCCGGATTCTTACAGCGAGGAACTCCGACCCTATTATGAAAATTTCTACAAGGCGCATTTTGCTGCGATGGTTGCCTGGTATGAAGCTGCACGGGTCGGCGCGCGCTGCTCGGATTTGTATGATGCTGTCTATGCACATATTGACCATGAGCGCCATGGTATTACCCTTAATCCGGGGCACGGAACCGGTACGGAGGAATGGATTAACAGTGCGTTCAGTGCCACTTCTGACCACGCGCTGATGGATGGAGAATTCATTCAGGTGGACATCATCGCAAGCAAGAGCGATCCGGTACGAACCTCCATTTGTGAAGATGCAGTAGTGATTGCGTCGGAAAAGACCCGGCTTCAGCTTGCGGAAGAATTTCCAGACGTTTGGAAGCGTATCTGTGCTCGTCAGCAGGCCATGCGCGAAACGCTGGGCATTTCTATTTCGGATGATGTTTTGCCTATGAGCAACCTGAATGGTGTGTACTATCCATTTATGCTGGATCTCAGGACCGTTTTGGCAAAACAGGATCAGTGAACCGTATAAAAACACATCGCGGAGCAGCCCGCGGTGTGTTTTTTTGGTTTCCGACAGCGTTTTGATTATGTTGTTTTATGACCGATAGAGACAAATTACACTATAAATTTATGTTTTATATAAATGTATTCTGTAATTTTGGTCAAAAAACCAATTGAAATACAAAAATAATGACCGTATAATAAAGAAAAAACAACAAAACCAAACGAGAAAGGCAGGGGTTCCCCGATGAACGAGCAGCAATGGAGAGACGAGGCACAACGCATTGCCGACCGCATTCGACTTCGGGTCCTTCAAAATACTGTCAGCCGCAATGGTGGGTATCTCAGCCAGGCCTGTTCTTCCGCAGAGATATTTTCCGCCTTGTATACACGGATCCTGAGGTTGAATGAATTGGATGTGCCGTTAATGCCAGGCGATTTTACTGGTACGCCTGGTCCCGACCACCCGGCGGTCACGGGAGCGGCCTTCAATGGCGCAGGACGATCCGATTGTGACAATTTCATCCTTTCGCCCGCGCAGTATGCGCTGGTGCTCTATGCAACCCTGGTGGAGACCGGTCGCATGGACCTGCGCGGGATGGCGCGATACGATCAGGATGGCAGTGCTGTGGAGATGATTGGCGCAGAGCACTCCCCTGGGATGGAAGTCACCACTGGGTCGTTGGGGCAGGGAATCAGCCAAGCTGCTGGAATAGCATTTGCCCGGCGGCAGCGGGGAGATCAGGGCCGGGTGGTGCTTCTGATGTCTGACGGTGAGTGCCAGTCCGGTGAGTTCTGGGAAGCCGTGCAGGCGATGAGCTATCACAAACTTGGCAATATGCTGATTTATGTGGACGTGAACGGATACCAGTGTGATGGAAAAATGACTTCGGTGATGAATCTGGAACCTTTCCACGACCGACTCACGGCGTTTGGTGCGAGGGTATACCGGATTGATGGACACGACCTGTCTAAATTGGCGGAGTTGGGCTTACAGCCTGCATGTGATGTGCCGACATTTGTTTTGTGTGATACAGATCCATGCCGTGGTCTGCCAATTCTGAAGGGGCGTTATCCGAAATTCCACTATGTGCGCTTTACCAGTGAGGATGAGCGGGCAGCCTATGCCGCTGTGTATCAAGAAATGGCAAAGGAGGTGCGCTGATATGGAGATCTTGAAAAAAGTGCATGCCAGGAATCTGGCCACTTGGGCGAAGGATAAGCCTGATGTGTATGTGCTTTCCGCGGATCTGACAGGCTCCAGCGAGGCGGATCTTTTCCGCGACACATATCCGGAGAGATTCCTCTCAATGGGCATTGCAGAGCAGAATATGCTCGCTTTTGCAGGAGGAATGGCCCGAGAAGGGCTGGTCCCTCTGGTGCACACGTTTGCGGTGTTCATTTATCGCCGTGCCTATGACCAGATCGCTATGTCGGTGGCGTATCCAAACTTGCCGGTGAAAATGTTCGGCTTTTTGCCCGGTGTACTCACGCCGGGCGGCGCCACGCACCAGGCAATCGAAGATATCGCAGTGATGCGCGCGCTGCCGAACATGACTATCCTGGAGAGCGGTGATGCGACGGACATTGAATCTGTGCTGGATGTGGCCTACAATGTGAACGGACCGGTCTATGTGCGCCAGCTGCGGGGCGAGGTCCCCCGGTTGTTCCCGGCAAACGAGCCGATGCGGCTGGGCCAATACCGCAAATTGTCAGAGGGCAGAGACTTTGTTCTGCTGACCAGTGGCATTTGTACAGAGGAAGGGATGCGGGCGGTGGCCGCCCTGCGGGATTGCAATGTTGCAGTAAGCCACTATCATATCTCCACCCTGAAGCCCTTCAAACATCCCGAACTCATGGACGAGATTGCCCGCAGCCGGTTTGGAGCGATCACACTGGAAAATCACAGTGTAATCGGCGGCCTGGGCACCATCGTGGCCGAGTGCATGGCTTCCTATGGTGTGGCAAAGCCGCTTTACCGACTGGGGATTCAGGATACCTTTGTACACGGTGCCAGCCGGCGATACTTGATGCGCGAGTATGGGTTGGATGCCATGGCATTGATTGGCACAGTGGAAAAGGTCCTTGACCGGAAGTTTGGCATCCGGGAGCAGGATTTGATGGAAACGTACACCCCGGCAATGCACAGCGATGCAAAGCCTGAGGCTCTTTAATACGGGCAGAAAAAGAGGTGTGCTATGGGTTTTGTTACATACGATGACCGGCGTCTGTGCGGTCAGCTGCATGGAAAGCGCTTCCAGGTCACATACCGGCTGCAGGGAGATCTTGATTCCGCACGGGCATTGGCTGAGGCCGTGTGCCGGGAGCAGACGGTAGAATTTCCGCTGGAGGCTATCCCGCCGGGAATCATCCTGGATCGGGTAGTGGGACAATTGGAAAGCCTGCAGCCGGCGAACGATGGCGGATATCTGGCATGTATCAGTTATGCGGAGGAAATTGCCGCAGGTGAGTTCACCCAGCTTCTGAATGTTTTGTTCGGAAACATCAGCATTATGCCGGGGATTCGTGTAGAGGCGGTGGAGCTTACACCGGCGCTGCTGTCCATGGTCAGAGGACCGCGCTTTGGTACGGATGGTTTGCGTGCCCGACTGGGAATCTCCAGGCGCCCACCGGTGTTCACGGCGCTCAAGCCCATGGGCCTGTCCGCTCATGAGTTGGCGGATTTGGCAGAGGCTTTTGTGGAAAGCGGCGTGGACA
Source organism: Candidatus Allofournierella pullicola (assembly GCA_019114225.1). Lineage (GTDB taxonomy): Bacteria > Bacillota > Clostridia > Oscillospirales > Ruminococcaceae > Allofournierella_A > Allofournierella_A pullicola. The sequence goes on along the minus strand of DXFW01000019.1, from coordinate 13,523 downwards.
TCATCAAAGATGACCATGGCCTGACTGATCAGGTGTTTGCTCCTTTCGACGAGCGTGTGCGCCGCTGCGCGGAAGCAGTGGCAGAGGCAAACATCCGAACCGGACGCAGGGCAATGTATGTGCCCAACATCACCGGTCCAGCAGAGCAGATGTTTGAAAGGGCACTGCGGGCAAAGCAGTGGGGCGCTGGTGGTGTGATGGTAGCTCCCGGACTCACCAGCCTGGACGCAATGCGTGCACTGGCGGAAAACGATGAACTCGCCCTGCCGGTTTTTTCGCATCCGGCGTTTATCGGAAGTTATGCGGTCAATCCGCAGGGAATCTCGTTCCCGGTGCTGTTTGGAACGCTAATGCGCATGGCAGGAGCGGACGCGGTCATTTTTCCCAACTACGGAGGCAGATTTTCCTTGTCCCGAGAGCAGTGCCTTGGCATTGCCGAAGCCGGACGCAGCCCGCTGGGAACCCTGAAGACGGTGTTCCCAAGCCCTGCCGGAGGCATGCAGCTGGAAAACATCGGGGAGATCGTTTCGAGCTATGGTCCCGACGTACTGGTGCTGATTGGCGGAGGCCTTTTTACCTGCGGCAGCGATGTAAGACGAAACTGCAAACGCTTTGTAACAGCAGTGGAACAGGCGTATGACGTGTGGGAAAGAAAAAACGCCGCGCAGAAAAGCGCGGCGGAGGGAGCCTGAGTTATACCAAATCGGTGTCGATGTAGCAAAATCCCTTGCTGTCCATGTATTCCTTCCACTCGGGCGAAAGAGGACGGTCTGTCACCAGGGTGCTGATCTCATCCAGCGTTGCGATTTTGGAGAAGGAAGTTGTATCGAACTTCGTGTGGTCAGCCAGTAAGAACACCTGGTCGGAAGACTGGATGGCTACGCGCCGCAAAAGGCTTTGCTCCTCGTTGGAGTCCGTGATGCCATGCCGAATGGATAGTGAACGGCAGGAAACAAAAGCTTTGTCTACATAATAATTTGCCAGCGCGGAGCAGGCATTTTGCCCAAGAAAGGACATGGACGTGTGGTGCAGGGTGCCGCCTACCAGAATCAGGCGGATATCGTTGCATGTGGCCAAACAGTCCGCGACTTTCAACGAGTTGGTGATCACGGTCAGGCTGTACTGAGTCAAAAGCTGAGCCAGTTCCAAAACCGTGGTGGAACAGTCCAGAAAGATGCAGTCGCCGTTGGTTATGGAAGACAGACAGCGGCATGCGATGGCCCGCTTTTCATCCACGAGAATGGTTTGCCGCAGAGAAATGTTCACATCGTTTTGCACGCCTCCGGTGCTATATGCGCCGCCGTATACGCGGGTGACGAGTCCTTCATCCTCCAGTTTCTTCAAATCGCGGCGAATGGTTTCCTCCGTCACATCGAAACGGGGCGCCAGTTCGCTGACAAGCACACTTTTCTGCTGGCGGATGATCTCTTTGATGGCGTTCAGACGAGTAATCGCAAGCATTGGTGATCCCTCCTGATCTGCCGGAAAACTTTTCTCTTTCCTATTTTAGGCAAAAAAGAAAAAATTTCAAGGACTGTTTTAAAATTTGTGTTAGTTTGTGTTGGATTCGGGAGAAAACACAATCATTTTCAAAGGAGGCACATTATGAAAAAGTTATCAGCGATCGTTCTTGCACTGACCCTTATGGTATCCCTTTTGATCGGCTGCGGCGGCAGCCCTTCTTCCGAGCCTGCAACAAGCGGCGCGTCCGGCGCTGAGCAGACAGGCGCAGAAGTGCCCAGTGTGGTGCTCATCACAGGAAACGCCAGCGACAAATCCTTCTCCGAATCTGCGGCCAATGGTCTGAAACAGCTCACCGAACAATATGGCGCAAAGACAAAAGTCATCGAATACGGAAATGATGACACCAAAATCCTGCCCACGCTGGAAGATGTGTCTGGCGGCGAATGGGATATCATTGTGGCAATCGGCTTCCAGAGCGCAGAACCCATGGTAGAAGTCGCAGCTAAGTTCCCGGATCAGAAGTATATCCTGCTGGATACGCAGGTGGATCACGAAAACGGTGCGAATCCCAACATCTACTCCGCCGATTACAAGGGCAATGAGGGTGCATTCCTGGCCGGTGCGCTGGCTGCCATGGTTTCCACCTCTGAAGAAATGCCCAATGCGGATCCGGCTTCCAAACTGGTGGGCTTTGTAGGCGGCATGGACATTACGCTGATCAATGACTTTGTGCTTGGGTTTATCCAGGGGGCACAGTACATCGACCCCGAGATGAAAGTCATTACTTCTTACACTGCTTCCTGGACCGACGCGGCCAAGGGCAAGGAAATCGCCAAGACCATGTTTGATGCGGGCTGCGATGTGGTATACAACGGTGCTGGCGGCGCCGGCCTGGGCGCACTGGACGCGGGCAAAGAAGCGCAGAAGTATTCCATCGGTACCGATTCCGACCAGTCGCTGCTGTACGAGGATGATCCCGAAAAAGCCAACCTGATCCTTACCTCCCAGTTGAAGAGCCTGGACAAAAACATCGTGCAAGTGGTGGAACGCTATATGAACGGTGAAGAAGTGTTCGGCACTGGCGAGACGCTGGGTGTGGCGGAAGGAATTATCTGCCTGTCCAACAACGAGTATTACCAGAAGAATGTTCCTCAGGATATCCGCGACCGTATCACCGAACTGGAAGAAAAGATCCTGTCCGGCGAGATCGTGGTGGACACAGCCTATGGCATGGACGAAGCGCAGGTGAAAGAAATTATCAACAATGCCCGTCCGTAACAGCCTGAAGCGAAAGATTGTATAGACAAGCGTCACCCCGCACTTTCTTTAAGCGCGGGGTGACGCAGGATACATCCGACAACCACAGCCCCAAAGGAGCGAATCGCGATGCAGGAACGAGCAGAAAAAAACGTGCAGACCCCGATGGGCGGCATACTGCTGGAGATGCGCAGTATCACCAAAGTATACGACAACGGTGTTCTGGCAAATGAAAATGTCGATTTTAGCGTGCGTCGGGGAGAGATACATGCCCTTATGGGTGAAACGGCGCCGGCAAGTCCACTCTGATGAAGGTACTGTTCGGAAACGAACGGCCTGATCGGGGCACCATCGTTTATGACGGGCAGCCCAGGCAGATCGATTCGCCCCAAAAGGCAGTGTCCCTCGGAATTGGCATGGTGTACCAGCACTTCAATCTGGCCGAGGAGCTGTCTGTGGCAGAGAACATTGTGGTGGGGATGGAACCCAACAGCGGTATCTTTTTCGACAAGCGTGGCGCCGCTGAGGTGGTGGACCGTCTGGCGGAAAAATATGGGTTCAATGTCAAGGCGGAAGAATTGATTCGCAACATTTCCGTGAGTCAGAAGCAAAAAGTGGAGATACTGAAGAGCCTTTACCGAAACTCGCATCTGATTATTCTGGACGAACCCACCGCTGTACTCACCCCTCAGGAGACACAGGAACTTTTTAAGCAGCTTCTCCTCTTGAAGGAGGGTGGCTATACCATTATTTTCATTTCTCACAAAATCGATGAGGTCCAGGCAATCTGTGATCGGCTGACCATTATGCGTGCGGGCAGAGTGATGGGAACCTATGAAGTGAAGGAACTGACCGCCCGGGATATCTCCCGACTGATGGTGGGCCGAGACGCGGTACAGACGATTGAAAAACCTCCGATGGAGGAAGGTGGGACGGTGCTGAAGATACGCGGCTTGAGCTGTGTGGACCGCCACGGCATCACTGTGCTGGATCATGTCAGCCTGGACCTGCACGCCGGTTGTATCCTCGGTGTAGCCGGTGTGGAAGGCAGCGGTCAAAAAGAGCTTGCGGAGATCCTAGGCGGCTTACAGCAGCCTTCTGAGGGAACCTTCGAATTGTTGGGCCGTCCCGGTAATGAATTGTCCATCCGGGAGCGTCGTGATTTGGGAATGTCCTACATCCATGAGGATCGAATGACATACGGTGTTGCCCGTGAAGAATCCATTACAGAGAACTACATTTCGACCCGTTGCGATGATCCGGACCTGGGCGGCAGATTCCTTCTCAGCGGAAAGAAAGAAGCGCAGCTGGCTTCACAGCTCACAGAAAGGTTTTCTGTGCACTGTAAGTCGCCGTCGGTTCCGGTAAAGATGCTCTCGGGCGGTAATATCCAAAAAGTAGTGGTGGTCCGTGAGATGTCCACCAATCCCAAAGTGCTTATTGCAAGCCAGCCCACCCGCGGTATCGATGTGGGGGCGGCAGAGACTATCCACAAAGCGCTGCTTGCGGCGCGTCAAGGCGGATGTGCTATTTTGCTGGTGAGTTCGGATCTGAACGAAGTACTGGAACTGTCTGACCGGCTCATCGTGATGCATGGCGGACGAATCACCGGGTTTTTCCCGGATGTGAAAAAGCTGACCGAGGAAGAACTTGGTTTGTACATGCTGGGTCTGGCACAGCAGTCGGAAAAGGAACTCACGGGCCTGTATGATGACGGGAAAGGAGGCGCCTGCACATGCTGAAAAAGATTTGGAGCAGCCGCATGTGTTTCAACTTTATCCGCACGCTGCTGGCTGTGGGCATTGCGCTGGGCCTGACACTGGTGATCATTGTGGCTGTCAGTGAAACTCCGGGCGAGGCAATCGGCTATTTTATTTTCGGCCCGCTGAAAAAAATGAGCCGTTTGGCCAACGTTGTGGAGGCGGCGCTGCCGCTGGTGTTCACCGGGCTTGCAATCTCGCTGATAGCCCGCACAAACATCATCAATCTGGCCAGTGAGGGCGCTTTCTATTTCAGCGGCGCACTGGCGGCACTGGCCGCTGTGCAGCTCGATCTGCCGCCGGTCATTCTGCCGGCAGTTTGTATTCTGATCGCTGCCCTGGGCGGCATTGTTACCATGCTGGTGCCGGTGGTGATACGGCTGCGCTATGATGCCAGCGAGATCGTTGCCTCGCTGATGTTCAACTATGTGCTGTTCTATCTTGGCAGCTTTTTGATTCGCACGTTCGTTAAGGACCCCGCGTCCGGAACACTGCAATCCCTTCCCTTCAACGAGAACGCGGTTCTGCCGCGCATCATTCCCGGCACCCGTATCCATGCGGGCCTTATTCTCGCGGTGCTGTGTGTCGCGGCGCTGTGGCTCTATCTGTACAAAAGCCGTTGGGGATACAAGATGCGCATGGTAGGATCCAATCACAAGTTTGCCGTTTATTCCGGCATCAGCGCAGGCACTGCGATCCTGATCGGTCAGGGACTTGCCGGAGCGGTGTGCGGCATTGGCGGTGCCAGTGAGATGCTGGGTATGTACAGCGCCTTCATGTGGAAAGACCTTCCCGGCTTTGGCTGGGATGGCATCATCGTGGCCACGCTTGCCCGTAACAATCCGGCACTGGTGCCCCTTGGAGCGTTTTTCCTTGCGTATATGCGTGTGGGCGCGGATATTATGACACGAATGACTGATGTGCCTAACGAAATCGTGTCCATCATTCAGGGTGTAGTCATTATCCTGCTTGTGGCGGAAAACTTCCTGGCCGGTTGGGAGAAAAAACGCACGTTTGCCCAGGCTACGGCCAATATAAAACTGGAAGGGGGAAAATAAACCATGGATATCGCTTCGTTGATCTTTTCCCCGACGTTCCTGGCAACCATCATCCGAATGACTACTCCGCTGCTGTATGCCAGCCTGGCGGGCATTGTGGTAGCCCAGGTAGGAATGATGAACCTGGCAATCGAGAGCACAATGCTCACCGCCGCACTGATGGGGGTGCTTTTCAGCGCCTGGACACACAGCGCTTGGTTGGGTCTGTTGATCGCAGTGGCCATCGGCGTGCTGATGTCCTTTGTGATCGCTTATGCAGCGCTGGTGCTTAAAGCGGATATGTTTATGAACGGTGTTGCTTTCAACTTGATGATGGCCGGCGGCACCACCTTCATCCTTTATGTTGTGACGGGCAGCAAAGGTATGAGCTCGGGTGTGATGAGCCTGACACTGCCCACAGTGGATATTCCGCTCCTCCGCGATATCCCTGTGCTGGGAGAAGTCTTGTCCGGGCATAATGTGCTGACCTATATTGCGGTGCTGATGGCGGTGCTGATGCACGTTTTCCTTTTTAAAACCAAGCTGGGTCTGCGGCTGCGAATGGTAGGCCAAAACGACAGCGCGGCTGAATCTGTGGGAATCAATTCTGTGCGTATCAAGATTTTGGCGATGTGCATCGCCGGTGTGATGGCGGCACTGGGCGGCTGCTTTATGTCTATGGGATATGTTTCCTGGTTCCAGACGAACATGACTGCAGGCCGAGGATTTATTGGCATGGCTTCTGCAGCTTTGGGCGGGAATCACCCGCTGGGCGGTGCACTGGCATCTTTGCTGTTCGGCACAGCGGATGCTGTGGCCAACACTGCCAGTACATTGAATATCCCCAGTGAGCTGGTACGGATGCTTCCCTATCTGGTTACTATGATCGGGCTGGTTGCAGCGGCGAAAAGTGCCGGCAAGATGAAAAGAAAGAAGGTGGACAAACCATGATCAACCTGTTTGGACCAGGTTTGCTGCGTGCGCCGAAAGGCTCCATTGCGGAAACAGTGCTCCTGCCCGGAGATCCGCTTCGTGCACGCTACCTCGCAGAGCGCTATCTCGAAGACGTCAAGTGCTACAATACCAATCGCGGCATGTACGGTTATACAGGTGTTTACAAGGGTGTGCGCGTGTCTGTGCAGGGAACAGGCATGGGGACCTCCTCCATTATGGAGTGTGCCTATGAGCTGATCGAAGATCATGGCTGTCGTAACCTTATCCGAATCGGCACAGCGGGCAGTAAGGAACTGGATGTCCACGTGGGAGATACCATTCTTTCCACGGCCAGCGCCAGCGAATCGAACAACACAGTGATGGATTTTGGAGAGTACGATTTCGTTCCCACCAGTGATTTCACGCTGTTGAAAACAGCCTATGACTGCGCAAAAGAAAACGGGATCCCGGTTCATGTGGGAGTGAGTGCTTGTGGGGACGTGCTCTATAAAGAACCGGATCAGCCTCAGAGTTATCTTGATCCATGGAAGGGCTACAAAATGGTGGCCAGCGAAATGGAGGGCACAGGCCTGCTGGTGGCGGCCTCACGCTATCCCCAGGTGCGGGCACTTTTGCTAATCACCTGCAGTGATCACCAGATTTATAAGAGTGAGGACACCCCTTTGGCACAGCGGGAAACAGCGTATAACAACATGATGAAAGTGGCGCTGGAGACGGCGTACAAACTGGCAGAGGAGGGGAGATAAATGGGGTTGTGCCTGACAGGTTCTCCCGGAGATGTTGCGAATGTGGTTCTGCTGACACAAGATGACAGCAATGTTCAGTATATTGCCACCCGCCTTTTGCAAGATACGGTCTGCTACAACGAGATCCGCAACATGCATGGTTATACCGGCAAGTTCCAGAACAAAGAAATCACAGTCCAAGGGACCGGTGTTGGCCCGGTGTCCGCAGCGATGTATGCGGCAGAGATTGCCGGCGAATTCGAGGCAAGGTGTTTCGTGAAGTTGGAAGGCTGCACGGCAATCGATCCCCGACTAAAACCGGGCGACTGGTTGCTAGCACAGACTGCCCACACCACCTCCCGCATAAACCGCCTGCGCTTTGGAGGACGCACGTTCCCGGCGGCGGCGGATTTTGAACTTCTGAACAAGGCGTGGGAGCGTGCGCATAAGCAGGGACAGCGTGTCTGGGTCGGGCCGGTCCTTTCGCTGGAAATCAGGGACGAGCTGCCTGTGGTTTCACGGTTTGCCGACCGGGGCACACTGGGGCTGGATATGGAAATGAACCAGGTGTATACCGTTGCGGCCCGCTTTGGTTTGCCGGCGTTAGGACTGCTATGTGTCTTTGAAAATGCTGTTACTGAAGAAACGCTCAACGCTTGGCAACGCGAGGAAGCCTATAATGCAATTGCCCGTTTTGCACTGGAGTTGATGGCGGAATAAAGGAGGAGAGCTTCATGAGTGTTGTGGATGATGTGGTATCCGTCCGCCTGGACGACGAGAAAAACGCACTGATCATTCTGGACCAGACGCTTTTGCCGGGTGAAACAAAATACCTGACATTGACGACGCAACAGCAGATTTGGGATGCAATCTATCGGCTGCAGGTTCGGGGAGCGCCTGCCATCGGCATCGCGGCAGCCTATGGTGTGTACCTGGCCGCCAAGCAGTCCTCTGCTACGGAGTGGGCTGCTTTACACGCGGATTTTACCGAGGCAAGAAAATTTCTGGCGAGCGCACGTCCTACCGCAGTAAACCTGTTCTGGGCGCTGGATCGTATGCAGCGATGCCTGGACGCCTGTGAGGGGCAGCCTGTGAGCCGCTGCAAAGCCGCGCTTTTGGCGGAAGCCCATGCAATTCGCGAAGAAGATGAACAGGTCTGCAAAGCCATTGGCGAAAATGCGTTGGCGCTGCTGAGGCCGGGAATGGGCCTGCTGACACATTGCAACGCGGGTACCATTGCTACGGCAAAATATGGCACAGCGCTGGCACCTATTTATCTGGGCCAAGACAGGGGCTATGGCTTCCGTGTGTTTGCTGATGAGACCCGCCCGTTGCTGCAGGGTGCCCGACTGACCGCGTGGGAACTGCAGCAGGCCGGCGTGGATGTCACTCTGCTCTGCGATGACATGTGCTCCATTGTGATGAAAAATGGATGGGTGGATGCCTGCCTGGTGGGCTGCGACCGCGTGGCTGCCAACGGCGATACGGCGAATAAAATCGGTACGTCTACTCTGTCTATTGTGGCCAGTCGTTACGGGGTGCCGTTTTATGTTTGCGCGCCCACTTCCACCATTGATATGAATTGCACTTCCGGCAAGGATATTCAGATCGAGCTCAGGCAAGACAGTGAGATCAGTACTCTGTGGTACAAAACGCCGCAGGCGCCCGCCGGAATTAAGGCATACAATCCTGCTTTTGATGTTACAGACAACGAATTTATCACTGCGATTATTACGGAAAAAGGCGTTGTCTATCCGCCGTTTGAACAAGGTCTGGCAGAAATCATGAAATGACCCTGTGCGCTGAAGGAGGAACTATGTGCGACCCGCTGAAAGAGAATTCCCGACTGCTTTGCAGGGTGGGCCGGCTGGCGTATCAAAAAGGATATGTGGCTTCCAATGATGGAAATATCTCAGTGCGGCTACCGGACAAAAGTATCCTGATCACGCCCTCCGGTGTGAGCAAGGGAAGAATGTTGCCTGGACAAATGGTAAACCTTCGGCCAGAGAATGGCGGGTATATAGTATCGGGTACCGGACCCTCCAGTGAGACGGAGATGCATAAAGCATTGTATGAGGCCGACCCCACCATTGGCGCAGTGATTCATTTGCATGCACCCAGAGCCGTGTGCTTTTCTGCACGCGGTCCGGGTGCACGTTGGCCGGCATTGTGTGCGGATATTATCTTGCAGGTGGGATATATCCCTGTTGTGCCGTACCTTCCTTTGGGAAGCAGAGAACTGGCGCAAGCGGTAGCACTTCATGCAAATACTTCCTGTGCAGTGCTTTTGCAGAATCATGGCCTCACTGCTTGGGGAAAGGATCTGTGGCAGGCATTCGACCGCGCAGAAGCGGTGGAACATTATTTCCGCGTGCTCGCGTTGTATGAGCAGGCAGGCAGTGCAGGAAAGTTGTTGTGCCCTGAGGAGCTGTCGGCACTGGACGCTCTGCGTTTGGCACAAGGAGAAAGCAGGGGAAAAGGCCCCTGGGCTACAGCGGCCGGGGTGCGCCCGTGAGTACGATTGCCGTTCGGCGTTGTGTGGCGCTGGCTGCTGCTTTTACCTGCGTCTTTATGGTAGGGTTTGCAGTATCCAATAGTATGTACAGCACGATGATGCCTCGCATGATCGAAGAGTATGCCCTGGGCCTAAAGCAGGCATCTGCACTGACAGTAACGGCGGATATTGGCCAGTCTTTGGCCATGTTGGTTACACTTTTACTGGCTGATCGGCTGAACAAACGTATCCTGCTCACATGGATGGCGTTGGTCTATGGCACAGCACTGCTGGCAACAGGTGCGGCACCGGCTTATATCGTTCTACTGGCGGTACGATTGTGTATCGGTCTGTTTGGAGGAATGGTAGACAATCTCTGTGCTGCGTATATTTCCGATTTATTTGGAGTGCAGCGTGCAAGATATATTTCTATCCTGCACACATTGTTTGCGGCGGGCAGCATGGCAGCGCCTTCGTTCGCAGCCTTTTGTATCAAAACAAAAGGGTGGCAGACAGGTTATCTTGTTAGCGGCGGCGTTATGGCAGGTGCAGCATTGCTGTTTATGGCTTTGAGCCGGCTGATTGGAAGTGCGAGGGCCGAAGGTGCATTAGCGAATGATGAAAAGAACAGGGAGACCAATGCCACCAGGACACCAAACGCTGCCACCCATGAAAAAGAGAATATTCCATACAGAGAAATATTGTCCAGCCCGTTCATTCGATGGCTTTGCCTGAGCAGCATGCTTCTCTCTGGAGTGACCTATCTTACCATCTGGCTGCCTACATATTTGGAGCAGTTTGATAAAACGGTTTACACAGTAACGTTCTGCACTACGCTGATGACAGCAAATTATGTGGGGATGATTCTCAGCCGCTCGGGATTAGCGTTTCTGGGATCCCGGCTCCCACCAGAGGTGTATCTGCGATGGTCCAGTCTGCTGTCGGCTCTTTTGGTGGCGGCAATGCTGCTGGTACAGCAGCCGATGTTTTGGATGGCGGGAACGCTGCTGTTCGGTATCCTCAGCGGAGCAAGCTATACGGCCCGAATCGTGCTGGCATGTAAGGCATTTCCCCGCTGCTCAGCCACGGTCACTGCAATTACCGGAGTATGTGGTACGCTGGGCAGCATGATGATTAGCTCGGTGGTGGGGACAATGGCAGATCACGGACTGTATACAGTGGCGATGTTCATCCCCGTGACAGCGCTATTCTTGGTGTTTTGCGTGTTTACATTCGGTATTCGTCCAAAGGTTGAAGAAAGTGGCTGATATACGCCCATGCAATCCAATATGATCATACAGAAAAACTGTGGGGGTCAAAAGATATTGTCTAGAGTTGTTTCCCTATTGATATTGTTTGCTGCAGGTCATTGGCAATAATGTCTTGGCATAGCAGGGATTGGCGGTGCAGCTGAAAGGGGTTTAGAAGACAAAAGGACACAATTACTTGTCTACAAAATGTTGCCCAGGCAACGGAAGAACGCCGCGCTTTTACATACAATAAGGGCGTGAGCCCGCCCGGCGGGCTGTGAATTGAAAAAGGAGCGATACGCTATGAAGTATGTATGCACTGTCTGCGGCTTTATCTACGACGAGGCGGCTGGCGACCCGGACAACGGCGTGGCCCCCGGCACTGCCTGGGCCGACGTGCCCGAAGACTACGTCTGCCCCCTGTGCGGCGTAGGCAAGGACATGTTCGAGCAGGAGTAACGCAAAAGAAAAAGCAGGCCCCGGACACACCCTTTGCGCGGTGTATCCGGGGCCTGCGGTTTGCTTTGCGGCGGGGCGAAAAGACTTGGTTTCGATTATTTGAAAGAAAAAGGAAAAAAGTTGTTGACAAACCACCGCCCCCTGGTTATAATATTATTTGCCGCTGATAACCGGCGGCAATGTCCGGGTGTAGCGCAGTTTGGTAGCGCGCTTGAATGGGGTTCAAGAGGCCGTGAGTTCGACTCTCGCCACTCGGACCAAATCCCTCAGCCGAAAGGCTGGGGGATTTTTCTTTTGTTTATGCGGGTTTGCGGGTACAACGGTACGATAAAAGGGCCCCTTTCCGGGCGGGGGAAACCGCCTGGAAAGGGGCCCTTGTTGCGCTTCATAATGAATACGTAATGAATCAGTTCCATAGGTAGCGCAGCAAGAGAGAAACTTGTTATCAAAAATCCATAAAATGCACAAATTCCTGGACTTTTTTCGTTCGTCAAAACGGAAAATTTGAACTGCTGGCTTTATACATATCGCCAAATCTCTTACTGGCAGGCTGCGTCAAACAAATGCCTCGACTTTATGCTTCTGAATCCAGTCCAGAACGCCATCATAGTCCAGCGTACCATCGGCCATACCAAGGCCCAGAGCAATCAGGTCAGCATCGGAGTACTCCATGACTACGCCATTTACATCCAGGAAGATGAGCAGCGCATAGGTACCAATGCGCTTGTTTCCATCCAGAAAGGCGTGATTCTTGGTAAGGGTAACTCCCAGCTTTGCGGCTTTCTCTTCGAGACTGGGATAAAGCTCCTGACCTCCAAATGTGGTAAAGGGGCCTTGCACGGCAGAATCAAACAAACCTTCGTCCCGAAGACCATCCAGCCCACCGGTCTCCTGCATGAGGAACCGGTGAAGCTGCATCACTTTTTGCGTGGACAATACAATCATTTTGCCAACTCCTCAAACGCTGCCCGGTGATTTTTGAAAATCCGGGTGGCGGAAATCCCAATCAGTTCATCGTCAGATAAAAGAAGTCGTGGATCGGCCTCAATGTCCAGCAATACATACTTTGGCCTGTTGCCTTTCAGAATCACAGCCTTACCCCGCTGGTCGGCAATTCTCGTTGCGCGGGAAAAATTCTGATTAGCCTCGGTTACAGAAATCATTTCACGGGTATCAAGTATCATAAGAACACCACCTTTCTTACAGTATATCAATAAATAGGATGAATTCAACCTATTTCAAAAGGAAATAGTAAGGAGTCATATATAGCGACGCGGCTAATGTAAACGAAGCCCGGAAAGCCTGATGTGGACAGTCTTTCCGGGCTTCATATGTGGCTGGAGTAGTAGCGTGTTTATTGTAAGTAGTCAAAATTTTAGGAAGATAAGCGTCTGTTCGTTTATAACAGTTTTAAATTCTGGAAATATCCAACCTGTTTTTTATTGCATACACTACTTTCGGATCATTAATTTGATATACGACACCAGCGCTCAGTTTTTCATTTGTATTAACAACTAAACCGATAGCCTCCATTCCAACAACGTAATTATTTGTTGAACTACCCGTTTTAGCTAGCTCGTTCAATTGGTTTTTTGTAAAAGTTTCAGACGGTAACTTTTGCAAATGTTTAATATAGCTATATACATCCATAGTATTTGCCTTTGCTTTTGGCTTTTTAGGATAATATTCATAAAAGTTAAAATGAACCACAAAATCACTCAATCCTTGATGCACAGCTTTGCTACTCAACTTTGCACAATTTGGATCTATTGAATATTGCGACTGGAAAATATGATCGAGTATATGCCATAAATCACGAGGGTTTCCATTACTCAAATAGAGTATCTCATTTATTGTTTCTTCGCAAACATCTTCAGCAAACATGGTGCGAAAATTCTGTAATGTATTGTTGCTAAAAGCAGAAATTCTCTTATTTAGGGCTGCAACTAGGAATGGAGTTGGCCATGATAATAATGGACAATAATGTTTTTGTGTACGAACAGTTTTTAGGATTCTCTTAAATGGAACTTCCCACACAGATATTATAAACTGGATATCCGGATTTTCTAGCAGTTTATTGTCTGTTAAGAGATTAACGATAAAATCAGAAATAACCTCCGCAT
>DXFW01000001.1 GCA_019114225.1 Candidatus Allofournierella pullicola | reverse complement strand
GGTGGCACTACCACTGGGGTCTGGTGGTGGCGGGGGTGGTCCTCGCCGTGGTCAACGTGGCCGATGGTGCCAATGTTGACATGAGGCTTAGTACGCTCAAACTTAGCTTTTGCCATTTTAATAGTCCTCCTTTTTTTGAACCATTGAACCTATGGTTATAATACTAAAACATTTGCCAAAAATCAAGTTCTTTTTGGGCTTTAGGCTCAGTCCTTCTTGCGGCCGGCCATAATGCCCTCGGCAATGTTCTTGGGGACCTCAGCGTAGTGGCTGGGCTCCATGGAATACTGACCGCGGCCCTGGGTCTTGCTGCGCAGGTCGGTGGAATAACCGAACATGTTGCTCAGCGGGACGAAGGCGTTGATCTGCTGCGAGCCGGTCAGGGCTTCCATGCCCTGGATCTGGCCGCGGCGGCTGTTCAGGTCGCCGATAACGTCGCCCATGTACTCATCGGGAACGATGACGGCGACTTTCATGATGGGTTCCATGATGGCGGGATCGGCCTTGGCCATCGCCTCTTTGAAGGCCATGGAGCCGGCGATCTTAAACGCCATTTCGGAGGAGTCGACCTCGTGGTAGGAACCGCCCTTCAGGGTGACCTTCACGTCTTCCACCGGGTAACCGGCCAGAATGCCGGCCTTCATGGCGCCCTGAATGCCCTGATCGATGGCAGGGATGAACTCCTTGGGCACATCGCCGCCGACAACGGCGTTGATGAACTCATAGCCCTTGCCAGGCTCGTTGGGCTCGATGTCGATGATACAATGACCATACTGGCCCTTACCACCGGACTGACGGGCGTACTTGGTGTTGGCGCTGGCCGGACGGCGGATACACTCGCGGTAAGCAACCTGGGGAGCGCCCACGTTGGCTTCCACCTTGAACTCGCGCAGCAGGCGGTCCACGATGATCTCCAGGTGCAGCTCGCCCATGCCGGCGATGATGGTCTGGCCGGTCTCCTCGTCGGTCCAGGTACGGAAGGTGGGGTCCTCTTCAGCCAGCTTGTTCAGCGCCAGACCCATCTTCTCCTGACCAGCCTTGGTCTTGGGCTCGATGGCAACGCGGATAACGGGCTCGGGGAACTCCATGCTCTCCAGGATGACGGGGTGCTTGGGATCGCACAGGGTGTCGCCGGTGGTGGTGTTCTTCAGACCCACGGCGGCGGCGATATCACCGGCGTAGCAGACTTCGATGTCCTGACGGTGATTGGCGTGCATCTGCAGGATGCGGCCCATGCGCTCGTTGTTGTCCTTCACCGAGTTGTACACGGTGCTGCCGGCTTCGACCTTACCGGAGTAAACACGGAAGAAGCACAGCTTGCCGACAAAGGGGTCAGTGGCGATCTTGAACGCCAGAGCAGCGAAGGGAGCGGTGTCGTCGGAAGGACGGCTGGTCTCCTCGCCGGTGCGGGGATCCACACCCTTGATGTCCTCGATGTCGGTGGGGGCGGGCATGTAGTCCACAATGGCGTCCAGCAGCTTCTGCACGCCCTTGTTGCGGTAAGAAGTACCGCAGACCACAGGCACCACAGTGTTGGCGATGGTCTCGCGGCGCAGAGCCTTCTTGATCTCGTCCTTGGTGAGCTCCTCGCCCTCCAGGTACTTCATCATCAGCTCTTCGTCGCTCTCGGCCACGGCCTCGATGAGCTCGGCATGATACTGCTCAGCCAGCTCGCGCATATCCTCGGGGATCTCCTCCACGCGGATATCCTTACCCATATCGTCGTAGTAGACGTCGGCCTTCATATCGATCAGATCGATGATGCCCTTGAAATCGTCTTCCTTGCCGATGGGCAGCTGGATGGGCACCGCATTGCACTTCAGACGCTCGCGCATCATCTTCACAACGCGGTAGAAATCGGCGCCCATGATGTCCATCTTGTTGACGTAGGCCATGCGGGGAACATGGTACTTGTCGGCCTGACGCCAAACGGTCTCGGACTGGGGCTCCACGCCGCCCTTGGCGCACAGAACGGTAACAGAACCGTCCAAAACGCGCAGGCTGCGCTCCACCTCAACGGTGAAGTCCACGTGGCCCGGGGTGTCGATGATGTTGATCCGGTGCCGGTTCTTTTTAGCGGCGGCGGGATCGTTCAGCAATTCCGTGTGGCTCCAGTAGCAGGTGGTAGCAGCAGAAGTGATGGTGATACCACGCTCCTGCTCCTGCGCCATCCAGTCCATGGTAGCCGCGCCATCGTGCGTCTCACCGATCTTGTGGTTCACGCCGGTGTAGTAAAGGATACGCTCGGTGGTGGTGGTCTTGCCGGCGTCGATGTGCGCCATAATGCCGATGTTTCTGGTCATTTCCAGAGAAACGTCTCTTGGCATATTAACCTCCTAAAACTCCAGACAGGATCAATAGCGGTAATGGGCGAAAGCCTTGTTGGCCTCGGCCATCTTGTGGGTATCCTCACGCTTCTTGACAGCGTTACCGGTACCGTTCACGGCGTCCATGATCTCGTTGGCCAGACGCTCGCGCATGGTGCGCTCGCTGCGGCTGCGAGAGTAGCTGGTCAGCCACCGCAGACCCAGGGTCTCGCGGCGCTCGGGGCGCACTTCCATAGGCACCTGGTAGGTGGAACCACCCACGCGGCGAGCCTTGACCTCCAGGCTGGGCATGATGTTCTCGAGAGCCTTCTCGAACATCTCCAGGGGATCGTTGCCGCTCTTCTCCTTCACGATGTCGAACGCATCGTAAACGATCTTCTGGGCAACACCCTTCTTGCCGTCCAGCATAACGCTGTTGATCAGACGGGTGACCATCTTGGAATTGTAGACAGGATCAGCCAAAACGTCACGCTTTGCAGTAATACCTCTTCTAGGCATCTTTCTTCCCTCCTTCACAGAATGATATCATCGGTACTCGAAAGCAATAAACTCCCGTTGTGCCATGAAAGGTCTTACTATATATAAATAAGCCTTTAATGGCGGGGTATACGTTTGATTACTTCTTCGCGGCACCGGCCTTGGGGCGTTTCGCGCCGTACTTGGAGCGGGCCTGGTTGCGGTTGGCCACACCCTGGGTGTCCAGAGTACCACGGATGATGTGGTAACGCACACCGGGAAGGTCCTTAACACGGCCGCCACGGATCAGTACTACGCTGTGCTCCTGCAGGTTGTGGCCGATACCCGGAATGTAAGAGGTTACCTCGATACCATTCGTGAGCTTAACACGGGCTACCTTACGCAGAGCAGAGTTCGGCTTTTTGGGGGTCATGGTACGAACAGCGGTGCAAACACCACGCTTCTGGGGGCTGTTGGCATTGCTGTAGGACTTGTCCAGAGAGTTGTAAGCCTTCTGCAGAGCAGGGGCGGTAGACTTGCGGACAGACACCTCACGGCCTTTGCGTACAAGCTGGTTGAAAGTAGGCATTGTGATCTCCTTTCTTCAATGATTTATGTTCAGACGGCAGGGCCGCCAAAACACCAAAAGGGCATAATTGCGCCAGGGGGCGCAACAGTTTTATTTTACACACTGGGGCTGTGCATGTCAACAGTATTTGCCGAAAAAGATTGTCCAAAACACTGAATTTTTAAAAACTTTTCAAAAGCGGGTATTTTCAGGCCGCAAGCAGCAGAAAACCTTGATAAAACGGCGCTTTTCTCAGGCCCGCCGCAGCCGCGGCAGCGTCCGCAAAGGTCTCGTCGGAGGTGTAAAAAGCTACCCCCGCCCCCAGCGGTTCCCTCTCCCCCGCTTCCAGGGCGGCGCGCACCGTTTCAATGCCTGCGGCAAGGGCGGCGTCATCGCCCCGGGCCAGCAGGCTGATGTTGGTGGCAAGGCCCTTGCGCCCCAGCGCCACCGCAAGGCCCCGGTCGGTGCACACTTCCAGCGTGTAGACCGCGCTGCAGCCTTCCAGCTGCGCCAGTTCTTCCTCCGCGGGGGCCGGCGCGGACGTGCGCAGGGAGGGCTCCGCAAACCAGGCGTGCTTTTGCGCCAGTACACCGGAAAGGTCGAACACCTGCAGCGCCAGCACCGCCGCCAGCACCGCGGCGGCCAGCCTGCGACGAGGCAGATTTGCCAGCGCGGCCAGCGCCCGCACCGCCAGCAGATACCACACCGGCCAGAACATCCGTCCGCTGGCCCGGAATACGCCGCAGAGGGCGGTGAGCCATTCCGGCAGCGGCAGGGTGAAGAGGGTGCGGCTGTTGGCTGTGACCACATTGCTCACTGCGAAGGCTGTGAGCGCGCAGCAGACCAGCGCCAACGGCCAGTGGCTCAGCGCCTCTTTTGCCAGCGCCTTTGCTCCGTCGCGGCGGCGCACTGCCAGCCACACCGCTGCAAGGACGCACCCGCCCAGCGCCGCCAGCAGGCCCAGCCCCAGATAGTTGAAGGAATCAAGGCTGTTTGCCACCAGCGGGCGGATGGGCAGCACACGGGACCAGTGCAGCTGGCCGCAGCCGGGCACCCACCAGTTCCAGTCCAGACTGACCGGATTCCACAGGGCGTTGAGGTTCATGCCGAAAGTGCCGTAGCCGCCGTCGGCGCTGCCGCTGACGGTGAAAAAGCCCAGCGCCCAGGCAACCGTCAGCGCGGCCAGGCTTCCGCCGCCCGCGGCGAGTGCCAGCGGCTGCCAGCGGCGGGTGCGCACCAGTGCCCGCAGGCCTGCCGCAAAGGCAACGGCCAGCACCATGGGCACAAAATAAAGATGAATGGAGGCCGCCAGCACCGTCAGCAGCACAAATCCCGCCGCCCGGCGCAGGGAAAAGCCCTCTTTTGCACTTTTGAAATAGAGCCACAGCGCGTAAAGGATGAGCCAGTGAGCGCACAGAGCTGTGTGGCGGAAGGCCCGCTCCAGCATAATTGGCGAAAGGCAGAGCAGCACCGCGCCGCCCAGCACCCACTCCGCCCGTTTTGTGAACAGGCGCAGAAGGCGCACCGCCGCCTCGCCCTGAAACATCAGGCTGCCGCAGACGAAGAGGCCGAAATATTGAAACGTCTGCGGCAAAAAGGCTCTCAAAAGGCCGAAAGGCACCGCCAGCAGCGGGATACAGTCTGCCAGGGCCGCCGCCGCTCCGGCCGGCCAATTAAGGCCGGTGGTGAAGGTGAGCGGCCAGCCCAGCCCTTGATTTTTGATGGCCAGCCATGCGGCGTAATGCTGCAAAAGGTCGGTCTCGATGTAACCGCCCAGAAGCCAGTCGTCCCGGGTGGGGTCCAGAGGGACCGGGCCGTAGACCAGCAGGAACACCGCAAGGCCGATCCCGAGGCCCGCCAGCGACGGGGCGGCGCGGAAAAGCTTCTGTTTCATTGCGCCGCCTCCTGTTCGTAAAGATCGAGGGCAGGCATCGCCCGTTCAAACCGCGCCTCCGTGATCGTCAATTCAGTGAATGCTCCGTCGGCGCTCCAGAGAGTCGCCGTTCCCTGGCCGTTTTCCACCCGCACGGGGATATAAGCCTCGCCCGAAGCAGGCAGATAGCCCGCAACTCCCGGCATATCACCGAAAAGCGGCACCGCACAGCCCACCATGCTGCGGCCCAGCGACAAAAAGGCGCCCCAGGGGCTGGTGAATCCGCTCTCCCAGCGGACGTACAGGTCAGCGGTGAAGCTCTCCCCTGCCGGGGCGCTCACCGTGATGGTCCAGCCGGAATCGCTCTGCCGCTGGGCGCTCACTTGCGCCTCCACCGGCAGACTGCGGTCGCTGCAGGCGCGCCAGAGCCAGCTGTACTCGGTGGCGTAGCAGCGCTCATACCCTGCCCAAAGGTGGCGGTAGACATCCCAGTTCTGCACTGTGAGCCAGTTTTCCAGGTCCATGCGGGGGGTCTGGGCCCAGGCCCAGCCGCCGTCCGTGAAGGAAGCAACATATTTTTCGCGCGTCTCGTCGCCCAGGGCATGGATGATATAGTCACAGCCGGAAGGCTGAAAGACGCCTTCCACCGCCTCCAGGCCGGTGGCATACACGGAGAACACCGGCTCGCCGCTGGTGACCTCGGGCAATTCCACCAACGCCTTTTGATATGTGGTGTATCCGCCCAAGGCTTCCAGATACTGACCGTTGTGGACAGCGGAAGGCCAGCGGGCCGCGTCCAGCCCGGCCAGCGCGATGAGGGCCAAAGCCAGCGCCCCGGCCGCCGCCCGCAGGAGCAGATCCCGGCGGCGGGCAACACGGCGGCTGAGCCACAGCAGTCCCCGCCCGGCCAGCGCAAACACTGCCAGCCAGAAGTAACCCTCCAGTGCCTCCTTGAAATTGTAGCCGCTGCCGCTGAGCACATAGGCGCCGGTGGCTGCAAGAATGGCAAAGGCTACAAAACCCAGAAGCAGCTGGCGGTCGGTGAGGCCGCCTTTCCAAAGCCGCACAAGGCACCAGATCAGAAACGCGGCGCAGGGCAGCGCAAAGAGCAGCAGGCGCGGCGTGGAAAAAACATACAGCAGCAGCGCTTTGCCCCCGGTGCCGTTGAAATAGAAATACTGCCAGCTGCCGGTGCCGGCAAGGCTTGCAAGCCATGCGCCGGGCCGAAAGCCGGTGACAAGGCAGGCACAGCACAGCGCGCCGCCGGCAAACCCCGCCGCAAAGGCCGCCAGCCGGGCAAAAAAGGCCCGCGGCCCGGCCCAGAGGCGCAGAGCCTGCTCCAAAAGAAACAGCGCCGCCACGCAAAAAGCCGTTGCCAGCCCAAAATCGCTGCTCCACAGAAGGCCCGTCCCGGCCAGCACACCCAGCACGGCACAGTTGACCGGTGCGGCAAACGACTCCTGAAGGAGCGCCTGCTCCGCCGAAGCTTTTTTCAGGCGCAGCCACACAAGGCCCAGACCCACAAGCAAAAAGGGCAGGAACAGCCGGGCAATGCGCATGGAATTGCCCGGGGTATAGAGATTTTGAAACAACCCTGTCCAATAGCCTCCCAGGGCCGGGCCGAAAAGCGTTGCCATCAGGCCGGAGGAGACGAATTTAGTCAGGAACACCGAAGTCAGCATTGCCGCCGGGCGGCTGCCTGTGATGAGCCAGACCCACAGCAGCACCGTGGTGCTGAAAAGGATGTTGGAGGTGAAGTTGGTGGCAAAAAGGCTGCCGGCGAAGGTGTTGTTCAGCGCAACCAGCGGCAAGTTCACCCACACCGGGGCCATGCCGATGTAGTTTGCAAAGTCCACATAGGGAGTCTGCCCCGCCAGGATCCGGCGGAACACATTGTAGCTCTGGAAATCGCCGTTGACCGAAACATAGTCGCAGGTCTCAATGCGGCCCAGCGCCAGGCTCAGGCTCACCGCCGCCACCGCCAGCGCCCACAGGCACCATTCCAGTGTTCGAAGCATTCCGCTCCTGTTCCATGTTTTCAGCTTTCCTCTCACTCGGCACTTCTCCCCTTTTGGTCGGTTTCCCCGTCCATTATACAACACCCGCCGCCGCCGCGCCAGCCCGGTTTTGCGGGCAAAAAAGGGCCGCCCCGGCGAGCCGGGGCGGCTTTTCTGTTTACTGCACCTGCAGGTCCAGCAGCTTCCAGCCGCCGCCGTCCCGCACGGCATACATGCGGTACACCGAGGCATAGCTGCGGGGGCGCAGTCCCTCTTTGTAGACCATGTAGGTGAAGCGCACCGTGCCTGCCGCCGCGTCGGGGCCGAAGCTCTGCAGTTCCGACACCGAGAAATCCTCAAATGCGGTGGAGTCGTGGCTCACATACCAACTGGAGTCAAAGGTGCGCAGGCTGTTGTAGAACTCGGTGTCCGGCACAAGGCTGCCTTTCAGTTCGGCAAAGGAGGCGTCGGCGGAAACGTAGCGGGCATAGACCCGGGCCGTGCGGTCAAAAAAGTCCTGCAGGGCGACGGTGTCTTCCGTGTCCGGTTCCACCGTGACCACCGCGTTCAGCGGCATCTTCCATTCAACCCGGCAGTCCCCCGCCTCGCTCTGGGCGGTCACTTCCGGCTGTTCCAAAAGCCCTTCCACCTGCCACACACACTCCTGGGGCGCGGTCTCGCCCAAGGCTTCAAAGCCGGGCACTGCTGTGGTCTCGCTCAGTTCGCTCTGTTCCAGCGGACGGCCGTCCACCGTGAGGGTCACGCTCTGAGGCGCGCGGATGGTCACCGTGGAGAGTGCCTGCACCCGGGGCCATGCCTGCCAGCCGTCCTCTTCGGGGAAAAGCAGGAACTCCGCCCGGCCGTCCTCTTCGTCCACGACCACATAAAGTTCGGCCCCATCGCTTTTGCCTTTATGTACAAAGCGGAGGCTGTCTCTGTTTGCCGGCATGCCCTCCAGCAGGGCACGGGCTTCCTCCAGATACTGGGACGCGGTGGCAAAGCGTCCGGGCAGCATGGCCTCGGGCACGTCTTCTTCCTTCAAATCGTCATCCTGCACCGCCTTCACGCTGCGCAGGATGGCCGCCTCGGGAGTCGCCGCTTCATAGCGCTCCAGCGCGCCCCAAAGCACCGCCAGGCCGGCAGCGCCCACGGCGCAGAGCACAAGGGCAAAGCCCAGCAGCCAGGGCCAAAAGGGGCGGGGCCGGCTTGCGTAGCGCCATTTCTCTTCGCTCATGCTTCACCCTCCCCTGCCTGGTCCACCACAAAGGCGGTGGGCAGATCCCGCGGCCCGTAGAGGGACGCGCAGACGTTCACCGTCTCGCCCTGATAGATCATCTGGGTGCTGGAGCCGCCGTCCAGATTGGCGGCGTTCACCGCGCCCCATTCCTGCATGACCTGGATACAATCCTGATAGGTCGCGCCCAGGCTCTGAGGCTGACGGCCGTCGATGACCAGCAGCAGCACCGCGCCGTCCGCCCGCTGGCCGATCACCGTGCGGGGGTTGAGGCCGCCGCCGGTGCCGGAGATCTCAGCGGCCTCGCCGTTGATGATGAACGCCGGGCCGAAGCTGAGAGCGTCCCGCAGGCCGCGCTCCACCGCCTGGCGGCCGGTCATGCGGCCCACCACCAGATGGTCGCTCTCGTCAAAACCGATGACGGAATATTCCTGATCCATGCCGCCGGCCCGCAGTTTGCCCTGCTGGATGACCAGACCCAGGGGCACGCTGCCGCTGCCCACGCCGTTTTCGTCGGCAAAGCCGCCGCCGTTGATCCCGGCCACCGCGCCCGCGTCCGCCACCAGCTGTTCCAGTTTTTGGCCCTTGCCCTCCGGGTCAAAGGAGGCAATGGCTGCCACCCGCACCCGGCTGGGGTCGTGGACCACCAGCATTTTGCCTTTGAAGCTGCCGCCGGTGACGTCGTGCAGTTCGATGGTGTCCTTGGGGACCTGGGCGTCGCCGGCCTCGAACTCGCCGCCCGCCTGGGTGACTTCGTCCGTTTCCATCACGCCGTTT
This sequence comes from Candidatus Allofournierella pullicola, assembly GCA_019114225.1. Lineage (GTDB taxonomy): Bacteria > Bacillota > Clostridia > Oscillospirales > Ruminococcaceae > Allofournierella_A > Allofournierella_A pullicola. Next base: position 17,570 of record DXFW01000001.1, on the reverse strand, counting down.
TTGTCCAGAATGGCCTGGACCTCCCCTTCGCTCAAAAAGATGTGAGCAGTGAATTTTGCCGCGCTGGTCTCCATCACGGTGTGCACAAACAGGTCCCGCGCCGCGGGGCTGGGACCTTTGCAGATGATGTAGATCGCGCCCAGAAGGAAAGCGATCAGTGCGCACAGAAACACGCCCACCATCGCCAGCGCCCGCAGCACCGGGTGGCGGGGGCGCCGGGGCCAGTTGGCCGGGGCGGCAGATCTGTCCGTCGGGGTTTGCAGAGTTGTCAAAATACGTCTCGCTCCTTCGTGTCAGTCCGCCGGTCCGGCGGAGGGGATGTTCTCAAAGAAATCGTTTTTGGCCTCGTCCGGGCCCACATTGGTATAGGCCAGACCGAATTTGCGGCAGTCGTTGCTGCCGCCCGCCTTCACTTCGAACCACTGGGTCTGACTGACGTGGCAGGCAAAGCCCTCGGCTGCCATTTCCAGGGCGGTGCGCCCGCCGAAGGCGGAAAGGGGCATTTCGCCCCATTCCATCTGAATGGTATTTTCCGGCCAGAGGTGAAGATAGCACTTGGGCACCTGCCAGGCACCGTATTTTTCGGCGCTCTCGGGGTACTGGGCCGCGTCGCCGCTGCATTCCAGCGCCGCCAGCAGGGTGACGGCGTTGAGCATGTGAGCCCCGTGGCCGTACTCGCCGTCGATGTCGTGCCCCAGAACCACGCTGGGCTTAAAGCGGCGCAGCTGCTCCACCTGCCAGGCGGTGACCGTCTCTTCGCCGTAGACCTGGCGGGCGCTCTCAAGGCTCTCCTTGGAGGCGTAGAGGTCCGGGAAGTCAGAGATGACAGGATAGTTGCGCACCCCCACCGTCCACAGGCCGTTCAGCAGCTCGTGGGGGCGGTAGGGCTCGCCCCAGTGGTTGGTCATGTAGGCCACCTGCACCGCATAGCCCTTTTCGCCGGCGTAATAGGGCAGCGCCCCGCCGAACCAGAGGTGCTCGTCGTCGGCGTGGGTGGGCAGCACCAGCAGGTCCGCCTTTTCGCAGGGCGGCTGCCACTGCTGCACCCAGTCCGGCACCTGTCCCGGTGTGAAGGCGTAGACCTGGCACAGGACCGTATCCGCCGGAAGGTGAAGCGTCACAGAGGAAGAAGGTTCCTCAAGCTCCACATACTCATGGATGAAGCCGTTCTGCCCGCAGGTCTGCTCGGTGCCGCCGGAGCTCTCCAGCCGCCACTCCACCGGGCGGTCGAAAATGAGGTACAGTTCCCCGATGTCCGTCCCGGCCTGCAGGGTGATGGCAGTGTCGGCAGAAAGGCGCACCTTGCTGAAATTGTCATGGTCGTTGATGTTTGCGAGATCCAGCCCCTCGGCGGCCGCTTCGATCTCCAGCTGCTGTGCTGCGGGCCGCGGTGTTGGCTCCGGCGTGGGAGCCGGAGTGGGGCTGGGTGTGGGGACCGCCGTGGCGGCGGGCGGAACACTGGACGCCGGCGCCGAACACCCCGAAAGGAGCAGCAAAGCCGCCAGCAGAGCGATCCTCCGCCTGAGCCGGAACTGTTTCATGCGTTTCCCCTCCTCATTTTGTTGCATTTTGTCTATACCAGAAAACGATGGAGCCCACCGGTTTATTGCAGAATGCGGCAGCAATGAAAAAGCGCGGCGCTTTCCCGCTTGGGGAAAGCGCCGCGCGTCCTTTTGCTTTGCGCCCGGGGCTTACTCTTCCACGGAGAGAGCAGGCTCCGCTTCAGGCTCTTCGGTCTTTTCGGGGACCGGCAGGCCCAGCTGCTCGGCCTCGCGGCGGATGAGTTCTTCCTCCACCTCCGGCAGGCCAGTGCCCGCGGGGATCAGCTTGCCGATGATGACGTTCTCCTTCAGGCCCATGAGCGGGTCCACCTTGCCCTTGATGGCGGCTTCGGTGAGCACGCGGGTGGTCTCCTGGAAGGAGGCGGCGGACATGAAGCTGTCGGTGGCCAGAGAAGCCTTGGTGATACCCAGCAGGACCTGAGTCCACTTGGCCTCCTTCAGGCCCTCCTCGCCGTCGGCGATCCGCTGACGGATGATCTCGTTCTGCTCCTCCACCTTCATCTTGTCGGCCAGAGCGCCGCCGATGAGGTTGGTGGAACCGGCGTCGTCCACACGGACCTTGCGCAGCATCTGCCGCACGATGACCTCGATGTGCTTGTCGTTGATCTCCACGCCCTGCAGGCGGTAGACCTTCTGCACTTCCTGGATCAGGTAGTTCTCCACGGCGGTGCGGCCCTTGATGGCCAGGATGTCGTGGGGGTAAGCATGACCTTCGGTGATCATGTCGCCCTTCTCCAGCTGGTCGCCCTCGGTGACGCGCACGCGCTGGCCGAAGGGGATCAGGTAGCTCTTCTCGCAGGGAGCGCCGTTCTCGTCCACACCGCTGACCACCACATGGCGGTTCTTCTTGGTGTCGTCGATGTGGGCGGTGCCCGCGATCTCGGTCATGATGGCCAGCGCCTTGGGACGGCGGCTCTCGAACAGCTCCTCAACGCGGGGCAGACCCTGAGTGATATCCTCCGCAGAGGCGATACCGCCGGTGTGGAAGGTACGCATGGTCAGCTGGGTACCGGGCTCGCCGATGGACTGAGCCGCGATAACGCCCACGGACTCGCCCACATGGACGGGGTTGCCGTTGGCCAGGTTGGCGCCATAGCAGTGAGCGCACACGCCCAGCTTGCTGCGGCAGCTCAAAACGCTGCGGATCTGCAGGCTGGTAATGCCGGCGGCCATGATCTTGTCGGCGTCGAACAGGTCCATCATCTTGCCTTCGGGCACGATGACCTCGCCGGTGGTGGGGTTGACCACATCGCCCACGGCGAAGCGGCCGATCAGACGCTCGCGGAAGGTCTCGATCTCCTCTTTGCCCTCCCGGATGTCGCTGACCATGATACCCTCGGTGGCGCCGCAGTCCTCCTCGCGGATGATCACGTCCTGAGAGACGTCGACCAGACGGCGGGTCAGGTAACCAGAGTCGGCGGTACGCAGAGCGGTATCGGCCAGACCCTTACGGGCGCCGCGGCTGGAAACGAAGTATTCCAGAATGTTCAGGCCTTCGCGGTAGTTGGCGCGAATGGGCATTTCGATGGTCTTACCGGCGGTGTTGGCCAGCAGACCGCGCATGCCGGCCAGCTGTTTGATCTGGTTCATGGAGCCTCGGGCACCGGAGTCCGCCATCATGAAGATGGGGTTGCGGTCTTCCAGGTTGTCGGCCAGAGCCTTGGACACCTTGTCGGTGGTCTCCTGCCAGATCTGGATAACGCTGTTGTAGCGCTCCTCGTTGGAGATAAGACCGCGGTTGAACTGCTTGATGACCTTGCTCACCCGCTCGTCGGCCTCGGCCAGCAGCTCGGGCTTCTGGGGCGGGATGACCGCGTCGCACACAGCAACGGTGATACCGCTGATGGTGGAGTACTTGTAGCCCTGGGCCTTGATCCGGTCCAGCATTTCGCTGGTGGGCTTGGTGCCGTGGATGGCGAGGCAGCGGCTGATGATGTCGGGCAGGTTCTTCTTGGTGACCTGGAAGTCCACCTCGAAGTTGAACATGGTTTCGGGATCGTTGCGGTCCACATAGCCCAGATCCTGGGGGATGGGCTGGTTGAAGATAATGCGGCCCACGGTGGTGTCCACCAGCTTGGAGCGCATTTCGCCGTTCACCTCGCGGGTGCGGCGCACCTTGATGGGAGCCTGCAGGGTGATGACCTTGCTGGCGTAGGCCATGATGGCCTCGTTCTCATCGCGGAAGACCTTGCCCTCGCCCATGTCGCCCTTGTTCACCATGGTCAGGTAGTAGCTGCCCAGGATCATATCCTGGGTGGGCACGGTGACGGGAGCGCCGTCACTGGGCTTGAGCAGGTTGCCGGAAGCCAGCATGAGCTGCTTGGCCTCGCGCTGGGCCTCCACAGACAGGGGCAGGTGCACGGCCATCTGGTCGCCGTCGAAGTCGGCGTTGAAGGCGGTGCAGGCCAGGGGGTGCAGCTTGATGGCGCGGCCCTCCACCAGCACCGGCTCAAAGGCCTGAATGCCCAGACGGTGCAGGGTAGGCGCGCGGTTCAGCATGACGGGATGGCCCTTGATGACGGTCTCGAGGCTGTCCCACACTTCGGGGCGGGTGCGCTCCACCATCTTGCGGGCGGACTTGATGTTGTTGGCCAGGCCCTTCTGCACCAGGTCCTTCATAACAAAGGGCTTGAACAGCTCCAGAGCCATCTCCTTGGGCAGGCCGCACTGATACATCTTCAGCTCAGGGCCGACGACGATAACGGAACGGCCGGAGTAGTCAACACGCTTGCCCAGCAGGTTCTGACGGAAGCGGCCCTGCTTGCCCTTGAGCATGTCGGACAGGCTCTTCAGGGGGCGGTTGTTGGGGCCGGTGACCGGGCGGCCGCGGCGGCCGTTGTCGATCAGGGCGTCCACAGCCTCCTGCAGCATGCGCTTCTCATTGCGCACGATGATGTCGGGCGCGCCCAGCTCCAGCAGGCGCTTCAGGCGGTTGTTGCGGTTGATGACCCGGCGGTACAGGTCGTTCAGGTCGCTGGTGGCGAAACGGCCGCCGTCCAGCTGGACCATGGGACGGATGTCCGGCGGAATGACCGGCACCACGTCCAGGATCATCCACTCGGGGCGGTTGCCGGAGTGGCGGAACGCCTCCACCACTTCCAGCCGCTTGAGAATGCGCACCCGCTTCTGGCCGCCGGCCTCTTCCAGCTCGGCGTGCAGCTGCTCGCTCAGAGCGTCCAGGTCGATCTCGGCCAGCAGTTCCTTGATGGCCTCGGCGCCCATGGCGGCGCGGAACTCGTCCTCATAGCGCTCGCGCATTTCCCGGTATTCCTTCTCGCTGAGGAGCTGCTTTTTCTCCAGCGGGGTGTAGCCGGGGTCGATGACGATGTAGCTGGCAAAATACAGCACCTTCTCCAGCTGGCGGGGGCTGATGTCCAGCATAAGGCCGATACGGCTGGGAATGCCCTTGAAGTACCAGATGTGGCTCACAGGGGCGGCCAGCTCGATGTGGCCCATGCGCTCGCGGCGCACCTTGGCCTTGGTGACCTCAACGCCGCAGCGGTCGCAGATCTTGCCCTTGTAGCGGATGCGCTTGTACTTGCCGCAGTGGCACTCCCAGTCCTTGGTGGGTCCGAAAATGCGCTCGCAGAACAGGCCGTCCCGCTCGGGCTTCAGGGTGCGGTAGTTGATGGTCTCGGGCTTTTTGACCTCGCCGTAGCTCCAGGCGCGGATCTGATCGGGAGAAGCCAGGCCGATTTTAATCGAATCGAAATCGTTGTATTCCATTCAATGAACCCTTCCTTATTTCTGTTGTCTCGATGTTGACGGGTATCTCAGAAAAGCCGCGATCAGAACTCGTCGCCCAGGCCCGCGTCGTCGAAGGTATCGTCGTCCGCAAAGATGTCTTCGGGCTCGGCGTCAAAGTCATCGGGCTCGGCGGGCTCGCTCTCCGCTTCCTCGATGCTGTAATCGTCGTTCAGTTCGCTTTCCATCAGCACGTCCTCGCCCATGGGCAGGTCGCGCACATCGAAACCGGCTTCTTCGTCGTCAAAGTTCTGCTTCAGGTCCACAGGGTCGCCGTTGGAGTCCTGCACGACCACATCCAGGCCAAGGCTCTGCAGCTCTTTGATGAGCACGCGGAAGCTCTCGGGGATGCCGGGCTTGGGCACGTCCTGACCCTTCACGATGGCTTCGTAGGTCTTGACACGGCCCACCACGTCGTCGGACTTGACGGTGAGGATCTCCTGCAGGGTGTAGGCGGCGCCGTAAGCTTCCAGCGCCCACACCTCCATCTCGCCGAAACGCTGGCCGCCGAACTGGGCCTTGCCGCCCAGAGGCTGCTGGGTGACCAGGCTGTAGGGGCCGGTGGAACGGGCGTGGATCTTATCGTCCACCAGGTGATGGAGTTTGAGGTAGTACATGTAACCCACGGTGACGCGGTTGTCGAACTTCTCGCCGGTGCGGCCGTCGTAGACGGTGCTCTTGCCGTCCTCGTCCAGCTCGATCTTGGAGAAGTCGATCACATGGCCGTTGGTGGGGCTCATGATCTTATCCAGCTTGGTGGGGTACTCTTTGACGTTGTCGCCGCTGTTGTTCTCTTTGGCCAGGCGGAAGCACTCGCGGATGTCCTCCTCGTGAGCGCCGTCAAAGACGGGGGTCATGACCTTCCAGCCCAGCGCCTTGGCGGCGTAGCCCAGATGGACCTCCAGAACCTGACCGATGTTCATACGGCTGGGAACGCCCAGGGGGTTCAGCACGATGTCCAGCGGGGTGCCGTCGGCCAGGAAGGGCATATCCTCCTGGGGCAGAATGCGGGACACAACACCCTTGTTGCCGTGACGGCCGGCCATCTTGTCGCCCACGCTGATCTTGCGCTTCTGGGCGATGTAGCAGCGCACCACCTGGCGCACGCCGGGCTGCAGCTCGTCGCAGTTCTCGGGGGTGAACACCTTCACGTCCACGATGATACCGTACTCGCCGTGAGGCACACGCAGGGAGGTGTCGCGCACCTCGCGGGCCTTCTCACCGAAGATGGCGCGCAGCAGGCGCTCCTCGGCGGTGAGCTCGGTCTCGCCCTTGGGGGTGACCTTGCCCACCAGGATATCGCCGGCGGTGACTTCGGCGCCGATACGGATGATACCGCGCTCGTCCAGATCCTTCAGGGCGTCCTCGCCCACGTTGGGGATGTCGCGGGTGATCTCCTCGGGCCCAAGCTTGGTCTCGCGGGCTTCCAGCTCGTACTCCTCAATGTGGATGGAGGTGTAGACGTCCTCGCGGACGATCTTCTCGTTGATGAGGACGGCGTCCTCGTAGTTGTAGCCCTCCCAGGTCATGAAGCCGATGAGGGCGTTCTTGCCCAGGGAGATCTCGCCGTTCTTGGTGGAGGGGCCGTCGGCGATGACCTGGCCGGCCTTGACCTCTTCGCCCTTGGCGACGATGGGCCGCTGGTTGGTGCAGGTGCCCTGGTTGGAGCGCATGAACTTGATGAGCTCATACTCGTCGGTGGTGGTCTTGGAGGTGCGGATCACGATCTTGTCGGCGTCCACATGCTCCACCACGCCGGCGTTCTTGGCCAGAATGCACACGCCGGAGTCGCAGGCGGCCTTGTACTCCATGCCGGTGGCCACGATGGGCTGCTGGGTGACCATGAGAGGCACGGCCTGCCGCTGCATGTTGGAACCCATCAGGGCGCGGTTGGCGTCGTCGTTCTCCAGGAAGGGGATCATGGCGGTAGCCACGGAAACGACCATCTTGGGGCTGACGTCCATGTAGTCCACCTTTTCGCGCTCGATCTCCATGATCTCCTCGCGGCGGCGGACGTTGACGCGGGCATTGGCAAAGCGGTGGTTCTCGTCCAGAGGCTCGTTGGCCTGGGCCACCACGTACTCGTCCTCCACGTCGGCGGTCATGTAGACCACTTCGTCGGTGACCACGCCGGTGGCCTTATCCACCTTGCGGTAGGGAGCCTCCACGAAGCCGTACTCGTTGATCTTTGCGAAGGTGGCCAGGTAGCTGATCAGACCGATGTTGGGACCTTCGGGGGTCTCGATGGGGCACATGCGGCCGTAGTGGCTGTAGTGCACGTCGCGGACCTCGAAACCGGCGCGGTCACGGGACAGACCGCCGGGGCCCAGAGCGGACAGGCGGCGCTTGTGGGTGAGCTCGGCCAGGGGGTTGTTCTGGTCCATGAACTGGCTCAGGGGGCTGGAACCAAAGAACTCCTTGATGGCAGCCACCACAGGGCGGATGTTGATGAGGCTCTGGGGAGTGGCCTCGCCGGCGTCCTGAGCCTGGAGGGTCATGCGCTCACGGATGACGCGCTCCATGCGGGAGAAGCCGATACGGAACTGGTTCTGCAGCAATTCGCCCACGCTGCGGATACGGCGGTTGCCCAGGTGGTCGATGTCGTCGGTGACGCCCACGCCGTGGTCCAGGCCGTTGAGGTAGTTGATGGAGGCGAAGATGTCGTCCACGGTGACGGTGCGGCTGATGAGCCGGTCGTGGTTCTTCTCCAGGGCCTCCTTCTGGCCGGCCTCGTCCAGGCCCGCCTCCAGAATGGCGCGCAGCTCGGCAAAGCTGACCTTCTCGTTGATCCCGCACTCGGCGACGTCAAAGCTGAAGAAGCCCTGGGCGTCCACGGTGCCGTTGGTGATGACCTTGACTTCCTTGTCGTCGATGGTCAGGTAGGCCACGCTCACGCCGGCGGCCTCGGCGGCCTCGGCCATCTCGCGGGTGATCTTCTCGCCGGCGGAAATGAGCAGCTCGCCGGTGAGGGGAGCCACCACGTCACGGGCGGCGGTGAAGCCGGCGATCCGGCGGGCCAGAGCCAGCTTCTTGTTCATCTTGTACCGGCCGAAACGGGACAGGTCGTAGCGGCGGGGATCGAAGAACAGGTTGTTCAGATGGGTCTGGGCGCTGTCCACCGTCGGAGGCTCACCGGGACGCAGCTTGCGGTAGGTCTCCAGCAGGCCCTCTTCGGTGTTGGTGGTGGTGTCTTTTTCCAGAGTGGCCAGAATGCGCTCGTCCTCACCGAAGAACTCGCGGATCTGCGCGTCGCTGGACAGGCCCAGCGCACGGATCAGCACGGTGACAGGCAGCTTGCGGTTCTTGTCGATCCGGACATAGAACACGTCGTTGGAGTCGGTCTCATACTCCAGCCAGGCGCCGCGGTTGGGGTTCATGGTGGCGGTGTAGAGGTGCTTGCCGGTCTTGTCGTAGCTGGCGCCGAAGTAGACGCCGGGGCTGCGGACCAGCTGGCTGACGATGACACGCTCGGCGCCGTTGTTGACGAAGGTGCCCGCGTCGGTCATCAGCGGGAAATCACCCATGAAGATCTCCTGCTCCTTGACCTCGCCGGTCTCCTTGTTCAGCAGACGCGCGGTGACGCGCAGGGGCGCGGCATAGGTGGCGTCGCGCTCCTTGCACTCCTTGATGGTGTATTTGGGCTCGCCCAGGCGGTAGTCGATGAACTCCAGCGCCAGATTGCCGGTGAAGTCCTCGATGGTGGCCACGTCGTGAAAGACCTCTTTCAGGCCCTGGTCCAGGAACCATTTGTACGAGTTCTTCTGCACCTCGATGAGGTTGGGCATGTCGATGACCTCATCGATTCGGGAAAAGCTCATACGCTGGGTCTTGCCGAGGGTTACGGGCTTGACCTTCATCATAAAAAGCGTCCACTCCTATCCTGTATCTTATACTTATGGACCGATGACGCCCCTGCCCCGCTTTTTGAGGCAAAGTATTTTGTGCAGTTTCCACAAACTTTCAAAAATATTTTGTGAGAAAAAGCAGTTTAAGGGCGTTCTAATCCATTATGCTATACTACAACAGTATATCCGGCACAAACCGCGCTGTCAAGCCATTTTCGCCAATTTCTCAAAAAAATTTCCCGGACGTTGAACGCCCGGGAACGTGTGCTCTTATTTTGTTGATTTCCGCCCATTGGGCGTTCAAAGGCTCATCCGGCGGCTTTTTCCAGCGGGAAGGAGACCCCGTTCACCTCCACCGCGGCGTACTGCGCCGGGTCGATGGCCTGGAGGAGCATGCGCACGGCCTTTTCATCCTGGGAAAAGCTCAGGCCGGGGATACCTTCTCCCGTCTGCTCATAGTCCCAATCGCTCACCAGCTCCTGGCGGCTGCCGTCGGCGCCGATGAGAACGATGGAAGTATCAAAGGCGGGGTTCATCTCGTTCTCCGGCAGGCCGTCCAGTTCCAGATAGACCGACACCGGCGAGAGTTCCAGCCGGGCCAGGGGCCAGCCCAGGCCCACATCGGTGTTCCGGTCGCAAACGACGACGGAGCGGTCCTCATAGTCCAGGCGGAAGGAGAATTCGAACCGTCCGGGCACCACCGCGTCCTCATCGTGGAGGCGGCTGGTGTCGGTGGGGTAGCTGAACAGGTTCCACACAGTCGCTTCCGCCATCTCCCCCCGCAGAGGCTTGGTGCTGGAGGCCATCATCACAAAGCGGAGCTTGTTGTCGGTGGGGTCGTCGTCCGGCAACATCTCCATGTGTTGGACCATGCCGTCGGAGGCGTCGGAATACAGGGTGCAGTTGTCAAAGCCGTAGTCCAGCGTGCCGTCCAGCACCTGGCCCTCGGGGGCTTCCACGGTGAAAGGGACATAAATGCAGTAGTCATCGCCCAGAACGCCCTCCAGGGTGACAGTGCCTCCCGACAGGGTCTGGCTGAGCACCAGGCCTAGGCTCATATCGCCCAGGCTGTCCACTGCACCGCCCAGGCCCAGAAATGCGGCGAAGTCGCCGCTCCAGGAATGGGCCGCGCCCGCGCCCACCGCCAGGCAGGCGGTCAGGGCCGCCGCGGCGGCCAGCACGGGCCAGCGGCGGCGGTGGACGCGCAGGGCCGGGCGCTCCTTCTTATCGGCGGCCAGCAGGCGGTCCGTCTGCCGCTTGGCCTCCCCTGCCTCCAGCGGCACGGGGGTGTAGTCGTCCAGGTCCATGGAAACGTGGTTCAGCGCTTCGTAGATATCGTTCACAGCGTTTCTCTCCTCTCTTGCAGCTGCCGCGCCAGGCGCTGGCGTGCCCGGGTAAGGCGGGTGTTCAGCGCACCCACTGTGATCCCGTGGCGGGCTGCCAGCCCTTCGGCGGGCTCTCCGTAGTAATAGCGGGCCAAAAGAAGTTCCCGGTCGGCGGGAGCAAGGCCCCGGAACAGGTCCTCCAGTTCCAGCGTCAGGTATTCGTCCAGAGTGCTGCCGCCCAGAGCTTCCAACTGAGCGGCGTCTCCGGCGGGCATGCTGCGGGCCGCCTTGCGCACCGCGTCGATGGCCCGGTAGCGGGCCACTGCCGCGGCCCAGTTTTTGAAGCTGCCCCGCCGGTCAAAGCGGTGGATGTTCTGCCAGACGGCCAGCAGCGCGTCCGCCAGCAGGTCCTCTTCGTCCAGGCCGGGGGCGTGGCGGCGGATGACCGCCCGCAACAGCCCGCCGTACTGTTCCACCAGCGCGCGGGCCGCCTCTTCCTCTTTGCGGGCGATCCCTTCCACCAGCTCCCGTTCATTCATGCAATCCGTTTCGGCCGCCTCCTTTCTCTCTTTGAAAGCGCTTTCGCCCCTTACTACGGATGAGGAGAGGTGTTTCTTACAAATGCGCACAAAAAAATGCCGCAGGCGCGAACGCCTGCGGCAGTGAATTCTGGCTCAATCCAGGAAATCCTTCAGTTTCTTGGAGCGGCTGGGATGGCGCAGCTTGCGCAGAGCCTTGGCCTCGATCTGACGGATACGCTCACGGGTGACCTCGAACTCATGGCCCACCTCTTCCAGGGTGCGGGGGCGGCCGTCCTCCAGGCCGAAGCGCAGGCGCAGCACCTTTTCCTCACGGGGGGTCAGGGTGCTCAGCACGCTGGACAGCTGCTCCTTCAGCAGGGTGTGGCTGGCAGCCTCGGCGGGGACGGGGGCGTCCTCGTCGGGGATGAAGTCGCCCAGATGGCTGTCTTCCTCCTCACCGATGGGGGTCTCCAGGCTCACCGGCTCCTGAGCGACGCGCATGATCTCGCGCACCTTTTCCACCGGCATATCCAGCGCCTGGCTGATCTCATCGGCCGTGGGGTCGTGGCCGTTCTGGTGCAGCAGCTGGCTGGACACCTTCTTGACCTTGTTGATGGTCTCCACCATGTGCACCGGGATACGGATGGTGCGGGCCTGGTCGGCAATGGCGCGGGTGATAGCCTGCCGGATCCACCAGGTGGCGTAGGTGGAGAACTTGAAGCCCTTGGTGTGGTCGAACTTCTCCACCGCCTTGATGAGGCCCAGATTACCCTCCTGGATGAGGTCCAGGAACTGCATGCCGCGGCCCACATACCGCTTGGCGATGGACACCACCAGACGGAGGTTGGCCTCCGACAGGCGCTGCTTGGCCTTTTCGCCCTTGCGCAGCACCGCGTCCAGTTCAGACAGTTCGGCCAGCTGCTCTTCGTTGAGGTTCAGCTTTTCCTCGGTCACCTGGATACGGCGCTGGGTCTCGCTGAGGCGGATGTTCTTCTCGATCTTCCAAATGGCGGGGAACGCCTCTTTTTTCCGCTCCTCCGCCTGGGAGCCGGCCAGGATGTCCAGCGCCAGCTGGATCTCCTCGTCGCTGCTGAGCAGAGGCACCCGGCCGATCTCTTTTAAGTACACCTTCACGGGGTCGTCGATGGCGACGCCCTCGGCGGACAGGGAGCTTTCGAACTCGTCCACGCTGTCTTCCGTGAGGGTGAAGGCCTCTCCGTCCGGCTCGTCCACGATCTCAACGCCGTGGCTCTCCATGGTCTCATAGAGCTTGTCGATCTGCTCCATGTCGAAGCCGCTTTCCTCGATGGCGTCGTTGATCTCCTTGGTGGTCAGCTTGCCGTTGCGCTTGCCGGTCTCGATCAGCTCGCGGATCAGGTTTTTCTTTTCTGCCATAATGGAACGTCCTCCTGGTTTTTGGGTCCTTTTTCAAGTGGTATCGCAAGGGCCGCGCCGGCCCGTGGGATCGTTTTGCGGGGCGGCTCAGCTCTTTTTCCGGCGCAGCCGCTCCATATATTCTTCCAGCTGTTCGCCGGTCATTCCGCCCGCCTTTGAGCTTTGGGGCACGCTTTGCTCCAGCCGGTCCAGATACATCTCCACATCCCGCCTGCCCAGGCCCACGTCATAGTTGCGGGCCAAAAGCAGCGAAAGGCGGCTCACCGTTTCCTCGGGCAGCGAGGAAGCGAGGGTGGCCAGGTCGGGCAGGTGCCCCTGGCGCTTTGCCTCCAGCACTGCGGCGTAGGCGGCAGCCATGTCCTCCATCAAAAACTGCTCCGGTTTCACCCGGTTTTCCGCCAAAGGGATGAGGGAGGGGTCGCGGATGAGGGCGGCCACCAGCTGCTGTTCGGCGCTGGCCACGCCCAGGGCTTTTTCGCCTCCCGGCGCGTTGTAGGGCAGCTTGATGTCCGCCCCGGCGCCGGTGTTCAAAAGTTCCTTTTCCCGCTGGCGCTGGGCCCGGCGCTGATTGGAGCGCACCGCTGCCTCCAGCTGCGCCATCACATTGGCCTTGGCCACGTCGGTCTCCTCCGCCAGCCGCCCGGCGTAGACTTCCCGTTCGGTGGGGGTCAGCCGCCCGGCCAGCAGGCGGATGGCCTCCTTGATGTACTCCACCCGGTCCGCCGGGCGGGCCAGATCGTACTTTTCCCGCACCTTGGCCAGTTTGTACTCGATGGCGTTGGAAGTGCCGTTGAGCAGAGATTCGAACCGCTCCCGGCCGTATTTCTTGATGAATTCGTCCGGGTCCTTTGCGCCGGGGATGTTCAGCACCGACACCTTCACCGGGCTCTCGGCAAAGAGGCCCAGGCTGCGGGCGGTGGCCTTCTGGCCCGCCTCGTCAGAGTCGTAACAGAGCACCACCTCGTCGGCGTATTCTCCCAGCAGCCGGACCTGGTCCGGCGTGAGGGCGGTGCCGCAGGCAGCCACGGCGGTGTCAAAGCCCGCCTGGTGCAGACTGATGACGTCCATGTAGCCCTCGCAGAGGATGTAGCGCCGGCTGGCGCTCTTTTTGGCGATGTTCAAAGCGAACATCGCCTTGCTCTTTTTATAGACCAGCGTTTCGGGGCTGTTGATGTACTTGGGTTTCTCGTCCCCCAGCACACGCCCGCCGAAGGCGATGACGTTGCCCCGCAGGTCAAAGATGGGGGTCATCACCCGGCCCCGGAACACGTCATAGACGTTGCCCTTTTCGCTGCGCTTTTGCAGGCCGGAGGCGAGCATTTCTTCCTCGGTGTAGCCCCGGGCGCGCAGATGGCGGCGCAGCGCGCCGAAATCATTGGGCGAATAGCCCAGGCCGAAACGGCGGATGGTGGAGTCGGACAGGCCGCGGCCCCGCCAGTAGGCCCGGGCGGTGCGTGCGTCGTCGTTTTCGGCGTTCAGCTGCTCGTAGAAAAAGCGGGCGGCCTCCTTGTTGATGGCCAGCACCCGGCTGCGCAGCCGGCCTGCCTTGTCGTCCTCCTCGGGCATGGGCATGCCTGCCCGGCCCGCCAGCATTTTGACCGCTTCCACATAGTCCAGGTTGTTGATCTTGCGCACAAAGGTGATCACGTCGCCGCCGGCCCCGCAGCCGAAGCAGTAGAAGCTCTGGGTCTCGGGGTAGACCACGAAGGAGGGGGTCTTTTCACTGTGGAAGGGGCACAGCCCGGTGTGGGTGCGGCCCCGGTGGCGAAGCTGCACATAGCTGCTCACCACCTCGGTGATGTCGCTGCGGCGCACCACCTCGTCGATGTATTCCCGCGGGATCATATGCCCTCACCCCCTTTTCGCGCGGTGCTCCGTTACAAAACGTGCCACTTCTTGGGCACAAACAGGTCCTCAAACATGCGGATGGCGAACTCGTCGCTCATGCCGCTGATGTAGTCGGTGACCGCCCGGTCGGCGCCTTCCTGATAAGCGATCTGCAAAAAGCCGTCCGGCAGAAGGCCCGGGTCCTCCAGCATGCGCTCGTAGAGCTCGGCGATGACCTTTTCCACCTTTTGCTCTTCCCGCTTGGCATCCTTGTCCACATAGACGGTGGAGTACATGAAGTCGTGGAGCGCCTCGTAGGCCTCCCCCACCAGCGGGCTGAAGGAGAGGTTTTTGGCCCCGCTGTTCATCACCAGGTCCTGGATGAGCGTGGAAATGCGGCGGCTCTTGGTGTCTCCCAGCACCTGCACGATCTCGGCGGGCAGTGCGTCCGGCGAGAGCACCCCGGCAGTGATGGCGTCCTCGATGTCGTGGTTCATATAGGCGATACGGTCGGCATAGCGCACCGCCTGGCCCTCCTGGGTGTCGGCCCATTTGCCCTTGGTGTGGCAGATGATCCCGTTGCGCACCTCCCAGGTGAGGTTGAGGCCCTGGAAATTCTTCTCCAGCTTGTCCACCACGCGCACGCTCTGCTGGTAGTGCTTGAAGCCGCCGGGGCAGAGCTTGTTCAGCGCCCGCTCGCCCGCGTGGCCGAAGGGGGTGTGCCCCAGGTCATGGCCCAGGGCAATGGCTTCGGTGAGGTCCTCGTTGAGGCGCAGGGCACGGGCGATGGTGCGGGCGATCTGGTTGACTTCCAGCGTGTGGGTGAGGCGGGTGCGGTAGTGGTCGCCCTCGGGCGACAGAAACACCTGGGTCTTCTGCTTCAAGCGCCGGAAGGATTTGCAGTGGATGATACGGTCCCTGTCCCGCTGGTAGCAGGTGCGCAGGGGGCACTCTTCCTCCGGCACAAGGCGGCCCCGGCTCTGGCGGCTTTTGGCCGCCCACGGCGCAAGGATCTGTTCCTCCACCTGTTCGGTGTATTCCCGGGCGGTATTGGGCATGGGATCGCACTCCTTTCTGCCGGCGGAAAAATCTTTGGTATATTTAATATACGATGGAATGGGGCAAAACCCTCTAAAAAAATCAAAAAATTTTTCCCGGATGGCGCTTTGTGTCACAGCGGGGCGTAAAAGGGCGCCGAGACCTGCGGCTGCGCCGCGCCCCGGCTGAGTTCGGCAAAGGCGGGCAGCAGCGGAAGCTCCGCGCCCGCAGGCAGCAGCGCCGAAAGAGCCACCCGGTCGGTGAACACCGGGTCATCCAGTTTTGCGCCCGCCGCCTGCAGCAGCTGCGCCGCACGCTCATAGAGGGCGTAGTCCACCTCCACCGTGAGGCGCACGCAGGCCCGCACGGTGACCACCTGCGCAGCGGCAAGGGCTGCGGAGGCGCTTTCGGTGTAAGCGCGCACCAGCCCGCCGGTACCCAGCAGAATGCCGCCGAAATAGCGGGTGACCACCACGATACAGTCGGTAAGGCCCGCGTGGCGGATGGCGTCCAGCACCGGCAATCCGGCGGTCTTGGCAGGCTCGCCGTCGTCGGAATAGCGGGTGCGGGCGCCCTCCCGCAACACATAGGCGTAAACATTGTGGCGGGCGGTGCGGTGGGCGGCGCGCACCTCTTCCAGCACGGCCAGCGCCTTTTCCTCACTGTCGGCAAAGGCGGCCAGCGCGATGAAGCGGCTGTGTTTTTCCTCCACCTCGGCGGTGGAGCGCCCGGCGATGGTGCGGTAGTCCTCCATTGAACTTTCCCCCGTCAAAACACGACAAAAAAGGCGGTTTGTGACCAAACCGCCTTTTCGATGGATTTCTTACTTCTTCAGGCCAAAACGCTTGTTGAAGCGGTCCACACGTCCGCCGGTGTCAACCAGCTTCTGCTTGCCGGTGTAGAAGGGATGGCACTTGGAGCAGACTTCCACGTGGATCTCCGGCTTGGTGGAGCGGGTATGGATGACCTCACCGCAGGCGCAGGTGATGGTGCAGTCCACATACTTGGGATGGATGCCCTGTTTCATTACGGTTCACCTCTTTCTGGTTCATGACTCAAGGGGCCATGCTCTTTACATGCGCCCATCACAACCTTCAATGGGAGGCTACCAGCGTGCGCCATCCTGTGCGCACGGAGCAGCCATCGGAACGATTGCCAGAGAATTATATCACACCGATACGGACGTGTCAAGCAGTTTTGTCTGCACGTCAGGCGATGGCAAAAACGCCCCGCTCATACTTCCAGCCGCCGTCCGTCTTCTGTTTCGCGGTGCAGCCGTCGTACATGATGGCCACAAGGCCGCCCCGCCATTTTTGCGCGTTGAAACGGAGAGTCTTGCCCGTTCCCGCGTCCTCCGCGGCTTTGAGTTCCAGGTAGCAGCCCTTTTCCCAGGAAAGCTCTTCTTTGTTCACATAGCCCTCGTCGCATAACTCTTCCCAGCTGTAGGTCATGGGCGGGGGCAGCTGGTGCAGTTCCGCGAAGCGCCAGGCCGCTGCGGCCCGCTCGGCGGGGTTCGGAATAAGGGTTTCGTCGATATAGACCGACAGCTCTTCGATGTTTTCATTGAGGGCCGTGTCCTCGCTCCACAGGTCATCCAGCGCCTGCAGCGCAAGGCCCGCCCGGTCGTCGGCCCCTTCGCTCACCGCCTCCAGACGGGTGGGCTGATGGAAGCTGGCAGGATAGGACTCCAGCATTTCACCGCTGAAATAGACGGTGACCAGCATGCCGTCCCGGAGGTCAGCAGCGCTCGCCTCCTCGCCATCCAGGGTAATAGGCAAGTCCGCAGCACTCAGCCGGTAGAGACCGGTGTCCTCCCCCTGCCCGGCCAGCAGTAGGCTGCCATCCTCCGCCCCGTCGGCGATACGGCAGGTCACAGCAGCCACTCCGGGTGAGGGGACGGAAGGTACAGACGCGGAAGCCGGGGCGGAACAGCCCACAAGACACAACACAAGCAGCGCGGCGATCAGACGTTTCATGGACAGGCCCTCCTTTTTCTGTTTTCTATAAAGAAAACGCCCGTGGGCCGTTTGTTATTGCGCAGTCAAAGAAAAACCGCCCCGTAAAACGGGGCGGTTTTGTTCGACACTGGTGAATTATACTATCAAGTGCAACACTTTAGGAAAATAAAAAGAAGTTCATACAGAACCCTGGTAGAATAGAGTTACCACACAACTAAACCACTGGGAGGGAACTGTATGAACTACCATCATCTTAGCATAGAAGAGCGTAGTTGTATACGAAAATATTATGTGGATGGGTTAAGTTACCGGGAAATCGCCCGGCTGATTGGGAGAAATGTGAGCACGGTATCAC
>DXFW01000018.1 GCA_019114225.1 Candidatus Allofournierella pullicola | reverse complement strand
CCCCCGCTACTCTAAAACGAAACCTGGCGTTGATTAACGCCAGGCCTCGAAAGGTTCTTAACTTCCATTCTGCCCAGGAATTATGGGACTTTGAACTCAATTCCTGTTGCACTTAGTTTGACAATTCACTTTTTTGCCGCTGCAAACTTTTCCCATCGCCGTTTAACGCTGTGCCGCCCGCCCATACTGCCCTTAGAAAAATTCAAAGGGGCAGTGAGTCACACCATGCAGTATCGTTTCAAAGGGTTTTCGCGCCAAGGCGCAAAAATGCTCAACCAGGCGCTGGTCATCGCGGGGGAAATGGGGCAGACGCAGGCGGGCACAGGGCATATCCTGCTGGCCATCCTCCGGGGCGGCGCCACTCCCGCCGCCCGCTTTCTCCAGTCCCGGCGCATCGAAGAGTCGCAGGTGACGCAGCGTGTGGCCGCTCTGGGCGGCATGAACGAAAGCCGCCGCCTTTCGCCCCGTGATTTTCTGCCGGAAGCGTGCAAAGCGCTGGATTTCGCGGTGCTGGGCGCTCATGCCGCACGTATGAAGGAGGCTCAGCCAGAGCATGTGCTCTGTGCCATCTTGGAGGATCCAGGCTGCACCGCCAGCCGGTGGCTGGCGGAGTGGGGGGTGGAATTGAGCGAAGCAGCCCGCGAGTGCCGGCAGCTTTCCGGCCAGCTGGTGCTGCCGCTGCAGTCCCGGCTTTCCGCGCCCACGCGCAGCAGCAAGGCGACCGAAAAGTATGGGCGTGACCTGACCCAAATGGCTGCGGAAAGCCGGCTGGACCCGGTGCTTTGCCGGGAGCAGGAGCTGGAACGGCTCATGGAGATCCTCTGCCGCCGCCAAAAGAACAACCCGTGCCTGGTGGGAGAACCGGGCGTGGGCAAGACTGCTCTTGCCGAAGCCCTTGCTCAAGCCATTGCCTCAGGGCGTGCGCCCGCTCAGCTGCTGCACAAGCGCATTCTGAGCCTGGATATGGCCAGCCTGGTGGCCGGAACCAAGTACCGGGGCGATTTTGAGGAACGGTTCAAGACGCTGCTGGATGAAATATATAAAGACCGCAGCACCATTCTGTTCATCGACGAGATCCATGTGGTGGTGGGGGCCGGTGCAGCGGAAGGCGCCATCGACGCGGCCAGTATCCTCAAACCCCTGCTCGCCCGGGGTGAGATCCAGGTCATCGGCGCCACCACACAGGAGGAATACCGCCGCTGCATTCAAAAAGACGCGGCGCTGGAACGCCGGTTCGGGCGGGTGGTGGTGGAAGAGCCGGATCCGGCCACCGCCAAGCGTATTCTGGCGGGCCTCGTGCCCCGCTATGAGCGGTATCATCAGGTGACCATCCCGCCTCTGACGGTGGAAGCAGCGGTGGACCTTTCGGTGCGGTATCTGCCGGGCCGCTTTTTGCCGGATAAGGCCATCGACCTGCTGGACGAGGCCGCTGCCGCGCTGCGTATCCACTGCGAGCGGGAAAACGACCGCAGCCGGGAGCTGACCGCCGAGGATGTGGCCCGGGTGGTGGCCCGGGCCAGCGGCGTGCCCGTACAGCGTATCACCGAAGCGGAGCGGGAAAAACTGGCCCGGCTGGAGCAGCGGCTTTCCGAAAGCGTCGTGGGCCAGCCGGGGGCGGTGCACACGGTGGCGGGAGCGGTCCGCCGTGCCCGCACAGGCCTGCGGGAAGCGGGCCGGCCGCTGGGCGCAATGCTCTTCCTTGGGCCCACCGGGGTGGGAAAGACCCATCTTGCCCGCACCCTTGCCCGCCAGTGGTTCGGCACCGAAAAAGCGTTGCTGCGCTTTGACATGAGCGAGTATATGGAATCCCATGCCGCGGCAAAACTCATCGGTGCGCCCCCGGGCTATGTGGGCCACGACGAGGGCGGCCTGCTCACGGAGGCGGTGCGCCGCCGCCCCTATGCGGTGGTGCTGTTTGATGAGATCGAAAAGGCCCACCCGGACGTGCAGAATCTTCTGCTCCAAATTCTGGAGGACGGCCGCCTCACTGATTCCATGGGCCGCAGCGCCAGCTTTTGCAACACCATCATCCTGCTCACCTCCAACCTGGGTGCAGAACACCTGGCAGGGCAGGGGGGACTGGTAGGGTTCGGCGCCACGCCGGAAACGATCCCCCAGCGCCAGCGTCAGCAGGTCATCGGTGAGGCAAAGAAGTATTTCCGTCCCGAGCTGCTGGGCCGCATGGATGAACTGGTGGTGTTTGGCCCGTTGCTGCACGAGGATCTGACATGCATTGCAGAGCAGATGTTGGACGAACTGGAGCAAAGGGCCCTTGCACGGGGCTATCGTCTGCGCCACAGTTCCGAACTTCCCGCCATGCTGGCAGGGGGCGACCGGCCGGTGTATGGCGCGCGGGATCTGCGCCGCACGGTGAGCCGGGCGGTGGAACAGGCCCTGGCGGACAGTATCGCCGCGGGGCAGGCCCGGCCGGGGCAGAGCTTTACCGCCTGTGTGCAGGATGGGCAGGTGGTGCTGCGCGGTGAGAACGACGCAGTCTGCCGGCGCACAGAGGCAACGGTTTGAAAAACAGCCGCCCGCCCCGTTCCCCCAAAAGGGGATAGGGCGGGCGGCTGTTCGGTTCGGAGGCGGCATGAAGGGCCGCCCGGTTCAGAATTTTTTGCGCAGCAGCGCAAAATCGAAGAAGGCAGTGTAGTAAGAAAGAGAATACATCACCGGCTTGGCCAACTTGGTGTAGCTCACTTCCTCCATCAAAAGAAGGGCCTCGTGCGGCTGAACGGCCAGAATGCGGCGTGAGGCAGGGTCGCCCAGCACGGCGCTCACATGAGCAACGGTGCTCACCACAGAAACACCCGCCACTTCCTCCAGAATGTCAAATACAGGACGGCCAAAGTCCAGCCGGTCCACCAGTGCGGGCGGGAAGAGGGCGGCTGGCAGATAGTCCACCGACCAGATGACCGGCTGGCGGTCCGCCAGCACCCGCTTTTTCACCATCAGCACAGGCTGCCCCGGAGCAATGTCCAGCCGGGCGGCCATGGCTTCATCGGCGGAAAGGCGCTGCACCAAAACGTGGTCCGCATGGGGAGTGCGGCCCATGGACTGGATCATGGCGTTGTACTCGAACTTTTGATCCAGGCGGCCCCGCACGGCCACCACCTGCCGGTTGATGACGGTGCCAATGCCCCGCACCCGCTCCACATAACCTTCCCGCTCCAGCTCCGCCAGTGCGTCCCGGATGACGGTGCGGCTCACTCCCATGCCGGCCGCCAGCTCCACCTCGGCGGGCAGCCGGTCCACTCCGGCGTAACATCCGTCCCGGAGCTCTTCCAGAAGCCGCGCGGCGATCTGCTGACTGATCACCGCACCGCCCAGCGGGCTGTCCTCTGCCCTGTGTGTTCTTGCCATCCAGCGCACCTCCGCTCCGTGCCCATGAAAGACACGTCCAAAAATCATACTTTTCACCCCAGTATACCACATCCGGCGAAAAAAATCACTATCCGGCTCTCCTTGTTCTTGCAGGAGGGGAAAAACCGTGGTATCATGGCGGTACGTTCAAGGAAAGAGGAGAGGCCGCAATGCAGATACGTCCCTACCGCCCGTCGGACTGCGGAGCAATGGCAGAATTGTTTTATGATACAGTCCACAGTGTGAACGCCGCAGACTATTCGCCGCAGCAGCTGGACGCCTGGGCCAGCGGACAGGTGGATCTGGAAGCCTGGGACCACTCTTTCCGGGAGCACTGCACCCTTGTGGCCGAAAAAGACGGCGAGCTGATCGGGTTCGGGGATATCACCCCGGAGGGGTATCTGGACCGGCTCTATGTCCACCGCCTGCACCAGCGGCAGGGCGTTGCCGCCGCCCTGTGCGAGCGGCTGGAACAAACAGTGGAAGGCGCCATTGTGACCCACGCCTCCATCACGGCGCGCCCTTTTTTTGAAAAACGGGGCTACAAAGTGGTGCGGGAACAACAGGTGGAGCGCCGGGGCGTTCTGCTGACCAATTTTGTGATGGAAAAACAGCGCTGAAAAACCGGGCAGGGAAGAGGAACCTTCCCTGCCCGGTTTTTTATGTGTTTCAGCGGTTTTTGATGTACTCGTCGATGGCCTGCGCCGCTTCTTTGCCCGCGCCCATGGCCAGGATAACGGTGGCCGCGCCGGTCACCGCGTCGCCGCCGGCGAACACGCCCGGCCGGCTGGTGGCGCCGGTCTCGTCTGCCACGATACAGCCTCGCCGGTCGGTGTCCAGCCCCGGCGTGGTGGAGCGGATGAGGGGGTTGGGACTGGTGCCGATGGCCATGATGACCGTGTCCAGCGGAAGCTCGAAGCGGCTGCCCGGTTTTTCCACCGGTCGACGGCGGCCGGAAGCGTCCGGCTCGCCCAGCTCCATCTCCACGCAGGCAATGCCCCGCACCCGTTTGCTTTCGTCGCCCAGCACCTCCACCGGATTGGTGAGGAGCTTAAAGACGATACCTTCCTCCTGGGCATGCTCCACTTCCTCGCGGCGGGCGGGCAGTTCCTCCATGCTGCGGCGGTAAACAATGTACACTTCCTCGGCGCCCAGCCGCTTGGCACAGCGGGCCGCGTCCATGGCCACGTTGCCGCCGCCCACCACCGCCACCCGGCGGCTGTGCTGGATGGGGGTGCGGCTGTCCGGCCGGTAGGCCTGCATCAGGTTTACACGGGTCAGATACTCGTTGGCGGAATAAACGCCGTTCAGGCTCTCGCCGGGAATGTTCATAAACCGGGGCAGCCCTGCGCCGGAGGCCACATACACCGCCTCAAAGCCCTCTTCTTTCATCAGTTCGCCCACAGTGAGCACCTTGCCGATGACCATGTTGGTCTCGATGGAAACGCCCAGCGCCTTGAGACCGTCGATCTCCTGCTGCACGATGTCCTTGGGCAGACGGAACTCGGGAATCCCGTAGACCAGAACGCCGCCCGCCAGGTGCAGCGCCTCAAACACGGTGACAGCGTAGCCTTTTTTGGCCAGTTCACCGGCGGCAGTCAGGCCCGAAGGACCGGACCCGACGATGGCCACCTTGTGGCCGTTGGGCGCGGGCTTTTCGGGGGCGGCAGTGCAGTGGGTGCGGTGCCAGTCGGCGGCAAAACGCTCCAGCCGGCCAATGCCCACGCTCTCGCCTTTAATGCCCCGCACGCACTTGCCCTCGCACTGGTTCTCCTGGGGGCAGACCCGCCCGCACACCGCGGGCAGGGCGCTGCTGGCGCTGAGCACCTGATAAGCGCCCTCAAAATCTTCCTGGGCGATCTTCTCGATGAATTCGGGGATGTGGATGCCCACCGGGCAGCCGGACACGCAGGGCATGTTTTTGCAGTGCAGGCAGCGCTTGGCCTCGTTCACCGCCATCTCGGGGGTATAGCCCAGGGCCACTTCGTCAAAATTCTTGTTGCGCACATCCGCCGCCTGGCTGGGCATGGGGCAGCGCTTCGGGTCCATGTTCCGTTCCATCAGCGCACCTCCTTGTGCAGCAGATTGCAGCTTTCCTCGCGGGCATGGGCCTCAAACTCCCGGTACATGCCGCCCCGCTGCAGCGCCTCGTCAAAATCCACCAGGTGGCCGTCAAAGTCCGGCCCGTCCACACAGGCGAACTTGGTCTGGCCGCCCACCGTCAGGCGGCAGCCGCCGCACATGCCGGTGCCGTCGATCATAATGGGGTTCATGGAAACGATGGTCTTGACGTTGTATTTCTTGGTGGTCAGGCTCACGAACTTCATCATCACCAGCGGGCCGATGGCGATGACCTCGTCGTAGCCCTCGCCGGCAGCAATGAGCTCTTCCAGGGGCTTGGTCACAACGCCCTTTTCGCCCCGGCTGCCGTCGTCGGTCATCAGGATGAAGCGGTCGCTCACCGCCTTGAACTCGTCCTCCAGAATGACCAGATCTTCGCTGCGGAAGCCGGCGATGGTGTGCACCACACAACCCATCTCATGCAGCTTTTTGGCCACGGGGTAGGCAATGGCACAGCCCACGCCGCCGCCCACCACGGCCACTTTTTTGAGGCCTTCCAGCTCGGTGGGGCGGCCCAGCGGGCCCACAAAATCATGCAGTGCGTCGCCTGCGGCCAAACTGTTCAGCTGCATGGTGCCCGCGCCCACCACCTGGAAGATGACGGTAACAGTGCCGGCGGCGGGGTCCTGGTCAGCGATGGTCAGCGGGATACGCTCGGAATCGGCGCAGGCCCGCAGAATGACGAACTGGCCCGGCTGAGCTTTTTTGGCGATCAGCGGTGCTTTCACCACCAGTTTGGTCACGGTGGGGTTCAGTTCGCTTCGCTCCACAATGGTAAACATGGCTTTCCCTCTTTCCCTTGTTGCCCTCTATGGGTACTTCTTTATAGTATAGCGAAAAAGCGCCGCCCGCGCAAGGGCCCGGCGGCGTCGTTAAAAAGAAAACGGCGGGTTTTGCACCCGCCGCCTTTTTATAGATTGAGAGAATAAGTGCTTTCGTTGTCGCTGTTGTCCAGAATGTGCAGCTGATAGTCGATCTCGGGCCGGTCTCCGTTCTCGTACTCCTCTTTCCAGGGCAGGGTGAAGGCTCGCTTCTCCAAAGTGAAGCGCAGATAAAATGTCACCTGTCCCGAAGGCTCACTAGGGGCGTTCTCGCTGCCGGGCTGGATGAAATCGGTGTCCAACGCAAGGTCCAAAACTTCCTCACCCGCCAGCGTGCCCGTCACCCAGGCCTTTACCGGCCACTGGTAAGGACGTCCGCCTTCGGAATAGCACACTTCCACGGGGATCTCGTAGTCGCCGGCCTCCTGACGCACTGTAAAGGTTTCGGAGAAGGCGATGTGGCTGGCGCTTTGCGCTACAAAAGGTAGTTCCCGGATCTGCATCTCGTACTGGCCGGCAAAGGTGAACTCGGTATAAAGCTGCTCCGCCTTTGTTTCATCGCCGCGGGTGAGGCTGACATTCAGAGTGTAGCTTTCTGCCAGAGGCACCCAGCCTTCGGCCAGGAACACGTCGCCCTCGCCCCGAACCGCGTCCATCGACAGACTCTGCCCGTCGCTCAGCACAAAGGTGAATCGGAGGGCGCAGTCCTCGGTGATGGTGCGGGGCGTGGCGGAAAGACTCATCAGCACCCGGCCATCGGTGGGGGAGTACTCCTTGGTCTGTATGTCCCAGCTGGCCAGCAGGCTTTCGGAAGGGGCGGTTTGGGGCGTGTTCGGGGTGAAGGTGTCCAACCGGTTTTGCAGTGCGGCAACGGAACCGTCCAGCGTGGACACGTTGCTCCGCATGATCTCCAGCTGTTGGCGCAGGTCGGCCAGCTGCCCGCCCTGCCACACAAGGCCGCCCGCCAGCGCAAGCACCGTCAGTGCCGCAGGCACGCCCAGCCAGAGCAGGGTGCGCTTCTGCCGCCGCTGTTCGCTCCGGGTCTGACCTTCCAGAAGCGCCTGGACGCCATCCAGCGAGAGTGGCGCTTGCTCCGCGGCCGTGTCTTCAGAGGGGACGGGAGGTTCAGCGGCTTCTTTGCCGGTGAGCAGCGCGTCGATACTCACCCCAAGCGCCTTTGCCAGCTGGTGCAGATTGTCCAGACCCGGCAGACTGGCGTCGGCCTCCCACTTGCCGATGGCCTGCCGGCTCACGCCCAGCTTCGCAGCCAGCGCCTCCTGGGAAAGCCCGGCGGCTTTTCTAAGCGCCGCGATACGGTTGCCCAAGGTCATAACGGTGTTCCTCCTTGTGTTTTCTGCCTCCATTTTATCAGAAACCGCTTTTTTGTGCCACCAACATGCTTTTCCATCCCCTGCAACCAGCGGTTGCCCTGTCGCGAAGAGCGCCTGCAAAAAAGGCGACGGACGCAGTGCACCCGCCGCCTTTCAAAAAATCAGAAAGGGGTGATTTTACTCCTCGGCAGGCCAAGCCACCAGGAACAGGAAATCGCTGCCGCCTTCGGACTCGGGAAACGCGCCGTACATGGAAAAGTTGTACATGAAGCGCTCGGCCATCAGCACACCGTAACCGTCCTGGCAGTGGTCGGTGGTGTCGTAAGGATCGGCCACGATGAAAACGTCGTCCTGCTGGGTCTCGGTGCCCATGGTGTCGTATCCGATGATGACCTGCCAATGGCCGCCCCAGTCGTTGTAGCAAACCATGACGGGCTTTCCTTCCGCCAGCCAGCCCTGGATGGTGTCCATCCACACTTCAGAGGCAGGATCTTCGTAGTCGAGGGTAGTGGTGTATGCAAAACCGCCCACATCGTCAAAAATGTCCATGGCCTGTTTCAGCGTGGTGCCGGGATAACCTTCCAGTTCTGTGCCGTCCAGGGAGTGGCGCAGCGCAGCGAGACTCTCCTCGTTCCAGTCGCCCATTTGATCGTACCAGTTGAGCACCATCAGCGAGCTGGTCACGCCGCAGGCCCATTCGCTGGTCTGCTGCATGGTCTCAAACCCGGTCAGGATGGTGAGAGTGTCGCTGGACTCCATGCTGTAATAATCCGGATGGGCAAAATAGGGGGAGTCTTCGTGGTCGCCCAGCCGTTCCATCGAATCGGCCCCATCTTCGGGCGACAGATCCACCGCATAGGGGATCTTCATTTCGTCGGTGAAGGCGGGGCTTTTTTCCTCCGTTTCAGAGGCCGCACCCGCCTGGGAGGTTTGGGCCGCCCCAGCCGGCTGGACCCCTCCCGACGTGTTGGTGCAGCCGGCCAGCAGACTGGCGGCCATGGTCAGGGCAAGGGCCAGTGCCAGAGTGACTTGATGTTTCATTTCTCGATCTCCTTTGTCTTTCGATCCTGCGGCAAGCGCAGCGAGGTGAATTATAGCCGAAACCGGCGAAAAGTTCAATCAAAGCGGTGAATCTTCTGCGGTTGCCGCATGGCAAAACCGCGCCGGTGGCGGCAGGGCACAGAAAAGGCCGTCCCGGCGGGACGGCCTTCGCAAAAACGGAACCGATTTAGTGCTGGCGGTTGAACAGCTTGGGCGCAATACCGGCCAGAACCACCATGGCAATCACGGTGAGGATGGTCTCGGGGATCATGTAGGTTGCGTTGTAGACGGCGCTGTACAGCCAGCACAGGGCGTTTTCGCCCATGTTGGCGATGGCCGCACCCCAGCCGAAGCCTTCCATCCACTCAAAGGCGGTCTCGTAGTCTTTCCAGACGATGTAGCCGGAGAGGAAGCTGCACAGGTACCGGCCAAAGCACATGATGACGGTGCTCACGCCCACACCCAGCGCCAGGGGCTTTTTGGGCTTGGCCACCAGGCAGGCCAGGCCCAGCAGGGTGAAGGCCAGCACATAGTCCAGAAGAATGCAGCCCACCACGGCGCCGAAGGTCTGGCACCAGGCCAGGTTTTTAATGCCCAGCATCAGTTGGATGAGGCTGTGGACAAAGGCGGTCAGCACGCCCCACTTCACGCCGTGGCGGTGGCTCACCAGCAGAATGGGCACCATACTCACCAGCGTCACCGAGCCGCCCCGGGGCAGCTCATAGACGGGAATGAAGCCCAGAACGGTGGCCAGAGCCACCATCAGCGCGCATTCCACAAGGATACGGGTCTTGGAGAAGGTTTTGTTCATACAGGTTCAGCGACCTTTCAAAGAATAGTACATAAAAACAAAAACGCCCCCGCGCAAAACTGCACAGGGGCGCTCTTCAAGCGTCCGATCCTCAAACTCCCTACGCCGGCATTACCCGGATCAGGTTCAAGGTGACTCGAGGCTGCGTTTCGCCTCGATCTCAGCCGGGTATGGCACCCAGCGCCCCTGTTTTTATGTCCGGGGTAAAGTATAGCGCCATGAGAAAAGATTGTCAAGCTTTGGCGGCGGCTTTGCCGGTCTTGCAGATGTCCGCAAGGCAGCAGGCGGCACAGTTCGGCTTGCGGGCGTCGCACACCTCACGTCCGTGATAGACGAACCGATGGCACAGATCGCTGCCCTCCTCAGGGGGAATGATCTTCCACAGTGCCATTTCCACCTTTTTGGGATCCTTCTCATTCTTCACCAGCCCGATCCGGTTGCACAGCCGAATGCAGTGGGTGTCGGTGACGATGGCCGGCTTGCCAAACACGTCTCCCATGATGAGGTTGGCGCTCTTGCGCCCCACGCCGGGCAGGCTCAGCAGGGCGTCAAAGTCATCCGGCACTTTGCAGCCGTATTCGTCCCGCAGTTTGCGCATGCACAGGCTGATGTCCCGCGCCTTGGAGCGGCCCAGGCCGCAGGGCTTCACGATGGCTTCGATGTCTTCCGGCTCAGCGGCCGCCAGCGCTTCCACGCTTGGATATTTGGCAAACAGGTCCTTCACCACCACGTTCACCCGGGCGTCGGTGCACTGGGCGGCAAGACGCACCTCCACCAGCAGCTGCCAGGCATGGTCATAATCCAGGGTGCAGTCAGCCAGGGGATAGGCCTGTTTCAGCCGTTCGATCACTTCCAGAGCAAGGGCCTTTGTGGTCATGTGTTTCCCTCATTTCCGATGTTTTCCGCCATTATAGCATGAATTCTCACAAAGAGCAAACGGACTCTTGTGCCGGCGGCCCGGCGGGGGTATAATGATACATATATTGTCCGTTGGGGCAAAATGCACACTGCGGAAAGAGGGGGAAACTTCATGTACAAGGAAATGATCGACACCATCGGCTTTGTGGCCGGGCAGGACCCGGAACTGGCTGCCGCCATGGAGCGGGAACTGACCCGCCAGCGCCAGAATATCGAGCTCATCGCCAGCGAGAACATCGTCAGCCCGGCGGTGATGGCCGCCATGGGCACCGTGCTCACCAACAAGTACGCCGAGGGCTACCCCGCCCACCGCTATTACGGCGGCTGTGTTTGTGTGGATGAGGTGGAAAACCTGGCCATCGACCGCGCCTGCCGTCTGTTCGGCGCGAAGTTCGCCAACGTGCAGCCCCACTCCGGCGCGCAGGCCAACCTGGGCGTCTACTTTGCCCTGTTGGAGCTGGGCGACACCATCCTGGGCATGGACCTGGCCGCCGGCGGCCACCTGACCCACGGCAGCCCGGTGAACATGAGCGGCAAGAACTACAACTTCGTGGCCTACGGCGTGGACGAGAACGGCTTCCTCGACTACGACGCCCTGCGCCGCCAGGCGCTGGAAGTGCGGCCCAAGATGATCGTGGCGGGCGCTTCCGCCTATCCCCGCGCCATCAAGTTTGACGTCCTGGCTGATATCGCCCATGAGGCGGGCGCGCTTCTGATGGTGGACATGGCCCACATCGCGGGCCTCGTGGCGGGCGGCGCTCACATGAGCCCAATCCCTTGCGCCGACGTGGTCACCACCACCACCCACAAGACCCTGCGCGGGCCCCGGGGCGGCATGATCCTCACCAACAACGAGGAAATTGCCAAGAAGGTGAACAAGGCCATCTTCCCCGGCACCCAGGGCGGCCCGCTGGAGCACATCATCGCTTCCAAGGCGGTCTGCTTCGGGGAGGCGCTGAAGCCCGAGTTCAAGACCTATGCCCAAAACATCGTGGTCAATGCCAAGGCTCTGGCCGACGGCCTGCAGAGCCGGGGCGTCAAACTGGTGAGCGGCGGCACCGACAACCACATGATGCTCATCGACCTCTCCGATCTGGAATGCACCGGCAAGGAACTGGAGCATAACCTGGACGAGGTGCACATCACCGCCAACAAGAACTCGGTGCCCGGCGAGAAGCGCAGCCCCTTCATCACCAGCGGCCTGCGTGTGGGTACCCCGGCGGTCACCACCCGCGGTTTCGGCGCGGCGGAGATGGATGTCATTGCCGGCTGCATTGCCGATTGTATCTTCGATTTCGAGGGCAAAAAAGAGGACGTGGCCGCCCGTGTGGCGGAGCTGGTGCGCCGCTTCCCGCTGTACGAATAAACCCGATTTCCCGGCGGCCGGCGCAAGGTCTGGCCGCCGGGGCTCTTTTGAGGAGAAAACACTATGGCTTACATCGAGTGCAAACTGAAATCCCAGCGGCTGCTCACCACCGTGGGCGTCAAAATCTATCTGCCCTGCGACCTGCCGGTGGAGGTGGGCAACAAGGTGAAGGGCGTGTTCACCCTGCTCCACGGCTTCACCAACAGCGGCGACGACTGGATGCAGATGACCGCCGCCCCCCGCTACGCCGCCGACAACGGCCTGGCGCTGGTGGCGCCGGACTGCGGCAATTCCTTCTATCAGGACATGACCTATGGTGGGGCCTGGGCAGGCTTTGTCACCGAAGAAATGCCCGTTTTGCTGCGGGAGATGTTCCACCTGCCCGCCGAGCGGGAGCGGAACTTCATCGGCGGCCTTTCCATGGGCGGCTACGGCGCGTTGTATCTGGGCCTCAGCCGCCCAGACCTCTATGCCGGCTGCGCCTCTTTTTCCGGTGCGGTGGATGTGGCCATGATGTTGGAGCACTCCCACATCCCCGGCGTCAAGGAGGTGTTCGCGCCCATCTTCGGGCCGGACCTGCGCCTGCCCGAAGCCAGCGAGATCCGGCAGCTGGCGGCCAAGGTCGCAGCCCTGCCTGCGGACCAGCAGCCGAAAATTCTGCTCACCAACGGTTTCCAGGATCAGGAACCCTATTACATCCGCTACCAGAACGACGCGGTGGACGAGTGCATGCGGGCGCTGCCCCTGGCTCACTACCGCCGCCTGCAGTGGGACGGCGTGCATGAATGGAATTTCTGGGACCGCAGCCTCGTCTATGCCATCGACGACTTTGTGAACCCCGGCTATGCGGCCAAAAAGCTGAACGACTGGGCCGCCCCGGTCACCGAGACGGGAGGTGCCGCCCGTGGGTGAGCCGCTGGCTCAGCGCCTGCGCCCGGCCACTCTCGGCCAGGTGTGGGGCCAAAAACACCTGCTGGGGGAAGGGTGTGTGTTCCGCCGTGCCATTGAGAGCGGAACGGTGCCCAACATGATTTTTTACGGCCCTCCGGGCGTGGGCAAAACCACTGTTGCCCGAATCATCGCCGAGCGCAGCGGCATGCGTCTGCACAAGCTGAACGGTACCTCCGCCTCCACGGGGGACATCAAAGCCGTGCTGGCGGAGATCGGCACCCTGCAGGGCCAGGGCGGGCTGCTGCTCTATCTGGACGAGATCCAGTATCTGAACAAAAAACAGCAGCAGAGCCTTCTGGAGTGCATTGAAGACGGCACCGTCACCCTCATCGCCTCCACCACCGAGAACCCTTACTTCTACATCTACAACGCGCTGCTCAGCCGGTGCGCCGTGTTCGAGTTCAAATCCCTCACTCCTGCCGACGTGGCCGATGGGCTGCGAAACGCGGCCGAGCGTCTCTCCGAAATGGACGGCACGCCGCTGACGGTGGACGAGGACGCGCTGGACATCCTGGCCCATGGCTGCGGCGGCGATATGCGCAAGGCGCTGGGGTGCCTGGAACTGGCGGCCGCCGCAGCACGCACCGATGAGACAGGAGCGCGCCGGGTGGACGGGGAGATGGCCCGGCAGGTCACCGGGCGCACCGCTATGCGGTACGACAAAAACGGCGACGACCACTACGATATCCTCTCCGCCTACCAGAAATCCATGCGCGGCTCCGACCCGGACGCGGCGCTGCATTACCTTGCCCGCCTGCTGGAAGCTGGGGACCTGGTGAGCGCGTGCCGCCGGTTGATGGTCTGCGCCTGTGAGGACGTGGGCCTTGCCTGGCCCCAGATCATCCCCATCGTCAAGGCGGCCGTGGACGCCGCCACCATGCTGGGCCTGCCGGAAGGGCGCATTCCTCTGGCGGACGCGGTCATCCTGGTGGCCACCGCGCCCAAGTCCAACACCGGCGAAGCGGGAATCAACGCCGCCATGGCCGATCTGCAAAAGGGACGCACCGGGCCTATCCCGCGCCATCTTCAAAACAAGCACTTTGACGGCGAGGACGCGGCGGTGAAGGGCCAGCACTACAAATACCCTCATGCCTTTCCCGGCAGCTGGGTGGCGCAGCAATATCTGCCCGACGCGCTGGAAGGCACGCAGTATTACCACTGGGGTGAGAACAAGACTGAGCAAGCCGCCCGCGCCTATTGGCAGCGGGTCAAGGGCACAGCCGACGGGGAAAAGGGCTGAACGTTGCGCTCTTTCGCGGCCGAAAAGGCGGAAAGACGGCCCTTGACAAAATATGTGAAAACAATTACTATTATAAAAAACGTGACCATGTACCGCGCGGCAGGCAGGCCGCGGCGGGCGAGAACAGGAGGGAAGGACCATGCGTTATTCACGGCAGCGGGAGCTGGTGATGAAGCAGGTGCAGAGCCGCTGCGATCACCCCACCGCCGACGAGATCTATACCGCGGTGCGGGATGACTGCCCCGGCTTAAGCCTGGGCACGGTGTACCGCAATCTGAACGGCCTTGTGGAAGTCGGACGTGTGCGCCGGGTGAGCGTTCCCGGCCAGGCCGACCGGTTTGACCGCACGCTGGCCGATCACGACCATATGTTCTGCACCCGGTGCGGCCGGGTGGAGGATGTTCAGCTGGACAAAACGCCGCTGGACGAGATGATCGCCGGACGGCCGGAACTTGCCATCGAGGGCTATGCGCTCACGCTGTATGGAGTGTGCAGCGCCTGCCGCGAGGCGAGCGGTTCCTGACAAAAAAGAAAACCCCGCTGTTTGTCCAAGACAAACAGCGGGGTTTTTCTATGTCCGAAACAGACCGCTTACTTCTCAGCGATGGCCTCGATCTCGCACAGAACGCCCTTCGGCAGAGCCTTCACAGCCACGCAGCTGCGGGCGGGCTTGGAAACGAAGTATTTGGCGTACACTTCGTTGAAAGCGGCAAAGTCGCCCATGTCAGCCAGGAAGCAGGTGGTCTTGACCACGTTCTCAAAGCCCACGCCGGCAGCCTCCAGAATGGCGCCCACGTTCTTGCAGCTCCACTCAGCCTGCGCAGCGATACCCTCGGGCACATTGCCGGTGGAGGGATCCACAGGGATCTGGCCGCTGGTGAACACGAAGCCGTTCACCTCAAAACCCTGAGAATAGGGGCCGATGGCGCCGGGCGCCTTGCTGGTCTCGATAACTTTCATCTTGTATAAACCTCCTTGCAGAATTCGGTCGTTCAAAGGGAAGGCCTTTTTCTGAATGAAAAGGCCGTCTTTATCTTTATTATAACAGACCTGTCTGTGAAATCAACCTTTTTCGCATGCTGCAAAAAAAATTGCAGGGCCGTTCCCGGTTCAAAGCGGGAGCGGCCCTGCGGCAGTTATTCTGCGGGTTCGCTCTGGCAGCCGCAGCCGCGCCGGTCCGGGCCGCATTCGTCGGGGCCAACGGTGTTTTGACCGCGTTTGCCCTGCTCAGGGGTGCCTTCAAACACGGAGGGGAAATAGGCGCCCATGCCCAGCCCTTCGTAAAATGCGTCGGCTTCTGTCACGAGGCCGTCCGCCCGGGGCGGACGGCAGCCGGGCTGGTGGGGTTCGGGCACGCCCACTTCGGTCACGGCGTTCTGGTCTTCATGGTGGTGCGGGTCTCGGTATTCGTGGTCCATAGTGATCCTTCCTTTCTTTGTTGCAAAAGCGGGGCCAAGTGCCCCGCTTTTAGTATGTCCGGCTCCGGCCACTTTTTTCAAAGGGAGGCCGCCGGTTGACAAAAGTCCGAAATCGTACTAAAATAGCAGGTACGATTTCGGACTAAAAAGGAGCGTCGATCATGGCAAAAAACACCCGGGAACACCTGAGCCGGTTCAACTACCTGCTGGGAGAGACCGAGGCCGCCTATCATGAGGCCAGCGTCAAGCTGGGCTGTTCCGACAGCGCGGTCAAGATCCTCTATGCGATCTGCGATAACGGCGGCAGTTGTCCGCTGCGCACCATCCGGCGGCGTTCCGGCCTGAGCAAGCAGACGATGAATTCCGCCATCCGCAAGCTGGAAGCGGAGGGCGTGCTTTATCTGGAAAACGCCGGTGCGAGGGCCAAGAACGCGTGCCTGACGGATGTCGGCCGGGCAGTGGCGAAAAGAACGGCAATGCGCATTCAACAAATCGAAAATGATATACTCGCGTGCTGGTCTGAAGAGGAACTGGAGACCTATCTGCGTCTGACCGAGCAGTTTCTGGTCAAATTCAGAGAAAGGACGGCACAGCTGTAACGAAAGGAACCCTATGAAGATTCGTTTCTCTGATCATTTCACCTGTAAAAAACTTCTGCGGCTGACCTTCCCCTCCATGATCATGCTGGTGTTCACTTCCATCTACGGTGTGGTGGACGGCTTTTTTGTGTCCAACTTTGTGGGTAAAAGCGCGTTCACGGCGGTGAATTTCATCATGCCGTTCCTGATGATCCTGGGGGCGGTGGGCTTTATGTTCGGCACGGGCGGCGGCGCGCTGATCGCCAAAACGCTGGGCGAGGGAGACAAGGAAAAGGCCGGGCGGCTGTTCTCCATGGTGGTGTACACCTCCGCCGCCCTGGGCGCGGTGCTTGCGGCGGCAGGATTTGTTTTGCTGCGTCCGCTGCTCACGGCGCTTGGCGCGAAAGGGGAACTGCTGGAAAACTGCGTGCTTTACGGGCGCATTATCCTGGCGGCAAACCCCATGTATATCCTGCAATACGAGTTCCAGTGTCTGTTCCCCACAGCGGGCAAACCGTCGCTTGGGCTGTATGTCACGGTGGCGGCGGGCGTCACCAATATGGTGCTGGACGCGCTGTTTGTGGCGGTGCTGCCTTGGGGCATTCAAGGAGCCGCGGCAGCCACGGCCATCAGCCAGTGCGTGGGCGGGCTTGTCCCGCTGGTCTATTTTGCGCTGCCGAACAGCAGCCTGCTCCGTCTGGGGCGTGCGCGCAGAGACTTGCGCACGCTGCTGCGTGTGTGCGCCAACGGTTCCTCCGAACTGATGAGCAATATCTCCATCCCGCTGGTGAGCATGCTTTACAATTTGCAGTTGCTGGCCATGGCGGGGGAGGACGGCGTGGCTGCCTACGGAGTTCTGATGTATGTGAGCCTGATTTTCCAGGCGGTATTCCTGGGCTATTCGGTGGGTTCAGCGCCTGTGATAAGCTACCACTACGGCGCGCGGAACGCAGCGGAGGTCAAAGGCATTCTGCGCCGCAGTCTTGGCCTCATCGGCGGCTTCGCTTTGGCGATGTTTGCGGCGGCTCTGGGGCTGGCGCAGCCGCTCTCCCGCCTGTTCGTGGGCTACGACCAGGCGCTCTATGAGCTCACGGTGCGCGCTTTCGGTATTTTTGCCTTCTCGTTCCTGTTCACCGGATTTGCCATCTTCGGCTCGGCGTTTTTCACCGCGCTGAACAACGGCCTGGTCTCGGCGCTCATCTCCTTCTTGCGCGCGCTGCTGTTCCAGGTGGCAGCGGTGCTTTTGCTGCCGCTCATCTGGCAGGTAGACGGTATCTGGGCCGCCACCGTGGCGGCAGAATTCATGGCTGCCCTTGTGGCGGCGGCGTTCCTCTGGCGCTGCAGGGACGAAACCGCCTTCACTGCGTCGTGAGGCGCTTTCTTGGCTGTCGCATTCCGCAAAAAACGCCGTACCTGCTGATTTTCAGCGGGTACGGCGTTTTCAGTCAAACGATTTTTAGCCTGTGGCTCAATTGGCGAAGTGGGTGTGCTTTGCCTTCCATTTACGCAGGGCGATCCCAAGCCAGAAACCGTAAATGCCCAGGGTGATGATGGTGAGGAAGAACCACTTGATCCAGTTGCCAAACAGCTGGACAGCGCTTCCGTCAAAGGTGAGCCGGTGCCCGTTCACAACGGTGTGCTTGGTCTCCCAGCCGTACACCATGCACACAGCCCAGGGATAGCAGATGCCACAGGTGCAGACGGTGATGAGTGTGCCGAGCAAGCGCCAGCCGATGAGCTGCAGCAGGCCGCCGTCAAAATAAGAATCGTTCATGGTGATCCCTCCTGTTTGATGTCCGCTGACCTTTGCGCCGGGCGCAAAGAGTCACCCGCCGCGAATGTCCGCCGGCACTTCCAATGTAGTATACTTGCAGCCTCTTGTCAATTCAAAAAAAGCAAAAACACCGCGCACTGGGCGGCAAAACAAAAAATCGCCGCAAGCGTTTTGACCGCTTGCGGCGATTTGGTGCGAGGGAGGGGACTTGAACCCCCATGGTATATACCACACGCACCTCAAACGTGCGCGTCTGCCGGTTCCGCCACCCTCGCATATCAGGCGGGAAATTCCGCAAAACGTATTCTACCATACCGGGCGCGGGAAGTCAATACCCGATGACGTGTTACTCAACGGGTTTTTCTTCGCCGCTTTCTTCACCGGGAAGCAATGTGACCTGCTGCAGCTTTCGCTGGATCTGCCGGGTGCGCACGCCCACCAGATTTTCCAGTTCGCTGCTGGCCTGATTCAAGCGGTTCTGTGCCTGGGCCAGCGCCTGGCCAAAGGTGTCGAACTCGGCCTTCACGCTGCCCAGCACCTTCCAAACCTCGCTGCTGCGCTTCTGGATGGCCAGTGTTTTGAAACCCATCTGCAGGCTGTTCAGCAGCGCCGCCATGGTGGTGGGGCCCGCCACCACGATTTTGTATTCCCGCTGCAGCCGCTCGGCGGTGCCCCGGCGGACCACCTCGGCATAAAGCCCTTCCACCGGCAGGAACATCACTCCGAAATCGGTGGTGTGGCCGGGGGCCAGGTATTTGTCGTGGATGTCCTTGCCGAACCCGCGCACCCGCTTGTCCAGTTCTTTGGCCGCAAGTTCAACTGCGGTTTTGTCTGCCGTGTCATAGGCTGCCAGCAATGCGGCGTAGGCGTCCTGCGGAAACTTCGCGTCGATGGGCAGCCACACCGGACCGTCCGCGTCGCCCGGAAGACGCACCGCAAACTCCACACGCTCGGTGCTGCCCGGCACGGTGGCCACATTTTCGGCATACTGCCCGGGGGCGAGCAGCTGCTCCAGAATGGCGCCCAGCTGGACCTCGCCCAGAATGCCGCGGGTCTTGACGTTGCTCAGAACCTTTTTCAGATCGCCCACGCCGGCGGCCAGCGTGCGCATTTCGCCCAGCCCCTTGTACACCAGTTCCAGCTGCTGGCTCACCAGGCCGAAGCTCTTCTGCAGCCGGTCCTCCAGCGTCTTTTGCAGCTTTTCGTCCACCGTCTGGCGCATTTCGCCCAGCCGCCGGTCGGTCACCGCCTGCATGGCGTTCAGGCGTACCTCCATGGTGGTGCGTATGCTTTCCAGCTTTTGCTCCGTCTGCACATTGCTGGCCTGGAGCCCGGCGGCCACGCTGCCGGAGAGCTCCTGCCGTGTCTGGCGAATTTCGGCCAGAAGATCCTGCCGCACCTTTTCCAGATCTTCGCCGGAAAGCCCCCGCGGGCGGCGCAGCAGATTGGCAAGGCTCAGCACGCAGGCCAGCCCGGCCAGCACCAAAGTCACAATTTCCATCATTTTCTCCTTGCAAAAAGGGGATAACCCGTCCCCTGACTTCATAGCTATAAGTATACGGGGTTTGCGAAGGCAAATCAACATGACAAAAAGGCGGCGAGAAAACGATGGGTGATTCATTGAAACGCAAGCGCAAGCTTTGGGTGCTGATCTGGTGCGTCTGCTGTGCCGGCGCGGCGAGCGCCATGCTGTGGGCGGTGCAGAGGGCCGCGCCGGTGTGCCGTCAGTCGGATCTGGAGACCACCACCTTTGTTTCCGCGCAGGCGCTGGCGGAAGAAGACGGGGAGAAGCGGGTGTTCCTCACCTTTGACGACGGCCCCAGCGCCACCACCGAGACGGTGTTGGATGTGCTGAAGGAAAAAGAAGTGCCGGCCACCTTCTTCGTGGTGTCGGCGGACAACAACAAAGACCACCTGCCCCTCATCAAACGGGCGGTGGAGGAAGGCCATCAGATCGCGCTCCACAGCTGTACCCATTCCTACAAGACCATCTATGCAAGTTCCACGGCGTTCTGGGCGGATATCAAGGAACTGCGCCAGCAGATAGAACCTTATGTGGACCTGGAGAGCGTTCACTGGCTTCGCTTCCCCGGCGGAAGCACCAACACCGTCAGCCACAAGTATGGCGGCAGCTCTATTATGAAAAACCTTGTGGCGCAGGCAGCGGAGAAGGGGTACCGTTATGTGGACTGGAACGTCTGCGCGGAGGACGCGGCGGGCGGGCACCCCACCGCGGACGATGTGTATCGCAATGTGGTCAGGGGCGCCGAGGGAAAAAACGTCTGTGTGGTGCTGATGCACGACACCAAGGCCACCCGAAAGACCACGGCCGAGGCCCTGCCGGACATCATCGACTGGTTCAAGGAGCAGGGCTACCGCTTCTGCCGGATCGATGAACTGGACCGGCAGATATAGGCAGTGCGTTTGTAAATTTTTTGGGAATTATCGGTCCCGTGCCGGGCTGGCGAATTGTAAACAGGGGCAAAATAGTGTATGATAATAGGGTTGACAGCGCTGCTCTCCGCACGGTGGAGCAGGCGGCTGTCAGCCCATTTTCTGTGGAAAGGGGCGCGCGGCGTGTTCGGCTATGTCACCCCCGACAAAGGCGAAATGAAAGTGCGGGAGTACGAGTGCTACCGGGCCGTATACTGCGGGCTGTGCATGCAGCTGAAGGCAGACTACGGCTTTGTGAGCCGCATGCTCCTCAACTATGATCTGGTCACTGTGGCCCTCCTGGCGGACGGCCTCAGCGGGGAGCAGGGCAGCCCCTGCATGAAACGCTGTATGGCAAACCCGCTGCGCCGCCGGTGCATGCATGCGGGCACCGCAGGTCTGCGCCTGGCGGCAGCGTCGCTGGTGCTGCTCAGCTGGTACAAGCTGACGGACGATCTGGCCGATGAACCCTTCGCCCGGCGGTTTGCCTCGGGAGCGCTGCGCTTTATGCTTCGCAGGGCACATAAAAAGGCCGCCGCCGCCCAGCCGGAGCTGGACAGGCTGCTGGCCGAGCAGACGGTCTGCCAGCAAACGCTGGAGCAGGCGGGCTGCACCAGCCCGGACGAGGCTGCGGAGCCCACCGGCCGCATGACTGCCGCCATTCTGGAACAATGCGCGGTGCAGCCGGACCAGGTGCACATTCTGGGGCGCATGGGCCTGTTCCTGGGCAAAAT
The DNA here is from genome assembly GCA_019114225.1 of Candidatus Allofournierella pullicola. Taxonomy (GTDB): domain Bacteria; phylum Bacillota; class Clostridia; order Oscillospirales; family Ruminococcaceae; genus Allofournierella_A; species Allofournierella_A pullicola. The sequence goes on along the minus strand of DXFW01000018.1, from coordinate 48,049 downwards.
ACTCTACTGGCTGGACGCTGCCGAGGACTACGACAAAGACCGGGAAAAAGGCCGCTACAATGTGTTCCTGCGCATGGGGCTGGACCGGGCTGCCGCCATTGAACAGGCCACACTCCAGTGCCGCCTGGCGGCAGGGGAAGTGGCCCGCTGCTACAATCTGCTGCGGCTGGAACTCAACCGCCCCATTCTGGACAATATCATCTTCCTGGGCCTGCCCGCCGGGATCCGCCGGGCAGGGCAGCCGCCAAAACATGAAAAACACGCAGCGCCGGTGTGAGGCCGGTGCGGAAAGGAAACAAACATGGACGCATATCAGGTGCTGGGCCTGCGGCGGGGCGCGAGCGAGGACGAAGTAAAAGCTGCCTACCGCGCGCTGGCGCAGAAGTATAACCCGGACAACTATGAGGCCGGCCCCCTGAAGGAGGACGCGCTGAAGAAGATGGAAGAGATCAACGCCGCCTTTGACCAGGTCATGGCGGAGCTGCGCGGCGCGCCGGCGCACACCGGCGAGTCCGGCCCCCGGCAGGACGGGCAGCAGACCGACCCCGGCACTCTGCCCCAGATCCGGGCGCTGATCCAGCAGGGCAGGGTGGACGAAGCGCTGGCCCGCCTGCAGGCCATGCCCGACGGACCCGCCAACGCGGAATGGAACTTTTTGATGGGCAGCGCCTATTATTACAAAGGCTGGCTGAATGAAGCGCTGCGCTACTTCCAGGAAGCCTGCCGCCTGGCGCCCACCAACCGTGAGTATGCGGCGGCGCTGCACAACCTGCAGAGCACGGCGAACGGCCAAATGCCCGGCAACCCCTACGGGGCCTACGGAACGGGGCCCCAGGCAAATGCGGTGGGGTGCAGCTGCTGTGACATCTGCACTGCCATGATGTGCATGGATCTGTGCTGCAATTGCGGCCAGTGCTGATCATGCGCCGGAGAAAAAGCGGGCGGATCGCCCTGTGCGGCGTGCTGTGCGCGCTGGCCATGACGCTGATGTTGGGCGGCAGTGTGCTGCCCTTCGCCACCTTCTGTGCCCCGGCGATGGGCGGCATTCTGCTGGTGCCCATCGCCATGGAGTGCGGCATGCGCCTTGCATGGGTGAGTTACGCCGCCCTTTCATTGCTGAGCATTCTCTTTGTGCCAGACAAAGAGAGCGCCTTCATCTTTGTGTTCCTGCTGGGGCATTACCCGCTGCTGAAAGCCTATCTGCAGCGTATCCCCTGGCGCTGGCTGCGGGCAGTGGTCAAAACAATGGTGTTCAACGCGCTGGTCTTTGCCTGCTACGGAGTGGTGCTGTATATCCTGCCCATCCAGGCCATCGTGCAGGAATTTGCCCACACCGCGCCCGCCGCGCTGGCCGGGCTGCTGGTGCTGGCCAATGTGTGCTTCTGGGTCTACGACGCGGCTCTGAACAACCTGATCCGGGCCTATGCGCTGCGCATGCGCCCGCTGCTGCGGCGCTTTTTGTGAATTGCGGGATACATTGCGGAAAATCCAAAGAAAAGGAACGGTGTGAATGAATCAGAACAACAGATGGAGGCCCAACCCGAATTTCTTTTCCAACCTTGCGGTGGTGATCATTGGTATCTCCTTCTACCTGGCCATGTCCAACCTGGATTTGGTGCGTCAGGCAATCAACGGAGTGCTGGGCGTTCTTTCGCCTTTTGTGGGCGGTTTTGTGATCGCCTACCTGCTGGACGGCCCCGTGCGCTTTTTTGAAGAGAAATTCTCCATGAAGCGGGGCCTGAGCATTGCGGTGAGCTACCTGCTGGCCATCGCGCTGTTCAGCGTGCTGCTCAGCTTTGTTCTGCCGCAGGTGGTGCAGAGCGTGATGGTGCTGGGCAACAACCTCAATGCCTATCTGCAAAGCCTGAACACCTTTGTGGCAGAGGTGTCCACCCGTTTCCACCTGGACGAAGAACTCATCGAGGGCATGATGCTCTCCTACACCGATTTGATGAAGCAGGCCACCGATCTGCTGCGCTCCTTCATGCCTCAGCTGCTGGATTACAGCATGGCGGTGGGCAGCGGCCTGGTGTCCGCCCTCACGGCCTTCATCGCTTCGGTGTATATGCTCATGGGCAAGCAGCGGCTGCTGGGGCAAATGCGCAAAGTCATCTACGCCTTCCTGCCCATGAAAAAGGCGCGCCGCATGCTCACCGTGTGCAGCAACGCCAACCGGGTGTTCAACGGCTTCATCTACGGCAAACTGATCGACAGCGCCATCATCGGTGTGCTGTGCTTCGTTCTGATGAGCCTGTTCAAAATGCCCTTCGCGCTGCTCATCAGCGTGGTGGTGGGCGTCACCAACGTCATTCCGTTCTTTGGCCCCTTCATCGGCGCCATTCCCAGTGTGATGATCCTGCTGATGGTGGACCCCATTGTGGCCATCGAGTTCGGCGTGCTCATCCTCATCCTGCAGCAGTTCGACGGCAACATCCTCGGTCCCAAGATCCTGGGCGACTCCACCGGCCTGTCGGCCATCTGGGTGCTGGTGGCCATCATCGTGGGCGGCGGCCTGTTCGGATTTGTGGGCATGGTCATCGGTGTGCCCACCTTTGCCGTGCTCTATTCTCTCACCAGCGATATGCTGGCCCGCCGCCTCAAGGCCAAAGGGATCGACAAAAACGGTGACCCGCTTCCCCAGGAACCTGCCGCCGGTGAAAACAGCGCGACCGAAGAAAATACCCCCGGGCCTGTGCGGCCCTGAAAGGAACCGAACATGTGGTTTGACCGGGCAAATGTTTATCAGATCTATCCTCTGGGCCTGTGCGGCGCGCCGGAATACAACGACGGCGTGTGCGAGCACCGGCTGCTGAATCTGCTGGACTGGGTGGAGCACATCCGCGCGCTGAACATGACCTGCGTGCTGCTGAACCCGGTGTTTGAGAGCGACAAGCACGGCTACGACACCCGGGACTATTTCCGGGTGGATTGCCGCTTGGGCACGGGCGAGGATTTGAAGCGGGTGTGTGACGCCTTCCATCAGGCGGGTATCCGCGTCATGCTGGACGGTGTGTTCAATCATGTGGGCCGGGGCTTCTGGGCTTTTGAAGATGTGCGTCAAAAGAAGTGGGACAGCCCGTACAAGGATTGGTTCCATCTGAGCTTTGACGGAAACACCGAATACAACGACGGCTTCTGGTACGAAGGCTGGGAAGGCCACAACGAACTGGTGAAGCTGAACCTGAACAACCCGACGGTGGTGGATCATCTCTTTGCTGCGGTGAAAAACTGGGTGGAAGAGTACGATATCGACGGCCTGCGGCTGGACGTGGCCTACTGCCTCTCGCCGGAGTTTCTTGCAAAGCTGCGCGGCTTTACAGATTCGCTGAAGCCGGAATTTGTGCTGATGGGGGAGACGCTCCACGGCGATTACAACCGCTGGATGAACGACCATGCCTGCCATTCGGTGACCAATTACGAATGCTACAAGGGCCTTTATTCCAGCTTCAACTGCATGAACATGTTCGAGATCGGCCACAGTCTGAACCGTCAGTTTGGCCCCGAACAGTGGACGCTCTATAAAGGCAGGCACCTGCTGGCCTTCCTGGATAACCACGATGTGGAGCGTATCGCCAGCATTCTGACGAACCCAGCCCACATCCGCCCGGCCTACGGCCTTTTGTTTGGCATGCCTGGCACCCCTGCGGTGTATTACGGCAGCGAGTGGGGGCAGACGGGCAAAAAGCGGGACGGCGATGCCGCTTTGCGTCCTGCGCTGGATGGGCCGCAGAAAAGCGAACTGACCGAATGGGTGGCTGCGCTTGCGGCAGCTCGCGCGTCCAGCCGTGCCCTGTGCGAAGGGGATTACCGCACCCTTGCGCTGACCAACCGCCAGCTGGTGTTCCAGCGGGCGGTGGAGGGCGAGCGGGTCATCGTTGCGGTGAACGCCGACGGCGAGGAATACACCGCTCACTTTGACGCTGGCGCCGGCCGTGCCACCGACCTCATCACCGGCGAACCCCATGACTTTGGCGGCGGCAGCCGTCTCGCTCCCTACAGCGCTTATTTCTGGCGGGTGGAGTAAGACGCAGGCGCTTTACAGAATCGTTCAGGAAATTGGAATGCCGGGCGCCGGAAGGCACCCGGCATTCCTGCAGGCAAAAAGCCGGCGGCTTCAATTGAAGAAACCGCCGGCTTTTACTTTTCACTTTTTGAGCTTCTGGAGTTTATGACGCGTTGTTTCCCGGCGCTGCCCGCCGCTGCGGCATGGGAAATGCTTTGAATCATCACTTGCCGCTGGGGCGCCAAATACGGCCGTCATTCAGATCCAGTTCGACCGGGCCCAGAGGGTGCAGCGTGTGCCGGAAACTTATGCCCCTGGCGGCGTCCTCCTTGTATTTCTGCAGGATCCGTTTGTCCACAAGGTCGCAGTTTTCCCGGCTGGTGCCCACCAGGATCACCAGGAAGCGGTCCCGCCCGTACTGGGTGAACACGTCGCCCCGGCGCAGGCTGGCCCCGATGGCTGCCTTCAGCTTTGGCGCTGCGAGCGCGGCTTTTTGCGCGTCTTCAAGGGTCTGCCCGTGCGAATCGGTCAGCCAATACAGCAAAAGATAGGCACTTTGTCCGGTGCGTTCCAGCATGCGGCTGCACGCGCGGTACACGTCGATGAAGCCGGGATAGCTGCAATAGTAAGCGCCCCGGGCGGGAGTGCTTTCCTGCAGTTGGCCGCTCAGTTCCTGAACAGTTTCATAGCCCACCTTGCCGGCGAGATTCAGCTGATGGAATCGCTCCACCAGTGCCTGACCAGGCGTGACGGAAAATTCGTCCTCCAATTCCCGCACGGTCTGGTCGTAGACCTCCTTTGCCTGCTGGTAGCGGCCCAGCCTCATCAGACAGTCGATCCGCAAACACTGCAGTTCTTCCAGATGGTGAAGACTCGCCGCCTGCGTGGCAATGGCCAGCAATTCCTCCCAGCGCTCCTGCTTTTTCAGCAGTTCCGCAAGCTGCCGCACACAGTCAAAATAGCGCTGCCGGTAATGGGCCGCGGCAACGGCGGCCCAGTCCTCTGCCGCCAGATGGGGCAGAAAGTCCCCCGCATACAAGTTGCAGGCTTCCAGCAGGCAGGCGCACTTTTCTTCTTCATCGGCGGTGGAACCTGCCTTTTCAAGCCATTTGTCAAAAGCGGCCGTGTCCAGCCAGACCGGTTCCGGCGAAGAAAAATAATACCGCTTGCTTTTGGCGCGCACGGTCATTTCCGGCGGCAGCCCGGCACCGGCCAGGAAACGCCGCAGATTCGAAACCGTCACTTTCAGGTTGTTCAGCGGGTCGGCGCTGTTGTCGTTGTAAAACAAGGCGTCCACCAGGGTTTCTCTGGCGGCGCCCGCCTCTCCCCGGTACAGCAGAAGCTGCAGTGCGATCATGCTTTTTGTGGTCAGGCTGTTTTTTAAGCACAGCCGCTGCCCGTGGTATGTGATCGAGAAATCACCCAGCATTCGGATCTGCAAAGCAGAGATCGCGTCGCCCATCTGAACATCCCTCCTTTCCGCCGGCAGGTCAAAAGCGGACGGCATATCGTTTCTCTTCTAAATATAACCGTATCCCACTTTTTTAGCAAGGGCACAAAACGGAGTACAGACCTCAATTGGGTTTTGAACTGCCCGAAAAATTAACCTGTTGATTAACCCGTCTGCGGTATACTGTTATTTACGCGGGCAGACACCCGCGAAGGAAAAGCAAGAGCGGGCGCGGCCGTCCGCGCAGGAAACAGGGGAGGCGGGTGCTTGTGCAGACCCAGGCGTTTCGTGACGCAGCGCCGGATTTGTGCTGTGTGTGCGTAGATAAGGCCCAAAACGGCGATTACCGGGGGCGGCTTTTTCACTATTATGCCGCCGAAGCGCAGCCTTTTCGCAGTGTGCTCGAACTGATCGTGATGATGGACCGCCTGTGTGATCAGCTGGGCTATCCGCAAGCGTCCAAACGTCTGCGGAGCTTTGGCGGAATGCTTCCGGCGGCAGAAAAGAAAGAGGTGACACGCTTAATGAGCAGGGAAGAACTTGTGGGGAACAAAGGGCATATGGCCACCTTTGTTGTGCATGTAACGCACCGGCAGAATGCCACCTGGCAGGGCACGGTGGTGTGGGCGGAAAAAGATCAGAAGGCCAATTTCCGCAGCGCCATGGAACTGTTGCGCCTGATGGACAGCGCGGTGGAAACCTCTCTGCCCGAATCCGGGTCATCCAAAGATAATCGGCCCTCGTTCACAGAGGAACAGACTGGTTTGTGAAAAAAACAAGAGGCTCCCGCGGACTCAAACTGTCCGTGGGAGCCTTTTGCTGAAACATTGAAAACAAAAACCGGCCAACGAGCCTTTTTGGTTTCGTTGACCGGTTTTGTTTGGTGGAGATAAGCGGGATCGAACCGCTGACCTCTTGAATGCCATTCAAGCGCTCTCCCAGCTGAGCTATACCCCCATATTTGGTGCCGCCGTTTCAAGACTGCTCCGCAATTATAGCAAAGAAAAAATTCATTGTCAAGCCCTCACTCAAAGAAAAAGGAAATGTGTAAGTTGACGAAAAAATCCAAAGCCCTTGTTTCACATTTCAAATGGGTTTATAATAAAGCTGATTTGGCTTTTCGATACTTATATTATATATAAGAAAGAGCCAAACCGGAATTCGCAACGGCAGGCGTTGTTCCTGTGTTTTTTGGAAGGAGATGTTTTACTATGAATGGCACCAATGAACTGCTGCGCGCCATTTTAAAGATCGACGAGGAGGAGCGGGCACGCACCCAGGCCACCGAGGAGTATCGCCAAAAAGCGCAGGCCGATAAGGCCGCTAAGGCAAAGCAGATGGAAGAGCAGGCCATGGAAGATATGCGCCGCGACGTGGACGAGTTTGCCCAGGCAGAGAAAACCCGCGCTGAAGGTGAGCTTGCCGCCCAGGCAAAGCGCAAACAGCAGATCCTGGACCAGCTGGACCAGCAGCTGCAAAAAAACAAAGACGCCTGGGTCGATACCATCCTGACCCGGGTGTTGGGCGGGGGGCAGTAACATGGGCAACACCCAGGCGTCCAACGCCATTTTGGCAAAGGCGCGGGCGATGTATGGCCGCCGGCTCACGGCACGGAACTATCAGGAACTGCTGAACTGCCGTGACCTGCCGGATCTGATCAGCTACCTCAAGACCCGGACTTCCTATTCCGAGGCACTTCAGGCAGCCAACCCGGCCACCACTCACCGTGCCCAGCTGGAGACGCTTTTGCGGCTCAACCTGTTTGAGCAGTACGCCTCCCTGTGCCGGTACGAAATGAACATCGGCCACGACTTTTATCGTTACTTCATCATCCGCAGCGAGGTGCAGGCCATCACCACCCGCCTGCAGGAGCTTCATGCGCCGGACGGGGATGTATCCATCTACACCATGCCGGACTTCATCAAAAAGCATTCCTGCCTGAACCTGAACGCCATGTCCATGGCCACCAGCTTCAAAATGCTGGTGCTGGCGCTGGAGGGAACTCCCTATGCAAAGGTCCTTCAGCCGTTTGCCGACGACCCGGACTTTGCGCTGGAAAACAGCGGCCTGCTGGAGCTGGAAGCGGCTCTGGACAGCTTTGTGAACAGCCAGGTGGAACAGATTGCCGACACCAAACTTTCGGGCAAGAGCAAAGAAGAAATGCTCTATCTGCTGCGCCGGCAGAGCGATCTGCGGACCATCGCGGACATCTACCGCCTCAAGAGTGTGCTTCGCGCCGACCGGGCCTTCATCAAAAAGCGGGTCAGCCTGAGCGTCTCCAACATGACCCCGCGCCAGCTGGACAACCTCATGGACGCCCAGGACGCGCAGGATGTCATCCACCGGCTGGTGAATACGCCCTACGCTTCTGAATTCTACGGGGCGAGTTTCGATTACATCGAAGAGGGCGTGCGCAAGATCGACTACCGCTGGCATTTGAAAAAGCTGCGCTTTTCCACCAACCCCAGCGTGGTGCTGTTCTGCTACATCTTTTTGGCCGAAAACGAGCTTACCAACATCGTGCACATCATCGAGGGCGTGCGTTACGGCCTTGCCCCGGACGATATCGCCACCCTGCTGGTAGGCGTGGGCGATTAAGGGGGTGCCGCAATGTTTTTTGACCCCAAAATGCAGCTGATCTGGGTGGACGGCCCCCTGGAAAAGCTGGACGCATTCATCGAAAACTGCTGCGTGGACGGCAAACGGGTGCACCCTGCCCGGGCGCTGGACCACATGAGCGCCTCCGCAGGCTATGCCGCCCTGAACGAGGAAAATCCCTGGGGCCCGCTGGTGGAGCAGATCGAAGCCCTGGCCAAGGGATTTGAGATCCCAGTGGTGGAACCCACCCTCGCGGATGGGCGCGCCCAGGGCACGCGGGATTACCTCGCTGACCTGAACGCGCGGCTGGAGACCCACCGCAAGGACCGGGAGCTGCTGGAAAAGCAGCTGGAAATTTGCACGAAGGGCGCCGAGTCCTTCCGGCATTTTTCCTCGCTGGACGTTCCGGTGGAACTGACCCAGCAGTGCGAGTATGTGAAGATCCGTTTTGGACGCCTGCCCAAACGGGGCTACGCAATGCTTCAAAAGGACTTCACCACCGACCCCTACATCCTGTTCGTGCCCTGCAGCGAGGATGACAAGGCCCTCTGGGGCGTCTACTTTGCGCCGCAGAAGGACGCGGCCCGGGTGGACGGCATCTTTTCCGAGGCGTTCTTTGAGCGTATCCGCCTGCCTGGCGCGGCGGGCACTCCGGAACAGATCGTGGAGAACCTGCAAAAGAACATCGAGCTTCTGAACAGCGAGATCGCTGAGGTCAACGGACAGATGGCCCGGCTTTGGAATGAGGAAAAATGGAAGGTCGCCGGCATTTATGCCTCGGTGTGCAGCCTCGCCCGGCTGTTTGAGCTTCGCCGCTGTGCGGCGGTGCGGGGCGCGCACTTCTTCTACTGTGTGTGGGTGGCGCAGCCGGATATTCCGGCATTCAGCGAAAGCTGCACCGGAGTGGGCGGACTGAACCTCGCCCAGGACATGGTGCTGCCTATGCGCCGCTGGAAGCAGGAGAATCCCGAGCAGTGATGAAGACCGCCCTGAGCCGCCAGCGCGGCGGCGGTCAACGTGATCGAAGGTCGGTATGACCCGAAAGGAAGATGAGGATACATTGGCCATTGAAAAAATGAAACTGGTGCGGGTGGACGGCCTGCTCAAAAATCTGGACAGCGTCATCTACAACTGCTGCCTGGATGGCAACTTCCATCCCGAACCTGCCATCCAGCACATGTCCGGCTCCCTGGGCTACATCACCCTCAGCGAGGACAACCCCTACACTTCCCATGTGCAGAAGATGGAGGAGCTGTTCCAGCTGGTGGGGGAGAGCGCTCCGGCACTGAGCGCCCAGACCGCCCGGGACATCCAGCCGGAGGATAAGGAAAAGATCCAGGAGCTGGCCGAGCGTCTGGCCGGCATGCAGGGCGAGAAGGCAGACCTGGAGAAACAGAAGAGCGAACTGGAGGAAAAGAAAGCCCAGTTCAGTCACTTCACCGGCCTGGACATGCCTTTTGACGACATCATCAAGGGCGAATACATCAAAGTGCGCTTCGGCTTCCTGCCCAAGGCCAGCTATGCCCGCATGATGGTGGCCTACGCCGAAAACCCCCACGTGCTGTTTGTTACCTGCAGCGAGGACAAGGGCGGCTACTGGGGTATCTACTTTACGCCGCTGCGCAACGCCGATGAGATCGACGGTATCTTTGCCACCCTGTTCTTTGAGCGCCTGCACCTGCCCGAGGCTTCCGGTACACCGGAGTCCATCGTGAAGCAGCTGGGCGAGGAGATCGCCGACTGCCAGAAGAAGATCGAGGAAAAGGAAGCCGAGATCACCCGCTGCTGGGCCGAACAGAAGGAGACCTGCAGCGAGATCTACCAGCAGCTGAAATGGCATGAGCAGGCCTTTGACCTGCGCCATTACGCGGCCTACCGCGACAATTACTTCTTCATGGTGGGCTGGGTGCCCGCCGCCCAGGCGGACGCCTTTGCAGAAAAGGTCAAGCAGATCCGCCACATGCGGGTGACCGTCTCCGACCCGGAAGAGGTGGAGAACGCCACCCCGCCCACCAAGCTGAAGAACCCCTGGTTCGTCAAACCCTTCGAGTTCTTCGTGGACATGTACGGCCTGCCCAGCTACGGTGAGATGGACATCACCGCCTTTGTGGCCATCACCTTCACGGTGCTGTTCGGCATTATGTTCGGCGACCTGGGCCAGGGCGCGGTGCTGGCTGTGGGCGGCTTCATCCTTTGGAAGTGGAAGAAGATGGCCCTTGCCCGGCTCATCGTTCCCTGCGGCATTTCCAGCATGGTGTTTGGCTTCATGTTTGGCTCTGTGTTCGGCTTTGAAGAGGCGCTGAACCCGGTGTATGAACTGCTGGGCATGTCCGGCAAGCCCATCAGCAACTGGCCCGGCACCCCCCATTCGGTGCTGGACACCGCCGCCATCAACCCCATCCTGGTCTGCGCCATCTTCATCGGCGTGGCACTGGTGCTGGCTGCCATGGTGCTGCACATTATCGCGGCGCTGCGCAAGGGCCAGTGGGGCGAGGCGATCTTCTCCAACAACGGCCTGGTGGGCATTCTGGTCTACTGCGGCGGCGTTTCCTTCGTCAGTGACTTTATGAGCGGCCCCCATTTCCTGCCTTCCGGCGTGGCCTTTGCCTTGATCGGCGGCGGCCTGGTGCTGCTGTTCTTCAAGGAGATCCTGATCGGCCTGGTGGATCATCATCCCAACTGGAAGCCCGAAAGCTGGGCGGACTACTGCATGCAGAACATCTTCGAGCTGCTGGAGTATGTGCTGAGCTATTTCAGCAACACCGTTTCCTTCCTGCGTGTGGGCGCCTTCGTGTTCGTCCATGCGGCTATGATGATGGCCATCTTCAGCCTGGCCGGCGACCCGGTCAACCCCATCGTTGTGATCCTGGGCAACGCCCTCATCATCGCGCTGGAGGGCCTGCTCTCCGGCATTCAGGGCCTGCGTCTTGAGTTCTACGAGATGTTCAGCCGCTGCTACGAGGGCGGCGGTCATCCCTTCAAGGGCGTGAGCCTGACCGACAAGGCCGAGTGAGCTTTTCTTCGCCAGAACAGGGCGCCGGAACATTCCGCTGTGTCACCCTGTTTTCAATACAAGACATAAAATTGATTTGGAGGACCTAACCATGAATACTTTTCTGACCATCTGCCTGATCGTTCTGCCTCTGAGCCTGCTCATGGGCTTCGCCGCCTACCTTGCCCGTCAGTCCGCCAAGGGCATGCCTGTCAAGCGCACCCTGAGCTTGAACATCACCGCTTTTGTGGTGGTTCTGCTGCTGGCCGCCTGCTTCGCCTTTGTTGTAAGCGCTGAGGGCGAGACCGCCACCGCCGCCATGACCGCTGCTGAGCGCGCTGCCAGCAACGAAAGCATGGGCCTGGGCCTGATCGCTGCCGCTCTGGTCACCGGCCTTGCCGGTATCGGCGGTGGTATGGCCGTTGCCGCCGGCGCTCCCGCTGCTATCGCCGCCGCTTCCGAGGATCCCAAGAGCTTCGGTAAGAGCCTGATCTTCGTGGCTCTGGGCGAGTCCATCGCTCTGTACGGCGTCGTTATCTCCATCCTGATCCTGAACAAACTGGTATAAAGGAGGCGCAGCAATGCGTTTCTTTCTGATCAGCGACAACACCGACACCCAGACCGGCATGCGGCTGGCGGGGATCGAAGGCGTGGTGGCCCACACCGCCGAGGAAGTGACCAGCGCCTTTGAATCCGCCCTTGCCCAGCCGGATATCGGCATGATCCTGGTGACGGAAAAGATCGCCGACGATTTCACCGAGATCGTCAACGACGCGAAGAAGGACCAGGAGGGCCCGCTGGTGCTGGCCATCCCGGACCGGCACGGTTCGGCCCTTGGCCGTGACCGAATCACCCGCTATGTGCGTGAAGCCATCGGCGTTAAGATTTGAGGTGCAGCAAATGATTGAAGAAAACGAGCGCGCGGCAAAATTTATGCAGGCCATCCAGCGGGACGGCGAAAAGCGCCGCACCGCCATCATCCAGGCCATCGACGAGGAGATCGCCGCCGAACTGGAAAAAGTGAAGACCGCCGCCGAGGCCAAAGCGCGGCAGATGGGGGACTATGAGAAGGTCCGCCTGCAGGAAGAGACCAACCGCAAGCTGTCTCACAGCGTGGTGGAGACCGGCGCCGAGCTGGCCGCCCGCCGCAGTGAGATCGCCCAGCAGGTGTTCGACGCCTGCGAGGAGAAGCTTGCCGCCTTTACCGCAAAGCCGAAGTATGCCGACTATCTGAAAAAGAGCGCCGAGGCGCTGCTGCAGCTTCTCCACGCGGAGAAGGCGGAGTTCTATGCCCGCCCGCAGGATGTGGAGGCTGCCAAGGCAGTTGTTCCCGCCGGCTGCGAAGTGACCGCCGACGCAACCATCCGCCTGGGCGGCCTGCGCGCCAAGAGCGGCGCGGTGGAGGCGGACGACACGCTGGATATGAAGCTGGAAGCCCAGAAAGACTGGTTCCTGCAGAATTCCGGCATGTCCATCGCCCTTTAATTTCGAAAACCGAGGTGAACCGAATTGGCTCAAAATCTCATCTACAGCATTAACGGCCCGGTGGTCACCATCAAAGGCAAGACTGGCCTTTCCATGATGGAAATGGTCCATGTCGGCAACGACCATCTGGTGGGCGAAGTCATCCGTATGGACGAGGAGCTCACCACCATTCAGGTCTACGAGGAGACCAGCGGCCTTGCGCCCGGCGAGCCTGTGACCACCACCGGCGGCCCCCTGTGCGTTACCCTGGGCCCCGGTATCCTGCGCAACATCTACGACGGCATTCAGCGGCCGCTGCCCGCCCTTGAAAAAGAGAGCGGCCCCTTCATCGCCCGCGGCTGCAACATCCCCAGTCTGGACTCCAACGCCAAGTGGGATGTGACCGTGACCGTGAAGGTGGGGGACAAGCTGGTCCCCGGCCAGGTCTACGCCACTTGCCCTGAGACCCCGGTCATCCTGCACAAGTGCATGGCCGCCCCCGGCGTGGAGGGCACCGTGACCTGGGTGGCCGAGAACGGCAGCTACACCGTGAACGACACCGTGGTGCGCATTGCCGACAAGAACGGCAATGAACGGGAACTGACCCTGTGCCAGAAATGGCCCATCCGCCGCCCCCGCCCTGTGCAGGCCCGCATGCCCGCCCAGCGCCCGCTGATCACCGGCATGCGCGTGGTGGACACCATGTTCCCCATCGCCAAGGGCGGCGCCGCCGCCATCCCTGGCGGTTTCGGTACCGGCAAGACCATGACCCAGCACCAGCTGGCCAAATGGTGCGACGCCGACATCATCATCTACGTTGGCTGCGGCGAACGCGGCAACGAGATGACCCAGGCGCTGACCGAGTTTGGCGAACTGATCGACCCCAAGACCGGCCGGCCCCTGACTGACCGCACGGTGCTCATCGCCAACACCTCCAACATGCCTGTGGCCGCCCGTGAGGCGTCCATCTACACCGGTATCACCCTGGCGGAGTACTACCGCGACATGGGCTACCACACCGCCATGATGGCCGACTCCACCAGCCGTTGGGCCGAGGCCCTGCGCGAGATCAGCGGCCGTCTGGAGGAAATGCCCGCCGACGAAGGCTATCCCGCCTATCTGCCCAGCCGTCTGGCCGAATTCTACGAGCGCGCCGGCTATGTGCGCGCCCTGAACGGGGAAGAGGGCTCCGTCACTGTCATCGGCGCCGTCAGCCCTCCGGGCGCTGACTTTTCCGAGCCCGTCACCCAGAACACCAAGCGTTTCACCCGCTGCTTCTGGGCGCTGGACAAGGCCCTGGCCTATGCCCGTCACTACCCGGCCATCAACTGGAACACCAGCTACACCGAGTACATCACCGACCTGGCCCCCTGGTACTACGACAATGTGGGCCCGGATTTCCTGTCCTGCCGAGAGCAGATCGCAAGCCTGCTGCTGCAGGAGACCAGCCTGATGGAGATCGTCAAGCTGATCGGTTCCGACGTGCTGCCCGACGACCAGAAACTGGTCATCGAGATCGCCCGTGTCATCCGTGTGGGCTTCTTGCAGCAGAACTTCTTCCATGACCAGGACACCTACGTCAGCCTGGAGAAGCAGCTCAAGATGATGAAGGTCATCCTGCACCTGTACGAAAAGAGCCAGGCGCTGGTGGCCCGTCAGATCCCCATCAGCAAGCTGCTGCGTCTGGGCCTGTTCGACAAGCTGGTCAAGATGAAGTACGATATCCCCAACGACAAGCTGGAAATGTTCGACGAGTACACCGCCGAGATCGATCAGAAGATCGGCGAGCTGCTGCGCGCTTAACAAGGGAAAGGAGCGAAAGAGAGACATATGATCCTTGAACATGTTGGCTTAAGCCAGATCAACGGCTCGCTGGTGGTTCTGGACGGCGTGCAGAACGCTTCCTACGACGAGATGGTGGTGATGAAGCTCACCGACGGCTCCCAGCGCGTGGGCCGTATCGTGATGATCGAGGGTGACAAGTGCGTCATCCAGGTGTTCGAAGGCACCACCGGCTTCTCGCTGGACAACACCCGCACCACCCTCTCCGGCCACCCCATGATGGTGGACCTGAGCCCCGAAATTCTGGGCCGCACCCTGGACGGCCTGGGCCGCCCCATCGACGGCCTGGGCGAAATTTACCCCGAGTTCCGGCGTGACGTGAACGGCTCGCCTATTAACCCGGTGAGCCGCGTGTATCCCCGGAACTACATCCGCACCGGCATTTCTTCCATCGACGCGCTGGCCACCCTGATCCGCGGCCAGAAGCTGCCCATCTTCTCCGGCTCCGGCATGAAGCACAACGAGCTGGCGGTGCAGATCGTCAAGCAGGCGGACGTTTCCGACGGCGAGGATTTCGCCATCGTGTTCGCCGCCATGGGCGTGAAGAACGACGTTGCCGACTACTTCAAAAAGAGTTTTGAGGCAGCCAACGTTATGGACCGCGTGGTCATGCTGCTCAACCTGGCCAACGACCCCATCGTCGAGCGTATCATCACGCCCCGTGCGGCGCTGACCATCGCTGAGTACCTGGCCTTTGATCTGGGCAAGAACATCCTGGTCATCCTTACCGATATGACCAGCTACTGTGAGGCTCTGCGTGAGTTCTCCTCCTCCAAGGGCGAGATCCCCGGCCGTAAGGGCTACCCCGGCTACCTCTACTCCGACCTGGCGTCGCTGTACGAGCGCGCCGGCATTATCGAGGGCCGCAAGGGCTCTGTGACTCAGATCCCCATCCTCACCATGCCCGGCGACGACATCACCCACCCCATCCCTGACCTGACCGGTTACATCACCGAGGGCCAGATCGTGCTGGATCGCGGCATGGACGCCACGGGTGTCTATCCGCCGGTGAGCGTGCTGCCCAGCCTGTCCCGTCTGATGAAGGACGGTATCGGCGCGGGTTACACCCGCGAGGACCACAACCCCCTGGCCAACCAGCTTTTCGCCACCTATGCCCGCGTGCAGGACGCCAAGGCTCTGGCCAGCGTTATCGGCGAAGAGGAACTTTCCGCCAGCGACAAGCGGGTCATGGAGTTCGGCCGCGCCTTCGAGCAGAAGTTCGTGGGCCAGGGCAACACCAACCGCTCCATCGAGGAGACGCTGGACCTTGGCTGGGAACTGCTGTCCATGCTGCCCCGTGAAGAGCTGGACCGTGTGGACCAGGTCATGCTGGACCATTACTACAAGCCGCAGGTAAACGCTGCCCACCGGGACCTTGGCTCGATCCTCAAAAAGTGAGCCTTAACAGAGAGGAGGCTGCCGAATGGCACAGGTTTTTCCCACAAAATCGAACCTGATGGCGCAAAAGCGCAGCCTTGCGCTTGCCAGCCAGGGCTATGACCTGATGGACCGCAAGCGGAACATCCTTGTGCGGGAAATGATGCAGCTGATCGACCGGGCGGCGGTCATCCAGGACGAGATCGCCACTGCCTATTCCTCGGCTTACAAGGCTTTGCAGCGCGCCAACATCACCCTTGGTGTTGTGGGCGAGTTCGCCAAGACGGTGCCTGTGGAGACCGGCCTCAAGCTGGACTACCGCAGCGTCATGGGCGTGGAGTTGCCCATCGTTAAGATGGAGGAGAGCGCCCCCGGCCTTTATTACGGGCTGGATTCCACCAACAGCCAGTTGGATGACGTGTATCTGAAATTCTGCGAGGTCAAGCGCCTCACCGTGGAGCTGGCCGAGGTGGAGAGCAGTGTCTACCGCCTGGCTGTGGCCATCCAGAAGACCCAGAAGCGCGCCAATGCCCTGAACAACATCATGATCCCCCAGTTCACCGCCACCATCAAGTACATCACCGAGGTGCTGGAGGAAAAGGAACGGGAGGACTTCTCCCGCCTGAAGGTCATCAAAAAGCAGCGGGACGGCTGAACCGCCGCTGCAAAACTGTAAAGCAAAATCCCCTTTGCGGAATGCCGCAAAGGGGATTTTTGCTTTGTTTTCCTGTCACAGGGTGAAGCCCAGTTTGCGCCGGGCAGGCCAGGGAAAATCGCGCCACTGGCCGCCGGAACCATCGGCTTTGCCCATCAGCAGGGTGGTGGCCGCGTCGGCGAGATAGCCCAGGTATCCCGCGGCGGGGCTGTTGCAGAGCAGCTTCCACATCAAACCGCCAAAGAGGTAGGATTGGGCAAACTCCCGCCAGCCGCCCAGGTCCCCGGCAGCACGCTGGGCCAGGTCCCACAAAATGCCCTGGGCCTCCTCCGGGGTGATCCAGCCCAGATAACTTCCCCAACGGGCCAGCATGGCGGCGCGGCCCACATCCCAGCCGGTCATAAAGGCGGGGGAGTAGTGCTCTTTGTAATGCTGGGCGAAAGCCCAGGCGCGGACCACGCCTTCCCGGTCATCTTCGTCCTCATCGCCGGTCATCAGCTCCTCCGGCGATTCCGCTTCGCAGTAAAAGCGGTAGCGCTCGGTGTAGCCACCTTGCGTCAGATAGCGAATGGTCTCCAAAAGACCGCTTCGCCCGTCGATCCCCCAGGAGCGGCGCACCACCGAGAGGACCTGCTGCTCCAGCACGGGGATGTGTTCCTCCACGTCCAGTCCGTCCAGGCGGTGATCGTTCAGAGTGGACACAATGCCGGAGAGCAGAATGCCGAACCGGCCCCAGAGCGCCGGGTCCCTGCCGAATTCTATCGATGTCGGCTCGGGCAGCGCCTCCAGGCGGGCCATGGTTTCGTCCAGCAGGGCATAAAGAGAAGCGGCGGTCTCTTCCTCTTCATCAAAACCGAGCCCTTCCTCGTCGCCTTCCATGGCGAGCGTTTCCAGAGCGGCGGCCAGCACGCCCATGTCCTCGCCAAACAGCTGGCTCATGGCGGCTTCGGCGCTCATAGCTGCGGCCTCGGCCATCCGTTGGTCCATCATTTGCTGCAGCTGTTCCTGGTTGGCTGCCATCTGCGTCATGGTTTGCGCGTCAAACACCTGCCCCAGGATCTCCACCTGCCGCTGGGCATTGGCGGCTATCTGCTCCGCTTCCTGCGAGGCAGTGTCCCGGAGCGGGACGTCCGACTTGGGGCAGGAAGAAGAGGCCAAAGTTTCGGCCTTTTCCTCCATTTCATGCAGGCTTGCCAGAGCCTGGGCCTGCGCTCCCTTGGCGCGGTTCAAAATTTCGTTAATGTCCATTGTCGTCCTCCGTTTCACCGGGCAGAGTGTGCCAGGCCGGCGGCTGGCTGTGGCGGAACAGCAGGCGCTTCGCTTTTGCCAGCAGCCACTCCACAAAATGAAACCATAACTGACCTAAGAGCGTCACCGCTGTCAGCAGCACAAGAAACCAGAAAAGTTCGTTCCAGGGCATGTTTGCCTCATTTCTTTGCGAAGCGGTTCATAAAGAAATCGGTGAAAGCAGCCAGTTCCTCATCCTGAGATACATAGACATACAGGCTCTCGTCCTCCAGCCAGTCGTAGGCGTTGATGGCGATGTAGCCCCGCTTGTCCGGATAAATGACAAAGGCGTCGGTGGGGTATTTGTTCCGGTAGGCTTTCAGGATGTCGGCGCGGCGATAATAGGTGGGGTCGCCGCAGCCGGAAAGGTCAGGCACGGTGGGCACTGCCACGATGGTCTCTTCCGCCTCGTTCCAGCCCACGATGAGGTTGCCGATCTTCGTCTTGCTTCCGTGGACAAAACCGTAGTTGAAGCGGCTCACGTCTTCGGTGTAGCCGAAAATCAGGCGGTAGTTGTTTCCGCCCTCCACCACATGGTCAAACAGCGCCCGCATTCTTTTGGCGTTCGCGCTGCTTTTTTCCATGTCGATCTCCGGCCCCTTGAAAAGCTTGCTGAAAATACCCATGGTAAAATCCTCCCGAATGTTTATTATCTCTCCGCCGTGGGGCGGGGAAACTTTGCATAAAGATGAAAATGTAAATTTGTTTTTATTGTGGGTGAGAAAAAAGCCCGCTTGGATGAGCCGCAAAAGGGGGCCAAACGGGCCGCAATGTCATGGGTTTTGCACGTCCTGGCTGCGGAGTGAGGCAAGCCAGTCCACGATGGCGTTTATCTGCACGTCGATGGTGGCTTCCGCAGCTTCGGGCACCAGCAGAGGCAGGCTGCCGGGAATGGCTCTTTGGATCACCATCGTTGCAAGGCAGAGGTTGGTGAAAAGGCTGACACGGTCTGAGGCAGACCGAACGCCAAAAATCTCCAGAAGCTGCCCGAACAGCCGCTGCTGCTTTTCGCGGAACGTACGATAGCTTTCGGGCGACAGGCGGCGGAATATTTTCTGCTGTTCCTCAACGGTCAGCACTGCAATGCCGTTTTGTTCGCCATAACAGCAGGTGCGGAGGAAGCGGGTGACAGCTTTCCGCCAGTCAAGTTCGGGGTCGTCCAGCAGCTTTTGAGCGTATTCCAGCACCCGGGGCTGCTGGAGATAGAGCATTTCCACCACCAGGTCCTCTTTGGTGGGGAAAAAGGTGTAGAAAAAGGTGCGGGAAATCCCCACCTTCTGATAGATCTGCTCCACAGTGGTGTGCTGAATGCCCTGCTTTGTCATCAATTCAAGGCCCACCGCCACAAGATCCCTGCGGACCTGCTCTTTCTGCGCCTCGGAATAGGCTACTTTTGGCATTCTTTCACCCTCTCATAAAAACAAAGCGACTGGACTTGTTTTTATTGTAGCATGGGAAAGGAAAAAACTCAAGAAGGGCAGGGGGAAAAACGACACGCCGGGAACCAGAGTTCCCGGCGTGTCAAAGCTGTAAAATTGCGGTGGTTCAAACGCGGACTTTGGGGTGCCGCTGATAGAATTTTTCGCGCTCAGCGAAATAGCACTGCGCGCAAAGGCTCTGGTATTCCACGTTGTTTTCCTGATCGATGGCCACCTGGTCGCCCTCAAACACGAACTCGCCGTTCACTTTGCGGCCGTTGCAGGTGGCTTTGCGCCCGCAGGTGCAAATGGTCTTCATTTCCTCAATGGCATGGGCCAGTTCCAAAAGGCGGGTGGAGCCGGGGAAGCCCTGCATGGAGAAATCGGTGCGCAGACCGTAGGCGATGACCGGAATATTCAGCTTCACCGTGACCATAAAAAGCTGCTCTGCCTGCTGCGGGGTGAAAAACTGGCTCTCATCGGTGAGAACGCAGGCCAGAGGCTTGTCGCCGCGGCCGGCTTCCTCCTGCACCAGCTGGAACACATCCATGTCGGGCGTAACGGTTTTGTCCACCGGGCGGCTCACGCCCAGACGGCTGAGCAGGCATTCCCCGCCCTTTGTGTCAATGCTGGGCTTGAGGATGAACACCCGCATGCCCCGCTCTTCATAGTTGTATGCCACCTGCATCAAGGCAGTGCTTTTGCCGCTGTTCATTGCGCCGTAGCGGTAATACAGTTTTGCCATAAACGGGAGACGCTCTCTTTCGTTGTGGTGTTTATTTGTTGCGCAGCCGGTAACCCAAGCTCATCAGGCTGTCGCCCAGATGGGCGTTTTCCACCGTCACGCAGGGATAGGTGACCGAAAGGTCATAGTGGCTGAAATTCCAGAAGCCCTTGATCCCCAGTTCCACCAGCTGGCCGGAAATTTCCTTCGCACTCTCCCTGGGCAGGCAAAGCACCGCCACAGTGGGATGGTTTGCCTTGCAGAACTCGTCCAGCTCATCGATATGGTGGATGGGCACACCGTCCAGGTCATGCCCCACCAGGTCCTGCCGGATGTCAAACACCGCCAGCAGGTTGTAGCCGTTGGTGTCGGTGGTCAAAAAACGGGAGACAGCGGTGCCCAAACGGCCTGCGCCCAGCAGGATGGTGGGCAGTTTTTCACCGTGACCAAACAAAAGCTGGCCGATCTCTTTTTCCAGCACTTCCACATTATAGCCAATGCCCTGCTGGCCGAACCCGCCAAAACAGTTGAAGTCCTGACGCACCTGGCTGGCAGTGGTGCCCATCATGCGGGCCAGTTCGCTGGAAGAAATGGTCGCAACACCGGATTTGTGCAGCTGAGTGATGTAGCGATAATACTTCGGGAGCCGCTTGATGACCGGCAGTGATACCTTGCCCTGAGAGTTGTTCATTCGTTTCACCATCTTTTATCAGATTCTTCAAGCGTGGCTTGCAAAAGGCAAAGCAGCAGCAGGCCGCTTTTGTTCCCCGGCCCGGCTGTGCTGCGGACCACAGACCGGGGCAGAGCGCCCGGAAAGGGGACGCCCTTTTTATATAGTATAATCTTTGAGGCGGCTTTGTCAAACAGTATACAAAGTTTTGTGCATGCTGAGGGTTATTTTGCATAACGGTCCCCCTCTGGGGGAACGCTGACAGAGAACACCGAAAAGGGGGAGTAGAACGCGATGGAAACAAACGATAACCGGCAGCCGCCCACCGACGCACAGGTGGAACAGGAAAAACTGGAACAGGAATATATGATGGACACCGGTTCGGTGATCCGTACAAAAGGACGGCACTCCATCCACTGCCTGACGGTGGTGGGGCTGATCGAGGGCCATGTCAGCGCGGATCAGAGCCAGAAGGTGACCAAATATGAGCATGTGATCCCGCAGCTGGTGGCCATTGAAGAAGACCCGGACATCGAGGCGCTGCTGGTGATCCTGAACACGGTGGGCGGCGATGTGGAGGCAGGCCTGGCCCTTTCCGAACTCATCAGCGGCGTCAGCAAGCCCAGTGCCACGCTGGTGCTGGGCGGCGGGCACTCCATCGGCATTCCGCTGGCGGTCAGTGGGCGGCGCAGCTTCATTGTGCCCACCGCCACCATGACCATCCACCCGGTGCGGCATTCCGGCCTTGTGCTGGGTGTGCCTCAAACCATGCGCTATTTTGAACAAATGCAGGAGCGTATCGCCGGTTTTGTGGAGAGCCACTCCAAAATCAGCAAGGAACGCTTTGTGGAGCTGATGATGCACACCGGCGAGCTGGTGATGGATGTGGGCACCGTGCTCACAGGCCAGCAGGCCGTGCACGAGGGATTGATCGACCAGCTGGGAAGTCTGGGCGACGCGCTGGATTATCTTTACGGAGAGATCGAACGCCGGGGCTGAGTGCCCCGGCGCTTTCCTTTGTTGACATTTTTGAGTACGGGGATTATGATGAAATAAATCCAGATAGAAAGCGGGGTGCTCGACTATGAAAAACAGCGGAATGAATACACGAGCTGAATATCTTTTGAGGGCCCCGGTCGCATGGTGAGTGTTTCATAGGCTTTGCCGCGGCTTATTCGCCGCGGCTTTTTTTATGCGGTCTGCTGCTCCTCACAAGATGTTCGCGCAAAATCAGCTTGCAGATGAACCGAGAACAATTTGTGGAGGTATTTATGATCCATCTCAAAAAAATCACCGAAGAAAATTTTGTGGACGCGTTCAATTTGAAACTTGCGCCCGAACAGGAGCGCTTCGTTTCACACCCGATCCGCAGCCTCGCCCAGGCGTATGTTTACAGGCAACAATGCCAGCCTTTCGGTATCTATGAAAATGACACGATGGTCGGCTATGTGATGGTGATTTACGACTATGATATCCCGGAATACGATATATGGCACATGATGATCGATGTCTCGAACCAAGGGCTGGGCTATGGAAGAGCCGCCCTGGACCAGGTGCTTGCATATGTCAAAACAAAGCCTTTCGGGCCTTCGGACCGGGTGGTTTTGACCTGCAACAAAGACAATGCCCGGGCGCTTGGCCTGTACAGGAACAAAGGCTTTGTGCCGACCGGGGCGGTGTTTGATGATGAAGTGGAACTTGTGCTGACCCTGCAGCAATAAACGAGCGTTGTCCGTGGCTAAAACCGCCCCGCGCTTCCGTTTTCGGGCGTCTCCGTTCGCCAAATTTGGGTTTTACAATTCGCCCGGTTGATGGTAAAATAATTAAGTTAAGCATTCCGCGCCGCGAGGGCAGACGCCCCGTGGCGAACGATACAAACGCAAGGCGAAAGAGGATACAAAAACACTATGGCGACAAAGAAAACTTCGACCCGAAAAACCAGCTCCGGCAGCCGGAGGCGCAGGCCCCAGCCGGACATTGCCCAGAGCTGGAGCATTCTGCTCTTCGGGCTGGGCGCCGTTCTGGTGGCCATGATCTTCGTGGAAGGAGAATCCGTTTGGGCATGGATGCGCGCGGCTCTGTTCGGCGTGTTTGGCCTGGGAATGTATGTGCTGGGGCTGCTGGTGCTGTATGTGGCGGTGCTGGTGGCGCTGGGGCTGCCCATTTGGTCCAAGTGCGCCAAGGCCCTGTGCCTGATGATGTTCGTGTGCGGCACCGCAGTGGTGTTCTCCCGGGTCAATCTGGCCGGCATGAACTTTGTGCAGGTGGTCAAAGCGCTGTATGAGCAGGGCCAGGGCGCGCTGGGCGGCGGTGTGCTGGGCGGCGTTGTCGGCGGCACCCTGCTGGTGCTGTGCGGGCGGCCTGCGGCCAACATTCTGTTGCTGGTTCTGCTGGCGGCAGGTGTCATGTGGTTTGCCGGTGTTACCCCCGGCGATCTTTGGAATCTGCTGGCCGGGCGTTATGCCATTTGGCAGGAGGACCGCGCTGAGCGGGCAGCCCGCCGGGAAGAAGAGCGGGAGGAAGAACCCGCAGAGCCTCAGCCCCGGCGCAGAGAGCGTCCTGCTCCCGCGCCTGCGCCCAAGGTGCGCCGCCGTTCTGCCCAGGTGGACATCGACCTGGGCCCCGACCCGGTGCAAGAGACCGATCTTGCGCCGGAACCGGAGGAACCGCTGGTGGGCCCGGGCGGTACCTTTGGCATGTTCCCGCCGAAGGATGTCCGGCAGCCGGCCCAGGAGCCCGCACAGGATGATTCGGAATTCGAAACGCCCATCCTGCTGGAGGGCGATGAGGAACCCGCGCCGGAACTGAGCAGCGCGGAAGAACCCCAGCCTGAAACGGTGGGCGGCAGCGATCTGGACGATCTGGTCCAGCGGGCCATGGGCGCGGCCTCTGCTTCTCAGATGACCCCCGCCGCTGTGGTTGCGGGCAAGAATGACCAGATGATGATCGTGCCCGCCGCCGCAGAGCAGCAGGTCTATCACTATCCGCCTCTGAGCCTCTTTGAGCGCACCGCCACCGCGGAGGACGCGGGAGTGGAAGAAGAACTGAAAAAGAACGCCGAGCTGCTGGTGAGCACACTGGAAAGCTTCGGCGTGCGCACCCGCGTGCTGGACATCTGCCGCGGCCCGTCGGTCACCCGCTATGAACTGCAGCCCCTGGCGGGTGTAAAAATCAGCCGGATCACCGGTTTGGCGGATGACATTGCCCTGAACCTGGCCGCCGGCGGAGTGCGCATTGAGGCCCCCATCCCCGGCAAGCCCGCCGTGGGCGTGGAGGTGCCCAACCGCAAAAAGAGCCCGGTGGGCATTCGGAGCATTTTTGAATCCCCGGTCTATTCCAAGAGCGCGTCGCCTCTGACGCTGGCTCTGGGCAAGGACATTGCAGGCAACGCGCAGATCGCGGACCTGTGCAAAATGCCTCATCTGCTCATTGCCGGCTCCACCGGCAGCGGTAAATCAGTGTGTGTCAACAGCATTATCATCAGCTTTTTGTACAAGGCAAGCCCGGAGGACGTCCGTCTTATCCTCATCGACCCCAAGGTAGTGGAGCTGGCCGAGTACAACGGCATTCCCCATCTGCTCATGCCGGTGGTCACCGAGCCCCGCAAGGCAGCGGGTGCGCTGGGCAGCGCCGTGGCGGAGATGGAGCGCCGCTACCATCTCTTTGCGGAAAACAACGTCCGCGATATCAAGAGCTTCAACCGCCTCGCCGCCGAGACCGACGGTCTGGAAAAACTGCCTTACATCGCCATCATCATCGACGAGCTGGCCGATTTGATGATGGTCGCGGGCAAAGAGGTGGAGGATTACATCTGCCGCATTGCCCAGAAAGCCCGTGCGGCGGGCATGCACCTGATCGTGGCCACCCAGCGCCCCAGCGTGGACGTTATCACCGGCCTCATCAAGGCAAACATTCCCAGCCGCATTGCTTTTGCTGTTTCCAGCCAGGTGGACAGCCGCACCATTCTGGACGCAGGCGGCGCTGAAAAACTGCTGGGCATGGGCGATATGCTGTTTATGCCGGTGGGCGCGGCGAAGCCCGTGCGGATCCAGGGTACCTATGTGAAGGACGAAGAGATCAGCGCGGTGCTGGACTTTATCAAGCAGGACACCACCAGCCAGTACGACGAAGAGATGATCGCCCAGATGGACAAGCTGGCCGCGGCGGACAAAGGCTCCGGCAGCGGCGGCGAAGAGGGTGACGGCGGCCACGACCCCATGCTGGACCAGGCGGTGGAAGTGGTCATCGACGCGGGCCAGGCCAGCACCAGCCTTTTGCAGCGGCGCTGCAAGCTGGGCTATGCCCGCGCCGCCCGTATCATGGACGAAATGGAGCAGCTGGGGGTCATCGGACCTTACCAGGGGGCAAAACCCCGGGAGGTGCTTATCACCCGCCAGCAGTGGATCGAAAAGAGCATGCGGGCCGAAGCCGGCCCGGTGCCTGACGAGATTTGACAAAAAGCGAAAGGAGACCGCTCCATGCAGCAGGGAACGGAATTTCTGCCGGTCAGCCGTGAGGAGATGGCGGCCCGGGGCTGGGATGAACTGGATTTCGTTCTGGTCACCGGCGACGCCTATGTTGACCACCCCAGTTTCGGCTCGGCCATCATCGGCCGCGTGCTGGAGGCGGAGGGCTTCCGTGTGGGCGTGCTCAGCCAGCCGGATTACACCACGCCCGAGAGCTTCAAGGCATTGGGTAAGCCCCGCTATGGCTTTTTCATCGGCGGCGGCAATGTGGACAGCATGGTGGCCCACTATTCCGTGGCGAAAATCCGCCGAAATGTGGACGAATACACTCCGGGCGGGGTGGCGGGCAAACGACCGGACCGCAGTGCCACCGTGTATACCCAGCTGGCAAAGCAAGCGTACCCCGACCTGCCGGTGATTTTGGGCGGCCTGGAGGCCAGCCTGCGCCGCTTCGCCCATTATGACTATTGGATGGACACAGTGCTGCCCAGCATTGCCGAGACCTCCGGAGCGGACATCATCAGCTTTGGCATGGGCGAGCACCAGACGGTGGCCATCGCCCGGCGCCTGGCGGCAGGGGAGAAAGCCGAGACCATCCGGGATGTGCCCGGCACCTGCTATATGACCGATTTTGCCGGCCTGCCGGACCGTTATGTGGAGTGCGCGGGCTTTGCAAAAGTGAGCGCTGACAAAGCGGCTTATGCCCGTGCCTGCCGCATTCAGATGGACAATCAGGACTCCGTGACAGGCCAGATCGTGGTGCAGAAGCAGAGCGAGAAATATCTGGTGCAGAACCCGCCCGCAAAGCCTTTGAACCGCAAGGAACTGGACAAGGTGGCGGCGCTGCCCTTCACCCGCCGCTGGCACCCCAGCTACGACGCTGTGGGCGGTGTGCCCGCCATTGAGGAAGTGGAGTTTTCCATCATCCACAACCGCGGCTGCTACGGCGGCTGCAACTTCTGTGCCATCACTCTGCACCAGGGGCGGCGGGTCACCAGCCGCAGCGTGGAAAGCGTGGTGGAAGAGGGCGAACTGCTCACCCGCCAGCCCGGTTTTAAGGGCTACATCCATGACGTAGGCGGCCCCACCGCCAACTTCCGTCTGCCCAGCTGCAAGGAACAGATGACCAAGGGCATGTGCCAGGGCGGCAAAAAATGCCTCGCCCCCAGCCCCTGCCCTCATCTGCTGGTGGACCATACTGAGTACCTCTCCATGCTGCGAAAGCTGCGCGCTCTGCCCGGTGTCAAAAAGGTGTTCATCCGCAGCGGCATTCGCTACGACTATCTCATCTGGGACAAAAACGACGAGTTTTTCAAGGAGCTGGTGGAGCACCATGTCTCCGGCCAGCTGAAGGTGGCCCCGGAGCATTGCGCCCCCAACACCCTGAAGTATATGGGCAAGCCCCCGGTGGAGGTGTTCAACAAGTTCTCCGCCAAGTTCTATGAGCTCACCAAAAAGGCGGGCAAAAAGCAGTATCTGGTGCCCTATCTGATGAGCAGCCACCCCGGCAGCACCCTGAACGACGCGGTGATTTTGGCAGAGTATCTCTATAAGCACAAGATCCGCCCGGAGCAGGTGCAGGATTTTTACCCCACGCCGGGCACCGTGTCCACCTGTATGTTCTACACCGGCCTTGACCCCTACACCATGA
This sequence comes from Candidatus Allofournierella pullicola, assembly GCA_019114225.1. GTDB lineage: Bacteria > Bacillota > Clostridia > Oscillospirales > Ruminococcaceae > Allofournierella_A > Allofournierella_A pullicola. Next base: position 21,452 of record DXFW01000018.1, on the reverse strand, counting down.
AACCGGTGTTTGTGGAAAAAACGCCGGAGGGCAAAGCGCTCCAGCGGGCGCTGCTGCAATATTACGAGCCCCGCAATGCCGAAAAGGTGGTCAAGGCTCTGCACAAAACAGGCAGGGAAGACCTCATTCCTTTGCTGGCTCCCACCTGGAAGCCCCGGCACGAAAAAAGCGCCTCTGCGCCGGTTTCCCGCGGCCGGAACGACCGGACCGGAAAAAGTGTGCAGCAGGGCCGCTTCAAACCAAATTCCAAACCGCCCCGCAAGGGCAGAAAGTAAAACGATTCCATGGCAAAGCGAAAAAGCTCCCGCCGGCGGCGGAAGATCAATCTCACACCCTTTCAAACCGTCGTGTTCTCGCTGGTGGGCCTCTGCCTTGTTTTGGGCCTATGGGTCAGCGCGGCCGGCGAAGTGGGGGCGGCGCCCACCTGGCAGGAAATATACACTGCCGTGGGCCTTGCCGATCCGCTGCCCGCGGCAGACCTGCCGGAAAACACCGACGCGGTCCACTTCATCGATGTGGACCAGGCAGACGCCACGCTGCTGCAAAGCGGCGGGGAATACTGCCTTGTGGACGCGGGCGATACCGACAGCGAGCAGAAACTGATGGAGTATCTGGAGCAGCGGGGCGTCACCCGCCTCAAGCTGCTGGTGATGAGCCATCCCCATGCCGACCATATCGGAAGCATGGCCGCCGTGCTGGAAAAGCTGGAAGTGGAGCAGGTGTTGCTGCCGGATTTTGACAAAGCGCCCTATCCCACCACCCGCCTGTTTGAAAAGGTGATGGAGGCCATCGAAGCCAGCGGCGCGGCGGTGACCACCGCAGCGCCGGGGCAAAGCTTCCCGGTGGGAAGCGGTACCCTGCAGGTGCTGGCGGCGGGCGTGGAGACGGATAATTACAACGACCTCTCCCAGGTGCTTCTGTTCGAGAGCGGCGAACTTTCGGTGGTGCTCAGCGGCGACGGTGAAAAACCGGTGGAGCAGGCGGCACTGGAGGCGGGAGCCGTGCCCCGGGCGGATGTGTTCAAGGCCGCCCACCACGGGTCCGATACGTCCAACACGCTGGAGTTTCTGCAGGCGGTGCAGCCCGGGTATGTGGCCATCAGCTGCGGGCTGGGCAATAGTTATGGACATCCCCACGCGGGCGCGCTGGAACGCTTTGAGCAGGTGGGGGCGCAGGTGCTGCGCACCGACCAGGATGGCAGTGTGGTCATCGCGGCCACGGAAAACGGGCTGCAAAGCTACACCGCGAATGCCGCCAAGGAAAGGGAGGCTGCCTGATGGAATACATCGTGGACCGCTTTGAAGCGGGGGTCGCCCTTCTGGAACCGGCACAGGGGCCGCTGCGCACGGAACAGGTAGACCGTGCCCAGCTTCCGCCAGAGACCCGGGAAGGGGACGTTCTTATCCGGGAGGGTGAAGCTTGGAAGGTGGACGCTGCTGCCACCGCCGCGCGCCGGGAGCGCCTGCGCAGGCGGTTTTCTTTTCCAAAAAGAACTGACTGAGGAAAGGCGGGTTGGCGTTGCTGCGTCAGATCCTTCTGGTGTATTTTGTGGCAATCAATCTGTTCTCGTTCGGCCTCTGCGGATGGGACAAACGGGCCGCAAAGCGCGGGGCGCGCCGTGTGCCGGAGCGCAGGCTGCTGGCTTTTTGTGCTTTGGGCGGCAGCCCGGCGTTTTTGCTGGGGATGGCGCTGTTCCACCACAAGACACGAAAACCAAAGTTTTTTGTTGGGGTTCCCCTTATTCTGGCCGTGCAGCTGGCCGCGCTGCTGCTGGCTCTCCGTTATCTGTAAAAAAACTCCCGGCTGCCTGTGATCAGGCAGCCGGGAGTTTTCGTTTGGCGGCAGGGCGGCGCCTCACCGCTTGGGATACACCGCAAAACCGGAAAGCTCTTCCTCGTTGGAAAGCCCGAGGGCAAAGGCCTTGGCGCGGGCGGCGGCGTAAAGCTCGGCCATGGTGGCCTGGACGTAGGGCAGCAGGAAATATACGCCCAGTCCGCAGGTGAGATAGCCCAGCAGATACCACCCGATAAAGGAGAGGTCCAGAACAAAGATCGCCGATTTTTCGCCGCTGGTCAGAGCCTTGCTCAGTTCCTTGGCCCGCCTATAGCTCATATAGGGATTTTCCGCCAGCAGATAGGGAACATACCGCAGCTGATACCCGCGCACGATGCCCGGCACGATGAACAGAAGCGTGAAGCCAAAGATCTCCAGAAGATACATCAGCGTGGCTTTGGCCACGTTGAGATACTGCTCCTTGTTGCGGAAAGGGGAGAGCACCGAGTCCAGCGGCGGATAGCCGCACCGGTTCTCCATGGTATACCGTATTCCGCCCACCGTGAGGGGCATGGTGACCAGGGCGTTGAACACCAGGATGAATACAAGAAAAAGCAGGTAGACAAAAAGAATGCCTGCAAGATAGGCTTCCGGCGAACCGATGGTGGCAAGGGAAACCACCAGGGTGGGCACAAAAAGCACGATGTTGGACAGCACGCCGGCGGCGGCGCCCGCGCCAAGGCTGATCAAAAGCCAGGCCAGAAACACCCGCCAGTAGCTTTCCCGCAACACCTGCTTCGCGTTCTGCTTGAGCAAACTGCGCGTCCAATACATAACTTTCCCTCCTATGCGGGCCGCGCGCGTTTATGCGCACAGGTCCCGGTCATATGCATTATTTATCTTCAGTATAGCATAGAACGGTATGAACTTACAAAAAATTGCAAATTCTTTCTTTTTGGCGGTTGACTTTTGTAAAAAATGGCTTATCATTAAGACGTACATAGCATGATAGAGGTGCGAACGTCAAGAGTACGGCCCCCATTCAACACAGGCGCGCGGGGCGGGAAAGGGGCGTTTGCCGAGGTTCGGTTTGTCCCGCCTGAGGGGGCCGCCGCGCCGGGCCGTGGGAGAACATCCCCCGGACTGTCGCCCGTACAGAAATGCCGGGCGGAGCGCTGTCGTGAGTTCGACCGCCGCACTGCGGACACTATGGGCACTTGTGCATCGGTATGAAGTCATGACACTGTCATGGCTTCATTTTTTGTGCAGGAGGAACTGACATGAGAAAGACATTGACCCGCATTTTGCCTTTTGTGGCAATGATGTTGGTGCTGTTGGTAATGCTCAGCGCCACCGCCTTTGCGGCGGGCGATCCCACCGACGAGCCCGGCACCAAAATGATCGAATGCCCGGACTGTGGCACCGTGGGCGCCTGTATGGAATGCTACGGGCTCGACCCCGCCTGCGAAGTGTGCGGCGGCACAAACGTGTGTGCCACCTGCGGCGGCGAAGGCTATGTGACCTCGCCCAGCCGCTTCTTCAACACCGCCTGGTCGCTGCTGCCTCCGGTCATCGCCATTGCCCTGGCGCTCATCACCAAGGAGGTCTACAGCTCTCTGTTCATCGGTATCGTGGTGGGCGGCCTGCTCTATTCCAACTTCCGGTTTGAGACCACGGTGCGTCACGTGTTTGATGACGGTATCGTAGCTTCGGTGACCGACAGCTACAACATGGGTATCCTGGTTTTCCTCATCATTCTGGGCTCCATGGTCTGCCTGATGAACAAGGCGGGCGGTTCTGCCGCCTTTGGCCGCTGGGCCAAGGCCCACATCAAGTCCCGGGGGGGCGTGCAGCTGGTTTCCATTCTGCTGGGCGTGCTCATCTTTATCGATGACTACTTCAACTGCCTGACGGTGGGCAGCGTTATGCGCCCCATCACCGACAAGCAGAACATTTCCCGGGCAAAGCTGGCCTACATCATCGACGCTACTGCTGCCCCCGTGTGTATCATCGCGCCGGTCTCCTCCTGGGCGGCCGCAGTTTCCGCCTTCGCGGAGGACGGCCAGGGCTTCAGCCTGTTCCTGCGAGCCATCCCTTACAACTACTATGCGCTGCTCACGATCGTGATGATGGTGAGCATGGTGCTCATGCGGGTGGACTTTGGCCCCATGGCCAAGTTCGAGCGCAACGCCATTGAAAAGGGCGACCTCTTCAGCGGCTCCAACCCCTACGCCGACGCCGACGACACGGCGGACGACAGCAAGGGCTCCGTTCTGGACCTGGTGCTGCCGGTGCTGGTGCTGGTTGTGTTCTGCGTCATCGGCATGCTCTACTCCGGCGGCTTCTTCTCCGGCGTGGGCTTTGTGGAAGCCTTCTCCGCTTCCGACGCGTCGGTGGGCCTGATGTTGGGTTCTGCTTTCGCGCTGATCGTTGCGTTCATCTATTACCAGGTGCGGCGGGCCATGTCCTTCAAGGACATGATGAGCTGCGTCCCCGAAGGTTTCAAGGCCATGGTGCCCGCCATTATGATCCTTACCTTCGCCTGGAGCCTGAAAGCCATGACCGACTCTCTGGGCGCCAAGTACTTTGTGCGTGACTTTGTGCGTGAGAGCGCCACCGGAATGCAGATGATCCTGCCGGTGATCGTGTTTGTGGTGGGCTGCCTGCTGGCGTTCTCCACCGGCACCAGCTGGGGCACTTTCGGTATCCTGATCCCCATCGTGCAGGGCGTGTTCTCCATGGATGACCCTATGGCCATCATCTGCATTTCTGCCTGCATGGCCGGTGCGGTCTGCGGTGACCACTGCTCTCCCATCTCCGACACCACCATCATGGCTTCTGCGGGCGCTCAGTGTGACCATGTGAACCATGTTTCCACACAGCTGCCATATGCCATCACATGTGCGGTGGTTTCCGGCGTGACCTACCTTGTGGCCGGCCTGCTGGTCCACTTCGGCGCGCCTGGCATTCTGGCGCTGCCCGTGGGCATTGTGCTTATGCTCGGCACGCTGCTGGTCATCAAGCGCCGCAACATGGCAAGGGCCTGATCATTGATAAGAGCGCGGAACGCGGTGCGTTCCGCGCTCTTTTTTTTACGCTGTACATCCTGCACAAAAGCACGTTATTTTATTAACAATCTTTGGCCAGACGGGACATTGTTATTTGATTAACGATGTGGTATCATAATGCCAAGGCAACAAGCTGCAGGCGGGGGCAGAGGGCTCCCGCACCATGCGCAACACGCCTGAAAGGACGGAAGATTGCAATGGCAGAAAAGAAACCTGTGGTTGAAACGGTGAAGACCGACGTGCAGACCATGATCGACGCGCTGGTGGCAAAGGCCCAGGTGGCGCTGAATGAATTCATGGTGCTGGATCAGGAGGCTGTGGACAACATCGTTCACGCAATGGCGCTGGCCGGCCTGGACAAACATCAGGAGCTGGCCCGCATGGCGGTGGAAGAGACCGGCCGCGGCGTGTACGAAGACAAGGTCATCAAGAACATGTTCGCCACCGAATATATCTGGCATGACATCAAAAAGGAGCGCACGGTGGGCGTTCTGGAAGAAAACGACATGGAAGGGTATGTGGAAGTGGCTGAGCCCGTGGGTGTGATCTGCGGCGTGACCCCCACCACCAACCCCACCTCCACCACGCTGTTCAAGTGCCTCATTGCGGTGAAGACCCGCAACCCCATCATCTTCGGCTTCCATCCCTCTGCCCAGAAATGCAGCGCCGAGGCGGCCCGTATCGTCTATGAGGCGGCGGTGAAGGCCGGCGCGCCCAAGAACTGCATTCAGTGGATCGACACCCCCAGTATCGAGGCCACCGGCGCGCTGATGAACCATCCGGGCGTTGCCACCATCCTGGCCACCGGCGGCCCCGGCATGGTCAAGGCGGCCTACTCCTGCGGCAAACCGGCTCTGGGCGTGGGCGCGGGCAACGTGCCCTGCTTCATCGAAAAGAGCGCCGATCTGCACCAGGCCTGCACCGACCTGATGATGTCCAAGACCTTCGACAACGGCATGATCTGTGCCTCCGAGCAGGCGGTCATCGTGGAGAAGCCCATTGCCAAGGATTTTGAGGCTTACATGAAGGCCAACAACTGCTACTTCCTCACCCCCGAGGAGACCGAAACGCTGACCAAATACATGTTCCCGGACCCCGCGAAGGGCGTGTTTGCCCCGGTGGTTGGCAAGAGCGCCAACTGGATCGCCGAGCAGGCGGGTATCAGTGTGCCGGAAAAGACCAAGATCCTCATCGCGCCGCTGCCTCATCCCGGTGAGGAGTTCCCCCTGAGCAAAGAGAAGCTCAGCCCTGTGCTGGCCTACTTTGTCTGCAAGGACAAGGAGCAGGGCTTTGCCTACGCCAACAAAATGCTGGAGCTGGGGGGCCTTGGCCACTCCGCCGTCATCCACACCGGGGACAAGAAGATCGCCGATGAGTACGGCGTTGCCATGAAGGTGGGGCGCATCATTGTGAACAGCCCCTCCTCCCAGGGCGCCATCGGCGACATCTACAACACCAACACACCATCCCTGACTCTTGGCTGCGGCAGCTATGGCAAGAACTCGGTGAGCCAGAACGTGACCACCGTCAACCTCATCAACAAAAAGCGCATCGCCAAACGGAGGGTGAACATGCAGTGGTTCAAGATCCCGCCCAAGATCTACTTCGAGGAGGACTCCATCCAGTACCTGGAGAAGATGGAGGGCATCAGCCGCGCCTTCATCGTCACCGACCCTGTGATGGTGCAGCTGGGCAATGTGAACAAGGTGCTGTACTACCTTCGCAAGCGTGAACAGTACTGCCACAGCGAAATTTACTCCGATGTGGAGAGCGACCCCAGCGTGGAGTGCATCATGCGCGGCGTGGAGGCCATGCGCGCCTTCCAGCCGGACGTGATCATCGCCATCGGCGGCGGCAGCGCCATCGACGCAGCCAAGGGCATGTGGCTGTTCTATGAGCATCCCGAGACCAGCTTCGACGGCCTGCGCCAGCGCTTCATGGACATCCGCAAGCGCGCCTTCAAGTTTCCCAAACTGGGCGCCAAGACCAAACTGGTGGCCATTCCCACCACCTCCGGCACCGGCAGCGAGGTGACCAGCTTCTCGGTCATCACCGACAAAGCCAACGGCAACATCAAGTATCCTCTGGCAGACTACAGCCTGACCCCCGACGTGGCCATCATCGACCCACAGTTCACACGCACCATGCCCCGCAGCATCGTGGCCGACACCGGCATGGACGTGCTGACCCACGCCATTGAAGCCTATGTGTCTGTGATGGCCAGCGACTACACCGACGGTCTGGCCCTGCACGCCACCGAGATGGTGTTCACCTATCTGAAGGATTCCTACAACGGCGACCAGCTGGCCCGCGAAAAAATGCACAACGCCAGCTGCATTGCGGGCATGGCCTTCACCAACGCCTTCCTGGGCCTGAACCACTCCATGGCGCACAAGCTGGGCGGCGAATTCCACATCCCCCATGGCCGCGCCAACGCCATCCTGCTGCCCTACGTCATTGCCTACAACGCGAAGAAACCCACCAAGTTTGCCGCGTTCCCCAAGTACAAGGAGTATGTGGCCGACAAGCGCTACGCCAAGCTGGCCCGGCGCTGCGGGCTGTGCAATGTGGGCACCGACACCTACGAAGCAGTGGACTGCCTCATCGCAGCCATCCAGAAGCTGATGATGGAGACCGAGCGGCCCATGACCATCAAGGCCTGCGGCGTCAGTGAAGAAGAATTCCTTGCCAAGGTGGATGAACTGTCTTATAAGGCGTTCGAGGACCAGTGCACCACCGCCAACCCCGTGTACCCTCTGGTGAGCGAGATCAAGGAGATCTACCTCCAGGCTTACTACGGCAAATAAGCGATCCACTCCTTTCTGTTGAGGGAGGGCGGCCTTCTCCAAAGAGACGGCCGCCCTCCTTTTTTGCACGCACAAAAAAATACGCGGCAATGACGAAAAAAACCTTGACTTTTTGGCCGGAATGCTTTAAATTAGATAGAGCAGTCACACATGGGCCTGTAGCTCAGTTGGGAGAGCGCTGCGTTCGCATCGCAGAGGTCAAGGGTTCGAATCCCTCCAGGTCCACCATCTAACCCAAACACTTTAGATGCCATGCGGATAAACCCGCATGGCATCAAGTGTTTGTGGACTTTTTAGGGGCCGAAAATTAACAAGTCCAACGATAGTTGCCAAACGGATGTTCTGACCAACCGGCAGGATTTGAACCCTGCAAGTTCCCCGTTTTAGGCAGCTTTTGGGCCTGTGCCCTTTTTGGAGCAGACAGGGGCCTGCAAAAGAGCAGCATCTTCCCCGAAAAAAGATAGACGAAAATATCCTCAATGTGGCCGGGAAAACCGAGTGGACCACCAGCGCCATCCGAAACATCCTCACCAACGAGAAGTACCGCGGGGATGTCCTTCTGCAAAAGACCTTCATCAGCGACTGTATCAGCCGGAAATCCGTCAGGAACACCGGGCAGCTGCCCAAGTACCTCATTCAGAATCACCACCCTGCCATAGTAGATCACAAGACCTTCGACGCTGTCCAGGCGGAGCTGGCGAGGCGCAAAGCGGCCAAAAGCCCCACTAAGGCAGCCCCTACCGGCCTCACCTCCTACGCCAGCAAGTACGCCCTTTCGGAGCGGTTGGTCTGCGGCGAATGTGGGACCCTCTACCGTCGGTGTACCTGGAAGCGGGGCAATCAGACCCGCATTGTGTGGCGGTGTGTGAGCCGCCTGGACTACGGCAAGCGGTACTGCCACAACTCCCCCACCCTGGAGGAGGGACCCCTCCAGAGGGCCATCCTGGTGGCGGTGAACAGGGCGATGGGGCAGAAGGGAACCCTCATCCGGCAGGTCACCGGAGCGATGGAGCAGGAGATCGCCCCCATCCCCGGCGAGGGCATGAGCCTTGGAGACATCGAAAAAAGGCTGGAGGAGATCAATCAACAGGTGGGGGTTCTAATCGCTCAAGCCGCTGATGCGGGTGATTCGGCAGGGTATCAAGATCAGTTGAAAGCTCTGTTGGATGAAACGACCGCGCTCAAAGAAAAAAGAGCTTTCATTCAAGAGCAGAGAGGAAAAAACGCCGCTGCCTTTACGCAGCTCAAAAATGCGGTTTCGGTGATGGAAAATGCTTCGGCGGAAATCTCCGAGTGGGATGAGAGTATGATCCGCCAGTTGGTAGATACGGTGAAGGTGGTATCCAGGGAAAAGATCATCGTCTGTCTGCGGGGCGGGGTGCAGATCAAGCAGGACATGGTATAAATAAAGCAAAACAGGCTGAAGAAAAGCACAGGACTGGGAAAATAAAGTCCTGTGCTTCTCTTTGAACTTTTTAACAACACAATACTATGTGGCAAGATGTATTGCAGAAGGAAACGGTTTTCTATAATAACCTCCCGCTTTTTGTAATAGCGATAGGACGCAATAGGGACTATAATCGGCAAAACGCCTTGAGCCGTTCCCTGTCTAAAACCGTCAACCCCCGGCCATGGACCCGGATGAGTCCTGCCTCCTTCAGTTGGGTGCAGATGCGGGCGATGCTGGAGCGGGAGCAATTCGCCGCTGCCGCCAGATTCTGCTGGCTCATGGCAATGCGGTCGTCGCCGCTGGACTCCGCATACAGGTATAGGAAATTTACAAGCCGCACCTTGGCATCGTTGATGCTCTGGTTCTCGGTATCGAAACAAAGCTGGCGCATCACCTTGGCGTAATAGGCCACCAAATCACAGGCAAAGTCGGGGCTTTCCCGCATGATGCCGGTGAGCATCTCGCTTTGCAGGGGCATCACCCAGCTATCGGTCACACATTCGATGGTGACGACGGAGGGCTGGTCCGGGTCAAAACAGTCCAGTCCGAAGATGTTGTCATCCTTCAAAAAGGCGATGACCCGGTCATACCCATAGGAATTGCTGGAGTAGACCTTCAAAAGCCCCTGGGACAGGTAATACATCCACCCCTTTGTCACACCCTTTTTGCATACCCGATTTCCCCGGGGCATTAGCATCGGCGGAGGACAGCGGCGGAGGAACAGTTCGCGGTAAGGGGCCATATCGGCGTTGAACAGATAGCTGGCGGATGCCGGGGGTTCTTGACGCTGGATCATGACAATACTCCTTTGGCTTCGGGTTTTTACGCTTTTTTAATTATACCTGATAGCCAATGGAAGGGCAAGAAACAGCTGCTGGTTTGGCCGGATAAAAAAGTGTCATATAATACCGTATTCCAAAGAAAAATAGTATTATATAACACCAAAATAATTGTCAAAAATATATCAGATAATATCGGCCTTTTTCCCATTTTTCTGGTATCCTGTCAAAAAGGGAAACTATTATTCCCAAAGTAGTAAAGGAGAGCGACCGGCATGAGCAAGCAATTCCCCCATCTTTTCACCCCTGGCAGGATCGGCAATGTAGAGATCAAAAACCGCATTTGCAAGGCCCCGCAAACCTCTGGTCTGAGCCACATGGATGGCTCGGTTTCGGAACGCCTGGTCCGCTACTATGAGGACCTGGCCATGGGCGAGGTAGGCATGATCATCGTGGAGTACGCCTATGTGGACAGGCTGTACAGCAAGTCCGCCTCCAACCAGCTGGGCATCTGTGACGATGAATACATCGTTGGCCTGGGATGGCTGGCTGACAGCATCAAGAATGCCGGGTCGGTCCCCTGCATCCAGATCGAGCACTGCGGACGCCAGCGGTTCCTTGGCCCCCCCATGAAGTCCGCTTCCCCCAATCCCTGGCCGCTGATGTACCAGCGCTACGGTCAGGCCGCCATCCCGGAAGAGCTGACCATCGCCGAGATCCATGACATTGTCGAGGCGTTCGGAAAGGCCGCAAAACGGGCCAAGGACGCCGGCTTTGAGGTGGTGGAGATTCATGGCGCCCACGGCTACCTCATCACCAACTTCCTTTCCCCCTTTACCAACCAGCGCACCGATTGGTACGGTGGCAGCCGGGAAAACCGTTTCCGTTTTCTGGAGCAGATCTTTACCCGCTGCAAGGAGTATGTGGGGGAGGACTTCCCCCTGATCGTCCGTCTCAGCGGCACCGACTATGAGCCGGGCGGCATGACGATTGAGGACACCATCTATTACGCCAAGCGACTGGAGGAGCTGGGCTGCGCCGCCATTGATGTCAGCGGCGGCGACCATCACCAGATGATCCACCAGGTGACCCCCATGCAGCTTTCCAAGGGCCACAATGTCTGGGCTGCAGAGGCCATCAAAAAAGAGGTCTCCATCCCGGTTTTCGCCACCGGTTCTATTACTCTGCCGGAGTACGCCGAGGAGATCTTGGCAGAAGGGAAAGGGGACTTTATCAGCATGGGACGCCCCCTGCTGGCCGACCCCTATTGGGCAAAAAAGGCCTTGGAGGGCCACCCGGAGGACATCTCCCCGTGCATCCGCTGCAACGAGGGCTGTTTGGACCGGGGCAACCATCTGGGCAGATCCATCAACTGCACCATGAACCCCACTCTGGGATTCGAGGACGCCTTGGCCATTCGTCCCACCGCTACCCCCAAAAAAGTGGCAGTAGTAGGCGGTGGCCCTGCCGGAATGAAGGCTGCCGCTGTGGCCTTTGACCGGGGACATCAGGTCACCCTGTTTGAAAAGCGGAAGCTGGGCGGGTTCCTTCACGAAGCGTCCGCTCCGGAGTTCAAGGCAGACATCCGCAACGCCCTGAAGTATCTCACCGTCCAGGTGGAAAAACGGGACATCAAGGTTGTGGAAAAAGAGGCGACTGCCGCTGATCTGGAGGGCTTTGATGCCGTGATCATCGCCACCGGCGCCGCTGGTGTCCGTCTGCCGGTTCCCGGCGGCGACCGGGCTAATGTCCGGCTGGCGGTGGACGCCCTGGCAAAGGATTGCGCCGGCATCTCGGGCAACATCGTGGTAGTGGGCGGCGGCCTTATCGGTACCGAGACTGCGGTCCAGCTGAGCTTCTCCAAAGAAAACCATGTTACCATGGTGGAGATGCTGCCGAAGATCATGAAGGATTGCAGCGCCTCCGATCAGATGGTCTATCCCGAGATGCTGAAAGAGAACGGCGTCCAGGTCATGACCTCCTCCCGCGTGGTGGAGATCAACGACCAAGGCGTTGTAGTGGAAGGCCATGGACGCAAGACAATCCCGGCAGATCATGTGCTGGTGGCCATCGGTCTTGCCCCCTGCCGCAGCCTGGCAGAAGAGATGAAGGCCATGGGAAAACAGGTCACCGTCGTTGGTGACTGCTCCAAGGTGGGCAAGATCTACGATGCTATCCATAGCGGCTACAAAGCGGGCCTGCGGGTCTGAGCCTTAACGCAACGATTGCTGCGGCAGGGAGGAGGGGTTCTCCAGCCCCTCCTCCCTGCCCTTTTCAGAAGGAGTGTCATTTATGCGAGGAAAACCGGTGGACTATCTTTGGTCTTTTCTGATTGGCGGAGCGTTGTGTGTGGCGGCACAGTTGGTTTTTGAACTTCTGTTATCTGCAGGGGTGGAATTCGGGCTGTCTATCACCCTGATGCTGGCGATTATGGCTGCACTCAGCGGGGCGGCCACCATTCTGGGGCAGTATCAAAAGCTGGAAGGCCTCGGCGGCTTTGGGGCAATGCTGCCTTTTACCGGCTTTTCCGCCGCTATCATTGAGTTTACCGCTGCCGCACTGAAAGAAGGGGATACCCTTCCCCGGGCATCCCGAAAGGGTCTGTCGGCTGCTTTCCTGATTTTCGGCGTGGGACTTCCGGCAGCGTTCGGGGCTGCCTTGCTCATGTCTTTCCGATAGGAGGATACCGCTATGACATATCTGCACGCCTTTTTGCTGGGCGGCCTGTTCTGCTTGCTGACCCAGCTGTTATTCCGTCTTACAAAGTGGCCGATCCCGGTGATCCTCACTGTCACCTTTTGCCTGGGGGTTGTTATGACTGCCTTGGGCTGGATGGATGTTTTTACAGGCTTTGGGCAATCGGGGATGTTTCTGCTTCTATATGGCGGCGGGGACGCTGCCTACCGGGGTATGGTCAGCTTGCTTGCCGGGGACCCAGGGCCGATCCTTCGATATCTTGCTCTCATCCTGTTCTGCTTCGCTGTGGGAATCGGCGGCGGAGTACTGCTGCACAAGAAGGGACAACGGAAATAAGAGCCAAAAGGATACGCTTACCCGGAAGATTTCCAGAAACATCGAACGCTAGCCTTTATGACGAGATCGACAGGGTCCTTGCCGCCGATTTCTCCCAGATAGAGCTGTACCTGGAGCTGGGTCGGCTGGTAAGCGGCAAGCCGGAGAAAGGGGCTGCTGTGATGGTGGCGGAGTATATCACCGCAAACTACCCTGACCGGACCGGATTCTCCCCCCGCAATCTGCGCCGGATGAGGGATTTTTACCGGATATATGAAGGTCACCCGGAGGTTTTCAAACAAGCCTTGGAAGTAGGCTGGACCCAGAATATTGTTATCCTGGAGGCTGACCTGGATATGGAGGGCCGCAGTTGGTATCTCCGGGCTGTCCGGCAATTTGGCTGGTCCTCGGTGCCGAACCACGGCTCAAAAACCATGGACAAGCTGACCCGGCTGCCGCGCTGGGCGTTCCGCCTGGCAGGCTTTTTTGTAAATCTCTGGTACCGGCTCCTGGGGGACCGGCACCCGGATTTCTGTGCGGTCTGCGGCCAGTTTACCACTGCCTGGGCCGAAGAATTCTACCGCGCCAACCCGGACGTGGAGGGCGTGCTCTACCGCAGCTATGCCGGCGCCATGCGCTCCTGGCGCAGCGATCTGTTCATGTGGTGGCAGAACCTCATCATTGGTCTGGTGGAAGGGGAGAACGACGGCCTTGTGACCGCTGAATCCGCCCAATGGACCGGCTTTCAGGGCGTTTGGCGTGGGGCAGCGGGACGAGGCGTTTCGCACATGGACGAGGTGGATTTCCGCCGCCGCCCTCTTCGCCGCCGCGGCGAAGTTTTTGACGTGGTGGATGAATACATACGCATGGCGGCACAGCTCAAGGAACTGGGACTTTGAAGGACAAAAAGGGGAGAGAAAGATGAACCGGAACTGCTTGCAGGACCTACCCGGCGGATATGGGCAAGTTCTGACCATCGACCTGCAGAAAGACACCAAGCTTGCACTGGTGGTCAACGGGCTGGCCGTTGCGATCGCCGCGGTGATGTTGACAGCAGGCTTTTTGCTCATGCCTGACTTCAACGTTTTTACAAGCCTGGCTTCGCTGGCAGCATTTCTTGTTTGCGCCGTTATGTACATGGTGCTCCATGAACTGGTGCATGGCGCCTGCATGAAGGTGTTCGGCGCAGAAAAGGTGCGCTTTGGCTTCACCGGCCTGTATGCCTTTGCCGGAAGCAGCGAGTACTTCAAAAAAGCAGCCTACATTGTGGTGGCGTTGGCGCCGCTGGTGGTGTGGGGCGCGGTGTTCCTGGCGCTGAATCTTGCCATGGGAACGAAGTATTTCTGGTTCATCTACCTGCTGCAGCTGGTCAACGTTTCGGGCGCGGCAGGAGATCTGTATGTGTCTTTCCGTTTTTTGCGCATGCCGAAGGACATTCTGGTGCAGGACACCGGCGTTTCCATGACAGTTTTCGCTCAAAACTGATAAGATAAAACAAGCGGCCCCGGGTTTTCCGAAAGGGAAGACCCGGGGCCGCTTTTGTGTTTTCAGTGGTCACTGGATACTCTCAGGGCCAAAGGGCTGTTTGGCGCATTTGGAAACGCACCAGCTGCCTTTGCCTCCCAGCGAGCGGTGAAGTGTGTAGACAAGATCGTAGTCCGGCACAAGGCCCAGTTCGCCCTTGTAATAGCGCCGCACCACCGTGGCGGCGCCGCCGGCAAGACCGCCGCCCAGATCGCGGCAGACCAGGTCGATGTCCGAAAGGAAACCGCCCATGGGCATTAGCGCAAAGCGGCCGCCCTGCTCGGTGCACCTCTGCAGCAGTCTGTCCCGGTCTGCTTTGTATTTCGGCTCATCCAGATACTCCCGCGCGGCCTGTTGGAACTCTTCGGCGGTGAACCGGCCGTCGGAATCGGTGCGCCCGTCCTGCGACATGCGCACCGCCACATAGGGGATCTCGGCAGGCAGGGCGTCGTTTGAGTTTTCCCACCAGTCCGCACCGGTTTCCTCAGCACAAGCCCAGGCGTGAAAAAGATCTGCCACTGCGGTCAGTTCCCGGTTCAGTGCGGCCTCTTCAATCTCTGCGGTCCTGCCCAGGCCGAAAGCGGCCTGCTCGCTGTCCGGGTACATGTGTTGTATCACTCCGTCCACCCGGTCGATGTCACGGCCGAAGGTCAGCAGATACCAGTTGGAACCTGTGCGCAGCGGAGTGGTGCCCGGATCGTCCACGTCCAGCCGCAGATAGACCGCGCCGTCGGGGCCGGCCTCCACCGCGTACCCGGACACGACCAGCCCGGTGATATCCTGCAGAGGATAGCCCAGCTCCTGATAGCTTGTCGGCGCTTCAAACAGCCCGGAGAAGCACCAGTCCACCCAACGCTGTTCGCCACGGGTGAGGGCGCCGCCCAGCGTCCAGGCATACCGCAGCGAGGTGGCAAGTTCCGGGTCGTCTCCCGCCGCCTGTTCCAACTCCGGCGGAAGCTGCACAAAGGAATTGTCGGCGGACATTTCGCTCTTCCAACCGTCTATTTTCCAGCCGCTTTCTTCCCGGCGCAGGGTCAGGGGGTAATTTTCGAGCATCTGCACGGTGCCGCCCTGGTAGGAAAGTTCCGCCTGCAGGCTGACAATGTCCTCGGTGCGCCCGATCAGCGTCAGCTTGCCGGTGTATTGGCGGCGGGCAGTCTGGCGGGAAAGCCAGCTCTCGCTGGCATACAGCTTGCCGTCCCGCTCCCGCAGGGCGCACACCGCGTCCGGCGAAAAAAACTCCTGCAGTATCTCGTCGGTATAGGCTTCGCTGAATACTTCTGAAAGCATCTGCCGCAGCCGGGCCTTGCCCTGCACGGAAGGAATATGGTAAAAGGCGATGCTCTGGCCGTACAGGTCCTCGGTGAACGAGTCGTCCTTGTCCACTTCCCACAGGGAGAGCGCCGCGACCCGGTCATCCAGAGTCTGGCCCTGAGCGATCAGGTCCGCCGCAAGCTGGAATATCTCATCCTCGCTCATCTGCGTGCCGGAAGGGATACCCTGAGACTGGGGCGCTTCCTCGCTCAGCACAGCGGAGGAAGCGGGCAGGCTTTGGGAAGGCGCGCCGGTCTGGCTGCAGCCGAACAGGCTCAGGGCCAGCGCTGCGGCGCCAAAGCGCTTGAAAAGGCAAAGTGCTTTTTGAGCTTTTTTCATGGATGCGCACTCTCCTCGTTCCGTGGTGTAACACGGGAAAATACTCTTTATATATCAAACGAGGCAGGCCCGCTGAATAATTGCACAAAAACCGCTGTGAGGCGGCTGGAGAGCAAAAAGGAGCCGCCCTGTTCAGGGCGGCTCCCGCCGGGAGCGTGATCACAGAACGATGGCATTCACGGCTTCGATCAGGTCCACCACGGCGGATCGGGGAACCAGCGCGAAGGGGGCGCCGTCCACCACCGCAAGGCAGTGCTCGCCGTCGTAGCGGTAGAATTCGATCTGCACTTTCGGATGGGCCTCGTTGTCCAGCGTCACGGTCATGCCGAGCTCTTCTTTCTGGGTGGGCTCTTCGGCCGTGAATTCATCGGCGGAAACTGCGATAAGAGCACTTTCCAGTGCGCTGATGTCCAGCTCTTCATCGCCGTAGAGGAAGGTCTTGTCGTCGCCGGAACCCTTGGAGGTGATGGTGTAGACCTGGCCCTCCAGAGAGATATCAAATCCGGTCACATCGGCAAAATCCGCGGTGAGGACCTCGGTATGCCGCAGGTCATCGTAGGTGCAGGCCATCAGCTCTTCGTAACTACTGCCGGAAATCTTGTAAATGATTTTGGAGTCGTTGATACGCGCATAGGCTGTGATGGTCTCCTCGGTGCTCTCCGTGGAGGAGGACGATTCGTCCAGAACTTCTTCGGTGGCCTGGGCTGCCAGTTCCACCGGGTCGCGGCTCACGCTGAGGGTGAAGGTGCCGGGCGTCTCGGTGTCGCCGTCCAGTTCGGTGTATTCCACCGTCACGGTCACTTCCGGGTCATCCAGACCGTAGGTGGCCAGTTCTTCATCGGTGACATTGTAGGTCACATACTCGGTGTAGCCGGCGTTGCTGATGGCGGACAGATAGCCTTCCACGGCGGAGGTATCCAGCGGCAGCAGGTCGTCGCCCTCCTGCTTATAGTAGACGTCGTCGCTGCACACCGTGTAGGCGTTGTCCTCACTGTATTCCTGCCAGACCACGTCGTAGGTCTCGGGGCCGTCAAAATGAATGCTCGACACCTCATCAAACGAGGGAACCTCATCGTGGGCGATCATGTCGCTCAGGGTCAAATCAAAGGCGTCCAGCGGATCGTTCACCGCAAGATACACATTGCCGTCGCCAATGGAGACATACCGCTGGGAATCCATGGAACTGTAATCACCCAGCTGGATCTCGTAGTTTGTATCGCTGGTGGTGATGTCGATTGTGCAGACGGGTTCGTCCAGTCCGTACTGAGCAAAATCGGTGACGTTTTCGATGACGAAGGCGGCCCGGAAATCCTCAAACTCCGCCAAAAGGTCGTTGATCTTTTCTTCGCTCACCGGAAAAGCCTCGTCCTCGTCATACAACCAGCTGCCGTCCTTGTGGAAGGCGAGGGAGTCGGATTCGGTTTCCCAGTCCAGCGCGGACACCGTGTCCGCGTCCACGGTGAGGATGATCTCGCCGCTGGTTTGTATCTCCTCCTGCTTCTGGTCATATTGCAAAACGCAGACGGTGGCAATGCACAAAACGACCAGAACGCCGAACAGGATATAAAGCCGTTTAGCCCGCTTCATTCTGCTTCTTCCTCTTCTTCAAAATAACATACACGCCAATGCACAGGTAACCGATGGGGAACACGCCAATCATCAGGACCTTCAGCAGCGAGGCGGTGGAACCGCTGATGGAAAGGTAGTTGTAGTTCAGCGATTTGCTGCGGATGGCCATGGCCTCGGTCTCACCGATCAGCGAGGACAATGCGTTCATGGCAAGATCGGAGTTGGAGCCGGAAGACAGAGCGTTGTACATGTCGTCCAGGAACGCGGCGGAAGAGAACCAGACGATCTGCCCGTCGCTGCCGCAGTCGATGGAGACCGCAAGCGCAAAGGGGCCGTCGATGTCGCCGTCCTCTTTTTCGTAGGTGGTCAGCTCATAGCCGGCGACCTTGCTGAAAGCCTCGTCAGAAGTGGTGAGCAGCTCGGTGACGCTGTCGCCGGCGCTCTCGCTGACGATGAGACCCTGGGAGAGGGGCATACTGAGTTAACTATATCAGCACCTGATCCAATTCCTGAATCATCACATCTGGATGTAATAAAGCATTTTCGCAATGGCCTTTCCCTTTAAAGCATTTTATGACGCTACCGCTATAATTCTTCGCAATAACTTGAGCCGATTTTTTTGCAAGCAGTTCATTTACAGCAGTCCCATAATAAAAATAGATTTTTGTGTTGGGAGTATCTACATCATCCTTTAGTCGAAAGTTCGCTATCTCGCTGATATAATTTATAATAGTTGTATCTGACATATTATCAAGTACCTGTAAGAAATCCCGGAGATATTCTTGTGGGCAAATACTTTTTGTCGCTTGCGCCAATGTTTTTTTGTCTCTTTGTTGTGACTTGTGAGTTATATTCAAATAGAACTGTAGCATCATTCTTTTCATAATGCCATTGACAGATACAAGCGGAGAACCATCAAAAATCACTTTTTCAATTTCTAATTGTCCATTTTGCCATAACGTAGCGGTCAAAACACCACCCATTGACATTCCATAAATGGCATACACGCTTTTACCATAACGGGAAATATAATAATCCTCAAGTTCTCTTGAAGTCTGTAAAAAAGAGAAAAATTTTTCCTGCTTTTTAGGATTGTGTCCAGGCATTATAGGAATAATAATGTGATAGTCTTTTTGATAATGTTCGATATATTTTTCCCATATTTGATAAGGACATTGAAAACCATGTATAAAGATAATCTTTCTTTTGTTTCTATCTCCAAATTCTAATATTTCCATGTATGGTGTTCTCCTTAATTCAGATTATTCTTTGCCTTCAACATCTTCATCCTGTTCCAGCTCAATCACATCCAAAATGCCACAATTCAGGGCTTCGCAGATACGAACCAGCGTTTCCATGCTGATATTTTTTCCCTTACCCATGTTGGCAATCATATTTGTGGTAAGACCGGCGGCAATCCGCAAGTCCTCTTTCCTCATATTGCGCTCAACCAGCGTATGCCAGAGGGGTTTCTAGCTTATGTGCATTTATCCTCCTGCCTTTCTCCCGATTACGGGTTCCTGCTCCTATTATATCAAAGTTCTTGCTATTCCACAAACATTTCTTGACACAACCGCTGGTTCCGTCTGGATTGTGCTTTCCCTTTCTTCTCTTGATTACATCTACTTAGCCATAAGCTGATGTATACCTATCTGCCCGCCTATGACGAGGAGGGCTACACCCTGCCCGCCGCGCTGACAGACGGCTCGGTGGCGGGTATCATTGTGCTTAACATTTATACCGAACCGCTGCTGCGCCTGCTGGCCGCGCTGCCGCTGCCCAAAATTTTCCTGGACACGGTGCCCGGCCTGCCGCAGGCCGGGTTGGGCGGCGACCTTGTTCTGCTGGAAGGGCGCGACGCGCTGCGGCGCATCACCGGCCGCCTGCTGGACACCGGCCGGCGGCGGCTGAGCTTTGTCGGCGCGGTGGACTACGCCCAGACCAACGCCGACCGCTGGCAGGGGTTCCTGGATGCGCACGCCGCGCGCGGCCTGCAGCCGGACCCCGCGCTGTGCCTGACCGGGCCGTTCGGGCTGTACACCCACTATGAGCAGATCAGCGGCTTTCTGGACGCGCTGGACCGCCTTCCGGACGCCTTTGTGTGCGCGAGCGACTACATCGCGCACTATATCCAGCAGTATTACGACGACCGCGGCCTGCCCCACGCCGCCCGCCCGCTGCTGACCGGCTTTGACAACAACCCCGAATACGCGAACGTCGCGCACCGCATCACCACGGTGGAGGTGCAGACCTCCACCATCGGCGCCCGCCTGGCCGCGCGCATCCTGTTCCGCCTCGCCCACCCGGACGCCTTCAACGAAGTCGCCTACATCTGCACCCAGATCCTCTACCGCGGCGCCCTGTCCGAAGAAGATTGACCCCCGCAACGTTTACCCCGCCCCTGCACGCCCTCCAGCCGCGCCCGGCCAAACGGGAAAACCGCCCGCCGCACAGGAGCCGCCGTAGGGGCGGATTCCATATCCGCCCGCAGACCCCTGCGCCGCCGCAAACCGGGCCGATATGGAATCGGCCCCTACATGGGGTTGCGGTATCGCGGGGTGCGCACCTTCCCGCTGCGCCGCGCCGTTTGCCCCACCCCCTTTATACCACACAAAAACCGCCCCGCGTGCCGAAAAAGCACAACGGGGCGGTTTTCTGTTTCGTTTTCAGGCTGTTTTACCGCCGGGCCAGCGCGGGGCGCAGGCGGCGGGTGCGGGTGTAGATCATCTCGTGCACGGCGCAGATCTTGTCCGCCATGCACACAAGCCAGCCTTCGCGGCAGGCGGGCGGCACCGGCGTCAGCGGGAACATGTGCCGCAGGATGATGTTGCGCTCGCGGGGCGAAAGCTCCCAGTCGGCGCAGGCGTTGTTCAGCGCCGCGCGCGGGTGGGTGAAGCCGTGCAGCCGGTGGCTGTCGTCCTTCTCGTGCCAGTCGTACAAAAAGTAGTCGTGCAGCAGCGCGCCGCGCACCAGCGCGCCCAGGTCGACCTCCCAGCCAAGCGCCGCGGCCAGGCGGCAGCTCAGCACCGCCACGCGCACACAGTGCTCGTACACGGTCACACCGCCATGCTGCACAAAGCGGCGGGTCATGGCAAAGCGGCCTTCGCTTTCCAGCTCCGCGGCCGCGCGTTCTACCAGCATCTCCAGCTCCAAAACCTGCATCGGCGTACCTCCTTGGGGTCCCAGGTGCGTCACAACAAGCCAACAAGCGGGCGGCAGGCGCGGGCCTTCTGCCCGCCTGCCGTACCTATTATACAGCACAGCGGCCAAAATGCAAGACGGGAAACTGTAAAATATCTGTTACGTTTTGGCGGGGCGCATAAAGCCCGCCCCTTTCATCACGAGAACATCACCACATCGTCCAGCGGTTTTTCGGCGGGCTCGACCTTTACGGCGGTCAGCACGGGGCCGGTGCTGTCGGGGGTCTGGCCCTTGTAGATGGGGTGGTATTTCAGGTTGACCTTGGCCGTCAGCGTGATCCAGTCGCGCTGTTTGAGCGTCTTGTACGCGTCGTACCGGCAGGGGAAGCCGACAAACTGGATGTCCTGCACGCAGCAGGTCATGGCGAAGCGGCCGGGCACAAAGCTGTCCTTGCCCGCGCGCGGGGTCTGGCACACCTGCGCGAGGAAGCGCACGGTCTTGCCGTCGTATTTCTGCATATCGTCCATGCAGTCCATATAGAAAATGCCGAAAAACTCCGCCGGGATCTCAATGACCGGGGCCTCGACGTCGAACGGCAGCGGGTCGGGGATGTCGTCGTAAGCGACCGAACCGTCGCCGAATTCATAGGCGATGTCGCAGCGGCGGCTGGCCTGGC
>DXFW01000017.1 GCA_019114225.1 Candidatus Allofournierella pullicola | reverse complement strand
CCCCCGCTACTCTAAAACGAAACCTGGCGTTGATTAACGCCAGGCCTCGAAAGGTTCTTAACTTCCATTCTGCCCAGGAATTATGGGACTTTGAACTCAATTCCTGTTGCACTTAGTTTGACAATTCACTTGCCGCGGAAGAGGGTCAGACGCGCTCTCCCGCTTCGCAGGCGGCCTTGCGGCGGCTGTAATAACCGTCGGTCCAGCCGAGATACAGTCCGCCGCCCACCAGGTAAAAAACGGCGGTGAGGGAAAAGCCGGCCGCCAGGCCCACCGGCTGCTGCAAAAAGCCCATCAGCAGCGAGCCCAGGCCAATGCCCACATCGTAGGAGAGCATGTAGGTGGCGTTGGCCACGCCCCGCTGGGGCGGCGGCGTGGTGCCGGTGACAAATGTCTGAAACAGGGGCTGCAGAATGCCGTAGCCCACGCCGAAGAAAAAGCCCGCCAGCAGGTGCGCCCCGGTGGACAGGACCGCCCCATAGGGGATCATCAGAAACATCATGTTGAACATGAAGGGCAGCGCCGGGGCATAGATGGACTCTTTCAGCGAGAACCTGCCCCGCTGCACCCTGGGGTAGCGGATACGGCACAGGCTCACGCAGACCAGCGCCAGAAAAAGGAGATACACACGGTAACGGTCAAAGTTGTCCAGCAGATAGCCTGCCACCGGACGGAACAGAATGGTGGCCACGGACATGGCGGTGAGCACAATGCCCACCTTTGCGCCGGTAATGCCGATCTCCCCGCAGTAGAGGGGAATGATGGGGATGGAGGCGTAAAAAGCTGCCAGCACCAGCAGGTTCGTGATGAACAAAAGGATGAACCGCCGGTTCCATATCGTTTCGGTTTTTTCCATGGGATACTTCCTTTACAAAAAATATAGTGGCAATTGCCACTATATTCAGTGTAACACTCCCGGAGACTGCTGTCAATATCCGGTTGCAGTTGCCACCAATCTGGGGTATAATGCAGGGGAACAAACAAGGAGGTGCCCTCATGCAGCCCATTGCCGACAGTTCCCTGCGCAGCCTTTCCATCCTCTACCGCAAAAGTCACATCTGGCTCAGCGAGGGGTGCGCCCCCTGCGGCCTCACGGCGGCCCAGGCGGTGGTCATTCTGGTGGTGTGCGACCACGGGGCCCTCACCCAGGACGAGATCACCAAGCGCCTCTCGCTGGACAAAAGCGTGGTGGCCAAAACGGTGGCCAAGCTGGAAGAGACGGGCTTTCTCTCCCGGCGCACCAACCCCAGGGACAAGCGCACCTATGACATCCACCCCACCCAAAAGGCGCTGGAGGTCTACCCCGCCCTGCAGGGTCAGGTGGAAGAGGGGTTCGTCCGCATGACCGCCCGCATGACCGGGGAGGAGCGGGCCCAGTTCCAGCGGCTGCTGGCCCTGGCGGCCCAGGCGTGTCTGGACCCGGAAGAGTGAACCCGAAAATCGCCGGGCAGGAAAAACCCTGCCCGGCGATTTTTTGAGCCGCCTGCGGGGGCCTTATCGACAAATCTCCGCAGGAGAACTATAATAGTTTTTATAAGTGATTTTTAACGGAGGGCAAGCGGCCCGCCGCGCCGAGAGGAAAAGGAGTGGATGTGCGATGACGGATGAAGCGAAGAATCAGGTCTACCAGATCCTGGTGGAAGAGTGTCCTCCGGGCGGCAGTATTCCCATGACGCGGGTGGGCGAGATCCTCCGGGAAGGCGGCGTCACGCCCCAGTCCCTCGGCTACGGAAAGCTCAAGAAAATGCTGGAGGATATGCCGGATGTGGTGAAGCTCAACAGCAAGACCACCGAATCCGGCCTGGGGCAGGTCTGGTATGCGACCCTGCTGCCCCGCAAGGGAAAGAAGAAGAAGGCCCCCATGCCTGCCCAGGCCCCCGTACCCGCCGCAGCTCCTGCGCCCGCCGAGGTCCCTGCGGCGGCTGAGGCCCCTGCGGCGGCTGAGGCCCCTGCGCCTGCCGAGACCCCTGCCCCCGTGGAGGCCCCTGCGCCCGCTGAGGTCCCTGCCCCCGCTGAAGCCCCTGTCCCCGTCGAGGCTGCCGAGGAACTGCCCTCCACCATGGACCGGGATGAAATCTTCTTCCCGGTGGCGGCCCAGAAGCATGTGAGCGCCTTCCTGCTGGATCAGCCGGA
This sequence comes from Candidatus Allofournierella pullicola, assembly GCA_019114225.1. GTDB lineage: Bacteria > Bacillota > Clostridia > Oscillospirales > Ruminococcaceae > Allofournierella_A > Allofournierella_A pullicola. The sequence goes on along the minus strand of DXFW01000017.1, from coordinate 3,835 downwards.
GGCCGCCCTCTCCCGGGAGCTGCTGGAGGAGATCCAGGAGAACTACCTGGCCTGCCGCAGCCGCAACGGCCTGGTGCCGGACGCCGCCCACAACTCCTACGGCTTCCCGCTGGAGCGGAGGAACGCCGCGGGCAATCTGGTGTGGATCTACATCTCCCGCAGCACCCGGGAGGACGGCGCGCCCTGGTATGTGAGGTTTGTGAAGGAGGAGGCCGAGGGCGAGTCTCAGGAGCCGGCCTACAAGACCTGCCGGCCCAGCGCCGCGCTGCGCAAGTTCGCCTATCTGGGCAACGGCGAGGCCTTTTTGCGGGACCTGGCCGAGCATGTGCAGGAGGAGGAATGGTCCTTTGAGGGCGGCAAGCCCTACGCCATTCTTCACCAGTACATCACCTACACCTTCTACCGTCTGGTCTGCCAGGACAAGATCTGCATTGCCGACGACGGCAGCTTCGCCGCCTTCAACACCGGCCTGCAGTCCCGCCGGCTGGGCGAGGACGTGTTTGCCTACTTCACCCCCAGCGGAGACAACGAGCGCAGCCCCTGGCGGTTCAGCTGCTTCTGCTCCACCGACAGCGGCGACCAGGGCGAGCGCTGGTGCTACAAGAAGATGTTCAGCACCAAGGGCGAGCCGGAGCCTGCCACCTACTTCACCCATATGTCCGACCTGCTGCTGGACCCGGACTGCAACGTGCAGCTCTCCTCCGACCACATCTTCCACGACAACTGCGACCGCCTGCCCATGGACCTGCTCAAGCGGGAGTGCTCCATCAACGACGAGGCGATGGGGCTTCTGGCGCAGATCGAGGCGGCGGACAACGAGCACCAGCGGGAGGAACTGTTCGACCGGCTGGGCGACGTGATCTGCAACGACTTCGACCTCTACGCCCTTTTGAACGAGCGGCTGGACAGCGCCCTCAAGCGCACCCTCAAGCGGGTGCGGCGCAACTGGAAGCTGGCGGTGCCCTGCTTCTTCCCCACCCGCAACGTGATGAGCATGATGTTGCCCATCGCCTTCAAGCCTACCGGCGACCCGGAGCTGGTGCTGGTGTGCGAGCGCACCCGCTCCGGCGACTATCTGGGCCAGACCATCCTCACCCTGCCCATGGCCTATGTGGACGCGCGGCTGCTCTGCCGCCCCGGCAGCGAGTGGCTGAACACCCAGCGTATCCTGCGCAGCGACGACGACTGGGATCTGGACGACGAGGACTGACACGAAAACAAAAACAAAGCGCCGGACGGGAAGTTCCCGTCCGGCGCTTTTCATGTATCAAAGGAAGGTCAGTTCTTTTCAAACTTGTCCCGCAGGTTCTTGAAGAAGCCCTTGCGCTGCTCGTAGTTGTCGTCCTTGAGGCTCTGCTCAAAGGCGGTCAGCGCCTCCCGCTGGGCGCGGGTGAGCTTTTTGGGGATCTCCACCATCACCTTGACGTACTGGTCGCCGCGGCCGCGGCCGCCCAGGTACTGAATGCCCTTGCCCCGCAGCCGGAAGGTGGTGCCGCTCTGGGTGCCTTCGGGCACGTTGTACTCCACCTTGCCGTCCACGGTGGGCACCACGATGGACGCGCCCAGCACCGCCTGGCTGTAGGTGATGGGCACCGTGACCCACACATCGTAGCCGTCCCGTTCGAACATGGGGTCCGGCCGCACGGTGATGATCACGATCACGTCGCCGGCAGGGCCGCCGTTCACGCCGGCGTCGCCCTGGCCCCGCAGCGCAATGCTCTGGTCGTCGCCGATACCGGCGGGGATCTTCACCTCCAGCGACTTCTTCACGCTCACCTTGCCGGTGCCGTGGCAGTGGGCGCAGGGGGTCTTGACGATCTTGCCCTTGCCGCCGCAGCGGGAGCAGGGCTGACGCTGCTGCATCACCATGCCGCCCATGCGCAGGTTGCGGTTCACATAGCCCGCGCCGCCGCAGTCCGGGCAGGTCTCGGGGCTGGTGCCCTTGGCCGCGCCGGTGCCGGAGCACTCGGGGCAGGTGTCCTGCTTGGTGATGGTGATGGTCTTGGTGCAGCCGTGGGCCGCCTCCATGAAGCCCAGCACCAGGCTCACCCGCACGTCCGCGCCCTTGCGGGGGGCGTTGGGGTTGGCCCGCTGGCCGCCAAAGCCGCCGAAGCCGCCGCCCATGCCGCCAAACAGATCGCCGAAGATGTCGCCCAGGTCCACGCCGCCCATGCCGCCAAAGCCGCCGAAACCGCCCGCGCCCGGGCCGCCGGCGCCCGCGCCGTAGCTGGGGTCCACCCCGGCAAAGCCGAACTGGTCGTACCGGGCCCGCTTTTCCTTGTCGCTGAGCACTTCGTAGGCTTCGTTCACCTCTTTGAACTTCGCCTCGGCCTCTTTGTCGCCGGGGTTCAGATCCGGGTGATATTTCTTCGCCTGCTTGCGATACGCCTTCTTCAGGTCCTCTTCGCTGGCGTTTTTCGCCACGCCCAGGACCTCGTAGTAATCGCGTTTTTCTGCCATACCTGATTCACCTGTGTCTGCCCGCCGGGCGGGCTCTCTTTCTGTAAGGTTCAAAGGGCTGTTTAGCCCACAATGCCTCCCCTTGATGGCAAGGGGAGGCTGAAAAAGGGGTTATACTTCCTTGAAGTCGGCGTCCACCACGCCGTCGTCGGGCTTGCCGGCGTTACCGGCATTGCCCGCGTCCGCGCCGGGAGCGCCCGCCGCGCCAGAGCCTTGAGCGTTCTTATACAGCTCCTCGCTGATGGCGTAGAAGGCCTTCTGGACCTCCTCCTGCTTTGCCTTGATGGCCTCGATGTCGGTGCCCTTCAGAGCCTCTTTCAGCTCGTTCAGTTTGGCCTCGACCTCGGCCTTCTTGGAGGCGTCCACCTTGTCGCCCAGCTCGGCGAGGGTCTTTTCGGTCTGGAACACCATCTGGTCGGCGCCGTTGCGCACATCCACTTCCTCGCGGCGCTTCTTGTCCTCGGCAGCGAACTGCTCGGCCTCGCGCACGGATTTCTCGATGTCCTCCTTGCTCATGTTGGTGGAGGCGGTGATGGTAATGCTCTGCTCCTTGCCGCTGCCCAGGTCCTTGGCGCTCACGTGCACAATGCCGTTGGCGTCGATGTCAAAGGTGACCTCGATCTGAGGCACGCCGCGGGGAGCGGCAGGAATGCCGTCCAGCTTGAACATGCCCAGGCTCTTGTTGTCGCGGGCAAACTCACGCTCGCCCTGCAGCACGTTGACTTCCACGCTGGGCTGGTTGTCGGCGGCGGTGGAGAAGATCTGGCTCTTCTTGGTGGGGATGGTGGTGTTGCGCTCGATGATCTTGGTGCAAACGCCGCCCAGGGTCTCAATGCCCAGGCTCAGCGGGGTGACGTCCAGCAGCAGAATGCCGCCCACTTCCTTGTTCAGCACGCCGCCCTGGATGGCAGCGCCGATGGAAACGCACTCGTCGGGGTTAATGCCCTTGAAGGGCTCGGCGCCCATCTCCTTCTTCACGGCCTCCTGCACGGCGGGGATACGGGTGGAACCGCCCACCAGCAGAACCTTGCCCAGATCGCTGGGCTTCAGGCCGGCGTCGGCCAGAGCCTTGCGCACGGGGCCCATGGTGCGCTCCACCAGGTCGGCGGTCAGCGCGTCGAACTGGGCGCGGGTGAGGGTGGTGTCCAGGTGCTTGGGGCCGGTGGCGTCGGCGGTGATGAAGGGCAGGTTGATGGCGGTGCTGGTCACGCCGGACAGCTCGATCTTCGCCTTCTCGGCGGCTTCCTTCAGGCGCTGCGCGGCCATCTTGTCCTGACGCAGGTCAATGCCGTTCTCCTTCTGGAAGTTGTCGGCCAGCCAGTCGATGATCCGCTGGTCAAAGTCGTCGCCGCCCAGGTGGGTGTCGCCGTTGGTG